>NZ_CP172573.1:1560000-2160000 GCF_045999815.1 Butyrivibrio sp. NATIVEDY162
TATAAAAAGGACAATGACCTGACATTTTTATCCGGCCATTGTCCTTTATTTTTACCTTGGCATCACTCATATGCAAAGGTCTTAAGGAATCTCTTTGCTCTGTCCGTGGAAGGTTCTTCAAAGAAGCCCTTTACATCACGTGTCTCCTCAACAATTTCCCCCTTGTCAAAGAACACAATTCTGTCAGCAACAGCTCTGGCAAAGGCCATCTCGTGTGTAACGATGATCATGGTTGATCCTGCTTTTGCAAGCTCCAACATAGTCTGCAGCACTTCATGCACCATCTCAGGGTCAAGTGCCGCCGTAACCTCGTCGAACAGCAGCACATCAGGATGCATAAGAAGCGCCCTCACTATAGCAACTCTCTGCTTCTGTCCGCCTGAGAGCTGTCTTGGATAGTAGTCCTTTTTATCTGCAAGTCCCACCTTATCAAGGAGCTCTAAGGCCTCTCTTATGGCGTCGTCCTTTATCCGTTTCTGCACCTTGATCGGTGCGAGTATTGTATTTTCAAGTACAGTCTTATGCGGGAAAAGGTCGTAAGACTGGAAAACCATCCCTATCTTCTGCCTTATATTTACTATTTCACTTTTCTCAGGCTCAACAGGAAGTCCGTCAACTGTTATCACACCGCTCTGAATATCCTCAAGGCCGTTTAAGCATCTTAGGAATGTACTTTTTCCACACCCTGAAGGTCCTATTATAACCACAACCTCTCCTTTTTTTACTGAGAGGTTTATATCCTTCAAAACTACATTGTTACCAAATTCTTTATGTAAATGTTTTACCTTAACGAGCTCGCTCATCTTACGCCCACCTTCTCTCAAGTTTTACAGCAAATCTGCTTATCGGCCAGCACACCAGAAAATACAACAGGAAAACCACCGCAAATACGCCAAAGGCCGCATTGGGAGATGCCTTTCTGTTTGCTTCAATTATCTGCTGGGCAACCTTCAAAACCTCAACAATTCCTATCATCATCACAAGTGATGTGGTCTTGACCATTCTGGTAACGAGATTTATTGAAAGCGGCAAAAGTCTTCTGATGGTCTGCGGAAAGATTATGAAAAAGTGTACCTGAAACTTATCAAGCCCCAGTGCATATGCCGAATCATACTGTATCTTCGGTATACTTTTTATGGATCCTCTGACGAGGTCTCCCATCTCTGCCGTTCCCCAGAACACGAAAACTATTATTGCCGACAGCTCTGCAGATATATTCAATCCAAAAACTCTGGTTGTTCCGAAATATACGATAAACAAAAGCACCATCTGAGGCATTATCCTGACTATCTCAAGATATATCCTGAAAATAAGCCTTATGAATTTACTCTTCGATGTCATCAGGACTCCAACAATGAGCCCCAGAGCTATGCTTATTGCCACAGATATCAGACTTATCTCAACCGACACCCACAGTCCCTTCAGAAGTCTTATCATGTTAGTGCCTTTAAAGAGCACATCAATCCCCAAATTCAGCAAAACGCACCCTCCTCTCTATAATCGATCCCAATATGGATACCGGAAGAAGCATAACCAGATAGTAGATGACCAGAAGGAACAGGCACTCAATTGTTTTTGCATACATTCCTATAAGATCCTTGGCGGTAAACATGAGGTCCATCAGGCTTATGGTTGAAAATACCGATGTCTCTTTTAATAAGAAGATAACGTTCGCCATAATACCGGGAATGCTCACTGAAAAGGCCTGGGGAAGTATTATGCTCCAAAAAACCTGAGATGGTGTCATTCCAAGAGACAGAGCACTTTCTGACTGAACTTTTGCTATAGACTCAAGACCGCTTCGCATGGTTTCTATCATATATGCCCCACCTATGAGGCCAAGTCCCATGGTCCCGCATACCTCAGCCGATATCTTTATTCCAAGCTTTGGAAGTGCGAAATAGATGAAAAAAAGCTGAACAAGAAGCGGTGTATTTCTGAAAAGTTCTATGTAAATTTCCAGGATCTTTTTAACAAAAGGAACCCTGAAATATATGGCTGCTGCCCCTGACAGCCCTATGATAAAGGCTGTCAGAATGCCAAGCACACCAATTTTCACGGTCAGAATAAGTGCTTCATTATATAGTGGTAGATATGATCTGAGCACGTTTAAATCCATAATTACTGAACCTTGCCACCCTCTACTACAAGAGTGTTCTCATAATCTGCTCCGTAAGTATCAAGAAGTGTTGCTTCATAGTCCTTATGGAAGAAGTTGTCATTTCCAATTGTCTCGATCTCGCTGTTTAGCCAGTCAAGAAGTGTCTCATTGCCCTTGGTTACAGCAGGTGCGATTGTATCAGCGTCTCCCAGTGAAGGTATACCAACTGTGTAGCCTTCGTTTTCAAGTGAAAAAGCTATTACCTCTGTATTGTCGTTAGCCCACGCTACGCCGTTACCATTTTCAAAAGCTGTCTTAGCCTCTGCATATGCATCGTACTTCTGAAGCTTGATGTCAGGGAAGTTCTTCTCAAGAAATGTCTCTGCAGTCGTTCCTGAGATAACAATTATCTGGTCATCGTCCCCTACGGATTCAAGGCTTTCCACAACTTTATCTGAAGGAGATACTACTCCGAGTGCCACATTCATATAAGGAAGTGCGAAATCAACCTCCTGCGCTCTCTCCTCTGTAACAGTGAAGTTTGCAAGTATGATATCAACCTTACCTGTCTGTAGATACTCAATTCTGTTGGCTGCCTCTGTTGATACATAGTTGATATCAACGCCCAGGTCTTCGCCGATCTTCTCTGCAAAATATACATCATAGCCTGCATATTCTCCGTTTTCATCCACATATCCGAAAGGACTCTTATCTGAAAATACGCCGATGTTAATTGTTCCGCTGTCCTTAATCTCATCGAGAGTTCTATACACGGCATCCGCAGGCTTCTCTGCAGCGCTATTCTCTGAGTCTGTATCTGTTGCTCCTTCGGTGTCAGCTGCATCTGAAGTATCTTCTGTTTCGGCATCAGCTGCTTCTGTGCTTTCTTCAGCGGCTGCCTCTGCTCCATCTGCCTTTGCTGTATCATCCTCTGCTATTGCTGTATCAGCAGCGGGTGCTTCATCTTTTGCTCCGCAGCCTGTAAGTGATGTAGCAACAAGTGCTCCTGATAATATAAGTGTTCCAAGTTTTGTAAGTAAATTCTTTTTCATAACGTTATTCTCCTCTCATTTTGCATGTCGCAATTTTTTCTTTCTTGCTGTATTTTTGCTTGCTTTTGATGAAAATGATGATACAATCTATTTACCTACTATGTCAATATGTTTAACTATAAGCTTTAGTTTTCACCTGCTATAAGCAAACCATAATCCAAAAACATAAGCTTTTATATTATGCTTTTTACATCATATTTTATTGAGAAAATTATTATCCAAATAGAACTCGCATGAGAGGAGAGATACGATGTTTTCAACTAAAGGACGATATGCACTCAGAGTTATGATTGACCTGGCTCAGCAGAACAGTTCCGATTATATACCTCTTAAAGATATTGCAGACAGGCAGGATATCTCCAAGAAATATCTGGAGATCATAGCCAAAGAAATGGTAAAGGGCGGACTCATAGTCGGAGCAAGCGGCAAACATGGTGGCTACAAGCTTTTAAGAGATCCTTCCGAATACTCTGTAGGTGAGATAATAGAGCTCATGGAGGGAACCTTTTCACCAGTCATTTGTCTTGAGGAAAACGCCGAGGAATGTCCCAGAGTAGATAAGTGCAAAACAGTAAAAATGTGGAAAGAATTCTATGAAATGGAACGTACCTATTTCTATGAAAAAAAGATAAGCGACCTGCTGTGAGCGGGTCGCTTAGTTGTTGTTATCTCTGTAATCTTATTCAGCTGTATCTTCTGCTACAGCGTCATCAGTTTCTGTAGCTTCTTCTGTAGCTGCTGCATCATCACTCTCTGTGACTTCTTCTGTTGCTGCTGCATCATTGCTCTCTGTAGCTTCTCCAGTTGCTTCCTCTGTTGCTGCGTCGCTAGCTTCTGTGGTCTCTGTTGTTGAAGCGTCAGTAGCTTCTGTTGCTGCGTCATCACTCTCTGTAGCTTCTTCTGTTACAGCTGCATCATCAGCTTCTGTTGCTTCTGTGGCATCCGTTGCTGCTGCACCATCTGAACCCTCAGCAGTTGCAGATACAGGTGTATCCTCATCTGTAATCTCTGTTGCTGCTGCATCCGGAGCCTGATGTTTTACCGCATATACTCTCCATCCTCCCAATGCGCATGCGAGAACAAGCACGCCAAGGCATGTCCATTTTGCTATCTTACGGTTTCTCTTCTGCCTGGCAAGTCTTGCTTTTCTCCCCTTTTTTTCCTGTTTGTAAGCATCAACTTTTTCCTGACTCATTTGTGTCACCTCCCAATAATTAGTGTCTTGTCTTAATGACAATTTGTTTAATTAAAACACTAGTATTTTAAATGGTCTTTTATATGATACATAAAAAATGTGTCGTAATTTTGAAAATTATCTTAAAGTGCATAACTAATAAGCAGTCTAAGTACATTCTCAGCGCCGTCCCTATGGCTTCTCTCATATCCGTGAGAAGCGTACACACCTGCGCCGATCAGTCCGTGCTTTAAATCACTTCCTGCACCAAGTGTCGCCTCAACATCACTTCCGTAATGAGGATAAATATCTATGGCATAATCAGCACCGCTCTCTTTGGCCGCAGCCACAAGTCCCTGAACTACAGGATAGCTGTAAGGGCCACCGCTGTCCTTGGCACATATTGACACCTGCTTTTCAGTACAGGTCAGGCCATCGCCTACGCAGCCCATGTCCACAGATATGGCCTCAGTGCAGCCCTCCGGCACGTTGCCGCAGCCGCCGTGACCAACTTCTTCGAACACCGTAATATGCGCATACAGAGCTCGTTTTGGAGTAACCTTCTTTTCCTTGATGTATTTAGCAAGTCCCAAAAGGATTCCAACACTCAGCTTATCATCAAGGAATCTTGATTTGATATATCCGGACTTAGTCACTCTTACGTTTGGCTCAAAGCAGACTATATCGCCAACGGAGATTCCAAGCTTTTCGGTGTCCTCTTTTGACTTTACGTCCTCATCTATCACAACTTCGCAGTTTTCCCAGGTTCTCTTGGTATCATTATACTCGCCATTTACATGTATGGATGCATTATTTAACTGAAAAGTTCCCTCATATACTCCGTCGAATTTGGTTACAATCCTTACGTTCTCAGTTTCTGCGTTATTGGGATTCATTCCGCCAAGGTTAGTAAGCTGTAATCTTCCGTTATCCTTAATAGTTGCCACCATTCCGCCAAGGGTATCTGTATGAGCCTCCAAAAGAAGACCATCATTTTTATCTTCTCCCGTGAGATCAACAATTACTCCGCCTTTATTGGTAACTCTTGCATCAAACCCAAGCTTTTCAAACTCGTCCTTCACCCATGCTGCAGCCTCTTCAGTGTAGCCTGTGGGTGAGTCAATATTGAGAAGCTTTGTCGTTTCTTCGACTATGAAATCCGTGTAATTTGTCAAATTGATTTTTTTCATAAATGATATGCTCCTTTTTCAGTAAATTGTCGAACATTAATAATACTCCATTCCACATATGCAGGTTCATGTTATCTATATAACATGTAGTGTGGCTGTTTTTATTTTCTCGCCTATATTACTTAGCTATGATTGAGTTAATATAAAACAGTTACACTAATCCCCATGGATGAAAATTATATCAAAAAAGCAGCATAATAAAAAGAACTGCACAGCAGCTCTTTTTCAGACAATACATAACAAAAGGGACTGTATTGCCAGCCCCTTTGCTATTATACTATTATGATTTACCTTGGATCATGACTTGAAGAACTGCATAAGTTCATTGAGTTCTTCTGCCACATCCTTAAGTGAAGATGCAGAGCCTGCAAGAGTTGTAACTGTAGCTGAAAGCTCCTGCATGGATGCTCCTGTCTCCTCTGAAGATGCTGCATTTTCTTCTGAAATTGCTGACAAAGCACTCATTGTATCAACAACAGCATTCTTGGAATTTTCACAGGTATCTGCTCCCTGGCTGATGAGCTGAACTCCGCCAACCGTGCTGCCGATGTCTTCAAGCATTCCGTTTACAGCAGTGAGCGTATCACCAAGAGCTGTCTGCTGATCAATGTTGCCCTGACGAACATCTTCAGCAGCGTCAACTGCAGCCTTAGCCTGTGTGAGAAGTGATTCCATCTCAACCTTAATGTCATCAGCAAGCTGCTTGGAATTTTCAGCGAGTTGTCCTATCTCTTCAGCAACTACTGCAAATCCCTTACCTGCTTCGCCTGCTCTTGCAGCCTCAATTGAAGCATTCAGTGAAAGGAGGTTAGTCTGTGTAGCAATGGAAGTTATTCCTTCAACCTTGCTGTTAATATTGGTAACCGCATCCTGTGTAGCTGCGATTGTTCTTGATATCTCATCAATCTTGGCAGTCATTTCCTGTGAAGAATCCTGAAGAGATGCAAGTGACTTACTGGATATTTCCGAAGCCTCCTTCATCTTACCTGCTGTGGTAGAAAGATCACCTGTAGAATTCTGCACATCGCTTACTGCATCACCGATACGTCCTACATTTTCAGAAGCTGACTGGATCTCATCAGCCTGCTGCGTAGCACCTGATGCAATCTCCTGAACTGCGTTGGATACGTCCTCAGCAGTCTGGGATATCTGATTAGCCATATCTGACAGCTCTTCTGATGAGGATCCGACTGCTGATGCTGACTCTTTAATTTTAGTAACTATCTCATCAAGCTTGTCAATTACGTCATTAGTTGCCTCCGTCATGAGACCGATTTCATCAGTTCTCTTTTTCGCACCCTTAATTCTGACAAATTCGCCTTCTCTTAGCTTGTTAAGAGAGTTTGCCACAACTGATACAGCATTAGCAATACCTGAAGACTGATAGATTATTATGGTTGTTGTCAGGATTATAGCTACGATACAAACTATAATGGAGACGTACATGAGGGTATTTACAGCCTTAATGATCTCTGCCTCAGTTATTGTAAGTCCTACCTTCCATGTCATACCCGGAACAGTAGCCCAGTACAATAATCTCTTGCCGCCCTCAAAAGTAAAATCACCTTTACCACTGTCCTGGGACTTAATCTGCTGAATATAGTTCCCAAGCTCAGTGGATGCATCAAGATTCATCTCATCTTTAATTGCATCCGGGAATGCGGGATGATAAACGTAATTATTATTACCATCAATAAGGAAAAGAGTTCCGGTCTCTCCAACCTTGATAGAAGCTACCTCTTCGCTTATAGATGTCAACATAATATCAACTGTAATGCATCCAAGGAATTGCCCATCAAGGGTCTTTATAGGAGCTGAGCAGGAAGCCATAACCATGCCTGAAGAAGGATCATAATATGGTTCTGTTATTGTAGCCTTGGGAAGACTTTTAGCATTGGTATAGTACTCCTGTGCAAAATAATTGTATTCTGCATTTGAATAATCCCATGTAAGGATCAGGTCTTTTCCATCCCACGCTCCACTGGAATCAGTATTTTTGTACCAATATGGGCCATAATATTCTTGCTCTGAATCAAAAACAAAAGGTTCAAACCATAGACCCGAACCAAGGACAAGATCAGAGCCTTCAACAACTTCCGTAAGAGCCTGACCATAATCCTCAGCAGAAGCAGATTTATATGTACCTGCAACCATTCTGGCTACTGTATCTGCCTGTGCACGGATATCCTGAAGTTCAGCTGAAATAGAATTTGTATACTTTCCAAGAGTCGCTGCCATTTCGCTATCGGATCTTTCCAATAACAGGTTTCTGCTGACAATCGTTGTAATCGCCGTAAGTGCAATAAGGAGAACAGCAACAATAGGGACAATAGATAATATGAGTTTTAATTTTATGCTCATTCCTTCAATCTTGAGAGCATTCTCATTTTTCCCGGTTTTCTTTTTTTGTTTTTCAGCCATATTAACCTCCTTAATAAAGCATAAATCTCCTAACAATATAATATGTCATTATTGTATTTACGTTTATAAATTCTTTATTAAACATTTGTTAAAAAGGCATTTCCTAAATATTCATTTATATTTTAATTCTTAGCAATGACCCATAATTCTACATTTTGTTGCAATTTATCTTTTTCTATAAGTAACTTCGTGGCTTGCCCAATATCACAATTTGGTCATAAAAAAGTTATGGATTTTTTAGATTCCTGTGTCTTTTCAACTTTTGTTTGACAAAGAGATTCCTGCTTATAATAATTATCCTGTAGAGGACAGATTCTCTGCTCCACAATAATAATAGAAGAGGGATGGAAAATGTTTGAAGAACTTACAATACAGGCATCAAATGTCGTTGAGGAATTATGTGAAAAAGCAAAACTGAAGAAAGGACAGATTCTTGTTGTAGGCTGTTCAACCTCAGAAGTATGCGGCGATACCATAGGAACAGGATCCAATCTCGACGCTGCTGAAGCAGTGTTTGAAGGAATATATTCAGTAACTCAGAAATATGGAATCTACCTTGCAGCTCAGTGCTGTGAGCACTTAAACCGCGCAATAATAATAGAAGCTGATGCTGTCCCCGGCCAGGATATTGTGAATGTAGTTCCTCAGCCCAAGGCAGGAGGCTCTTTTGCCACTACTGCTTACAATAATTTCGAAAATCCCGTAGCAGTCGAAGAAATAAGAGCTGATGCAGGACTTGATATTGGCGATACGCTTATCGGAATGCACCTTAAAAAAGTTGCTGTTCCACTCCGCCTTGAAAATCACGAAATCGGTCAGGCCCACATCACCGCTGCGAGAGTCCGTCCCAAATTCATAGGCGGAATCCGCGCTCACTATGATGAAAGCCTGGAATAAGAGGTAACCGGTTTTTGGTTAAAAAAATTCTTTTGTATTTCAAATTACCTTTGAAATACAAAAGAATTTTCCAGCTCATTATTCTTCTGAAATCGTCTTTAAGAATTTATCGGTTTCTTCGCCTTCTTCCTGCTTTTGTTTAGCAGCCTGAGCCATTTTATCCTTCATAACTGCCTGCATTATGATTCCTTGATCCTTCGCAGAAAACATATCTATACTCATTAAAAGTTCGTCAATATTTTCCCTGTTAACAAGAAGGCTTCCTCCTTTTGAAAGCTTTATGCGAAGACAGTTTCTCTCATTTGAGCAGTCTCCCAGTTCAAGCATATTTTTATCCTTGTTGCAAATAAAGGTGGCCTTTTTATATTGAATCACTCCATCCTTATCAGCCAGTTCAAAGTATTCGCACGGCCGCTTATCGTTTACATATTCCCGAGTTGTATTATTGAAAATCTCAAGAAATGACGATTTCGATGGCTTATTGTCTTCCGGCTTCAAACTATGGGTATAAATTCTGTGTTGACTATGATTGTAAATATGAAACTGACTGTTTGTCTCATTCAATAGATTTCTGTTAACACCATCTATACTGACACCATCCAGTTTCATTCCATCCATCTTCGTTCCTGTAATGTATAATCCTTCTAATCTCATTCGTTTACCTCCAAGTAAATTCAGCAAAGTCAGCCAATAGGCATTCCTTCCGTTCTCTTCTGCATACCCACAAGCAAATTCAACAAAGTCAGCCTATAAACATTCCTTCCGTTCTCTTCTACATGTTTAAAATCAACCTATAAGCTTGTCTTCTGCTCTTGCATGGCTTGTGCTTTCAAGAAAATAAAAACCAGACCCTGGCAGAATCATTCCACCATAGTCTGGCAATCCGTTGCTTATTTATTTATCGGTATATCTCTTGTGAAAGTTTAGAGATTTCCATGCCTGTTATTTCCACTTCATCGGGTTCTACGCGGCAAGTATAATATATGACTTTCACTCCCGCCATCTTTGCTTCTTCCATAGCTATGCCAAACTCAGGATGCATCTCTATATTGGGGAGTACCTCGCTTATACCTTCCATCTGAATTACAAAGGCAATCGCCGAATTGTAGCCTTCATTTTTTGCCTTGATCAACTCTCTGATATGTTTAACCCCACGCTCTGTTGGCGCATCAGGAAAATATCCTACTCCATCTATCTCCAGAGTACATCCCTTTACTTCCATGAGATATCGGTCTTTTTCCGCCTGCAATTTATTTTTTTCCATATAGAAATCTATTCTTGAATCACCATAGCTAAACTCAGGCTTTATGAAATCATAGTCTTTCTTTTCAAGCCACTCCTTCACTAATTTATTGGGTGCCTGACTGTCTATATTAAAAAGATTCCCATTGCTCTTCCTTACTGCAACAAGATCATATTTTGTTTTCCTGTCGGGAGTTCCCGGCGCAGTAAGCCATACCTCACACCCAGGAATCAAAAGTTCCCTGCACCTTCCGGTATTTTTGACATGTACAATCTCTTTTCGGTCCCCTATCTCCACTTCCGCAATAAAGCGATTGGGGCGGCTAATGAACTTAGCTTCAGTAATATTGTTATATTTCATGTATCATTTCCTGCAATTATTTCTTTCAATCCTATTCTGTTTAAAAGATGTTTGCCAAAATATATCTTGATAAGCTGCACTTCAGCTTTTTCCAAGTATACAGAATTAGCTAAAAGACATATCAGGAAGCTGCTTTTCCTGTTATACCCTGGGATTAGGGAAAATCCTTATTCCCAGGGTACTGATTTCTTCAGCTATACCCTGGGATTAGTAAAAATCCTTTTCTCAGGGTACTGATTTCCCCAGCTATACCCTGGGATTAGGAAAAATCCTTTTCTCAGGGTACTGTTTTTCCCAGCTATACCCTGGGATTAGGAAAAATCCTTTTCTCAGGGTACTGTTTTTCCCAGCTATACCCTGGGATTAGGAAAAATCCTTTTCCCAGGGTACTGATTTCTTCAGCTATACCCTGGGATTAGGAAAAATCCTTTTCCCAGGGTACTGATTTCTTCAGCTATACCCTGGGATTAGGAAAAATCCTTTTCCTAGGGTACTGTTTTTCCCTGCTATACCCTGGGATTAGGAAAAATCCTTATTCTCAGGGTACTGATTCCTTCAGCTATACCCTGGGATTAGGAAAAATCCTTTTCTCAGGGTACTGTTTTTCCCAGCTATACCCTGGGATTAGGAAAAATCCTTATTCCCAGGGTACTGATTTCTTCAGCTATACCCTGGGATTAGGAAAAAGACTCGACTCCAGTGTACACATGCAAATTTTCAATCACTGGGATCTGAGAAAATCATAATCCCTGTGCATTTTAGACTATCTTTTCCTATTTGATGGACATGTGTTGGACATACTATTTTATCATAGTATTTGTGAGGGGGTGAAATCATTATAAATCATAAATTTTTCACCAGAAAAAGTCATAGATTCTTGTTTTTCCTCAGGAAAACAAAAATCTAAAGAAACCCGGACTATGATTATGTATATATTTATTGTATTATTATATAGTGATAATAATATGATGTTATATCGAACATGCAAAAAACTACTGCTAAAGAAACCAATACCACATAACATCAAAAACAATTCTCTATAAAGTAATAACTTTTTCACTATGCACAGCAGTTTTAAGAGCTGCATGAAAAGGAGGCAAGTTATGAGAAAGAAAATGACAGCAATTTTACTTGCAGGATTGACTATTACTGCTTCACTTCAAGGATGTAAGGGCGCAGACCAGAACACGGCTGACGTAAAGCCTACTGAACAGGGAACTCAGGAAGCAGCAACTACGGACGCATCTTCTGAGGAAACTGCTGCGGATACTTCTACAGACAAAGCATCTTCTGAGGAAGCTGCTGCGGATACTTCTGCAGACAAAGCATCTTCAGATGAAGCCGGGTCTTCTGCTGATAGCGCAGCAAGCATAGAATATGACCCTGCTACATTTCAAGTTTCGGATGTATATGAAGCACCTGAACAGAAATCTACTATTGATATAACAGGGTGCGATACATTTACACAAATAGTAGATAAGCTCGAAGATGGCAAGGGCTATGCCAACGCTACATTGGGTGATGAGGATGTACTGCTGGTTTCAAGCGGAACCTATGAATGGGAACCCGGAGAATATGCAGCAATAGATGCTGAGATTTTTGTCTATAAAGATTCAGTTCCTACATATATTGCCACCGTATCAGCAGGCGGAACAGCATATCCTCTTGCAGTAAAGGACGGTAATCTCTATGTTGGCGGTAATCACTTTATGTCAAAATACCTGGTAGATACCGGAAACATTATCGAGGCTGAAGAGAGCTACGTTAAGTATGATACCGACGGAAATGCAACTTATTACTATAAGACCACTAATTCTCAGTTTGAGGATTATGATAACGAAACTGCAAAAAGCAGAATGGATGAACTTTTTGCAGAATCATCCGAGGCGCAGGTTATAACATTCCAGCCTATAGGAGATGCGACACTGGGTACAGATGAAAATGCTAAAAATTCAGGAGAGCTCCCTGCATATGAATATCCGGGGCCTGAGCTGTTTTACAGTGTGCTTTATAAATATATGGTAGATGAACTTGGAAAAGGTTATTTGGATGGTCAGGTATGCATTCCCTGCCCTGTCATTATTAAGGAAGATGAATCCGATAAGTCAGATATAAAAGTTTATGGAAACTTCTGGGTTTTCAAATATGACCTGAACGGAGATACTCTTGAGAATATTTCAGGTGGTTCTCATCCCGGATGCATACATGTCAAGTCAACTGATGAAGGATATGAAGTGACATCAATGGATGTTTGTGAAGACGGCACAGGCTTTACAGAAAGTGCTAAGAAAATATTCGGTGACAACTACGATGCCTTCATGAAAGATGGTCAGGATGAAAAGCTTAGAGAAGAAACCAGAGCTCAGATCATTGCAAATTATGTTGCTGCCAACAACCTCAGCATAAAGGCTTATAAGGACTATGGATGGGATCCGGTTAATCTTCCTGAGGAAAATATAGATTCATTCTACAGCACGCTCGACTAATACAAATCTTATAGAAAGATCACATTTAGTAAGGAAAAAATAAAATTGCATAGCTATGATTTGTAATCTACAAATCGAAAGAAGTAAAAAAGGGTCTGTGAAATAATAGCCCATAAAAAAAGAGAAGTAATAGCTGCAAACAGCCGATTACTTCTCTTTTTTGGATGTGCCGAAACATAAACCCGATAGGATCAGATAGCATAATTGCAGCTATAACCTATACACCAAAATCCCATAATCAACTTCATTCTGCACATTTTTCATTATTTTTTAATATCTATAACAGTGAACATAACATAAAATTATTAATAGAAAATTTTACAAGAATGGAGGCTAAAATGAATAAAAAACACTTATCATTCTTTATGGCATTTTTAATTGCCACAACTCTTTTTGTTCCTACAAAAATCACCACGCTGGCTGAAACAGCGGATAAGACAGAGGCTGCTGATACAGAAAAATCGTCTGATACCTCTAACGCTGCAGAACTGTCATGCACCGCTGAAACAGAAAAGATTGAGAAGTATGGTAATGTAACTTTATCTATTGAGTGCAAAGAAATGCTGGAAGCAGGGTACTCTTATGGCGATATTGTTAATGTATCCTTCCTGGATCAGACTCTGGAACTGCCTTTCTGTAGCAATTTTTCTGATGTTGAAACGAAGAAACCAGCGATTTTGGCCCGAAAAGAAGATACATATGTAGTATTAGCCATAAATATGGGTGATTTTGCAACCACCTACAAAATTGCCGTAAAAGAAACTGCCAAAGATAACACAATTACCTGGAAAGCTGCAGATGGCGTGGAATATCCGCTTACTTTCACAATTACTATGAATACCCCCGGAGGCTATTACGAGGAATACCAGTTTCGCCAGATGACATATACAACAGAGAGAACTGATTATCCTGACTTATCTGATGAGGAGTTTGCAAACTTCAGGGCCATTACAACTACCGGAATCGGAGAAGGAAAACTCTACAGATCCGCATCTCCAATAAATCCAAAATATAACAGAAATACTTACGCAAATGCTGCCATAGAAAAAGCCGGTGTAACTGTTATTATGAACCTGGCAGATGATGAAGAAACTGCAAAATCCTACGAAGGCTTTGACAATACCTATTACTCAAAACAAAAGTTTATTGCCCTTAATATGGGCGTTGACTTTACTGCTCATGACTTCAAGGATAAGCTCGCAAAAGGATTAAAGTTTTTTGCTGAAAATCCCGGCGTATATGAAATTCACTGCACAGAAGGCAAAGACCGCGCAGGATTTGTATGCGCCATTGTTGAATGTTTTATGGGTGCAAGTTATGAAGAAGTGCTCGCAGACTTTGCAACCACCTACTATAACTATTATGGTGTAAAACCCGGTGATGACAAATATAACTTCATCGTTAACAATGTAACCAAAAACCTTGAGAACGCATTTGGAATAACTGATGCCAAAAACGCAGATCTCGCCGTGGAAGCTGATAAATTCTTAACATCTATCGGTCTGTCAGATGATGAAAAAGCCGCTTTAAAAGTTAATCTTGGCTCAGGAGAAAGCAAAGTCTCCAAAGCTTCTGAATCTGTGGCTGCAACATACATCGTTCGGCCCGGTGATTACCTTATAAAGATTGCCAAAGAACAGCTTGGTGACCGGACAAAATGGCTGGATATATATGAGCTAAACAAAGATATCATTAAGAATCCAAGCCTGATCTATGTTGGTCAGGAGCTAAAACTCAAATAGTCAGACAGCTCGCGAGGGTTCTCTTCTGCTACCTTCTCGTTTTCCGCTATGGTAGCAGAGCTTTTGTATGGTTCTGTTCTGCTACCTTCTACATTTTCCGCTATGGTAGCAGAACTTTTGTCTGGTTCTGCTCTGCTACCTTCTCCGTTTTCCGCTATGGTAGCAGAACTTTTGTCTGATTCCATTCTGCTACCTTCTCCCAGTTTCACGATGGTAGCAGAACTTTTGTATGGTTCTGCTCTGCTACCTTCTCCGTTTTCCGCTATGGTAGCAGAACTTTTGTCTGATTCCATTCTGCTACCTTCTCCCAGTTTCACGATGGTAGCAGAACTTTTGTATGGTTCTCTTCTGCTACCTTCTACATTTTCCGCTATGGTAGCAGAGCTTTTGTCTGGTTCTACTCTGCTACCTCCTACATTTTCCACTATGGTAGCAGAACTTTTGTATGGTTCTCTTCTGCTACCTTCTACATTTTCCGCTATGGTAGCAGAACTTTAGTCTGATTTTGCTCTGCTACATTCTCCGTTTTCCACTATGGTAGCAGAACAATAAGCGCTTTCTGCCAACCATTACCCCTTTCCATCAACCATATGATCTATACAACCGTGATATAAAAAAAGAATGTCGCTTGCGACATTCTCGCGCCGAGCGCGGTTGCAGCATGCAACATATTCCTTTCGCGCGATGTGCAGATCACTTGGCGAGGTTTTTTCGAGCCTAGTGAAATGTCATACACAGTAGTGCGCATCCTCACGGAGTGCTTTTTATAGCATAGGAAAACTATTTCCTATGCTAGAACAAAGAGTCGCTCGCGACTCTTTGCGCGCTGGTGCGCGCAAGCTTTAGCTTGCAAAATTCATCTGCGCACCAGTCGCATCCTTAGCGGAGCGCTTTTATAATATAGGAATTTCAGAGAAATTTCTATATTATAAAAAAGGGGACTGTGAAAAATGATTATCTCATTTCACAGCCCCTTCTTAAGTTTACGTCCTAAAAGTGCTAAACCAAAATACTAAGCCAAATCACTTACCGGAATTACTTATTTGAATTATATGTGTTGTAAGCATCCTGCTGGATCTTGATGAAATCTTCATATCCCATTGTAGTAAGAGTCTGAATGTAGTTATCCCACTGCTCATCTACGCCGCCTTCTGTAACCCATGTTGCCTGGTTAGATGTAACATAGGAATCCAGGTCTGAGAACAGAGTAGAAAGTGTGTTAAGCTGATCGGTTGTGTAGCTTACATTGGGGAATGCTTCCTTTGCATATTTTCCGAGTTCCTTATCAAGTGCAAGCTTGGAAGCATCGCCGTTTTCTGCTGCATATTTTACCTTGTCATTGAAACCGTCTGCAATATACTTAGGTCCAAAATCACGAAGTGACTCAATCCATGCAAAAGTATCGGCTGAATTGCCATCCTGGGGCTCAAGAACTGTGTATGTGCCGTCAGCGTCATTCTTTTCCACACCGATTCCAAATGAACCATAGAAGTTCTGAATTGAAGCATCCTCTGTATAGAACTTGTCCACCCATGAAAGAAGCGGGCCGGGATTCTGGCATGCAGAAGTCACAACAAACTCATATCTGCTGTAGTTCCAGTGCTCAGGATCAGATGAAATATATGCTTCGCCTGAAGGTCCTTTTAATGCCGGAAGTGCCACATACTGTGATGCATTTGCACCAAAGGTTGCGTCTGCTGTCCATCCGGGAGCAACACCTACGATAGGAGTCTCATTCATGAGCTTAGCATCACGCATAGAGTTGTCCTCTGTGAAAAGCTCAGGATCGATAAGTCCCTTTTCATAGCAGCTGTGCATCCATTCAATACCTTCTTTATAGCCTTCTGTCACAGGAAGATATACAGGCTCACCATTCTGAATAGCCATCATATATGTGCCGTCAGCGCCGATTGTTGTTCCAAAGGGCAGGCAGAAGAACATTACTGAATCAGCATAGCCCTGGCCAAAAGGAATCTCATCATTTGCATCGCCGTTGCCGTTTGCATCCTGCTCCTTAAAAGCTGTAAGAACCTGCTCAAACTCTTCATAAGTTGTAGGAAGCTCAAGACCAAGATTATCAAGCCACTGCTTATTGATGAACATTTGGTTTGCTACAGTAGGTCTGCAGGGCTTCTTGGAAGGAAGTCCGTAAATGTGGCCATCTGCTGATGTTGCAAGAGCTTTCATAGTAGGATCACTTTCGATAATGCTCTTGAAATTAGGCATATACTCATCAATGTAGTCATCAAGAGCTATGAATGATCCTGTATTTGTCAGAACATCTGACTCCGAAAAACAGATTGAGCCCATAAATGCATCCGGAAGGTCTCCACCCGCAAGAAGTACTGCTTTCTTGTCACCCCAGTCTGAGTTTAAAATTGTGTCCCAGTTAACTGTGATACCTGCTTCTTCTGCTGCCTTGTCCGGAAAACCTGTGTGATAATCTTCTCCCCAGTCAGCCCATCTTACAGATGCCACTTTATAGGTTGAAGCTGCATCTTCGCTTCTCTCTGTGCCTGCTGCCGCAGTAGCATTTTCCGAACCGGCAGTATTTGATGCCTGCTGGGCGCTCTGTCCGCATGCTGCCAGCATTGTGCTGAGTGCAAGTACAGTTGCTGTCATCTTGATTTTCTTTTTCATCTCTTTTCTCCTTCTTAAAAAACATTATATATCACTCTGAGTTTAGATATTTAAAACCTTACAGAGTAATCATCAACCATTTTTCATCTGCTCCGATTTTTAAACCTCCCATCTGAAAAGAGGGTGTTCTCAACCCTTTACTGCTCCGATTTTTTAAATCTCCATTTGAAAAGAGGTTGTTCTCAACCCTTTACCGCTCCGATCATTACTCCTTGATTGAAGTATTTCTGCAAAAACGGGTACAGCGCCATGATCGGCAAAGTCGAAACTACAATTGAAGCATATTTCATCATATCGGAGAGCTGTCTAAGCTCTTGTGCCATAGTGCCTGTTGCAGCACCAAGAAGAGACTCGTTTGAGATAAGTATTCTTCTTAACAGAAGCTGCAAAGGTATCAGATTTTCATTCTGGAGATATATAAGTGCGTTGAACCACTGATTCCACAGCCCAACTGCTGTCCAAAGTCCAACTACCGCGATTACTGCCTTGGAGAGCGGTACTGCAAACTGGACAAAATACCTTAAAGTACTGCAGCCATCAATCTGCGCTGCCTCCCATAGTGAATCCGGCAGAGAATTCTGGAAAAATGTCCTCGCCACGATAATGTTGTAAGTTGATACTGAAAATGGCAGGACCATTACAAGGAAACTGTCAAGAAGTCCAAACTGCTTCACTACAAGATATGTTGGAATCAGTCCTCCACTTACAAACATAGGAATCAGGTAGAATAAATTTATCCATTTTCTAAAAGGAAGATCTTTTCTCGACATGGCATAACCGGCGGTAATGTTCACGAAAAGAGCAACCAATGTACCTGTTACGGTGTACAGTATTGTATTCAGATAGCTTTTCCATATCTGGCTCTGCTCGAACAGCTTCTGATATCCTCTTGCATCTATGACATTTGGCCATATCCAGACTTTTCCGTTTGCAACATCCGCAGGATTACTGAAGGATGCGATTATTACAAACCAAAGCGGATATATTACCGCGATTATCATAAGAACCGCAATCATATGAAAAATCACATTCACCACTTTATCCTGAGTGATCAGTTTTTTCTTTTTTATAGCGACGGTATCTTCACGCCTTACTGCTATTTCCATTTTCTAACTCCTCCATATACTTAAATCCGCTATTACTTTAGAAATTCAATAATCATATTTGTTTTTATGACTTCTTGAACTCAAAGATGAAAAAGCGAGGACCCGGTCTAATACGAATATTGAATTTCTTAGAACAAACTGCTGTCAGTAAGTTTTCTCGCGATGAAATTCACAAGAAGAAGTACCACCACATTTACTACTGTATTAAAAAGTCCGATTGCAGTAGACAGGCTGTACTGCATACTCTGCATACCCATCTTGTAAACATATGTGGAGATAATCTCACTGCTCATAATGTTCTGAACATTCTGAAGAAGGAATACCTTTTCAAATCCTATACCGAGAATACTGCCGGCTCTCATGATGAGAAGTACCATTGCCGTGGGAAGTATCATCGGAATATCGATAAATCTGATCTTCTGAAGCGTACTTGCTCCGTCCACAGTTGCAGCCTCGTAGTAGGTTGGATCTATTCCCGCAAGAGCAGCCAGATAGATAATGCTGTCCCAACCAAGGTGCTGCCAGATATCACTCCATACATATACGTGCTTAAAGCCTGCTGTGCTTGACATTATGTTTGGAAACTCAGCTCCGAAAAGCTTGAACAGATTTGCAAAAAGTCCACTGCTTGGTGACAGGAAAATAAGTATAAGTCCGCACATAACCATGGTTGATATAAAATGCGGAAGGTATGTCACAACCTGGAAAAACTTTTTGAACATCTTTGTCTTCATCTGGTTACACATAAGCGCAAGCAGGATTGGAAGCGGAAAACCGACTATTATGCTGTAAAGACTAAGAACCAGTGTATTCTTGATAGTTACGGTAAATTGATAAGATCTAAAATACTGGATGAAATTTTTCATACCCACAAAGGGACTTTGCATTATTCCCAATGCCGGCGAATAATTCTGAAAAGCGATTATTATTCCAACCATCGGAAGATATGCAAAACAGAAAAGTAACACAGCTGACGGTATAAGAAGCAAATACAGCTGATAGTATTTTTTTACGTTTTTCAAAACCTTCTCTTTCACAGACCCAAACCTCCCATCTAAGGAACTACTCCTTAGGAAACTGAATATATGCAAAACCGATCGCACTCATTCTGCTTTTTTGCAAATGCGATTGCACTCATTCTGCGTTTTGCAAAACCAATTGCACACATTTTGCGTTTTTTGCATATGCGCA
The DNA here is from genome assembly GCF_045999815.1 of Butyrivibrio sp. NATIVEDY162. Taxonomy (GTDB): domain Bacteria; phylum Bacillota; class Clostridia; order Lachnospirales; family Lachnospiraceae; genus Butyrivibrio. The sequence continues at coordinate 1,579,604 of NZ_CP172573.1, forward strand.
TATCTCTTTGCTAATGCTAATATTATATTTTTGTAGTTTCTAAAAATAGCACTTTTCAGATTTGTGAATAGCACTTTTCCGAACAGGAAAACGATTTCTGTAGTCTTTTGAAATGCCATTATATATTAATGTAGCTATGGAAAACTCAAGAAAAACAAGAGCCTATCCCGTGGTGCAGTTTTTGAGGAATACACTATGGCTGGCGGTTCCGATAGTAATAATATTCATAATAATAAGTATCTTTTCCCTGTTTGAAATCAGACGGCAGAACAATCTGTCTGTGGAAAATGCCGTAAATATTTATGCCACTGAGCTAAGGGGAAAGCTTGATGCTGTTGAGCACTTCGTTCAATGGACTGTTGTACATGACCCAATCCTTGACGCTTTTTCTCTTGAAAAAAAGATGGGTGATTACAGACAGGCCAGTTATGAACTACGCCTTAGAGTCAGTGATATGCAATATTCGACCGGCTCAGAATACATGTACTTTTTTTATTGGGATGAGGGCAATATTTTCATAAATGCATCCGAGCTGAAGGTAAATTATGCAGTGTATAAGGAGATTAAAAAGAAAATCATCTCCGATTCCGTGAAGCTTTTAGGTTCAGATGGCTTTTCATGGCACACCACCACAATTGACGACGTACCGTATATTTATTACCTGATAACATATAATCATCGAACCTTCGTATCGATGGTATCAGCAAAGGATATCAGCGCTCCTCTCTCAAGCATAGCTCTTGGAAAGCGGGGAAATATCAAGCTGCAGACCTTGGATGGAGAGACCTTTTACCAGACTTCTCAAAGTCCTGAAGGGATACTTGGATACTATTACAATAAGCTATATTTTAATGGAGAAGAGTCAGGTCTTCCGTTCACTCTCATCATTGATTCGGACATGCTTGGAAGCTACGGCAAAATCTTCCTGCTACAATTCCTGGTTTTTCTGACTGCACTGACACTGAGTGTGATCATGGGAGGTTACATCCTTTTTACTTATAAAAAGGTCATACTCCCCATTAAGATTTTTTCAAGCAACCTGTCAAAAATGGATACTCTCTCGGACTCCCTTAGTATTGACCTGACAGACTCAAGGCTTCAGGAGCTGAACCAGATAAATGACCAGTTTAAGAGCCTTATACATGAGATAACCAGACTTAGAATAAATATTTACGAAGCTGAGCTTGATCAGAATAAATTCCGGATTCTTTTTTTACAGCAGCAGATAAAGCCGCATTTTTACTTAAACTGCCTTACGACCATCGACAGTATGCTAAGTCTGGGGGATGTATCTGCAGCAAGGAAAATGCTGCAATTCACTTCCAAATATTTCAGATATCTTTTCCAGGCAGACAAGGACTTTGTAACACTTAGCAGCGAGATAGCCCACGCCGAAGATTATCTGGACATTCAAATGATGCGCCTGTCGGAGGACATCGACTATGACTGTGATATTGATGAAAAGGATTATGACATTCTGATTCCTCCGCTTCTTCTCATCACTTTTGTGGAAAACATAATCAAATATGCTGAGACTAAGGATGAGAGTCTTATGATCTCTATCACGGGAAAAGACTATGCCAAAAACGGTACCGACTACATCGAGATCTGTATAAAAGATAACGGTCAGGGCTTTCCGGAAGATGTAATTGCGAAAATAAAAAACGGAGAATATCTGACCACGGATGGCGCAAGAATCGGAATCACCAATTGCGTCAGGAGGCTTAAGCTTCTATACAATGATGATTACGAATTCAGCCTGGACAACGCTTTGGATGGAGGCGGCGTCGTAAGGCTCGGCCTTCCCAAGATACGCGAAATTCGAGATATGTAGTATTGGTTGGGATTTCTTGGATTTTTTTGGGTCCCTTGCTGCACTTGATTGGGGTTTTCTTGGATTTGGTTTTCCTCTTGCCATACTTGGTTGTGGATTTCTTGGTTTGGGGGTTCTCTTGCCATACTTGGTTGGAATTTCTTGATTGGGTTTTTCTCTTGCCATACTTGGTTGGAATTTCTTGATTGGGTTTTTCTCTTGCTGCACTGGTTGGGGATTTCTTGGTTTGGGTTTCCTCTTGCCATACTTGGTTGGGAAGTATAGAAAGGTATAGATTTTATGCATGTTTTGCTTGTAGATGACGATCGCTTTGTAATAGCAGCCCTTCAAAAGGGAATAGCCTGGGAGAGCCTTGGAATAACTGAGGTTTTCACAGCTAATAATATAAGTACTGCAAAAAGTATTACCGAAAATAATAGAATAGACCTCCTCCTTAGTGACATTGATATGCCACATGGGTCAGGTTTGGATTTATTAAATTATCTGCGTGAAACCGGAAACAATGTACCCACAATTTTCCTGACAAATTACGCAGACTTTTCCTATGCTCAAAAGGCTATAGAGCTAAAGAGCTTCCACTATTTCTTAAAGCCCATCGATTATGCCGAGCTTACCAGAATAATCAAAAAGGCCATAAAAGAATATAAGGATTCACCCTCATCTTCGCCACAAAAAAGTAATAGCCTTCCTGAAATTCCGACAGAAGCATCCGAGAATGAATCCAATGTCGCAGCGCTGCTTAAATATGTAGACGATCATTTTCGTGAGGATATCAGCCGGGAGCAGCTCTCTGTCATGTTCTTTTTTGATCCTGATTACATCACCAAAATTTTCAGAAAAGAGACCGGCATGAGCTACAAAAACTACGTTATAGAAAAGCGCCTGTCGCTTGCCAAGAAGCTCCTGGCCGAGTCAGATTATCCTATCCACGATATCTCGCAGTATGTGGGATATGACAACTACTCATATTTTACAAGACTTTTCAAGAAGAGTTTTGGTGTCACTCCTATTGAATTTCGTGGGCGACAGGCTTGACTTCATTCTACTCTGCTACCTTCTCCGTTTTCCGCTATGGTAGCAGAATTATTGTCTGGTTCTCTTCTGCTACCTTCTCCATTTTTCGCTATGGTAGCAGAACTTTTGTCTGGTTCTCTTCTGCTACCTTCTCCGTTTTCCGCTATGGTAGCAGAACTTTAGTCTGATTCCATTCTGCTACCTTCTCCGTTTTCCGCTATGGTAGCAGAGCTTTTGTCTAGTTCTCTTCTGCTACCTTCTCCGTTTTCCCCTATGGTAGCAGAATTATTGTCTGGTTCTGTTCTGCTACCTCCTACATTTTCCGCTATGGTAGCAGAACTTTTGTCTAGTTCTGTTCTGCTACCTCCTCCATTTTCCGCTATGGTAGCAGAGCTTTTGTCTGGTTCTCTTCTGCTACCTTCTCACAGTTTCACGATGGTAGCAGAACTTTTGTCTGGTTTTCTTCTGCTACCTTCTACATTTTCCGCTATGGTAGCAGAACAATAAGCGCTTTCCGCCAACCATTACCCCTTTCCATCAACCATATGATCTATACAACCGTGATATAAAAAAAGAATGCTGCTCGCGATATTCTTGCGCCGAGCGCGGTTGTGGAATACAACATATTCCTATCGTGCGAGCGCGCTTCCTTAGCGCAGCCTTCTATTTCATAAGAAACCACTTTCATAGGAAACATTTCCATGGGAAACACTTCCATAAGAAAACACTTCCTTAGAAAACACACTTCTATAGGAAACTCACTTGCATAGAAAACCACTTTCACAGAAAACAAACTTTCCTATGGAACAAAAAAATTGCTCCATGACCACCGCCATGGAGCAATTTTATAAAATATGATTATTTCTACAAACAATATTATTTCTTGTTATTCTTAGCTGCGAAGCCAGCTCTCTTTCTGAGTGTAGGATCAAGTATCTTCTTGCGGATACGAAGTGTTGTAGGTGTTACCTCAAGAAGCTCGTCAGTGTCGATGAAATCGATGCACTGCTCAAGTGACATGATTCTCGGAGGAACAAGTCTCAGAGCTTCATCTGAAGAAGAAGTTCTTGTGTTGGTGAGGTGCTTTGTCTTACATACGTTGACCTCGATGTCCTCACTCTTACCTGATGAACCGATAACCATACCTGAGTAAACCTTATCGCCGGGGCTGATGAAGAGCTGTCCTCTCTCCTGAGCATTGAAGAGACCGTAAGTAACTGCTTCACCTGTCTCGAAAGCTATAAGTGATCCCTGCTTACGATATGAGATATCTCCCTTATAAGGTGCATATCCATCAAAGATTGTGTTCATGATACCGTTACCCTTGGTATCTGTCATGAACTCACCTCTGTAACCGATGAGTCCTCTGGAAGGAATAAGGAACTCAAGGCGTGTGTAGCCACCGTTTGCAAGTCCCATGTTGATCATCTCACCTTTTCTCTCACCGAGTTTCTGGATGACACTTCCTGAAAATTCCTCAGGAACATCGATGTAGCACTTCTCCATAGGCTCAAGCTTTTTACCGTTTTCGTCGGTCTTGTAGATAACCTCAGCCTTACTTACAGCGAACTCATAGCCCTCACGACGCATAGTCTCAATAAGAACTGAAAGGTGAAGCTCACCACGTCCTGAAACCTTGAAGGTCTCTGTAGTATCAGTATCCTCAACACGAAGAGAAACGTCTGTGTTAAGTTCCTTGTAAAGACGGTCACGGATGTGACGTGATGTTACATATTTACCTTCCTGACCTGCAAGAGGTGAATCATTAACGATGAAATTCATTGAAATAGTAGGCTCGGAAATCTTCTGGAAAGGAATAGCATTCTGAGCATCAACTGCGCAGAGTGTATCTCCAATCTTAAGCTCTGAGATACCTGAAACAGCAACGATTGCTCCGATTCCTGCTTCCTGAACCTCAACTTTTCCAAGTCCCTCAAACTCATAGAGCTTGCTGACCTTAGTCTTGATGATTCTGTCAGGCTCATGATGATTGACGATAACAACGTCCTGGTTAACCTTAAGTGTACCGTTATCAATTTTACCTACACCGATACGGCCTACATACTCGTTATAATCGATTGTGCTGATAAGCATCTGTGTGCCTGCATCAGGATCACCCACAGGAGCGGGGATGTAGTTGATGATAGTGTCAAGAAGAGGCTTCAAGTCGCTTCCGGGCTCATCAAGTGACATTGATGAAACACCTGCCTTAGCTGATGCGAATACGAAAGGACAGTCAAGCTGCTTATCATCTGCACCAAGATCAAGGAGAAGTTCAAGAACTTCATCAATAACCTCATTGGGACGTGCCTCAGGTCTGTCGATCTTATTTATACAAACAATTACGGGAAGTCCCAGTTCCATGGCCTTACCAAGAACGAACTTGGTCTGGGGCATTGCACCCTCGAAAGCGTCAACAACAAGAATAACGCCGTTAACCATCTTAAGAACTCGCTCTACCTCGCCACCGAAATCTGCGTGGCCGGGTGTGTCGATGATGTTGATCTTGATATCCTTATATTTGATGGCTGTGTTCTTGGACATGATGGTGATTCCGCGCTCACGCTCGATATCGCCTGAGTCCATAACGCGCTCTACGACGTCCTGCCCTTCACGAAATACGCCGCTCTGTCTGAGCAGTCCGTCAACCAGTGTTGTTTTACCGTGATCGACGTGGGCGATAATTGCTACGTTTCTGACATCGTTTCTTGTCTGTTTCATGGTTTTCCTCCGTACTAAAAATTCTTCTATATTAATAAGAAATCAATGTTATTTGTTTTCAAAACTCAGTTAGTATATCACGCGGCATTTTTTTGTGCAATAATTTCGGGTCCTGTTATATCATTAAATAAATATAAACTTCACTTGTTGTATTTAATTTTGATTATTATCGTTTTAAAATATATATATGGATGATTATGAGAAGAACCTGAAAAGATTTGAAGCTCTTCAGGGTGATAAGCTGAAAATTCATAAGGATGATACTCCCAAAACCAGGGTTTGTATCAACTGCGGAAGGAGAATTCTCCATGACGTAAAGGGCAATTTATGCCCAAAATGCGCTGAACAGGAGCTTTTCTGTGAAGTCCGCGACTACATCCGTGCAAATGATGTAAAAGATTATGATGTTGCCGAACACTTTGGTATTCCGCTTTCCAAAGTGAAGGAGTGGATAAAACAGGGTCGCATCCAATACAAGGATGACCCCACAATGAAGGAGATCATCATGGGCAACTACTGCCAGATATGCGGAAGACCAACAAGTTTTGGTACCATCTGCCCGCAATGCATGCGTGAAAAAAAGCGCTCTGAACAGCACGGCGTAGCCATCGGTCAGCCCAAGCCCGAAGGCAGCAATAAGATGCGATTTATGGAAGAGGACAAATGATGATTTTCTTGATGATTGTTGCGATTTTATACATTATTTTATTAGAGCTTTCCAAGAATATACTTGCAGGATGGGCTGTCGGTATATTTCTTTTTTTAGTCTACTTCTGTGTGAGACAGTTCCTAAAAAAGAAGGAACTATGGGATGTTAAAAAGCTCCTTATAGGACTGGCTGCCCTTGCGGTTGCACTTTTCATAAACTATCTCGTAACGGCTCCTCCTGAAAAGCTGACACCTGCTGTCACCTACCAAAACCCGGAGGCTACCGGCATTGTCCACATAGATCAAGGCGACCTTACAGGAGTGTACAGCGAGGATCGCAGAGTATCGATTTTCGCCGGCATCCCCTATGCCAAGCCCCCTGTCGATGACCTTAGATGGAAAGAGCCGCAGGATCCTGAAAAGTGGGAAGGCGTAAGGGCCTGTGATACCTTCGCTCCCAAGGCCATGCAGCCTGCCAAGTCAACTCTCTACTCTTCTCTCTCAAGTATTCTTGGGACTCACAACTACGAGTTTTCCTGGAAGGATCAGTACAGGGAAAAAATGAGCGAGGATTGTCTTTACCTGAATATTTTTGCACCTGCTGATTATGAAGGTGAACCGCTCCCTGTAGTATTTTTCATACATGGCGGGTCGCTTACTACAGGCAGTTCTTTTAATACCGAGTATCGCGGCGAGAGCTTTGCCAAAAAGGGCGTGATCCTCGTCAACTTTGCATACAGACTCGGCGTTTTCGGTTACATGGCAAACGAGGAGCTGGCGACAGAATCTCCGAATGGAACCACCGGTGACTACGGTCTTTTGGACCAGATTATGGCATTAAAATGGGTTCATGAAAATATCGGTGCCTTTGGCGGAGACCCTGAAAACATCACGATTGCGGGTGAATCCGCAGGCTCATCATCAGTAAATGCCCTGTGCGTATCGCCGCTTACCAAAGGTCTTTTCGTAAGAGCAATTGCAGAAAGCAGCAGTATCAATGTCAAGAAGCCTTATCACACCTTCCGAGATATGTCGGAAGCGCTTGATGAAGGTCAGATTGTAATGAAGGAATTCGGTGCAAAAGATATCGAGGCTTTAAGAAAAGTCAGTGCAAGAAAGCTTGTGAAAACAACCTCCGATAATGACAGTATGTGCGTTGACGGCTACGCCATTAAAGAGCAGCCGTACCTTACATATGAAAAAGGTGAAAACCACGAGCAGGCTCTTTTAAACGGTTCCAATCTGAAAGAGGCAGATGCCTTTATACTAAACACAAAGGCTACAAATGAGAATTATGAAGAAGTGCTTGAGCCCGTGCTTGGTCATTTTGCCCAAGATGCTGCTACAATCGTGCCTCCGGGAAGCATCAAAAGAGATTCTACCTTTATTGTAGATGCGGGCGGCGAAGCAAAGGGAAGCGCAGCTTATGTCTACAGCGACGCATGGTTTTCCTACAGTCACTTTGTATGGAGCAGATACATGGAGCAGCAGAAAAAGCCTGTATATCAGTACTTTTTCACAAAAACAAATAATTATCTAAGCAATAACCACGCCGGTGAGATGGTTTATGCCTATGGCAACCTCTATCGCCACAAAGGAATGTACAATAAAAAGGACGAGGATCTCTCTGAAATCATGCAGACTTACTGGACCAATTTTGCCAAGACAGGTGACCCCAACAAGGGCGGTCTGCCCTACTGGCCTCAGTGGAACAGCGAGGATGATCTTCTGCTCGAGCTAAATGATGACATCAGACTGATTGAAAATCCCTACCGCAGTCTTAACAAGATTTTGGACAAATATCAGGGCTACGGCAAAGGAAAGTCATTCCATCTAAAGATGGGGAATTAGAAAGAATGGCAGCTTCAAAAATAGCTGCCTCAATCAGACTGTCGTACGAAAAGAGCCCTGTAGGCTCTGGGTGTCATTCCCTTCTCTTCGCGAAAAACACGATTAAAGCTGGGAATGCTCTGAAAACCTGACAGCATCGCAACCTCTGTCAAGGTTCTGCCCTCCTCCGCAAGGAGCTCGGATGCCCTCTCAAGCCTTATCATGTTCAGCCATTTGCTGTAGTTCATTCCGGTTGCATTTTTAAAAATTCTTGAAAAATAGTCCCTGCTTATTCCTGCCATGCTGGCCATTGTCCCCTGTGACAGATCATCCGCAGTAAGATTATTCTTGATATAGTCAGTGACCATTATCATTCGCTGCATGACGTCGTCAGTATAGCCGTAGGGATCCTCCTCCAGTTCAGGAGCCAGCTCATTTCTGTGTTCCGCTAAAGTCAGCATGAATTCCATAAGCAGCATACAACATCTGATCTCGCAGCCCTTCATATCCGAAAAGAAGATATCCTTCATCTTTTCAATTATGGTTTTGAGCTCTGCCGCCAGCTCAGGGTGCGCCTCCACACAGATGATGTGGAGATTGCGATACATATGCATTATCCTCTGAAGATCAAACAGAGAATTCATAAATGAATTTGAAAACTGTATAACAAGGGCTTTTTCTCTGTCTGCATCTACTACTGCATGAGTCTCCATAGGCCACACCAGAACTATATCGTCAGGTATCAGCTCGTATGTGTTTTTGCCAACCTTGTAAATATTCGGTTTTCCAGGGCCCACAAGGACAATCTCGCCATATGAATGCCAGTGCATCTGATAGCTTCTGCCCTTAAATCCTGTTGCCATATTAAATGCACTTACATGGTCAAAATCATATATCTCGTAATTACTGTAATCCATTTTGTGTGTATCCAATCTTTATTTAAAAGCGTCCCATTGATATTTGCAGGAAGGGTTCCATATTATCCAGGAGTAAACACCGTTATCATTCACTGCCCTTATCTGATCCTGCAGCTCCTGTACGCCATAGGTTCTGTATTTACTTAGATATGATGCGGTAAACCCCTGAAGCCAGGGACGTACCTTTGCCTGTTGTCTTTTCCCCAGAGGATTAACAATTTTTAATGCCAAATCAGAATTCTTCATGGCGCCGTCTATAGTCTCATAGGGATGAAGGTCGGGATAGTCAATGCCCATGGTTCCTTCATAGTAGTGCGACGGATATATCATCGGTGAGAGGTACTCACAATCCATGGAAAGCCAGGGATATTCCTGCCCTACGATATCACTGTCAACAACCGAGTTGATGATGGTTCCAAAAACATCAAGAGAAAGGGGAATGGCCTCTTTTTTCAGATCAGCATGGGCATATCTCACAAATTCATACACAGCCCTGCGCCTTCCATAGCCGTTAATCCCAATATCTTCTTCCTTGATTCCTGTTGGAAATCTCACATAATCAAACTGAACTTCATCAAAACCTGCTGCCCTGCATCCCTTCGCAACTTCTATCAGATAATCCCTGGCCTCCTTCACTCTGGGATCGATCCAGTTGAACCCCTTGGCGTCCTCATAGACACTTCCGTCTGCATTTTTCAGCATCCATTCAGGCTTGATCTCATCTATGAAGGGATCTCTGAAGGCAACACATCTTGCAATCGCATAAACACCATGTTCATGAAGAGTTTCCAATAGTCCCGGCATATCTTTAACAAGAATGTCCTCTACTCCAAGCCCATCTATAAATTCGGAATCCATGTCAAAAGCGATTCTTCCTTCATCTGTTTTCACATCGATAACAACCGCATTAATGCTGGTTTCATCGATATGCTCTATTATCTCATTCATCATTCCGGAAGTTCCTGCCACATGAGCGCTGACATATATACCGTGAATCTCATCCTGAGAATCGTTGTCCGGCTGAACCTTAACAGAAGACTCCGTATCTTCCGCATTGCCTGAAGATATCTCTGAGCCTGTGCCTTCTGATGATTCCTCCAGACCTGTGATAGGCTCCTCTATATCTGTATCGGCCAAAGCTCCTTCAGAAGTAATTATGCTGCCCGGCATTGCCATCAGTGATGCAGCAAGTATCAAAGGAAATACATGTAATTTTATGTTTACTTTTTTCATAATGCTCCTCCAAAATTAGATTTTACTACAAAACATGAGCATTAGAATAGTGAAATCAAAATGCAAAATAACCTTCTTCAAGTTCATCTATTACAATCTTTCCTTCAGTTTTTTGCGTTAGACCGTCAACAATTCTGGAGGTATCCTCCATGCGGACTGTTATGTCATATTCGACCTTGTCTGTGTAGGCCTCGTTCTCAAGCGGGATTTCCTCCTGACGAAGGTAATATTGAATATTGTTGATAAGAGTATAGTCTGCCGTGAGGTGATACCGTTTGCCATATACCATCTCTCCTATTTCGGAAGCCGCAAGGCCTGCCTGGGCAGCCTGAGTGTATGCGCGCACAAGGCCGCCGGTGCCAAGGAGCACGCCTCCAAAATATCTGGTTACTATAATTAGTACATTTGTAACACCGGATCCTTTTATAACTTCAAGAATAGGTTTACCTGCAGTGCCGGAGGGTTCTCCGTTGTCGCTGCAGCGGGTTGTTCCAAAATCAGCGCCTATTACAAAGGCATAGCAGTTGTGCCTTGCATCCCAGAACTTCTTCTGATAAGCAGCTATCTGCTCCTCTGCCTCCTGCACACTGTTAACAGGCAGGACATTGGCTATGAATCTTGATTTCTTTTCAACGATTTCTCCGCATCCCTGTTTTAAAATAATCTTATAGTTATCTGTTTTTCCCATGATATACACCTTTATAAAAAGCAAATCCGGACCGCATAGCCTGCACATTACTTTTCACACCTTAAGTGTTCACCTTTAAGTAACAAGCCCATTTGCCGTGGTACTATGCTTTATTTCCCTAATTTGCTATAATAGTAGTTTGAAATAGAATGACTACATTATAATCATATGTTGTTATACGAATCGGTCATTTTAAATAGCCTGACCAAAACACTATAACATCATATCACATCAACCGGAGGAAAATATGAATTTTGGCAGAAAAGGTATACGGGATCAGCAACACTCGCTAGTCTCAAATACCACAAAATGGGGAAAGAAAGTATCCCTGATATCCTTTGAGCTCATACTTATCGCGTGCATCGGACTTGGTGTCATCGGAGTGTGTGCAGGAATAGGTGTTTTCAGAGGCATCATTGACACTTCCCCTGAGATAGGAAATATCAGCGTTACGCCCACCGGATATTCAACCTTTGTGTACGATACTGAAGGAAATCAGACAGCCAAGCTGGTATCAACTGATTCCAACCGTATTCCGGTAACCTGGGACATGATCCCCGAAAATCTTGCGCATGCATTTGTTGCCATCGAGGATGAGCGTTTTTACCAGCACAATGGAATAGATATACAGGGTATTGTCAGAGCTGCTTATGTAGGTATCACCAGCAGAGAATTATCTCAGGGTGCCAGTACCATCACTCAGCAGCTTTTGAAGAACAACGTATTTACGGGTTGGACAAGTGAGAACTCCGACATCGCCAAGATAAAGAGAAAGATTCAGGAGCAGTACCTCGCTATTCAGCTTGAAAAAAATATGAGCAAGGATGAAATCCTGCTCAACTACTTAAATACCATAAACCTTGGAAGTAATACACTTGGTGTTCAGGCTGCTTCGCTTCGCTATTTTAATAAGCCTGTTTCAGATCTGACGCTTTCAGAGTGCGCGGTCATCGCCGGAATCACTCAGAACCCCAGCAGATTTAACCCCATCACTCACCCGGATAAAAACTCCGAGCGTCGTGACAAGGTCTTGAAAAACATGCTTGAGCAAGGCTACATCACACAGATTGAGTACGATGAAGCCAAAAACGACGATGTCTATGCGAGAATACAGGTTGTTGATGAAGAGATATCAGATGACAGTGTAAACTCCTACTTCGTTGATGCCCTCACCAATCAGCTTATCGATGACCTTATCGATGCGGGTTATAACGAGACTCAGGCATACACCCTGCTCTACAGCGGCGGTCTGAAAATTTACTCAACTCAGGATCCTCATATCCAGTCAATTGCTGATTCAGTTTTCATGGACGAGGCTAACTATCCCGAGGGAACCAAGTATCTTCTCGAGTATGCGCTGACCACGAAGGATGCAGAAGGCAACAAGACGAACTACAGCTCGGAGATGATGAAAAGTTATTTTCAGCAGGAATCAAAAAGCTTCAACATGCTCTTCGATTCACAGGAAGCTGCGCAGGCTGCAATCGATGAGTACAAAGCAGCAGTTGTGGGAAATGACACAATTGATGGCGAATCAATCAATCTCACACCTCAGCCGCAGGTATCACTTACTATCGAAGATCACAAGCAGGGCTACATTGTTGCCATGGTTGGAGGCAGAGGAAATAAGGTTGCTTCAAGAACCCTTAACCGCGCTACCGATACTGTTCGTCAGCCCGGTTCAACCTTTAAGGTTCTTTCAACCTACGCACCTGCTCTTGACAGTGCAGGACTTACACTTGCAACCATACTTAATGATGCTCCTTTCAATTATCCTGACGGACGACCGGTTAATAACTGGTACGGCGAGTCCTACAGAGGACTGACATCCATCAGAACAGCTATCAAGGACTCCATGAATGTCATTGCAGTTAAGACCATGACGCTCATCACTCCTCAGCTTGCTTACGATTATCTGAAAAATTTTGGCTTTACAACAATCGTTGAAAAGGAAGAGATAAACGGAAAAGTCTTTTCAGATATTCAGTTACCCACAGCTCTTGGTGGTCTGACACACGGTGTTACCAATATGGAGCTAAACGCAGCCTATGCAGCAATCGCCAACGGCGGCGTATACATTAAACCCAAGCTTTACACCAAAGTTGTTGACCACGAAGGAAATACCATCCTTGACAACACAAAGGGTGATTCCACAAGAATCCTTAAGGATTCAACAGCTTATCTTCTGACAAGTGCAATGGAAGATGTTGTAACAAGCGGAACAGGTACCGCCGTTAACTTTGGAACTACGGCCATCGCAGGTAAGACCGGAACCACATCAGATGAAAACGACGTATGGTTTGCAGGCTACACAACCTACTACACTGCAACCACCTGGGCAGGCTATGACAACAACGTGGACCTCTCCTCCAAAGCGGAGCAGCATCTTGCAAAGACTCTCTGGAGGGCTGTTATGTCCAAGATTCATGAGAATCTTCCGTCAACAACTTTTGAGAAGCCCGATTCAGTCATAACTGCTACCGTATGTGCAAGGTCAGGAAAACAGCCAATTGGCGGTCTTTGTGACGGCACACTCCTCTCTGAATACTTTGAAGAAGGTACGGTTCCTACAGAAAGTTGTAACGTTCACTACTCAGGCACAGTTTGTCAGTCCGACAGACTCCCGGCTTCTGAGCTGTGTCCGTTCAAGATTTCAGGTGTATTTGAGCTGATTCCTGCTGAGCCTGCAGTATTACAGGCACAGTCACCGAACAGCGGCGGTGCATCCAGCGGATTTACCACCAGCGTGGATGAGCTTGGAAATACGGTTGTAACTCCTGTCGCTACCTGCCACCATACTCCTGAGTTCATGGCTCAGCCAAACATCCAGGAAATCCTGGCACAGGAAACATCCCTTATACAGCAGGGTATAGTAAATACTCAGTACTACACTCCTGAGTCAACACCTGCAAGTCCGGACGCTCCGGCACCAGTTGAACAGCCTGCAGAACAGCCCGCAGCCGCGGCTCCTCAGGAACAGGTCGCACCTGCACCGGAAGCAACTCCCACCGAAACACCTCAGCCTGAGGCAACACCTCCCGCTGATGAGGATGACGAGGAAGAAGAAGAAGAAGATAACGAATAAAAAATAAGCATACGCATAAAAATAGCAAGCACTCCCGAGCTATGTCGAGGGATGCTTGCTTTTTAATTATTTATATTCGGCCTACTCCATAGGCACAGCTTCAAGTCTAATTGTAGCTGTAAAGACACTCCCCAGCCCTTCCTCACTCTCCGCTACGATGTCGCCCTTCATCAGACATGCAAGGCGCTTAGCCACTGAGAGTCCAAGTCCTGTTCCGGCACCATACTTGCTGGGATTTCTTTTTTCCTGAGAAAAGGTCCTGAAAAGGCTCGGCATAAAGGCCGTTCCAATACCGCAGCCTTCATCTTTTACTACAAAAGCTATATTATAGCAGTTCTCCTGCTTCCTGGATGTGACGGTTATCTCTACAGTATCATCACGGTCACTAAACTTAACTGCATTGGAGGTAAGATTTATGACCATCTGCTGGGTTCTGCCAAGGTCGCAGATAACCTGCGGATTCGCCCTGTAATTTCTGTTTACGATCACATTTATATTCTTTTCCTTAGCGAAAGCGCGAGTGATATTTTCAACGCCATCAACTATATCATCAAGGGATGTTCTGCCCGGATCCAGATTCAGGTTGCCGCCGTCAATCTTATTGATGTCCAGAATATCACTCATCAAAGTTGAGAGATAATGACTGGAGGTATAGATTTTGCGCATATCATTCTTTAGTACATCTACATCATCCTGAGTCATTCCAAGATATGAAAGTGCGGAAATCGCGTTCATTGGATTTTTGATCTCATTGCTCATGCGTGATAAAAATTCAGCCATGCGTCTGTTTGCACGCTTTTCATTTTCCAGAAGCTTATCGTTTAATCTGTTAAGCCTCTCAATTTTCGCTAGTCGCTCCAGCTCATCCGTAACATCCATGAAAGAGCCTACCAGCCCGATAATATCACCCTCATCATATATAGGAGTCTTGGTTGCTATGATGTCACGAACCTGTCCCCTAATGATGCACTGTCCACGTACATTGTGAGTGCTCTCTCCTCTAAGTACCCTCAGCTCATCCTCCATGAATGGCTTCGGGTCCGGATGCCAATTCATGTCCTCATCCGTTTTGCCTATCACCTCATCTGCTGTATCGAATCCGTAGAAATCAAGAAAAGCCTGGTTGACGCCAACAAATCTACGCTCTGTATCCTTCCAGAAAATGCAGTCCTGAGTTGTATTAATTATCTTGTCAAATAGCTTATCTGCATGCTCATTCAACGATATAGTTTTTAGTTTCTGGTTGTTTTCACCCATGATTTTCCTCTTAAAAAACTCAATAATGATACGCGTAAGTTTTTTACGTTTTTCTTATTTTTATCACAAAAAAACAAGCCTGAGTAAAATCATTATATCACTATATTTCGTAAATGCTAGAGCGAAAGCAATAAGTTTTCATTATTTATAGATTGCTTTATTAATTCTGTTTTTTCCGGAGTCAGTTTAAAAAGGTCAAAACACATTTCATCAATCTGTCCATAAATCTTTTCAGCCTTCTCTCCGGCTGCTTCAGATTCTGCTTTGGTCATGTTTTCGTTTCTTGAAAGCAACATCAGTTCGTCAACAAGCTCAATTATTCTTTCTTGCGTTTCCATATTTGCCAATGGAATCGGAAGACTTTCTATGTGTGAGCGAAGAACCTTTACTGAACGAAATTTTTTTCTGAAATAATACTCCGAAACGCTTGAATTCAGAACCGCTAAAATGTACTTCATACTGAGATTTTCAATGTTCGGAATTACGATATTACAACTGTTTAATGACAGCGTCTGTTCATCATCATATGCAAAAACAAGATGCCCTCCGATGAATCTGTAGAGGAGTTTTTGAGGTGCACGGTACATGGGAACCGGGGCAACTTGTTGATACTTTTCAGGCTCAAATGTGATATAGCACTTGGGCTTTTTAAATGAATATCTGAAAATATCAGTCCCCTTCAGGATTATCTCATTGGTAGGACTCTTTCGCGATTTCAGCATATCCTTGTTGGCGCCTGTGACTATGCCCAGAGCAAAGTCAGCATTCCCCTTAAGGAAGCATACATCCTCCAACTTGGTCAAATATTCCAAGAGCTCATACTCTTCATCGGGCATAAGGAAGTCAAATCCTGTGTCCGATATTTTTCTCACTGAATTTATCCTGTAGGATGTATCCTTATCGTAAATTACGGGATGGCCGCCAAGGAAATTTGAGTATATGATTTTTCCCGGTTCTTTGGTATCTCTGTTTTCTTTGACTTCTCTGTTTTCTTTGGCTTCTTTGGTCTCAATCAATTTTGTCTTTGCTTCATCAGTCTCATCAAACTCTGCTACCTCGCCGCTAATCTTCTCTGCTTGCAGAATTATAGACGGACACTGAACATGGTCAAAGACATCCCCAAGATACTCCAAATGCGTCAGCGTACTGTTTTCGATCAGAAGTCTTCTGGAAACCGTATGCGACTTTACAAGCAGCACAGACTCCGGAAGAACAAGTGATAAGGCACCGCCACTTTTCAGAAGGTTAAGTCCCTGCTCTATGAAAAGGTCATAGGAGTCCAGCGACTTCTCAGATGCTACCAGAAACCTTTCCTTTAGGAATTTCCTCTCCTCATCAGGAAAAGTTGAGCCCCACGGCGGATTTCCAAGGATTATATCAAAAGTCTTCTCTGAGGGATCCATGTGTAAAAAGTTTGTTGTAGTGATGTGTTCCTTCCAGAAATTCGCATCAGGAAGTTTATATTTCAGCGCTAGATTAAGCCTTGCAAGCTTCACACTCATTTCATCGATGTCAAACCCATAGATGTTTTTAGCAGGAATTCCCGGAGGCAGGCAAAGAAGGAAATTGCCAGAGCCGCATCCCGGATCAAGGATCACCTTGTCCTGTCCGTCAGCAAGAACATTAGCTTCAAACAAATGCCCCAGCAGGCGCTGCACAATATTCCCCGGCGTGTAGTATGCGCCGATGCTTTTTCTAGTCTGGAGATGCTTAAGAGATATATAGACAAAGCCCAGGGTATCTTCCCCGGGGATGTATGTCAGCCCATCAGCGAAATTCTTGAATTTAAGATTTTGCCTATTGTCTGCAGATGGATTTTCCTCTTGCTGCTGGCAGCCATTCTGTCTTTTCTCTGTAACATGGTTTTCTTCAAGCAGGTGAGGGCTGTTTTCCACATTCTCTGCAGAAAGGTTGGATTCGTACAGTTGATTGCAATCGCTCTTGCTCTCTCCGGCACAGATATCATTTAGCAGAATGTCATACTCTCCTCTATCCTCCTCCGAGACGCGACTTGCTATCAGTTTCTTTGCGCATTGGAGAAGTATTGCACCGATGTAATCATCCTGGCCATCATTTTCAGTAGCAGCATCCAAAGCCGTCGCACTTTTTTCAAGGCCTGCCACATCCATAACAAGCTTCTGCACAATAGCGAAGTTAGGAGACGAATTTGCAATATAAGAGCTGTACAATAAATTCCCCGACACATGACTCTTGTTGCGCCTGCTTCTAAGGGACTTCATCTTGCCACTCTCAAGATCTTCTTTTAGCGAGCGCACATAGTCATCTGAAAAGGTAAAGGAGCGTCCTCTTTTCCCTGTGGGTTTAATTTTTCCAAGCTTAACCCAGTTTCTTCCGGTAGCAGGAGTTATTGACAATTCCTTACATAAGTCAGTCAGAGTATACATAAGCAATCCTCACTAAATGGTCGATAGTTTTTATGACAAGTATTCCAAATGTCAAATTATATCGTAGTAGATCCAACTTTTTTCTTCATGGGTATTTCAAGCCTCTTTGTTCTTCTTGCTATTCTTCTCGTTGCTCTTCACCTTGTAATTGCTTAGATGATTAGTTCTTCTCCATCCAAGAGAAATCAGCAGCATCAGTCCGGCCAGGCTCATTATACCCCCTTGAAGTAATCCCGGTGTGCGGTAAATAAGCTTTATATCATGATGCCCCGGCTCAAGCTCGAGAGCACTGAACATCGTATCAGCAGGCATGAGCTCTTTCTTTTTGCCATCCACATATGCCTTCCACCCCTTTGAATAGGGAATCGACAGGAAAAGTATCTCATTATCCGTTGTGTCGATGCTTCCTGTTATATTATTGGTTGCAAAAGAAATGGGATTCTTGTGCAAGTCTACATCATATAAAGTGTGTTCCTTCAAGCTCTGAAGCTGTGCATGCATAGTCGTAAGATGTCTGTTAAAAACTGACAGCTCATCAAAGTTGTAAGTCCCCTTATCGCTAAAGGTGATTCTTATCTGAGTTTTCGCAGTATCAGAATATCCCATATTTACGATGAAATCATGCCATCCTGAATAATACCAGGATTTCTCTGTCTTATAATCTATGTTCTTTTGAATGGTCGTGCCATCAGCAAGAGTCGTTGTCACAGCTATCTGAATTATGCCGTTTTTGCTGTTTACATGCAGGTTCTTGAAAAAAATAAGTGTCTCCGCATTTGCTGTTCCATTGAAATCCAGAATAGCCGAAGCACCGGCTTCCTTTACCTTTAAGCCTCCGGAAACTTCCTTTATTTTTCCTTCAAATGAGATCTCATAAGGAATAGTTTCTGAAGTGAAGGTCGGCTCAGCTTCAGGATAAGCTGCTGCCTTTTCGTCCGGAAGGACAACTCCGTAAAGCAGTGCCTCCTCTCGTTCTACAGGTGAAAGCGCCTCAAAATCGCTTTGGGAAATAGCCTGTCCATATGTAAATCCAAGAGGCATTGCGTCCTGATTTTCATAAATTCCGAAGTTATACTTTTCATAGGAAGGCGCATAGCCGTAGGGCACAAAAGCCTGCTGATCCGGCGTGTTGTAGCGAAGAGAGTAATAGCGCACGCCTGCAAGGGAATTCAGAATCGCTCTATCATCCAGCGCAAAATATGCAAAGCTCTGTTGGTCATTGTTAGCCATGAGCTTGAAAAACTCCGATACATTTTTATCAGCAAGACTCCAGAAAAATTGTGTCGAAGAGATGCCGTCGAGCATCGCAGCGTTCCAAACAAGGTCACGTCCGGAATAGCGGTAGAAATCTCCTGTCACGTCGAGTCCGTCTGCCTCAGCATTTTCCTCCACAACCTGCACCTCTGTACTCTGAAGCTGAGCATACATCTCCTCAGGACTGCACGCATCCATGTAATCCCTGATCATGTTGCCCTCTTCAGGCGCATAAGCAGCTCTGCCGTTTTTCATGATAAAAAAGAGTGTCAGCAGGAGTACTGCTCCGCTTACAACAGCCTTCAGGATTCTGCAGGTTCCGGTTATGCCGAAGTCTTTTTGTCCTTCTTCCGCGGATGCCTTGTCTTGCTTCGATAATACTAACTGTTCGATTTTTTCTCCCAAAAAGTCTGTGAACTCGGCTGTTATAAAACCTGCAAAAAGTGCGCAGGCAAAGGCCCATCTGTTAACCGCATAGGAAAAAGCAGCGAACACATAACCGCAAAATGGCAGGCACAAGAAAATTGTGAACAGAATCGCAAAGACAAGCTCCTGATATAAACGCAGATTATTTTGATATTCAGCTGTATTTTTCCACGCCACAAAAACTGCAGTAGGTCCGTCGTTTTTGTCCGCTTTTTTCATCAGTTCCTTCTTTTTTCTTTGTATCTCAATCCTTGCAGCGACTAAATGATATATGCTCCGCACCACAACAACTAAAAGTGCTGCCACAAAAATGGGTGTAAATCCAAGCTGTGTGTCATTTTGTCCGTGATATACGAAGGTGTAGAGATTTTTTATAAGTTCTTTGTAATAGTCCGCATCGTAGAAAAACGGTACTTCAATTCCCGAGCCCGATCTTGGGTTGTTCGGAAAAGCAACAAGCACCGGAAGCAATATAAACATACTCATAAAGGTTCCGATCATGCCATATAAAAAGAAAGTACCAATTGTTTTGAAGGTTTTCTTCGAAAGAGATGAATTATCAGTGGTTACGGGTGATAATTCATCAATTAAGCTTTTACCGGCTTTTCCAAAATTCAGGAACAATAGTCTTACAGCCACATATATTATTGTCAGCAAAACGATAATATAAAAGAAATAGAAATTATTCGTCGCAGCAAGGAAGATTGAAACCGCGAAAAACACGGGCTTTTTTTCCTGCAAAATCTTCTCTGCCCCCAAAAGGACAAGTGGAAAATAAATAAGCGGATTTGCAAAGAATGGATGCCAAAGTCCCAGATACATAAAGTATGAACCAAAACCATAGGTAAACATACCCGCAAAAAGAGCTATGGCTGACATGTCTTTCCGCATATATTTCGCATATAAAGAGAATGCTATACCGGCAAGATATGCACGCATTATCATTACTATCTGGAAATAGATGTGGATATATTCTGTTTTAACAAATGCTGAGAACAGATTGAGAATATCGCCAAGCGCATAGTATTGAAGCGTAGGATACATATCACTTCCGTAACCAATGCCAAAAGCGAAGGTCTGAAATGACAAACTATGATCGTGAATCAGATGATAAAAAACACCGCGCAGCCACTTCGAGTAATATGCTGCTGCTTTCAGATGCTGTCTCCAGGTATCTCCTGTGCAAATGAATGATTTACCGTTTTTTAAAAAATATCCGTAAACAAGATAGGACATCACCGCAAACATTACGGTGTAGATGATATAGAATAACGCTGTAACTCGAACTGAATTTGCAGAAGTGGTGCTAGTATTTGTGGAACTATTATTTGACTCGCTTTTCATTTTATATTTTTCCTTTGGTTTTAGTGAATCTTCCAAAGGGATTATATCATATATTATGTTGTTTTTGGCTTGTAAGCTAAGCCCGCAGCTGCCTTTTGCAGCTTATTTGCAAATTAATACACTGGGATTTATATATCTGCCTTTTTCCAGTGTATTCTTGCTTGCGACATTCTCGCGCGAGTGCGCATCCTCGCGGAGCGTTTTTGTATCATAGGAAAGCATTTTCCTATGATATAAATAAGCGTACCCACTACGGATACGCTTATCTTACTTAATATCTATAATTCGCAGCATTATACATCTTAACTGTTCAAACTCGACAGGAACTGCTTGGTTCTCTCCTCCTGAGGGTTGTTGATCACCTGATCGGCAGGTCCTTTCTCAAGAACTATACCATCATCCATGAAAATGACTTCATCTGCGACATCTCTGGCGAAGGACATCTCATGAGTAACAATTATCATGGTTGTGTGCTTGTCTGCCAGGTCTCTGATAACTCTAAGCACCTCTCCTGTGAGCTCCGGATCCAGTGCAGATGTAGGCTCATCAAAGCACAGTATGTCAGGCTGTAAAGCAAGTGCTCTTGCTATAGCAACTCTCTGTTGCTGCCCACCCGACAGCTGATGAGGGTATCGATACATTCTGTCGGCAAGTCCCATCTGATCAAGAAGCTCTTTTGCATGCTCCTCAATTTCCGCATACTCATCCGCCTTTGCCGATAACTTTGGGGCAAGCATAACATTCTCAAGAGCTGTATACTGGGGAAACAGATTAAACTGCTGAAAAACCAGGCCAAAATGAAGTCTCTTTAGACGCAGTTCTTCCGGCTTGTCCTCAGGCTTTGAAGCATCAAAAATAGTCTCTCCACGGACAGCTATTGTTCCCTTGTCAGGTCTCTCCAGGAAATTCAGGCATCTGAGTAAAGTAGTCTTGCCACTTCCTGAAGATCCTATGATTGAAATCGCCTGTCCCTCTTCCATGCTGAAGCTGATTCCCTTGAGGATACGGATGTTTCCAAATTTCTTTTCGATATTGTTTACTTCTAAAATTGGCATATTTTTTCCCTATTTACCTAAAATAACTCAATTTCTTTTCAATATATCCAAACAGTAGTGTCAAAAGCCCGCTAAACAGCAGATAAAAAGCACCTGTGTAGAACAAAGGCCAGATAATGCCGCTGCTCTTAATAAACGCCTGGCCGTTCCAAATAATCTCATAAACCGCAATAACTCTTGCAAGAGATGTGTCCTTTACAAGAGTAATGACCTCATTTGAAATAGGCGGCACTATACGCTTTATTACCTGAAGCAGGATTATTTTTCTGAATATCTGGGTTCTGGTCATGCCGAGGACTTTGCCCGCTTCGTACTGACCCACAGGAATCGACTGAATACCACCTCTGAATATCTCTGAAAAATAGCAGGCATAATTAAACACAAACGCCATCAGCGCTGCCATAAATCTTCCGTTTCCACCGGAGCCCCATATATTAAGCCCCAGAAAAATTCCGGGGCCGTAATATATGATAAGTAACTGAAGCATCAGTGGTGTTCCGCGCACTACCCAGATGATAAATCTTATAGGTAGCCTTACTACTGTCGCTTTTGTCATCGAGCCGAAACATATGAATAGTCCCAGCGGCAATGAAAAAACAAGCGTCAGTGCAAACAGTTTTATTGTTCCAAGAAACCCTTCCAAAAGGGATATTGTTACAGTTACAAACATAGTATTTCCTTCTAGTATAATCTACGTCCTATCACAGTAATGATCATAGTGTCACAAGGTCCTTCTAAAGCAGTTTTATCTCAATTACTGACCAATTACTGCGTCCTGAACACCGTATGTTTTAGCAATCTCCATCATGCTGCCGTCTTCATACATAGCCTTGAGCTCACCATCAATATAAGCTGCAAGATCTGAGCCTTTGCGGCATCCGATTCCATATTCCTCTGTTGTAAGCTCAACTGTGTGAACAAGATCGGGATAGCTTGTACCCTCGCCTATCATGGCACCTGCCATAAGAAGATCTATGATACATGCACCTGATGTACCGGCTTGAACCTCCATAACGGCATCAGCCTGAGTTGATACGGAAATAAAATCATAACCGTTCTCTGTAGCTACTGCCTCACCTGCTGAACCTGCTTCAACAGCATAATTGAGCTTGGAAGCATCCTCAGCTGTCTTCACTTCTTCTGAAAAATCTGAAGGAACAACTACAACCTGAGCGTTGTTAAGATAAGGCTTTGTACATTCCATAGAGTTTGTAACTTCGCTTGTAAGTGTCATGCCGTTCCACACAACATCAATTGACTTGTTCTGGAGTTCAAGGATCTTGTTATCCCAGTCAATCTCAACAAACTCAGCCTCTACCCCAAGAGACTCTGCCACTTTTTTTGCAAGGTCAGCGTCATAGCCAATCCATTCACCATTGTCTCCCTTATAATCCATGGGAGCGAAATCGGTCACACCTACGATGAGCTTGCCCTTACCTTTAATGTAATCCACATCTGACTCACCGGCAGCATCTGCACTCTCACTGCCCTCAGCGGCTGCATCTGCACTCTCACTAGCTTCAGCACCTGCCTCTGATGTCTCAGCACCGGCATCAGCCGTGTTATCTCCACTACCTGCGTTTTTATTTCCACATGCAGTCATTCCAACTACCATTGTTGTTGCAAGAAAAGCTGCTAATATCTTATTTTTCATAATAAACCTCTCTATTCTTTTTTGTTGATGTTGTACCAAATAATCCTCGAATTGTTTTCACTCTTTAACACTCTACCATACTAAATTGTTTTTAGCAAATACTTATTGCTCATTTGTATCAAACAGGCTACGATTAATTTGTTTCTGCTTCCTGCGGACACAATAGGAAGTTGTAAACAAGAATAGATATATAAAATCGGAGATTCCACATGATAAATGAAATATCAGTGATTAAAAAATATGAAAAGATAACAAAGTATCTGATAAAAAAAAAGCTCACCATAAGTACCATGGAGAGCTGCACTGCTGGAATGGTAGCATCTTTTCTTACAGATACCGAAGGATCCTCTGCCACATTAAAAGGTGCCTACATAACCTACTCAAATGAAGCAAAAATAAAGCAGGGTGTTCCGGCTGATGTCATACAAAAAAACGGTGTATATTCTCCACAGACAGCACTCGCAATGGCTACTGCCTGCATGGATTCTTATAACGCAGACATCGGAATCGGTGTGACAGGAACTCTTGGCAACACCGATCCTGATAATGCAGACAGTGTCCCGGGAGAAGTGCATCTGGGGCTGATTTACCCAGCCTCCTACCATTCAAAAATCTCTACAGACACCTGCAACCCCAAGACCTCAGCAGACATCTGCCGTACCACAAGCTTCACGCTGCCTCCTGCATCTTCAAGGCACGAATACAAGCTTATTGTGGCTGACCTAATTGCGGATGAGATCATCAAAAATCTAATAGAGTAGCCAAATTCTTATAAAACTTAAAGAATTAATTTATGAATTCTTTTTTTGACCTTTCATACCTGTCATCATACAATAGAATACAGATAAGCATCTTTATCATTAAGAATATAAGATAAACATCTTTATCATTAAGAAAGGATGCTCCTTCGGAGCAGGTGAAAATCATGAATCCAAATACAATTTTCGAAATAATCGGTTATATCGGATCTGCGCTTGTGCTTTTATCATTTATGATGGTTTCTGTTTACAAGTTGAGAATTGTCAATACCATCGGAAGTCTGTTTTGTGTAATATATGGTTTCCTCATTGGCGCATATCCCACAGTCGTAATGAATATTGCACTTGTTGCCATTAACGTGTACTACCTTATGAAAGCAATGAATACCCAGAAAAACTATGACCTTGTAAAAGTATCAGGAGATGATGGTCTTATAAAATACATTATAGATCTGTATAAAGACGATATTGCCAAGTGTTTTCCCGGCATATCAATGACTTTTGCAGGTGTAAACAGCAGCTTTGTAGTTTGTCACAATGGCAAACCCGTCGGAATTCTGCTTGGCAACTTAAAGGATCACACATTGGATATCAAGCTTGATTACTCAATACCTCAGTACCGCGATTTCTCTGTTGGAGAATTCCTTATGTCCAACCTTGTAACTGAAGGCATCGACAAGCTCATATACAAAGGACCCACTGAAAATCACAAGCCCTACCTCAAGAAAACAGGCTTCGTAGAAAAAGGTGACCATTTCGAAAGGATTCTCTAAGGCCGGAAACCTCTACTCAAAAGTCCTGTCATCATCAGACAGATCAGCCCTGACCACGCGGTTTCGGCCGCCCTCTTTTGCATCATAGAGAGCTTTATCAACGCATAGGAAAATATCCTTACTGTTAGTATCTCCGGCCACCGTAATAACACCTACACTGATGGTGAGATTCCCGACCTCAGGGAAAATGTGATTTTCAGTTCTTTTTCTTAAGGTCTCTGCTATGCTCATGGCCTCATCATCCACAACCCCGGGCAGAATTACGAAAAATTCCTCGCCGCCCCAACGGCCCGCCATGGCATCCGTGTGTTCATTTGCCAGATTTTCCAAAATTGCAGCCATCTCTTTTAATACCAGATCGCCTGTCTGATGGCTGTAATTATCATTTACGCTCTTGAAATGATCAATATCTATCATAAGAAGACTGAGCGGAACTTTATTGAAAGCTGATTCATCAAGCAAATTGTAAATGATTTCCTCAGTCTTACCTCTGTTGTAAAGGCCTGTAAGAGCGTCCTTCTCCGCCATTGTTCTTAACTTGTCGTTTAGGATCTGAAGATCCCTCTGGGCATTTTGAAGCTCTTCCATAGTCGTGTAGACAAGGCTTGTCAGCCTTCGCATCTGTGCTGCGGGTCCCTTTAACACCGTATCATCAACCCACACCTCAGGTAATTCCTCTGCTTTGCCTTCACCCTCACGCATTGCGATGGAGAGCTGCGTAACATTGTGCTCAACAATCTCCCCTGACTTCTCGTCACGAATAATCTCACCCCAGGTGTAGAATCCGGAGGTTGAACACAGCTGCTCGTAGGGCTCAAGCTCCATATCAACATATCTCTCCCAGAACGCTTTTCTGACTATACATGAAAAAAGCATAATAACCTGTGGTTTAAAGCTTCTTATTTTTTTAGCCTTTCATTAATCTGTTTAACTATTGTGGCAGGATTGCCATAAGACAACTGAATCTCCATGCCCTCTATGACATATCCATGCATGTTAAGTGAGCCATCCTCTTCAATGTGAATGGCGCTCCTAAGCCACTGGTCTCCATTATATTCTGCAAGAAGCGGGAAAGTATAACCCTCCTGAGCATTATCTCTCAATCTTCTGTCTATCTGAAGAAATCTCTCATATATCTCCGATGCGGGTCTGCCACCCAGTTCAATAAGCTTGTGGCCATCAGCCCTGGTAACTGTAAAGGGCACTCCCAGAGGCTCCCAGCCTATTACCTTATCCATATCTATATAAAAATCTTTTCCTGCAAAAGTAGTTACAAGAATGGAATTATACATAATTCCCTTTGCATCAAACACATAATGCACAGGCGAATTCATCGCATGCCCGCCTGAATACCCGCCAAAAATCCTGATATCACGTGAGCACTCATCAATCTCATCAAACAGGGATTTCGTCTCAAACTCAGTGCCCGGAAGAATCATCTCAGCGGCCTTGATATCAGGTATACTGTCAAGCTGCTCGCGGATTGCCCTTCCAACCTCTGCCTCATGTCCCTTCACATTATCATAACGGAATACATTGACATCTGTAGTCTCGAAGAAAAGAGCACCAATAAGGATGCCCTTACTGATTACATGCCCCTCCATAATCTCCCCGGCTGACATAGTTCCGACTATATCTGCTTCCGGGAAAATGACGCAAAGAGTCTTAGCGACATACTCAGTAAACTCTACGCCCTCCATTCCGCTGTAAATGTGCAGCAGCATCTGTTTGTACCGGCCGGAGTTCCAGGCACCTAATATGTCACTTATCCGTTCAAATAATTCTGCTCTATCCCTGAGCTCAGCAAGAATCTGTTCCAAATTAAACTTCCCTCATAATCACAAAATCTATCAAGCCTAATGATAATAACATTAAGCTAATCTAAAATCCCCTAAGTGCATTACTCAAATCCAATTGCACAGTATTAGTTTATAACAAAGATAAACATCAGAATAGCATTTTAATTGTTTTTTATTTTTCAAACTCCGCATGTTGGACATCTGTTGGACACCTCACTCTACAATGTCCCTAAAACAAACGCAAAGTTTGCTTCTTTTATGAAAAAGAGTTTCTGAACCAGTTGGAGGATTGATAAAATGAATAATAAAAACACTCAAGACTTTATTCTATCAGACAGATCATTTGAAGGTTATAAGCCATTCAAGTCTGCATTAGCGATTCTGCTCACGCTTATGTTTTTCTTAGCATTAGCTTCAGCATTGATATTAGGTATAGCAGTACTCGGCACGTTCTATCAACAAGATATCATTGATAAGATTGCTATGCTGTCGCACGGTTATGATAACTTCAATGTGTATGACAGCACAGGTGCCCTAGTGACGCTTGGCACCATCGCGCTATTCATACCTGCCATGTTCCTGGCTACTAATATCACAGGTTACAGACCGTTTTCCTCCTACACATCTGTCACGGGAAAATGGCGTACCAGACCTTTCTTTGTATGCCTTGCTGTTGCTCTTATTGTCGCAGGTATTCCAATAGTAATTGAATCCACTTCAGAATGTAATTACACAGGTTATAAATTTACTCTTGCCGGGCTTCTGCTTTGCCTGGTGCTTGGTCCTCTTCAGTGTATCGCTGAGGAATACATATTCAGAGGACTCATCATGCAGTCCATCGGCGGATGGATAAACATATCCTCCATCGCTGTTCTGCTGCAGGCTATTCCCTTTATGTTCCTTCACCCCTACAGTTCATATGGAATGGTAGAAGTAACTTACAGCGGAATCATAGCGGGTTTTCTTGTATATGTTACAGGCGGAATTGAAGCAGGCAGCGCCCTTCATATCGTAAATAACATGACGCTTTTTTTAATGAACGGCCTCGGATATCAATCAATAAAAACTAATGTGGAGTTATCCTCTCTGCTTTCAACAGTCATAGTCGATGGAATTTTCTTTGCTGCTGTATTCCTGTTAAAAACCAGGACCGGAATTTTCAGCGAAGATTTGCCCAAAAAACCTTACTCCAACAAAAAGATCGTTTCAGAGAAATTGTCAGCCTAAATATATAGGAAATTATATTCTATTTTCAACACTTCCGATCATTTCCTCGGCTCCCTTAATCGCCCTTCTCATATTGTTCTGTGTAGGGTTCCTGTAAGCTTTGGTAAAATCAAGGACTGAATTACCTGTTTTTACAGCCACGATAAGCTTATCTCTAAGTTCCATATTAAGTGCGTGTGACTGTACATATTCGATATAATCACAAAGAATGTTGAAATCGTCATCATTTGCCGACAATACAACACTTAAGACAAAGATAACAAGTGCAACAGCCGCAAACAAAATATTCTTGGTAAATGCATATCCCAAAAGAGTCACTGCTATTAATATTGCACTGATTTCAGATGCTATAAAATCCTTTGCTTCTGATTTAACAGTCTTTAATAGAAAGTTTTTTCCATCCTGAATAAAATATGCAACAAGGTCATAGAACTGATCCTGATTTGCCTCTTCATAACATCCGATCTGATAAGTAACCAGTGTCTTCGCACAATTCTCATAAAGTCTCTTGATAAGCTTTTTATAAGCACCTGCAAATTTATCAAGTCCCGGGACATTCTCCATCATGTCACCAACTGACATTGCACCTTTTACTACTGTATAAAAAATACGGCCACATTCTCTCCTGTATCTGCGAAGGTTCTTAAATCCGATTTTTCTCAATCTGTAAAGCCCCTCCCCTACAGGGTCCTCAGTTATATCTTTTCCTAAAAGAGCTCTGCAATACATAATCTTCCCGGCATAGTGATAACGGTCTGCAATTGACAAAAGAATAAAATAAATAATTCCAATGACCACCAGCAAAGCAATCATCAATGCCATAATGGGAATCCTGCTGACTGCTAATGCCAGCACAATAAGAACTCCATCCCCTATCAGGAACGGCCTCATCTTTTGGCCAAACATCTTCCTGATCTCTCTCGCAAACTTTTTTCTTTCCTCCATTTGTTATACCTTTCCTTCCCCACAACTTCTGTATTTAAGCGGTTTTTTGTAGTCCCCTCACAAAACAGCATTATACCTTACTTTTAGGATGATTGTCATCATGAAAGGTTTTTTGGTGAAGCAGTTCGTTTTAGTTTTCTTAATCAGCCGTGTAAAATGTGAATTTGTTGTGAATATGTAGACAATAGTTTCCACAGACATTATGCTTTAGTAGGGTTTATCTTTTAGTAAACACGTGGAGTGAAAAAGATGAAAACAAACGGAAAACTGATAACACTTAATAATGTCACAAAAAAATATGGCGGAAAAACTATAATTGAAGGAGTTTCGCACACTTTTTACAAGGGAGAATCCATCGCGTTTTACGGGCATAACGGATGTGGGAAGAGCACGATGCTTAAGCTTATCTCAGGGCTTATCCCAATTAGCTTCGGTGAGCTTAAGTACCACGAAAGGCTGCGTTTTTCATATGTTCCTGAGAAATTTGTGGGTATGGAGATCGAGATGATCGACTATCTTCGCGCAGTTGAGCGGATGGAGGGCGTGGATCCTGCAGTTACAGATTCCTTGATAGAGGACTTCTTTCTGGATCCTATGATCCACACCAGAATGGACAAGCTTTCCAAGGGAAGTCTGCAAAAAGTTGGTGTACTTCAGGCACTCATGGCTCCACATGAGGTTATACTCCTTGACGAGCCGCTTTCCGGTCAGGATGCTGAATCTCAGAAGGTTTTTATTGACAAGATGAAAGAGCTTCGCGAGTGCGGGATTACGATTCTTATGTCCTGTCACGAGAAAAAGCTGATAGAAGCACTTTCCGACAGGGTTTACAC
Source organism: Butyrivibrio sp. NATIVEDY162 (assembly GCF_045999815.1). GTDB lineage: Bacteria > Bacillota > Clostridia > Lachnospirales > Lachnospiraceae > Butyrivibrio. The sequence goes on from NZ_CP172573.1 coordinate 1,609,304, forward strand.
GATTGAGAATGGGAAGCTTGCAGCGATCGATGCCTCTGGCGAGGCGGAATACTCTATATACGTGAAGAAAAATTCGATGCTGACGGTGCGGCATGATATGCGAAGTAACGGTGGCCGCTACGAGTTGACTGCAGAGGAGGCAGCGCTCAAGGCGACTGTGCTCGGGTTGTATGAAGACGGATGGGAGGTTGTAGGCATTGAAAAACACGCTTGAATTGTACAAATTGCGACTAAAACTTCTGAAAAAAGGGCAGGTGCTGATCATACCGGTCGTTGCCACCGCGCTTTTTTTAGGGATGATGTATTCCATGGCTCCGATTGGTGTTACCGCCAGCTTCCTGCTGTCAGCGGCTTTTCTGTACTTTGTATGTGTGTTCATATCCATGACTTTGAACGGAAAAGAGAACGATGTGTTTGAGGAGACTTTGATGCTTCACTGTGAGAAGCCAATCAATTACTATGTATCCCGCGAGATGCTGCTTATCACTCAGTGCTGCTGTTATGCATTGATACTGACGATATTTCCCGTGGCACTGTTTTTGCTACGAGGATCCGTATTTATAAGGCCCATGGAAATAGCGGATGTTTTGTTTGGCGGCCTGTATATCCTTTTAAGCGGGCTTTGCGGCATTGTGACCGGAGATTTCTTTCATCCGCGATTCTTACAGAAACGAAAAGATGCTATACTCGGAGCGCTTGTGGTCGCAGTTCTGGCTATCTGCAAGGAGGGACTGGCTGAGCTCTTTATGCCGTTGTCAGCTTTGAACTTTGTGCTTCCGCCTTTCATGGACGGTTTCGGGCTGGTTGGCAGCACTGATATATTTGATCCGAGTGGGATGCTTCTGATTTTTCTGCATATGGCTGTCTATGCAGTGGTCGTGGTATGCCTGAAAATCCTGGTGCTTGAGAGACGCAGGTTCAGGTATTGATCTGCCCATTTGCCAAAGGCATCCACAAAGCATCTTGGCAATCACAGTTGTTAGGATTAGTAAACTTATACCATCTGTTTCCACCTAATGGATCATCATTATCTACTGCACCTTCAACAAAGCTATTGTTTGCTATCTCAATAGCTGCTCCCATTGTTGTATTGGTGTCGGCTGCATGAGCGTCCTTGCTGAACGCGGGAGTCAGAAAAACTCCCATCGCTATTGCTGCTGCCAGAATTACTGCTGTAGTTCTTTTTAATAATATGTTTACTATTTTCATACCTTCTTACACTCTTTGTTTTCTGTATATTAGCAAATTATTATTTGTTATTTTTTTTACGGTTCTTAAATTCTTCTATACTCTTCAACAAATCATCATCCAGACGTATTTTTACTTTGCTATAATCAATATCATCATCTGGTCGTAACTCAAATCCATTTATAAATTCCTCAAATGAATCCGCTATTAAAAATGCGGGAACATTCTTTTCATCACTCTCATGATAGTACATGAATACCTTCCCATATTCTTTACCTTTTACACATATTAGTATCATGTCTCCAGCAGATTCTCCAATAGGCAAAAAGCAATCTGATTCATCTTCTTCCTCAATAAACTTCATACGTCCTTTCCCTGTAGAAACAAGTTCGGATCCATACAGATACTCGACATAATCAAAGCCATCATCCGGCGTATACATTGAACATTCCTTCATTTTCACTTTATAGTCATCTTTTACATAAAGGCTAGGATACTTCAAAATATATTCTCTATAATCCTTAGGCAATTTTATACAAAGTTCATCTTCAAATTGTTGCAGTTTTGACTCACTAAGCACATTTTTCTTCATATCCTCCATGTCAAAAATAGCATTTATCTTTTCCAATAAATTTTTATTCATCCTATTTACCTCCTTAAATCTGACGCTAATCCTTCTTCGATTTATTAGCTTCTTTTTTTTGATTCGTCAAATCTGAGGCTGATCCTATATGCGGAATATTATTATGCAACTTACTAGGTATTAATTGTACTTTTTTCGCTGACTCATGATGAGGTGTCAACTCCTGCTCTTCAAGCCAATCTTTTACATCCTGTTGTGTTTCAAAACCGTATTGTTTACCATAGTCCTTAAGAATCTTTTTATATATTTTAGAAAAATCTTTTTGTGATCCGTCTAGTTGTTCATCCTCACTCAATCCAGAAAAACATTATGTTTAAAAGATTATAGAAATATAGAAACAGCATCCTCGAATATTATATATTACAAAACAAGGAATATCTATCATTCACCCAATCCGATAATAGTCCACTCATCTACAAGATCCCAGAATTCGTTGCCAAATTCCGGTTCTTCCCCTTTAAGCCATAGAATTCCTTTTTTGGACAGAGTATCATATGCCACATAATCTCCCATCCCATTCTCGAAGAAAACATATGCTTTATCAAAATCTTTAAATACTCTATCTCCTGTATTTTCTGATAGTGGAGTCACATGCTTAAGATCTGGTAGCCCTAATGCCTTAAAGCAATAATCATAAAATCCATCATGTAATTTTGTATAAAAGTTTCTAATTGAAGCTGATATATCATCTTGAATCGTAAATGATTCTACTGGACTTCCACCTATGTAATGTAATATCTCCCCATCATCTCTTTTTATCAAATAAATCAGTGAATACTTTTCATCAAACTTGACAATTAGTATATCTTCGATATGCTCCTTCAAATAGGCAATCGTCAAAGACATTTCTTCTTTTACAGCTGCTTGCCACAAATCAATTACAATATCAATCTTTTTAGCTGGCGATGCCTTCAAAAGGTCTTTCCATTGATCTGGAATTGCCTCATATTCTTCACTCGTGCATTTTTCTGTTATTACCTTAATATCCTGCCTGTAACAATTATAGTCCTCTAAAACTTCAAAAATATCCATCTAAAATCTCCTTTTAATAACCCTCTACAATGATTTTACGTGTGTTTTCACAGGAATGATGTAAGATTTTTCAAACAATAAGGGATGTAACATATTTACATCACATCCCATAACTCATAGTTTATTCAAAAATCAACCTGTATTACTTACTCTTAACCGCCTTACTCCAATCGCTATAAGCTTCTCCTTCGGGTCCGTTATAGCAAACGCGCACTCTTACAAAATACTTTTTATTCTTTTTCGCCTTCTTGAACTTAATCTTTGCACTATTAGTACGAATTGTCTTTGTCTTATTCTCTGCAAACTTCTTACTTGTGGAATACTGAACCTCATAAGCTGCAGCATTAGCTACCTTCTTAATCTTAACAATTACATTCTTTTTCTGAGTCTTTACTGAAGTTACCTTAGTAGGCTTTAAGCCTTCCCACTCACAAATGAAACCATCCTGCTCAAATTTATTATTATCATTTAAGTCATTCCACTCTTTAGGCCATACAGCTACACTATTCTCGTTTGAGACCACATTACTTGAATTATTAGGTTCTCCATCCTTCCAATTTGTATATTTCCACTTTTCTCCGGTAACCCAGGCCCATTCATTGTTAGATGTACGATAAGCACCTATCCAGAGGCTCTTGCCATCTTTATTGATCTTTTCAACAAAAGCCTGCTCTTTCGCAGAAGTAATTGTTGCCAGGTGACCTCCCATGCTCTCACAGCGTGCCTTAGCCTCAGACCATGTTACGTCCTCTAAGTATATCTGATACCTATTTCCTTCATATACCTTTGCAGACTCAGGCGCCTTAGCCTTAACATCCACCGGGCTTACGAATGCTGCAACAGCTGCAATAGCTGATGTTAGCATCATAGTTACTAGTTTCTTTGAAAATTTCATTTTTTTAATTCCTCTCTATAATGATTTTTATAATTTTATAAAATATCTGAATCTGTACTACTAAATACAAAAATCTGCAATAAGCTGACATAAAAAAGCTACAATCGCCAATATAAGCAGCTTGATGTATCACTTCAAAACTCCTATTAAATATTTTTAAACTCCTATGCGTTAGACAAGTTTCTTATGCCTGATTCTTTTTTCCTTTTTAATGAAGGTAACGCTCCGTCCTCTGAAATTCAGATATCATTATTTAATCTTTGTCTTGATGGAATAGGATCCAAGTTCAGAATCAAATGCTATACTTCCTCGCTTAATTTCTATGTATATGTACTGACCTTTTTTTATCTTCAGCTTTCCGTTTTTTGTCTCAGCTTCTTTTACTTCTCCAGTTTTCTTAGCAGCCTTTCCTTTGTTGTAAACAGTATACTTAACGTCATAATGGTTCTCATTATTAGTGATTGAGAACTTCATGACACCGGTTTTCTTGGCCTTAATCTTGTAAATGTCAACATCCTCTAAATAGTCCAGCTTTCCGTTGATTCTTTTTCCGGATTTATAACTCTTCGCTACCTTAAATGCATTGCCTTCCTCAGGAGTAATTGAAACAGATGCTGTCCACGCTCCTTTCCATTCACCATTTGATACTTTTAAGTACTTTGTTTCTCCAGCTTTAAGCCCTGCATGAAATGCTATACTAGGCCATGCATAACCCCTTTTTCCATCACTTCCACCCAATGAATTGAACAAAGCACACTCCGGATTATGGGTAGATGCTGTAACCGTCACAGTTGCAACGCAATCACAATCATAAGGGTTAGTAAACTTGTACCATCTGAATCCGCCAGACGGATCATCATAACCTACTGCCCCTTCTACAAAGCTATTGTTAGGAATTTCAATAGCTGTTGTCATAGAAATATTGGTGTCAGCTGCATGAGCCTCTTTACTGAATTCAGGTGTCATCAATACTCCCATTGCTATAGCCGCTGACATAATCACTGCTGCCATTCTTTTTACTAATGTCTTTACTTTTTTCACTCTTTCTCTCTCCTATTTTTATCTCTATACATATCGATAGAGTTTTTCACTAAAAAAGACTGCAAACAAGCAGATTACTCCGCCAATGTTTGCCCCCGTTGTAGCCTATGTTTGCAATACATCAGTTCCCACATCCTATGTATTTAAGCTACTTTCAATTGTCGTTCCCTCACAAACCAGCACTATCTCACCCTTTACAGATGATGACATGTACGTTATCGTGTTCCATGCAATGCTTCAGTAAAAATCCAGCCAAAGCTCTCTTCATTAGAGAAGGCTGTGACTCATGATTCTAGCATTCTTTCCTCTAGCATTTTTACTATTTCTTCTTTCTTAAATCTTTTCGCATAATCCAAGCAAGAAAATCCGTAATTATCTTTTTCGCGATACTCTGCTCCTGCATCAAGTAACATTTCAAGTATTTTTAATTTAGCATCTTCATTATTAAAGTTTAATGCAATCACATTTGTTACCGAATTGCTTCCATGCCTATCCTTGTGATTAACATCTATACCAGCATCCAATAACAACTTTGTAACTGATAATGCATATTCTGCGTATGTTAATCCTCCATCGTCATCTGCAGTGGAGAATAAATAGTGCAATGCATTTTCTTTATCTTTATTATCAACAAAATTGACGTCTATACCCTCATCCAATAAAAACGTAACAATTTCAAGACGCTCTTGATACTTACCATCCTTAGACATTACAGCTTGCAATAGATTTAATCCATTGTATTTATCTACGCAATTAATATCTCCTTTGTAATACTGCTTTAACATGTCAAAATCTCCCTGATAAGCAGCATCAAAAATATCACATATTGTCATATCTCTTTAATCGTTTATCCTTGTCTAACATTAAATGATGGAATGTACTTTATGCACATTCCATCATCTTTCTTTTAAAGAAGGCTGTGACTCATAATTCTCTCAAGTAACTCATCGAAAGAATCAAACTCTTCCATAACATCGTCACTTCCGTTATCCAATACATAAAACTTCTTGGTCTCTACTCCATATGCGTAAAGATCCATTGATCCTTCTCCCAAGTATGTATACTCACCACTTGAAGTCTCTTCCCAAACTTTACGCTGGAGGAGAAAACCTGTAGTTCCCTTGGCAGTCGCTCCATCAAGAAGTTCTTCGTCTATCCCATATATAATATAGCCGTTGTATTCAAAACCATTTATTACACGGAGGAAATCATAATATTCATCCGGAACACTTGCTCCCACTTTACTAATTTCTTCTTGAAATTTCTTGATTTCTGCTTCGCTTGCAGGTCCATTAAGCTCGCCACCAAATCCGGCCTCTTGAGCTCTGACCTTTTCTAAAGTTTCTTTCCACATAACTACTACCTCCTATTGATAAACCTATGATTTTTCATACCTAAACATTGTAAATACAATGTTTATTTTCCATTAGCCGGATAAACACAACCATTTGGATATGGCCACAGAACTTCTTTGCTCTCTCCTACCTTCAAGCCTTGCTGTCTCTGATAGGTTGTAAGCGCAGAGTGATACGGTGTATTCTTAATCAATACCAAATTACTGAAATCGTTTGTTCCGCCATAATCAATAGGGAACTTATGATGAACCTGCCATCCATCCGGAACACCACCTCCCTTAATTTTGGCTATATCGGCATCTGTGAATCCCGCATCTCTCAGTTCTTTCTCATGATTCTTAGCCAAATCTTGAAGAAATGCCTTTCGTCCACCATTTTCAAATTCCTTTCTCATCTTTTTGTTCTCTTCAGGCGTAACTTTTGTAACCGTCTGTTTTTTTACTTTTACATCTTTAAGTAGAACATCCTCACCAGCATATCTTCCCTTAAATGTATTTCCACCATCTACATTATCGGGCATAGCCATACATGAGTTGTGAACTAGAACTCCCTTTTCAGATACATAATAAGTATGCCAATCTTCTACTTCGAAATTATATACCTTAACAGGATTGTTATAATGTATATGTGAAATACTATCTGGTTCTTCTGTTTTTCCGTCAAAAAGAACCAATTCATCATCTGTTTCAAGATCCGATGCTGGCTTAAATCCTTCACCTAAAACGTAGAATGGATGTTCATTTGTTGCAAGAATAGATTCTTCATTGATATCGATTTTTACAATATCATATGATTCATGAACAAATAGTTTTGTAACATTATTAATATCATCCTCGTCGTTGTAGTAATTATATGAATATACCTCATCCCCTACAACCAATTCCTCAATATTCTTATCACCATAAGGTGTCTTAACTTTTGTTCCTGCTACAAAACAGCCGCCGCCTGGTTTAGGCTTATACTCCCTATCGTACTCTTCTCTTTCTTTCTCATCCAAAATCTCAGGGCACTCATATTCCATGGCGTAAATGATCGCTGCTGTCGACCATGTTTCTTCATCCCATGTTTTGGTTTCATCCCCATATTGATTTTCTATATCTCTTACTACTTCTTCTCCATACTTATCCACCATCTTTTTACGCATGGCTTTATATGGATCTTCATCATCTTCTGATGGCTCATCATCGGATTCTCCTTCAGACGGATCATCGCTTGTGTCACCAACAGTCGGGTCATCAGTGGATCCTCCATCAGAAGGATCGTCGCTTGAGTCTCCATCAGACGGATCATCACTGGATTCTCCATCAGTCGGGTCGTCACTCGAGTCTCCATCGGATGGATCATCATGATTCATTTCTTCTGGAGTTCTTACAAGTGAGTTTCCAGTCCATGCCTTGGTTCTAGCCACCTGACATATATCATAAGTAAAGTCGACATTTAAAAGCTGCATTATTCTGAGCTTATAAATACAAATAAATGTAATATCATCAGAACCATTCGTAAACACAGAGGATTTGTCGAGTTTAAGTCCATCCATTCCGCCAACGACTCTGTGCTTCATCAGATATTTATCAACATCTCCATTAGTGCTTTCTTTAAGATGTTTCAACATTAGGCCCTTAACTATGGCACCGGATATTTCTCCTTTGATCCATTCGGCTCCCTCGTTTCCTACAACACGACCTATTCCAAGAATATATCCTGCAGGGTTCGATTTGAAATTCTTATATATTTGTACATAAGTATCTTTAGCATTGGAAGCAGAATCCTCTGCAGATTCCAAACTTGTCCATGGATCATCTGATTCAGTTATATGAGCTATTTGCTCAAATGCATTTTTGCATTCTTCCAATCCTGATATAGCACTATTAATGTCTGTTATAGTACCTTCCGCTTTTTCATAATTTGCTCTCTGAGGTTCATTAACACCAGTAAGACTATAAATATAACTAAACTCAGAAAATTCCTTCGCAGACTCATTTAATGCCACACCTATTTTACTCTGAGCAATACACATATTTATTACAGAGAGAAAAATTATGACAAAAAACATGAAAAACGAAAGACTAAGTGTAGCTTCTATTACTACAGCTCCTTTTTCTCTTTTATTAGTTCCCCGTTTCATATAATTATCCTTTTTGTGGTCTTTATTCTATGTCAATCATTCAGCATCAAATGTTATGCCCTTTTCGTTTGCATAACTTTCTGCAGGACTTCCTGCAGGTGCGTAGATAGTAACATTACTTGAATTTTTCATAATCTTACCTCCATCGTTACCAAATTCTGTTACTGATGCAGGAATATGAATCTCTGTAAGTTGCTCACACTTATCAAACACACCCTTACCAATTGATTCAACACCGTCTTCGATAAATACCTTCTTAAGATTGGGATTTCCAGCAAATGCCTGTTTAGCAACAGTTTTTATATTACTAGGAATTGTTAGTTCCTCAAAGTTACCATTAGCAAATGCTCCATCTTGAATTTCAGTTAAACCGGAAGGAATACTAATTTCCTGCAAATTGCTTACATTAAAAGCAGCTTCTCCAAGCTCTACCAATGATGACGGAAGGTTGATGCTCTCAAGTGAACCGCAGTTAATGAAAGCTCTATCCTCAATAACTTCTATTCCCTCGCCAAATTCAACACTTACAAGACTTGAGCAATCATTGAAACCGTGATCTACTATCTTCTTAATTGAATTAGGAAGAATAACGCCTTTTAAAGAATCCTTATCTGCAAAACCACCCACTTCAACAATAGTTTTGCCATCTAAACTCTCTGGTATTATTAAATATTCAGCGCTTCCTTTATACTCAGATATTCCCACAGAACTGTCATCAATAGTATATAAAGAGAAATCCTCACTCGTACCCTCAACATAGTTGGGGGCACCACTTTCTTCAATTTGATTATCTACTACTTCAGTCTGTGAATCCGGAGTACTTTCTACCACAGGAGTATCCTCACTCACTGATTCAGTTTTCTTCTCCCCGCAAGCAATCAGGCTTGTGCTCGCAATTGTAGCAATTAGTAAAATGATTATTTTTTTTCTCATAAATAATATTCTCCTTAATATCCTTCTACAGTTTTGTAAGTAAATGTGTTCCAGTTATCAGTATTAAGCAGACTTCCTGTTCCGTAATCTTGAGAAATAGGTATTTTAATCATCATAGGCTTAATCTTCACTTTAGTATCTATAGTAAAATACGTCTTAGCCTTTGACATTACAAAACCAGTTTCCTCATAACTCTTAATATTAGGATTTTTAGCCAAGTTAACCTGTATTACATCGGCTATTCGTTTATACATATTATCTGAATTACCTACTAGTTCCAAGAACACAAAAATGGCAAGGTAATCACTATAAGATAACGAAATATCCGTCTCAGGAACTTCAGCCTCTCCTATTGTGAATATTGATCCTGAACTATCCTCATCAGTTATCTTTTTTGCCAAAACTTCAGGATCATCAAAATCAAAATCCAAGAATAATTCGCCATCGCCTTTAACAAGCTTTACAGGTAGGCCAGCCAAAAGATAGTCTTCATCTACCGCTGTTTCCCCGGCACAAATACCCATGCAAAGAATAAGTTTTGTAAGCGGAGGTGGTATTACTCCACAAGTTGCTGAAGCCACAAGATCCGCTACAGGAATAACAATAATTTCATCATCCCAATATTCTGAGAAAACCGGTACAAAATTGAAAGCGTATCTTATAAAGTATAAAACGGTTTCAATTCTATCTTTATTGGCTTTATTATCACTTCCGGATAATATATACTCGACCTCATTACCATAAGACCAATTATTACCTTTGAATGTCTGACTCACAGATCCACCAGAAGATGTCTTTATTCCATCAGAAGCATCTCCTTCCATCTTGTTTATTAACCTATTTGTTAATGACTTATTATAAGTCTTTGTCAAATCAGTATTTGTCATGATGTTCCATGCACTCTGAGTATCAAACAAATTCTTCGCATTACCAGGTTTAATTGGATCGGATAATCCAACATTATATATATTATTTTGCCTAGCTCCTGTATCAGTCATGTTTTCTCTGGTTTGATTATATACAGTCTCCATATAATGAGTTTCATAACTGAACATATTCATTACGTAGTCGGTTGTATAAAGATCATCTCTTGCTGCTAATCCTACATCTTCCACAATCTCAACTAACCTTTGTAACGTATCTGCAACCGACTTCACCCCAGTCGTTTCTTTCGTTACATCTTCCGATTTTTGTACATCTTCAGCATCCACCAAATCACCGGTGTTTTCTGATGCTCCTCCATCTTCCTTAGATGGTATATCACTTACACTATTAACTTCATTTGCCGAATTATGTATATTGGTATATGCACCCCAATCTTTAGGTAACGGATTCTTAACCAAAGCTTTTAGAGCATCAAGAATACCTTTTGTTTTATCTGATTTCTTTTTGTCGGTAACATCCATGCTATCAAACTGTCTATGAAGAAATTTATCTATTTTTCTTGTCGAAGTATCCTTATCTTTAGAAAATGGCGGTTCATGAAACCATGGATTATTATCTGCATTGAGTGCAACAAGATTACTTATCTCAGAACCATCAAATTCCCATGTATTATTTTTATAATCTGTTAACTCTGATTGCTTTACTGGAATATCATCATTCTTTACCTTGCTACTAACTGATTTTCCTTCACCATCTGTGTATGTTTTTGTTCCGCTTGTTTTAGCAGCATTATCAAATAAATCAAGATTATTTATTCCATTGCTTCCATTATTGGTTTTATCAGAAACTTGGCTTCCAAGGATATTAGCTCCATGATACTTAATTGCCTGGCCCACTGTCATGTATGAATCAAACAAATCTATGACATTCTGAATTATACCTGCAAACTCTTTGCAATCATTTCCATCTATATCAATTTTTACATTATTTTTATATTCTGCATCAGAATCTAGGCCGGCTCCCTCTGTGGCATCTATCTCTGCTATTTCTTTTTCACTTTGATCCACAATCGGACTATCAACTCCAGCCCCTTTAGCAGTGTTAACTGATTGTTTCCAAGTATTATAATTTGTATTATATGTATCTGCGAGATCTGCCATCGCTGATACCTTCTTTTTTAGTTCAACCAGAATATCTTTTGCCTTATACAGCCTTTCATATCTTTCCTTTAATAACTCATCTGGTTTATAATCTGAACCTGACTGAACTTTCGATTTTATTCGTGTATTAGCATGGTCAACACTTACCTTGAGTTGCATATTAGGAGCATTATAGAAAGTCTGCGTCCTAGTTGTTCTTTGAGATATTCTCTTAGCGTCTTTATTGTCCTGTGTTTCTGTTTTGAAGTCACCTCCTGCAGCCTTATATGCATTTTCTATAGTAATGCCATCCTTATAAATCTCATCTTTAACATCCTTAGATTCTTCATCTGACGATGAACTACTACTTGAAGAGGATGATTCGTCTTCATCACTGGTTCCATCATCTCTATTGGTATAGGCACTATCCAGACTTAATTTGATATTTTTATATGTAGTATAAGCGCTTATGTATTGCTCATATACGGAACCACTATATGTAGTTCCCCCTTTTGCCAGGATATGCTCCATGTGAAGCCAATACTGTGCCTTGCTTACATCTCCCTCAGGAAGATCCACAAAATCATTCTCATTGAAAATTGCAATGACAGCATCTCTTTTTTCTATATATGTCTTCTGTGCTTTATAAAAATTATCTATCAAATCACGAAGATCTTTTGCAGTAACTTTTCCTTTTTGGCTGGAATAATCCGTACCTGACACCCCTGACATAAGTGTGTCAACTGACAAAAACGCCGAATCAGTCCATTTCCAACCAATATTTGCCCAAAATTCCACATAGTCGTCATGAAGTTCCCTAAAATTACCTTCAAGATTTGTGTAAGTATCATCTTTTGTTTCAGTAATATAGGCATTATCAATTTCAAGACATTCATAATCTTCTAAATACTCATATGCTTCAAGCGCTACCTGTAATAACTCATTCTCAGCAGTGTAATACTGTGTTTTTGTATCCTGAATATCTGCTTCATAAGGAAGATTTTTTGCATTTTCACCTATTCTTTTGAATTTTGTATATAATCCCTTTGTCTTCCCCTTTTTAGCAGCATCTGCAACATCCGAAACCAAATCGATAGGAGCTCTGTATTTCATAAATTCAGTGACCTGCTCTTTAACCATAGCTGCATTTGCCATGTTGGCCTGATCTATGTTCTGTATTTCAGCTGAAGTTTCGGAAGTATCTATATTAATCAAATCATCATAACTAATAGTATTTCCAATAAGCTTTCTAAGATCTGATGCCCATTTCTGTGAATCCTTGGCAGCAACACCCTTACTCTGCATACAAGCCGCAAAATACTCTTCTGCAACATCATAGAATTCATCTACATTTTGGCAACTCGCCATCAATCCGTAATATTGTGATAAATCTGTATCATATTGACTCATTACCGTATTAAGCGCCAAATCAGCTGATGATGCAGCTAAATCAGTCCCCAAATATACTCTGCTGACATCTATAAAAATAGTACAAAGCGCTATAATCGGTGGTAATATCAAAGTTAAAAATATTGTAACTGCTCCTCTATTTCCCCTAAAAAGTCTCATTGTATTATTCCTCACCCTCTATATCTGAAGATAAAAATTCAGTTATATTATTGACGAGCACTGACCACTCCTCAATTGCCGTATTATATGCCGGCTTATGCTCAAGAAAATCTATTGTCATATCAACATTTCTTATAAATTCAGATTGATCCGTAACCGGTGCTTCTTCTCTTGCACTCATTTGCAAAACCCAAGGGTTATCATCAAAAATCATTTTGATTGGAAATGCTAATGTATATTCAACTTCTACTATATAAGTATGATAAAGAACCGAACGGTTTACATCATGCTTATGTACAATAATATTATCCGGCGTTGTTCCGCCAAATAATCCTATTTTTGATATTCTAGTTTTTAAGTCATCCACCTCATTGTTGTCAGCATATCTTCCGTGTTTGAAAAGATATCTATACAAATGATTAGTCAAATCTGCTCCAGCTTTTGTTTTTACCTTATAGCCATCTGCTTCTATGCTTTCAATCAGCGGATTTGAAAAATAGTTAGCATATATTATTGCTTCCTTCGAAACCTCACTGTGTATTCTTGCTTTCAACATAAACATGTTTCCAGCGAAAATCAAAAAAGCAACTATGAAAAACATTATGGGAAAAACAAAAGAAGATTCCATTATGATATATCCTCTATCGTCTTTTATCTTATTTAGTAATTTTGTTGTTTTCATAACAGCTCCATTCTTTTTTAGAGGGCAGCATCTAAGCTGCCCTCACACATTACAACAATCAGCCTACTGGTGTTGTCATAGCATCTGTAGCTTTGCCCTCGATGTTTCCAAGTAATGTCTTAAGAATCCTACCGATTTCTTCCTTGAAAAATGTTGCTAACATTACAGCAATACCAATCATAACAACCATAGTTACGATGTTTACTTCACCGTTTTCCTCTCTAAATACCTTGTTAAGAGCTCTCTTAACAGCAAATTCTGCGTCTAAAACCAAATAATTCATGTTTTTCTCCTCTCTTATTAGTCATTAGTTATTTATCATTAATCCCTGTCCGGATCAGGGAATATGACCTAAAACATATTTGCAAAAATCGGAACCACAATCATAATAATGATTCCTATAAACATTATAAAAACAGGGATTATCAACTTATTTGCAGCTTTTTCACCTTTTCTTTTAACAAGCTGCTTCTTTTGTTCCCAAACCTCCGCACTCTGTTCACGAAGATTTTTTGAAAGTTCTTTATTACCTTTCTGAATTCCCTGTATAATTGTTGAAGCAAATTTCTTTGCTTCTGGAATGACACATCTCAATCCAAAATCTGTATATGCCTGTGTCTCACCTATACCATTGTTAAGATCATCTACAACTTTTTGCATCTCAAGATAAAACTCGTCATTGCTTGCATATGCAACCTCTGTCCACGCATCCCTTAGTATCATTCCAGCATTTGTCAAAAGCGCTAGATTAGATACTACCTCCGCATAGTCAGTAATTAGTTCTTCTGATCTTTTATCTATCTTAACTTTTGGAAGTGTTACAAAATATGCACCAATTCCAAAAGCAAGCATCATCATCGAAAAAATATTTGCAACACTACCAGTATATGTTCCAAAAAAGATCGCAAATACGATGATAGAATATACTATAGTAATAGTCTGAGAATAGATAACTCTTATGTAATACTCTATATATCTCTCTGTATACATTATTCCCAAGTAGTTCTTAAGCTTTTTATCCCATTTAAATTTATATGGATAATGAATCAACTCTAAAAATGCATATCCCATTCCATATAAGTCTTTTAGCGGATATTCTTTTTCATCTAATCCTTCGAAAAGATTCTGATACTTTTTGGCTCTAGAATACAAAAGCATCCAAACTGCAAATGCTAAAGCCGATATAGCAAACATAATATAATCTGATACAGCTAAAAACATCTTGAATACTCCTTATATCTTTATTTCCATAATCACTCTGCCAACTTTAAAAGCTATACCGTACAAAACAAGTGAGACGGTTGTAGCAATGACACCTGCAGCAGTAGAGAAATTAGCACCAAATTCTGGACTCATTCCCTTGAACATTGCCACCATAGCTACAGGCATTATCATCATTACATAAAGCTCAGATTTAGTTGATGTAATAACTGTTTCTATTTCTTCAGCAATTTCAAATTTATCTTTCATGATTGTATTTGTATTCATGATGATTTCTTTTATATTTCCACCCTTTCTATAGGAAATTCGGAAAATACTTGCAAACATTACGATATCCTTTACACCACTTCTTCTTCCAAAATCATATAAGAGTGCTTCTATATCCTGGTTATTCCTAATTCCCGAAATGATAACCTTTAACTCATTATTGATGAATTCATCAGGGTCATACTGAAGAAGCATATCCTGAGCAACGGCCTCAAAACTATCATTTACGTTTTTTCCTGCTCCCAAAGAAGTTGATAAACTTTCAAGCATATCTCTGAATTGTCGCTTCAGCATTCTTTGTCTTTTGTTTATTATCTGCTGAACTCTTATCGGTAAAAATACTAATCCAGTAAGCGTTCCAACAAAGGCAGAAATAATAGTATTGCATACGTAGGTAAGAACAGTAGGTTCGTGGAACTCATTTTGAAAAAGTCCGCCATAAAACAAATATCCGCAATAGCCTCCAATAATGAAAGCAGCAAGAAAATACAGTATTTTTTCAATCTTGCTCATATAATAAACTTTATAATTCAAAGTTCTTATATTGGTTCTCGATGTATAGTACTGCGGTTCTAATTCCTTATCATCTTTCTTACCAAAAATTCCTAATATATCTAAAGTCATTTCTTTACCTCAATTAAAAATCCTCATAGATTCCTGCCAGTCTGAGTTTGAAATCATTCATAAGAGGATTACTTGTTCTCTTAAGAGATCCTGATACCTTTTCCATTGTGCTATTCTCATCTTCTTCAAAAACATACAACGGATTAAGCTTAATCTCTCCATTTTCATAGCCCACAACTTCCGTAATCTCCATAGTTTTTCTAGAATGATCTCTGAGTCGTGAAAGATGAATTATTACATCTATCGCTGATGCTATCTGCTGTCTTACTGCTTCTAGCGGAAGTCCTTCAGCCCCCTGAAGTACCATGGTCTCAAGACGTGAAAGCATATCCTTTGTAGAGTTCGCATGACCTGTTGAAAGTGATCCATCATGACCTGTATTCATGGCCTGGAGCATATCTAAAGCCTCCGCGCCTCGAACCTCACCGACTATTATTCTCTCAGGTCTCATTCGAAGTGAAGACTTAATAAGATCTCTGATTGAAATCTGACCTACACCGGTTGAGTTAGAGTTTCTGGTCTCAAGACTTACAAGGTTTTCAACTCCTGTAATTTGAAGCTCTGCAGAATCCTCAATGGTGATGATTCGCTCACCCTTTGGTATATAGTTTGATAACGCATTCAAAAACGTGGTCTTACCCGAACCGGTACCACCGCAAATAAATACGTTATATTTTGCCTTTATAAGTTTTTCCAAAACATCTGCTATATCCTGAGTTATTGAACCATACTTTATAAGCTGCTCAATTGTCATAGGTGTCTTTGAAAACTTACGAATAGTTACTATAGCTCCTGTTCTAGATATGGGAGGCAGTACCACATTAACACGAGAACCATCCGGTAGTCTGGTATCAACAATAGGATTTGCCTGGTTTACTTCTCGTCCAGCCATACCAACTATCTTCTGAACTATATCTTCAAGTCTTCTCTCGTTTTCAAAAGTCTGATCAAGTTTTTGAAGTTTACCGGATTTCTCGATAAAGATGTCATCCGGTCCATTTATCATGACCTCAGTAATAGCATCATCAGACATAATGGTATCAAGAATCCCAAATCCTCTTATAGAAGAATAAATCTGCTGAACAATTAGTGCTCGCTGTTCCAAAGGAATATATATATCTTCAATCTGTTTTTCTATGAGTGCCTCGACAGCATCTTCCAACTCAGAGTCAGTCATAGCATTCAAATTGAAATTATTGTAAATATAAAGTTTTGTCTCCTTTATAAATTCCTGCATTTCGTTGTTAGTCATCGCATGCTTCCTTTATTAATAATTAAACTCAACAAATTTGATTAAATTCCATTCAGTTGAATTTTCTTCTATAACAAAACCACAACCATTTGAATTTAGTGCTTTTGCATCAACAAAAGTAGGTTCTATAGCCCATTTATCATCACTGTTAATGAATCCCCATGAACCGCCTGATTTTACAGGAGCAAGTCCATTAGCAAAGGAAAATGCATCTTCGTATTTGGGTTTGATAATATAATTACCATTTGTATCAACAAATCCCCATTTTCCATCTTTCTTTACTGCTGCGAAAGTTCCGTCTACAAAACCCTTTACATCTTCGTATACACCTGAACCAACTTTCTGCATTGTAGGGTCAAGCATTATATAACCCTTATTGGTATGTGCAAAAACATATCCGCCAGAAGCAACAGCCCCTACTTCATTAACATAAAAACTATCATATGCTTCTGTTAGTTTTGTTCCATCAGGTGATATTATGTACCACTTACCGCCTTCCATGACAGCAGCAACTCCATTTGCAAAAGGCACACCATCCTCAAATGGTCCTAAAAGTTGTATACCGTCTGCTGCAGAATAGTAGTAAAACTTATTGTCAATCCAAACCGGTATTATATCCCCATATATTTTTCCGAGGCGTTCTGTGTCTGCTCCCTCCGGAAGATTAAATCTTCGATCTCCATTAAGGTCAATATAATAGCTCTCTCCTTTTGAATCAGTAACAGCCAAATGTCTTCCATCAGTAGGTGCCATATTACTATAAATATGATTCAAAACCACATCACCTTTTTGGGAGATAAGACCATACTCACCATCTTCACAAAATACCGCATAACCACCTACAAAATCTGATACAGAATCATATCTATTTTTATCAATTTTGTACTTATATTTGACAGAGATTATATCTTTTTCTATTTTTTCAGAAACAATGTTTCTTCTAGTAACGATGTCATATATTTCAAAGCACTTTGAATACTTTTCTTCTTTTATATAATGCTCTATAAGATATTCATAACCTGCAGGTTCATCAGGAAACTTTTCCGTAATATCCTCACACCATTTCTCAATTTTGGTAGGATTATCCTCTTCTATAAGCATCTCAGCAATCTCGCAATAAAGATTTAAGGAATCATCCAAATCAAGAGCTTTGTCGTATTCTTCCTTTGAAGTTGCATAAATCTTTTCTTCCCTATATTTCCTTGCAGACTCAATATAATCATCATACGTACGTGATTCCTCTTTCGCTGCTTTTACTCTTCCGAAAATACAGAAAATAAGTATTGCTCCCATTACAATAGGTGCAAGCTTTTTGTAGTCATTACTTCCTTTCATTACCTATTACTCCTTAAAGGCCTGTTAAAAAAATTCCAAGATAAGTACCTACTGCAAGAAAAGGAGCAAAAGCCATTGCGTCTTTTCTACTTTTCTTCTTGCTTACCAGATAGTAAACACCTGCGAAAAAGGCAACCATAAGTGAAAGCATTCCGGATGCTGTAAATCCGTCAATTCCCTGGAATAAAGCCATAAGCATCATCAGCTTAAGATCTCCCATTCCAACGCTTCCCTTCATGAAGAGCAAACATAAAAGAACTATTACTACTACTGTCAAAATACCAACAGCATCAGAAATCAATATGCTTACTACATCACTTTTGAAAACGCTTATTTCACCAATTAAAGCAATTGCTCTCAGTACTAATCCTACTTTTATAAGATCATTAGGAATAAGGTTGTACTTCTTATCTGTAATAGCTGCAACCTCAACAATTCCTACAAGTCCCAATCTCATAATGAACTCAATTATTGGTGTTTCCTTGTAAACAAACATAAGTACCACAGAAAGCATAATATTGAGAACAGTGATAACTGCACCAAAGATATACTTTTGCTTATTTGTAAAAGATTTATCTACCAATTCAGCATTAGCAGAATCAACACTTTCACTATCATCTGAGTTTTCACTAGATTCCTCTGTATCTTTAGTGTCTGCTTTCATTTTTTTGAACATCTTTTTTAACTCATAATCTGCCAAAAAAGCGCAAAACAAACTCCAAGCAACAGCAAATCCTGCTCCTGCGATTATTCTTGTAACCATATTTAGCTCCATTCTATGCGGGTTTTATTAGAGTCTGTACTCAAAGAACTCGTCTGCCAAAGTAACGGTATCAAAATCCTTAAGAGGTGTAGGTACCTGACTCTGAATCTGCTCGCCATTTACATAGGTATGGTTGAGTGAGTTGTTATCGATGATGAAGTATTCATCGCCTCTCTTCACTATGTCAGCATGGCTTCTGCTGATGGCTGAATTGTCATTTACAAAGTAGTCGACGTAGGACTGCTCTTTACCGATTCTGAATACATCCTTGGAGATATCAATCTTCTGATTTGTTCTCTTTCTGATGAGATAAGGTCTTCTCATCTTCTCCATGGTGTTGTAGCCTTCAGCGAGAACGCTGGTCTCTCCTGCTGTTGTGGTTCCACCCAGAACTGTAGTCTCAGGTACTCTTGAGAGAACTGTGTTAATAGTAGTTGAGTTGTCCACATTGCGGGCTCCGTAAACAGGCTGCTGAACCTGACTCTGACCTCCGTACATTTTCTGCTGCGGTGAAGGTACCGGATTCTGAGCTGCGTATGCAGGTTTAGCAAGCTGCATAACAGGCTGTGATACATATGTGGGCTGAGCCTGAGGCTGTACTGCATTCTGAGGCATCTGCTGATAGCCACCCTGCATGTACTGGCCGGGAGCTGTCTGCATAGCAGACTGTTTAGCCTGAGGATTAAGCATGCTTGCGTAGGCTGCTGTATCCTGCTTGATGGCAGCTCCTGCCGGCTTAGGAGGAATGGGAAGGCTTCCCTTTTCCTGAACACCGGGTATTACAATTCCATCAGGAGTAACCACGTCCTTGGATTTCTTCTTCGATGACTTTGCCTTCTTTTCCTTCTTAGGTGCTGTAGCTTCAGCTTCTACAGCTGTATCCTTTTTCTTCTTTGATCCAAACAATGAGAATTTCTTTTTCTTTCCTGCATCCTTAGCGGGCTGAACAGGCTGTGCTCCTGAAGGCATTCCGGGTATGGCAAATGGCTGATTCATCTGCATGTTCTGTGCAGGCTGCATACCCTGCATATTCTGAGGCGCAGCCATTCCATTATTAAATGAAGGTGCGTTCAATGACGCATTTACTCCTCCATAGGAAGGCTGTGAACCTGCAGCAAATGAGTTGCCCATAGCTCCCTGTATATTGAAGGAAGCACCTGTCTGCATCTGACGACTATCCATAGCGCCGTTATCCATAGGAGCAGCATTTACTTTCTTTGATACTGGTTTTCCAAGCATCAGGTCGATATATTCCTTGAGCTCAGCAGGTGCAAACCCACCGGGTCTGTTAAGGAAGTTTATAAGCTCTGCTACATACTCCCCGTCATTTTGATCAAACTCTGTTTCAGTTATCAGGTTTTTCACAAGTGTTGAGAGCTCAAGCTCTTTGTTCTCTTTCAGCAAAGGACAATAGAGCATCTCAACCTCAAGTGTTCCTACGTTTACATATATCTCCGACTTATCTGTTATGAGCTGATTTTTATCCATCATATAATCTGTGAGAATATCAACAGCTCCAACTATGTTTCTTACAACTGTAAGGAATCTCTTTTTATCAACCTTCCCCATGAAAAACTGTTTAAGTGAAATCTTGGATGAAACGTTGTATCTGAGAGCCCTCTTGTCATTCATTCTGGAATAAGCAAGGCTTGCAAGTCCCTTTATCTGATTGTTTCTGAGCATTCCTATTGCCACAGTGTCAAGGGCTTCGTTTTCCTCTATCTCACATACTCTGTATGTCTCAAAACCTTCGGTCTCTGTTTTAAATGAAATCATACCTTTGTCTCCTCATATCTTATGTATTATGCTAACTGTTGGAATACTCCAAGCTCAGAAACACGCTCAGACACTGCCCTTTCAGTCATGCCTTCGAATTTCGGAGCTGCACCCATTATCATAAATCTGTCCTCATCGCTCTCTGCAGGATTCAGATTGCCATTGTAGAATACTCTTGTCTTAGGTCTGAATCTTGCATCCTTTTCCTCATCCCAGATTCCGATAACTGTGCTTATCTGATCAAGCTTCATCTCGCTGAGCTTGCTTCCGTCAGATACCAAAAGGATCATATCGGAATAATCACAGATAGCATATCCTGATTTATTGCAGGTGATGGAATCATCCATGATCACATAATCATATTCACCAAAAGAGCATATCTCTTCGATAAGTGTCTTCTTGTCAGCATCTGTGAGCTCTTCCATGTCGAAAATCGTCTTGCACTGGTTAAAGAAGAAAACACCTGTCTCATCCTTCTGAACTATGTTCTCAAGTCTGCTTATTATGTTGCTCTTCTTGCTCTTTAACATATAAATAACATCACTGAAGCTGCTCTCGCTCTCTGAATTAAAGAACAATGAAGTAGCAGGATTTTTCTCAAAGCTGATGTAAAGAACCTTCTTACCGTTTCTTGCATAGAATCTTGAGAGCGCTGTCGCAACTGTAGTAGCTCCGCTTCCACCGCTGGCTCCTGCCACGAGAATCACCTTGCAGGCGTTGCCCATTACATTCTTCTTGATGTAGTTGGTGCTGTCCTGATCTATACAGAAGCTTACGATTTTTTTGAAAAGTATCTCATGCTTCTGGTACTTGCAGATGGCGGATACGCCTTCAACCTTATCAATGTCGGCCTGTGATACCAGGTACATAGCATGCTGACCGTTGGGGATATCCTCAACCGGGATGATTCCCTCTCCGTACAGCACCATATCAAACCTTGCTGTAACACTTCTGTTCTCAAAAGCTTCCAATGAGCTGAAGGAATACAGATCCATGTTTTCCGCATACTTCTCACTGAATACTCTTGCAATTCTCTGTAGATACAAATTATCTTTATCTACTATTGCTACCTTAAATCTCATAACTCTCCTCCACTTCCTTGTTCGTTTAATGCAGTGATAACTACGTCTTTTTCAACTATGAAAATAGCAGAAGCCAAACTTTTGTTAACAATATTCTGTATTACAAAACTGTCCTGATAATTCACAGTATTAACTATCTCCGGTTTTTCTTCCGGTACATACAGCTTTAAGGATGGGGCCTTTGTCTCGCCTGTTATCTGTCCTGAGAGTGCACTCCATGTAATTACCGGAGCCACCTTATCAAAGTTCTCAGTCTGATGTAATCCATCGCGCTCAGCATCTGCCCTTAGTTTGGCAACCGCTCTTCCTGAACCAATCCCTGTCAGCACTCTTATGGAATTGCTTATATTGAGCTTGTGCCACAATATAACGGATATGATCATTAGTACAATCGATGTGACCATTAAAATGACAGACAGCTGATTATACTGATTTATATTTTCTATTAGTGTTTTTGCATCTGTCATTTGTATTACCCTTTGCCAACTTCCTTATAAGCTTTGTTGACAGTATCCTTTGCTCTGTCTATTTCTCCCGTTAAAGCTGCGATCATGTCAGATATTCTCTCTGCCTTCGCATCCTCTGTCTGCATAATGTATTTTTCGAGGTTCTCTTCGATAAGCTTTATCTGTGCTTCCATATCCGGAATTTCCACGCCTGCCTTTATGAAGTCAATAGAGTGTGTATTTATCTGCCCTATCATTTCCTTATATATCATCAGGGCGGTTGTGGTATTATCCATCTCTGCGATATTGCCCTCAGTAATGGCCTTGAGGTCTTCCCAGTATCCGGCGTAATTGGCTTTAAGGTCTCCCTTTTTATTCACACGTCCAAGGTCTGAATAGTACTGAGCTATCTTACTAAGTCTCTCAGCTCTTGTTACCTTGCTCTCATCCAGGTTGTCTGAGGCAGCTGCTATTCCAAGCCATTTTACAGACATGGATTTATTGCCCTCTTCATCATAGTCATAGTAGTAGGCCAGTCCTATCTGATAAGCAACTTCATCATAGTCAGCCTTGTTCTCTTCCAGAATATCTTCAAAATTTCTGTTTTTGTCATATGGTGTTATCAGTATAGACCTTAGTTCCTGATCCTCTTCCGGTGAAAAGTTGTCATCTGCAAGATATACGTTATTAATCAGTTTTATATAAGCATCTCCCGCGCCCGGATTTAATACTATTGCTTCCTGATAGCTTCCTACCTGCTGCGAAGCATCCGCAAGTGTGTCAGCATCCACCAGATATTTTTCATATGAAGTAGTCTCTATCTTCTCTGCTTTTGTATTGGTATAAACAGCTCCGCCTGCACTTGCAATTGCCAGAGATGCTGTAAGTCCAAAAGCAGCAAGTTTTTTTGCTTCTTTTTTTCTATATGAATTATCAAGCTCTTTATAATGCTCGAGGTCATATAAGACTTCCGCACAGGAATTGTATCTATCATCCGGATTATTCCTCAGACACTTGGCTATTATTTTCTCAAGACCTCTGGATAACTGAGGATTTATCGACCGTATGGGATAGAATTCAAAAGGTGGCTCGCAGGGATTCATACCTGTAACCAGATGATACAAAGTAGATCCCAGGCAATATATATCTGTTCTCTGGTCTGTCTGGCCATATCCACCAAACTGTTCAGGTGCGGCATATCCTCTGGTTCCGAGATATGTGGTATCTGCTATATTACGCTCTTTAAAAGTTCTGGCTGTTCCAAAGTCAATGAGTGTAATTGTTCCGTCAGGCCTTAGCATTATATTATCCGGCTTCAAGTCCCTATATATTATGGGAGGCTTTCTGGTATGAAGGTATCCAAGCACATCACACAACTGTTTAGCCCACTCAATAACGTATTCCTGCGACAACACTCCATAGGTAGCAAGCGCTTTTCCAAGAGTGTTTCCTTCTATGTAATCCATTACGATGAGAATACTGTCTTCCTCATCAATAATATCCACTATACTTGGCAAATACGGATGTGAGAGACTTTTTAACATTTCCGTCTCGACTATAAGGCTCTGTTTTACTACCTGATAGTTGGAGACTCCACTTTTTCTTACCTCTTTTATGGCCCATTGTTTACCGGCTCTCTCATTAAGCGCGAGGTAAACAACACTCATTCCACCCTGCCCTATCTTGTGCAGGATTCTGTACTTCCCATCAACGAGGCTTCCAATTTCTATCATTTATCTAAAAACTCCATTTACGCTACTCTGCAATTAATTAGAACAACTGAAATATTGTCGGTCTCACCACGCCCCTTAACTATGTTTATCATTGTTCCAGCGTTATAATCCAGTTTTTCACTCTGTCTTGAATACATCAAAAGTTCTTCGACGCTCAGCTCTCTCCACAAACCGTCAGAGCATAGAATATAGGATGTATCATCATTTATCTGTCCCATTACAAAATCGGGTCTGACCTGCTCAGAAGCTCCGATACACTGCAGCAGAACGCTTTTGTGATTACTTGTCTTGGCATCAGCCTCAGTAAGCTGTCCTCTGTCTATCTGCTGCTGGATCAAACTATGATCATGTGTGAGGAGCCTTATACTTTGCCCGTTTGTTTCGTATAGCCTGCTATCACCGATCCACATGGCTATGTATTTGTCCTCTATGATCAACTGAGAGATATTGGTAGTTCCAAGCATGATACCGTTTCTGTTGCCATATTCAGCTATTTCTTTATTCATTGATGCTACCAGGCAGCTCCAGCTATACTGCACTCCTGCCCATATACGGTCATCATCTTCCGAACTGTCAAGCTGAGTTGTAACAGCTCTTTGTGAGAGTATTTCCGGTAGCTCTTCATTGAACCATTTTTCCATTCTTCTGATAAAAGCTGTGCTGGCAAGCTCTCCACATGAGAGCCCTCCCATGCCGTCACAAATTACTGCAAGGCTTATTCTTCTGCCATCTTGCATTCGGGCTACCTTAAGGAGACATGAGTCCTGATTTATCTCCTTAGTCGTCCCGGTGTCTGTCTGAATCGAAGTGAAAATATTCATTTCTTACCTTTACTTAAATTTCTTTTTCTTTTTCAAAAATTCCCAGGCTGCATATCCACCAACAACCACAGCTGTGGATCCACCTGCTATAGGAAGAACAGGTACCCCGGTCTTTCTATCAATCGGAGCCTTTTTCTGTTCATCATCTGTAGTTTCTTCTCTCTTGGCTGCAAGAACTGCCTGCTTCTCTTCCTCTTCTTCCTTCACCTGAACAGCATTCATAGCGATAATGATGTTATCGAATTCCTCTACACTCTCATTACCTGCTACATCAGTTGATACTATCTTGATATCTCTGCTCTTATCATCTGAGAGAAGCTCAACCTGCTCAGCAAATCCGTCCTTCTCAAGCTGGTCACCTGTATATTCATGCAAGAGCTTGCCTCCATCATAGATAGCAGCTCCGGTTACTCCCATGTTATCTGTAGTACTGAATGATATCAGATGTGTCTCCTCTTCATAGATTCCGTCGTTCTCAAGTCCTGAAACAGCTATTCCGGGTTCTGTCATATCGACAGCAAACTCGATTTCCTTATCCTTGACTACATTATCCTGCTCATTTGTAGCTGCATCCTTGGAGGCAATAACAACTGAATATTTTCCGTCCTTATTAAAGTTTTTGGACTTTACTGTATATGTAAAGGACTTCCAGAGCTTGTCATTCTCCATTTTTGAAACTGTATAGTCACTTCCTGACTTAAGCTCTCTGATATCACCATCACGGCCTACGCTTACATTTTTCCATTCAAGTTCATCAATATTGACCTCTGTGATAGACACAACCGGAGGTTTGTTGGTGTAGTAGTCGGCTATTGCTGCAGCAGTAGCATCATCAATGTAGTAAACAGATCCAAATCTATTGACAGAGAACATTATCTCTTCATCAGCTTCATTACCTGCAAGATCAAATACATTGGCTGTGATCACATAGACATCATCATATTTCTTGTCATGCGGGAAATCAGCCATCTCTGACTTGTATCCATCTGCTATTTTGGTAAGTGTGGCAGATGCTGTTACATCTCCATTATTTTTACCTACTGTGGTAATCTTGGATTTCTGTGTATCAACGTTTTTATCCACATAGGTCACAACAGGTGCAACTACTCCATTATTAGCTGATTTATCTGCAACACCGCTGATTGTTACCTTCGGAACAGTTGTATCTATAACGAATACTTCAGAGGACACTTTTTCGGATTCGTTTCCGGCAAGGTCCTTACAGGAGATACTAAATCCGTATCTGCCATCCTCATTAAAGCTGATACTCGCTGTATGTGTCTTGTTTCCTCCTGAGAAAGAAGTCATCTGCGGAAGATTATCAATCTGCCCATCTGTAAGCGGTACTATTGAAACTGTACTGTCATCAAATGACATCTCATCAATCTCAATTGTTGCTGTACGTTTATCCTTGTAATACATAGTATTTACAGCTGAGTTATTATCAAAACTGATCTTAATCTTAGGCTCTGTCCTGTCTATGTAAAACTCCTCAGATTCATATGTCTCTGAAACGTTACCTGCCTTATCAACACAGGATATTCTAAATTTATATTTTCCATCCTCTGTGAAGCGGATTGTTGACGTGTAATCATTGCCTGCGCCTGACCAGTTTCCAAACTGAGGTGTATTACCTGATGCAGTCATATCAAGATCAACCTTATTTTCATCAAAGGTGTAGTCCCTAATAACAACTGTTGCTACTCTTTCTGCATTATAGTAAGACTCGTTGAACGCCTTGTTGTTATCAAATGAAACTGTAACAACCTTGGGCGGTGTCTTATCAAGTATGAACTTACCGGCTTCTTCGCTCTTACTATGTCCGCATTTATCAGTTGCAGAAGCTGACACTGTGTAAGTACCTTCGACAGAAACCGGATATGTAGCAGTATAAACATCTCCGTTTCTGCTAAAGTCCGCATTGGTAAGTGTTATACTCCTATCATTTCCATCAGGGTCAGTACCTTTTATCTGTACGTTTAGTCCGTCATCTGTAATATTGGCTTCCTTAACAGTTACCACTACATCAACGTCTTTGTTTGTATAAGACTCTGCTCCCTTTGCGGAATCAACTTTTCCGGAGGGGGATGAGTATTGTATTGAAACATCAGGTACTTCCGTATCTATGACTACCTTAGCAGTTTCTTTGGTCTCTAAATTATTAACAATATCTTTTGATTCAATGTAGTATTCATATTTTCCATCTGAATCAAATTTCAAATTGTAACTATACGCATCTCTGCCTTCTATTTTCTTAGCCTTGCCAATTGAGGGCTTTAATCCTCCTGTAGAAACTGTTTTAACACTCTCCACATCCAAATGCTTGTCAGTAACTATGAGTTCTCTTGAAAGCTTCCTGTCGAAATATAAAGTACCATCACTTTCTTTCAGGTTTTCACTTTTCTCATCCTCATATTCTATGACCGGCTTTTTCTTATCAATCTCATAATCAACTTTATCTACTGAAGTATTCTCCACTTTTTCAACAGGATACTCTGCTGTATTTCCAGCAGCATCCTCCAGTTTGATTGTCTTTATTTTGTATGTTGATTCCTGATTCTCATCACATTTAACCGGAATCTGAGCGGTGAATTTACCATTTAATTCTGAGTCAACAGGAGTCTCATCCTCAGACTGTCCATCAACCTCGTAAGAGTAATACATTTTAGATAACCCTGATCCATTGGTTCCATCGTCAACCTCACTCAGTTCCAGATTAAGGACCAAAGTATCGTCATTTGTTACAACCTTACCCTCGGCTACGCCTACCTGATAGGATACGTTTTTATCATCCTGCTCTGCATCATTTAACTTTATTACATAGTTCTCGCCATTTGCAGTAAAATAAACCCGGAACTTGCCTTTAGGACTTTCATTGTCAACCTTTACAGGTATTATCATCGTATTTGTCAGAGTTCCAAAAAAGTTATATGTAAACTGATATAATTCATTCAGGCTATCCTTAGTTGATACAGAGAACTCGGCCTTGACTTCTTTTACAAAGCCCAATAAGCTTACATTTCTAGATTCGATTTTTACATCTGTTATTTCCTGGTTACTATTAAAAAGCTTAGGAGCTTGAACCCCTCCATAAGTGTAATATGTAATTATTACATCAATATTGTTATCTCCATAGAGTGATGCAGAATACCATCCGTCATGAGGAACAGAATTATTATTGTAATCTTCAGAATTTATTGACCAACCATTGTTGTTTGTCAGCTCATAATTAGACCTTTGCGTCCACTGACTATCAATATATATATCCTTTTTCAAAGAATATTTTTCACTCTGTTTCCCAACTTTATCAGTTGTATAAATACCATTTATGTGATATTCCCCATCCTCCTGAAAATAGCAGCAATAATTTCCATCTGCACAGGGCTCTGCCTTTATAGGGGTTTTATCTGATTCTGAATCCCCCATAGTATATGTTACATAGTATTCTCCACTTAAATCTGACTTGTATTCGTAATTTGCACTACAAGCTTCCTGATCATATGCTGAAGGCTTAAATAAAAACTTAACACCTTTGTCTGCCAGAATTGCATCTCCCGTATTGGATATCTCTCCGTCACTTGATAAAGAGTTCTCACCTGCCTCAACATTGGTTATAACGGGGGCTTTGTCGTCTGTATAATAGTCGATTGTCAATTCTATTTTATTCAGAACAAGGCTGTTACTTCCGACAGAAATCTCCACTGTATTCCTGCCTTTTATAAACATATCATCCACTTCTATTTTTTGAGAAAGACCCGATGTTCTAGTTTCATTATTTCCTTTAATAGTTACACTATTCTTATCTTCCTGATCATTCGAAATCACTTCAATTGAATATTTATGATGCTGATATGCCATATAATCAACTTTGACAGCATTTGCGTTATTGTCCGGGCTGTTGCTTGGATTATTATCCGGGCTGTCAGGCGAAAAATGATACGTACTATCACTGCCTTCTGAATCATGAATTATGATAGTATACTGTGCAATGGCAGGTTGTTGTCCATTGTTCTGCAACAATCTCGGTGCTAAAAGTAAAATGACATTTTCGTTATCCGGCACTGTATTCTCTTCAGAACTCGTATTACCATCACTAACCTCCCCGGCTTCATCCTGATTCTCAGAAGAATCAATCATCTCGTTATTAAAAACTATTTTTTCCTCTGCCTTTTCATTTTCATCTATATTCTCATTAACATTTTCGTCTTTATTTTCTTCTGCTGATGTTTGTTCTTCAGTCTCAACATTGCCATCTGATACTGCTATATCCTCTGACGCATTTGCGTGGTTTATAGGTAATGCCGTAACAGTCAGCGCCAATGCCATAAGTATTGCAGTTGTATTCTTAAAATATTTCATCTTCATTTCCTCAATTACTCCATGTGTATATATAGTAAGATCTGGTCATTTCCTGTTTTGAAAACTTATCTTTGTATGTAATCACAATTTCATTTCTTGTCTCCATAGAAGCAGAATCTATCCAGGAATTGTTTCCATAGAATTTTCTGATAAACGGCTCATCTGAAAGAACAAGTCTTTTATTATTCTTAACTATCACAGACTTCTCTTCTGAAGTGTCAGATATAGAAGGGTCATATTTAAAGTATCTATGCTCTATTTTCTTGATTTTGTAACCTTTAGTAGCCTTTACAACAAGTTTGCCCTTTATTTTTTTTGAAATATTATCATACTCATGATCAAGTTTTTTGCCATTAAATTTCACATACTCAATCGGTGATTCATCAGTAACATTAACTTTTACAGCTTTTTTTACCCTCTTGCCATCAGCTCCGGTATAAATATACTTAATTTTATATATTCCGGGTTTATGTGAACAAAACTGAATGGTATACCATTTCCCACCATTTGCTGTATATGTCTCTGTTTTAAATAATTTCACCCAAAACTTTTTGCTGTTACTGCAGATATCAGAGATACTTTCTTCGGTGCTACCAACTCCAAGCCTTATTGATCCTACTTCACCAGTAGCAACTGTTGCCTTTTTGTGAAAATACGTGTAGGGCGTTTCCGCATGCGATATTTTCTTTCCCCCGCATAAAACTAAAATAATAGCGACTATGTACAATATTTTTTTATATTCAAATTTCATATCAACACCTATTTTGTCCTTGATTCCAACACTATGTAATTTGTCCTTTTTATCCCTCTATTGTCCAGATAGTCTAAATATACATAAGTGTAAGCAAACAATGAGTTATTATATTGCACCGACTTATAGCTAGACTGTATATTATAGCTAAAAAATCCATAGCCTTCTGACAATCTAAGCATACTTCCGTTCTCAAATTCCTCTGAAAAATATCTAAGATCATAAGCAGTTCCGCCATCTCTTAATTGTCTTTCTGTCTTAACTGATCTCCAAAGGCTCATACCCAATAATTTGTATCCCTTTTTCATTTTTACTGTTAAAGGAGCTTCTTTATTAATAAATACTACTTGTCTTGTATAAGCATTCTTCATACATTTCTTCAAAATGTTTTTTCGACCAAGTTTTATGCTTTTGAAGCCTTTAAAAGTGTCCTTCGTCGAGCACACTATCACAGTAGCTGATTCCGTAGATAAGAATTTCCCATCGTCATCAACTATGTCAAAACACAGTTCATATGTACCCTTTTTTTTGGAAAATAATTGAATAGTTTCCATATTACTTCCAGTGCCATAATTTTTATTATGATCAGCTATCTTAGCTTTGAGGGATTTGCTACTGGTCCTGGCATTGCTCAGATGTTTACAGTTGCTATCCATTTGTACATTAAAATTGTAACCAACCTCTGTGAATTTCTTATTGATCAGTTCCAATTCGGCCACTTTGTCATACTCAATGCTTGCTTTCGCAGTTATGGAACCTGCTGAAGATAACATCAGCAGCATAAAAGACAGGAAGATAAACTTCCCAATGTGACACAAAACTCTTCTCATGACTCTCCTCCAACAAACAGTTTTCAACTATCGAAGTTTGGGCAATAGAAAAGTTTTTAATCAGACAGTACATAGGAAAGCAATTTCCTATGGCATAAAAAAAGACTGCAGAGTAAGCGGAATAATCCACCATTATCTGCAGTCAAACCATCTTTACATATAACATAGAAAGATTTACAACTTTGCGTCCATACATCACTGTATGTTTGCCCCAAAATGATTCCCTCATTAATATTGAATAACGCGAGCTCCCTCATGCGAATATCCAATAGTTAATTATCATCCTTCGATTGTAACCCCTCAACATATGCAATTATACATGATTTTCAGATAATTGCAACTATCTATGTTACAAATGTAATTAAACGTAATTTACTTAACCCAGTATTTTTTCGAATTCCTCTGCCCTTACGGGTTTTCCATAATAGTATCCCTGAAGCTCAGTTACACCCATATTCTTCATGTTTTCAGCTTCTTCCTCATTCTCAATTCCCACAGCTGTTACTGCAATGCCAAGGTTTTCCGCAAAGGACAAAATAGATTTCACAAGAATCTTGGTTCCGGTATCGTTTACAGACTTCGAAATAAGTGACTTTGACAATTTAATGCCGTTAAAGCCGCAATCCTGAACAAAGGACAGATTTATATCGCCGCCTCCAAAATCATTAAGCGATAAAAGGTATCCTTCTTCATGCAGTTTTATCATAGCGTTTTTAGCAGAGCTTGAAGCGCCCATAATTACTGCATTTGTAACATCCAATGTGACCATGGAAGGCAGAAAATCCTGTTCTTTTGTTACTTTGCTCAGGGCAATTTCAAAGTCAGTATTTATAAGCTGAAGAGGTGACATGTTAATTGTGATTGAAATGGTTTTCTGGTACTTAACATTCCACTCTGCCATTTGGCGCACTGCGGTTTTTATAATCCAAACTCCCAATTCGCCCATGATTCCGCTTTCTTCTGCAGCCGAGATTATTTCCTTCGGGGATACTTCTTCAAGTTCCCCTTTAAAATGAACAAACACCTCTGCTCCAACTATTTTGCCTGTTTCAACATTTATCTGCGGTTGATAATACAGGACAAAGTCTCTCTCGGGCTTTGCGATGCGAAGCCTTTTCTCTATAGCAGCTCTCATGGAAATAATCTGAATCAGGTTGGAATTGAAAAACTTATAGCCATCCTTATTCCCACTATTTTTCACATAATACATGGCTGCGTCCGCATATTGAAGGAGTTCCTCCATAACGGAAGAATCCTGCGGATATACAGAAATACCAATACTGGCAGAGAGATTGAATACATAATCATCATATTTTACAGGAGTAATGAAAAGTTTCCTGATCTTCTCTGCAGCAGAATCAAGGTAGTGAGTGTCTTCCTGCAATCTCTTGATAATAAGGAATTCATCTCCGCCAATCCTGAAGCTCACATATTCATCCGGAAGCTCCCTCATCCTATTGCCAAATTCCTCCAGTACCTTATCTCCCATCTCATGACCATAGGTATCATTAACAGGTTTGAAGTTATTTAAATCAATTACAAAAAATGCATATCTTCTGCCGGATTCATGAGTCTTTTCCTGAAGCTCGGCCATATATTTTCCAGCGTACCATCTGTTGTACAACCCCGTCAGCATATCAGTTGACGATAAAAGCTCGAGTTTTTTATTTGTTTCAACTAAATCCTTGGTCTGCTCCTGAACTTTTTCCTCAAGAAGTGCGTTCTGCCTCTTTTCATGCTCAAGAAGCTCATCCACAAGGCTATCTGATCTCTGAATATATGTCATTATCATGTAAGCCATAATAACTATGACAGTATAAGTCACTTCAGTACCTGTCATGTACCCTGTAACAAACATTATTGTCGCAACTATTGTACATATGAGCGCAAGTAGGAAACGCATTCTCGTAGATTTTGAATCATATGACCAGCTTCTGAATTCAAAATAGTATTTTCTGTGTACCTGTATGACTATGCCCATTGTCATTATTATGATCAATGCCATGTAGATCAGATCAAGATAATAGTCATCCGGAGATCCGCCAATAGTTTTGGCGAAAATGTATTGAATATCCATTATCTCGTATGTGAACATAGCCATCGTAGTAAGCAATGTCCCTTTTCGAATATTCTCAGGTCCAATCAGGTAAAAGGTCTGAAAACTCATCATAATAACATAGAAAGCCGCAAAAAACAGAGTATGATAAATGGCTTCCTCCAGCCTATGATTAGAGATACCTGTACTGGTAAGAATCTTATGCAAAAACATGAAACCGATAATTGACACAACAAAGCTGTTGGACAAAAGATGTGCCATATCACGTTTTTTATCCTTCAACTTATATATAAGAAAGGTTGTTTCATTAATGGCAAAAAACAGGCTGGGAGTAATATAGATAGTTTCAATGATCTTCGAATATGGTGCAAGACTAATAACATGGTGATCAATAAATCTGAAAATGTAATAGACGTCAATCGCCATGAAGCCCAATGCCATGCAGGCTGTAGAGAATTTATGCGGGCCAAGATATTTAAGCTCAGACACCAAAATAATAATCACCAGCGTTGTAGTTACCGGTGCGCAAAATTCGAGTCCAATTTTGTTATCCAATATTGTAAATACCGCAGTCAGTAGATAAAACAGTCCTGCTGCCAATATGAAAATTTTCTTGGTCATACTCATACTCATAGTAATAACCCCACATATGCCAGGCACAGAATCATAATACCATGGGCACTTTCTCTACTTATCATCTTAACATATATAAATCGACGAAAAGATAATCTTTTTATAAACTATCAGTTAACATAAAAAGAAGCTGTGAAAAATGATTTTTCTCATTTTCCACAGCTTTTTGTCAAATTGCTGTTTTAAAAAGTTTTCATTCGATTTTCATTACTGAGCATCTGTGAATGATGGAATAACAGCTCCCTTGTAGGTCTCCTCAATGTAAGCCTTAACTTCATCAGACTGAAGTGCATTCACAAGAGCCTTGATCTTGTCTGAATCCTGAGTACCATCCTTAACTACAAGGAAGTTTGTTCTCTTAAGTGTGGTCTCATCGTCAAACTCTTCGATATCAAGTGCAGGATGTGTTTCAGGAAGCTTAGCTTCAAGCGCATAGTTACCGTTTATGGTTGCTGCATCAAGATCAGGAAGTGATAAAGGAAGTGAAGCAGCTTCAAGAGGTGTGATCACATATCCATGAGGATTAGCCTCTGTGTCCTTTGTAAGTGAATCCTCTGTGTAGTTTGCGTCTGTACCATAGTCACCCTTGGAAGCAAGAAGTCCCTTCTGAACAAGGAGGTCAATTCCTCTCTCAGCGTTGTCGGGATCATTGGGGATACCGATTGAAGCGCCGTCCGGAATCTCATCAAGTGATGTGTACTTCTCAGAATAGATACCCATGGGCTCGATGTGTACACCTGCAGCTGCTGTAAGGTGCAGACCTGCGTCCTCATTCTGCTGGTTCATATATCCAAGTGTCTGGAAGTAGTTGGCATCAAGCTCACCTTCTTCAAGTGATGTGTTGGGAAGTACGTAGTCGTTAAATACTACTGTCTCAAGTTCCCATCCGTTCTTTGCAAGAACATCCTTAACGATGTTATCAAGGATCTCTGCATGAGGAACAGGTGTAGCGCCGACAGTTATCTTGTTATCTCCATCAGCAGGAGCAACTATCTCTGCGCCGTCTTCTGTAGCTGTTGCATCTGTGCTGTCAGCATCTTCTGTATTCTCAGCCTCTGTGCTATCTGCTGCATCTTCTGTTGTTTCAGCGCTGTCTGCCTCTGCTGAATTATCAGCCTCTGCGCTATCTGCTGCATCTTCTGTTGTTTCAGCGCTGTTTGCATCTTCTGTTGCTGCAGTCTCCGTTGAAGTGCCGTTAGCTGAATCAGCGCTACCGTTTGCTCCGCATCCTGTAAGTGCACCGAATGTAAGAACTGTTGAAAGTATAATGCTTGTTATTGCTTTCTTTTTCATAACTTTTATCCTCCTCTGAATACTGACCCGTTTAGAGATTGCCGCTTTTTGTGCTTGCCGTTTTTAAATGATTTGCAATACTGCTTTATGAAGCGTTATCTCTAAAAGGCATTTTCAATATGTGTTATGATATACCACTTTTCATGTAATCGCAAATTAAAAAGACGGTTTTTCGCATAAGAAAAAGTTATCGGTCGCGAAAAAAATAAAACCATATGCAACATTTGGCAGGTTTGGGTTGTTTATATATATAGAAGGGTGCTAGAATTTTCAACGGTTGTGAAATAGAGAACAGGGTATAGATTTGAAGAGATGACACTTAATTTCTATTTTTGAATGCGGAAAGCATGTGGTTTTTGTTTTGAACTCAGAAAACAGGTGGTTTTTGTTTTGAATCTCAGAAAACAGGTGATTTTTGTTTTAAACTCAGAAAGCAGGTAGTTTTTGTTTTGAATCTCAGAAAACAGGTGGTTTTTGTTTTGAACTAGGAAAGCAGGTAGTTTTTGTTTTGAATCTCAGAAAACAGGTGATTTTTGTTTTAAACTCAGAAAGCAGGTAGTTTTTGTTTTGAATCTCAGGAAACAGGTGATTTTTGTTTTAAACTCAGAAAGCAGGTAGTTTTTGTTTTGAATCTCAGAAAACAGGTGATTTTTGTTTTGGACTCAGAAAGCAGGTAGTTTTTGTTTTGAATCTCAGAAAACAGGTGATTTTTGTTTTGGACTAGGAAAGCAGGTGGTTTATGTTTTTGAACAGGAAATTATTGATAGCTGCAGCTTGTATTATAGCTGCCATGGGTATAGGTGTAACCACTTATTGCTCAGGTTATGAGTATGGTGATCAGTATGCGCTTGATAGGCACGGAAATAAAATAGTCGATCAGGGATTTAAAGAAGTAGAAAGCAGTCTTTTTTTCCCTGAAAATATTCTTGAATACAAAATCAGTAACAGATGGCCTAAGTGGTCGCCTTTTTACCGGGAAAAGTGCGGACTTATTAACATCAAAACCGGAGAAGTAGGCGAGCCTAAATATAGAGATTATCTGCATTTTGGCTATGATGAACTTGCGTGGGATTATGAAGGTCACCTGGTCGATCCCGATGGCAACATCATTGTAGATCATATCGCAGCCTTAGGCGATGATCGTTTTCTGGATAACCCCCGAAAATTCGCCTTCTTTGCACTAGGAAACCGTCTAAAGGGACATCTTCTAAAAGGTGATTTTTTCTCCAATGGTGTTTTTGATATTCCACAAATTTTGCAGGATAGTGATCATCTTCAAGCCACAAACCACACTCTATATATCGGCAATTATGCAGCTAACGGGCTGGCAAGTTTCTACTCTGATAATCAGTTCGGGTACATGAATCTCGATGGAGAAATCGTTATTCCTGCTATTTTCGGGGATGTTAAGATGTTTGATGATAATGGTTTTGCTATTGTCTACTGCGGGATTTATTCCAGGGAATATCAAGGTTATGGCTTAATAAACGCCGATGGAGACTTCATTGTCGAGCCAAACTGCGAGTCTATGGAGTATTATGGTGACGGCTATAAATTCTATGATGAGCACCATGTCGGATATGTTGACAGCAAAGGAAATGTGACAATAGAGGACTGAGTAATAAAAAAGGAATATTTCGATAGAGGACGGAGTAATGAAAAAAGGGAATATTTCGATAGAGGACGGAGTAATGAAAAATAAAAGAGATTTGAATATTTTGTTTTATGGGCTGTTGATGACTGCACTTTTCCTTGTTGAAGTGATAGTGCCCTACAGGCAGGGGCTTGTAAGTATCTTCTTGTATGCTCTTACTCCTATGAAGTTTCTGCTATGCTTATATATGGTATGGCATTTGGGGCACAGAAATAAGATCGGGAATGATTTAGGGGAGCATGAGAATCTCCCAGAAGAGTTTGCGGATCACTTCGAGAAACATGAGAATCTCCCAGAAGAGCATGCGGATCACTTTGAGAAGCATGAGAATCGCTCAGAGGGGCATGCGGATCTCTTCGAGAAGCATGAGAATCTCTCAGAAGAGCATGCGGATCACTTCAAGGAGTATGAGAATCGCTCAGAGGGGCATGCGGATCACTTCAAGGAGTATGAGAATCGCTCAGAGGGGCATATGGAGCACTCAGAAGAACATCCCAATTTCCCCAAGGAGTATGATACCGGTGTAGCCAAATGCAGAAACATACTCTCAATTTTGTCAGTGGTACTCCTGGTTGATTTTTTGGTAAATATAGTTTTCACAATACCTTTCCCCGCTACTTATATAGAGCCTTCCTATATATTCTTTATCAGTATATCCATAGTAGAGTTTGTGCTGAATGCGCTGGTTTTCTACTATTATGCAGGCTCTTTCGTTTCGGGAATTGGAACCTCCAAAAGGTGGTTTTGGATAAATGCCGCCATCACTGTTATATTTTGCCTTTTGTTCCTCCTTACTTATAGTGAAAATGAAATATCAGACAGTTTTGCCGTTGTGCTATTCTTCCTATTCATAATCAGGGAGCCCATGAAGCTCAGGATTGCGCTCCTTAAAGCTTAATAATGGGCCCTGCTCGCTTTGCGGGGAACTGCGTTACTGCTGGTTTTCATCCTTTTCGCGAACTATTCTTTTTTGGGATGAATTCTCTTCTTTCCTTTTTCATACCTTTTTCTGGGATTTGTTTATTTGGATGAACTGTAAGCTTCTTCTGTTCATCCTTTTCTCATATTATTCCTTCTTTAGATGAATTATCGTCCCTTCGCGGGAACTGCGTTGCTGCTAGTTTTCATCCTTTTCGCGAACTATTCTTTTTTGGGATGAATTCTCTCCTTTCCTTTTTCATACCTTTTTCTGGGATTTGTTTATTTGGATGAACTGTAAGCTTCTTCTGTTCATCCTTTTTCCATATTATTCCTTCTTTGGATGAATTATCGTCCCTTCGCGGGAGCTGCGTAGCTTCTGGTTTTCATTAT
The DNA here is from genome assembly GCF_045999815.1 of Butyrivibrio sp. NATIVEDY162. Classification (GTDB taxonomy): domain Bacteria; phylum Bacillota; class Clostridia; order Lachnospirales; family Lachnospiraceae; genus Butyrivibrio. The sequence goes on from NZ_CP172573.1 coordinate 1,646,998, forward strand.
TCTCCCTTCGCGGGAGCTGCGTAGCTTCTGGTTTTCATTATTCTCCCTTCGCGGGAGCCAAGTTGCTGCTGGTTTTCATCCTTTTCGCGAACTATTCTTTTTTGGGATGAATTCTCTCCTTTCTTTTTTCATACCTTTTTCTGGGATTTGTTTATTTGGATGAACTGTAAGCTTCTTCTGTTCATCCTTTTCTCATATTATTCCTTCTTTGGATGAATTATCGTCCCTTCGCGGGAACTGCGTTGCTGCTAGTTTTCATCCTTTTCGCGAACTATTCTTTTTTGGGATGAATTCTCTTCTTTCCTTTTTCATACCTTTTTCTGGGATTTGATTATTTGGATGAACTGTAAGCTTCTTCTGTTCATCCTTTTTCCATATTATTCCTTCTTTGGATGAATTATCGTCCATTTGCGGGAGCTGCGTAGCTTCTGGTTTTCATTATCGTCCCTTCGCGGGAGCCAAGTTGCTTCTAGTTTTCATCCTTTTCGCGAACTATTCTTTTTTTGGATGAATTCTCTTCTTTCCTTTTTCATACCTTTTTCTGGGATTTGATTATTTGGATGAACTGTAAGCTTCTTCTGTTCATCCTTTTTCCATATTATTCCTTCTTTGGATGAATTATCGTCCATTTGCGGGAGCTGCGTAGCTTCTGGTTTTCATTATCGTCCCTTCGCGGGAGCCGAGTTGCTGCTGGTTTTCATCCTTTTCGCGAACTATTCTTTTTTGGGATGATTTCTCTTCTTTCCTTTTTCATACCTTTTTCTGGGATTTGTTTATTTGGATGAGCTGTAAACTTCTTCTGTTCATCCTTTTCTCATATTATTCCTTCTTTGGATGAATTATCGTCCCTTCGCGGGAGCCGAGTTGCTGCTGGTTTTCATCCTTTTCGCGAACTATTCTTTTTTGGGATGAATTCTCTCCTTTCCTTTTTCATACCTTTTTCTGGGATTTGTTTATTTGGATGAACTGTAAGCTTCTTCTGTTCATCCTTTTTCCATATTATTCCTTCTTTGGATGAATTATATCCATTCTCCCCTAGTCCTTTTTTGCAAAACATCTTCCAAAAGAAAAAAACATCAAAGCCATTACATATTATTACATATTTTTAATATTATTAAGTTTATATTTCACAGTTTCTAGAAGCACCCTCCTGCAAAAAAATTTTTTTCACACAATAATCAATTTTAGGTATTCAAAATCAAATAAAATCATCTTCATTATTCAAAAACCCAAAATATATTTTCATTATTCAAAACCCCAAAATCCATTTTCATTATTCAATCCAAAAAATCCACACAAATCACTCGTCAACAATCGCCCTATCGCCCGGTACGGCTCATTCCTTTACCTTGCAAAGACCAATTTATCCTTCCTTCGCCTTGCAGAAGAACAGTTTATCCTTCCTTCGCCTTGCAGAAGACCAATTTTATACTTCGCACAAAGCCGAGGTATTTAACCCCACTTGTGCATTAGTAAAATCTACTCTAAGAAAAGAGAGTGGATTTTACTTTTATAATTTTCGGTATTAAATGATAGCAGCACTAGGAGTGGATAAGCACACTATTTTAGTGTAAAATACTCTAGTGTATTTGTTTTTTATATTTCTCGACTATATTGCTTAACTATGATTTGTAATCTGCAAGGCGGAAGAAGGAGTCGATGAGCGTCCATCGACGACTGATGACAATGCAGTAGATTCAGATTATAGCATGCATATGTTCGAGTTAATGCAGAACAGCTACACTAGTACATCGTTCGCAAAATAACTGGTCTAATTCGCAGAATATTTTCCGATAGTACATGTTAGCGGAGTATCTGCTCTAAACCGGAGCGGCTAACTGCAATTTATAATAAGAAAGTTTTGGGGTTATTTTCACATGATAAAAATTGAAAGTGTAAAGAAATCCTTCAAGAACACGGATGTTCTGAAAGGTGTATCCATGGAAATCGAGGATCACGAGATCTTCGGTATCATCGGTCAAAGTGGCGCCGGAAAGTCCACTCTTCTTCGTTGCATCAATGGTCTTGAATCCTACGATTCAGGTCTTATCACAGTTGATGGTCAGGAAGTAAATATACGTGACAAGAAGGCTCTTCGTCTTCTGCAAAAGCGTATGGGTATGATTTTCCAGAGTTTCAATCTGCTTGAGAGACTGGATGTATATCAAAATGTCGCCCTTCCCATGAGGTTCTGGGGCATGAATCCCAACACTCCCGAAGCAAAGGAGAAGATTCTGAGGCTGATCAGGCTTGTAGGTCTTGAGGAAAAAATTCATGCTAAGCCAAGGCAACTATCCGGCGGACAGAAACAGCGAGTTGCTATTGCAAGAGCTCTTGTTCTTGATCCAGAGTTCCTTCTTTGTGATGAAGCTACAAGTGCGCTCGATCCCGAAATCACTAAAGGGATTCTTGCTCTTTTGCAGAAAATCAACAAGGAGATGGGAATCACTATCATCGTGGTCACTCATCAGATGGAAGTTGTAAAACAGATTTGTAACAAGGTTGCATTTTTAAGTGATGGTCAGGTGCTTTCTGTTGGTCAGCCGGAGAAGCTCTTCGTATGGCCAAAGGAAAGAGAGATCCGTGATTTCCTTCGTGAAGAAAGCGATAAACTGCCTACCACAGGTCTTAATATCAAGCTGTTTTTCTATGGAGAAGGTAACCAGCGCCCTATCGTCACCATGATGAGCCAGGAATTGCACAAGAATTTCAATATTTGCTGGGCCAAGCTGGAAGATTTCCGAGAAGATGTATATGGCAGTCTGGTTCTCAATATTAATCCCGACGATCTCGACAGCGTATGCAGTTTTCTTGATAAGCATGATGTCACATGGGAGGTTATTAAGTAATGACAGATATTATATTAAAAGCTTTTAACCAGACCCTTTATATGGTTTTCTGGTCCACACTTTTTTCAGTAATACTTGGATTTATTCCGGCGATCATATTGACGCTTACAGCGCCCGATGGATTGAAGCCTAACAAGATAGTGTATGAAGTTCTGAGCTTCATCGTGAATGTTTTCAGAAGCTTTCCCTTCATTATATTATTGGTTATCCTGATTCCATTTACCCGCATGGTTGTTGGCAAGTCAATCGGAACAACTGCTTCAATTGTTCCGCTTACCATTTCAGCTATTCCTTTTATAGCAAGGGTTTTTGAATCAGCTCTCCGCGAGACGAATCCCGGAGTAATTGAGGCCGCAAGATCATTTGGAGCTTCCAATTTTCAGATTCTCATGAGAGTTTACGTAAAAGAATCCATCCCGCGCATGCTCAACGGAATCATACTTCTTGTAATCTCTCTTATCGGTTATTCCGCAATGGCAGGTACTGTCGGTGGCGGCGGTATCGGTGATATTGCAATCCGTTACGGTTATCAGCAGTACAAGACTGATTACCTTATAGTATGCTCGATTATTCTGATTGCATTTGTTCAGGCGATACAGATGCTGGGTAACTATATGTATAAAAAGATGTCATAAGAACCAGGTTAAAAAAAGCAGGCATCGTGATGTTTGTACCGATGCCTGTTTTTTAATATCACAAAACTCTGGATTCCTGAACGCATTTTCCGATTTGCATTCAAGATGTCATACGAAGAAATTACTTTACCTTAACCTTCTTTGCCTTTGACCAGTCAGAGTAATATCTGGAATTATCCCTATCTACATATGCTCTGATTTGGAAATAGTACTTTTTATTTTTCTTGAGCTTTGAGATTGTATAAGCTCTCTTGTTGCCATTTACTATCTTTGCCTTGTTGAGGTTGAAAGTTTTTATTTTTACATTCTTCTCGAAATTCTTATCTGTTGAGTATCTGATCTGATAACCTACTACACCATTTGCAGTGGTGAATGTTACATTAACCTTCTTTTTCCTAGCGGCTTTAACTTTTGAAATGGAAACATTACCAATTTTTGCCTTATTGATTGAAACTGAATATTTAGATGCCCATCCATCAAAAACCACCTCTCTCCACAAAAAGCGGCCTCCAAAAATTAGCTCTAAACAGCTAACTTTGGAGGCCGACTACTTTTTATTTTCTCTATATATCAATAATTTTACACTAAATATAAATCAATATCGTTTATACTAAGGTCCACTTAACGCCTTCGCGGGTATCTTTGATTTCTACGCCTTTAGCAAGCAGCTCATCACGGATAGCGTCAGCAGTTGCAAAGTCCTTTGCCTTCTTGGCTGCTGTTCTTCTTTCGATAGCATCCTTGATATAAGCCTCAAGCTCAGGATCAATATCAGCAGAATCATCTGCAAGTGCGTGGCCTATAAGGTCAAGAGAAAGTACCTTATCAAAGCTGTCAACAACAGCAAGCTTGGTTGCAGCATTTGCATCAGCCTTTAACACATCATATAGAAGGGTTATAGCCATTGAAGTATTAAGATCATTTGAAATAGCATCCGCAAATTTGTCCTCAAAATCCTTCTTAACAGCAGCATCAATTGACTTGCTGCTTCTTACCGCCTCAAGGAAGGCTGTCATATTCTCATCACAGCTATTGTTCTCATTATTTTCACCAGCTTCCTTAGCAGATTTTTCAGCTGCTGCCTTAAACTTCTCGGCTGCCGCTTTGATCTCTTCATCAGAGTTAATGAGCGCCTCAACCTTCTTTACAAGGTTATTATAGGCTGTCACTGTGTTATCAAGCACATCAAAAGAGAACTCCAAAGGCTTTCTGTAATGTGACTGAAGGCAGAAGAATCTGTAAACAAGCGGATCATAGCCCTTTTCCTGAAGAACAGAAACTGTGAGCACTGCTCCCTTGGACTTACTCATCTTGCCTGCTCTGTCATTTAAATGATTTGAATGGAACCAGTATTTGCACCATCTGTGGCCGAGATAGCTCTCAGACTGTGCGATCTCATTGGTATGATGAGGGAAAATGTTATCAACACCGCCGCAGTGAATGTCGATGTACTCGCCAAGATGCTTCATGGAAATGCATGAGCACTCGATGTGCCATCCGGGATAGCCAACGCCCCAGGGGCTGTCCCACTTAAGCGCCTGATCCTCAAACTTTGATTTGGTAAACCACAGCACGAAATCTGTCTTGTTCTTCTTTGCAGTATCCTCTTCTACATCGTCGCGAACGCCAACTGCGAGCTGTTCCTTCTCAATAGCAGATGAAAATACATAGTAATCTTCTAACTTACTGGTATCAAAGTAGACGTTTCCACCGGCAACATACGCATATCCTTTTTCCAGAAGAGTCTCAACCATGTGGATGAATTCAGGAATGCAGTTTGTAGCAGGTTCGATAACATCAGGGCGCTTGTTGCCCACAGAATCGAAGTCCTTGAAGAATGCCTTTGTATAAAAATCTGCAATCTCCATAACTGTCTTGTGCTCGCGCTTAGCGCCTGCAAGCATCTTATCTTCACCTGTGTCGGCATCTGATGAAAGGTGGCCGACATCGGTTATGTTCATTACACGCTTTACATCGTAGCCGCAATATTCAAGCGCCTTGATAAGCGCATCCTGCATGATATATGTGCGGATATTTCCTATATGTGCAAAGTGATAAACGGTAGGTCCGCAGGTGTACATGGAGACCTTGCCCTCTTCATTAGGTATAAACTCTTCTACTGTTCTTGAAAGAGTGTTGTAAAAACTGAATTTATGTGCCATTTTTCTCTACTCCTTGACCATAAAAATAAAGATTATTGTTTTTCATCAGAAAAACATGAATCGTATTGGACTAGTTCCTCGCATAGCGAAGAACGTATCCTGCTAAGCAGGATTCTTGCAGGCGATTTCCGCTTTTGCCCGCAAGAAGTCATAGGCTATTGTTTTTTCAGAAATAAACAGAAACCGTACCGGACCAGCTTTCAGCTTTAGATGAAAGCGTATCTGGTAATCGCAGTAAAAAAACAAAACACCAATCTGAATTATAACAGATATGCTGCGTTTTTTATAGTAAAAACCGCACAGCAAATCCAAATGAAATCTGCTGTGCGGCTTTCTGATACTTCATTTCATTAAAGTGTTATGCTCAATTTTGCTTTTATTGTATTTCTGTGCATGGTCTATCAAAGTTCTTTACGCATTTAGTATTCCCATGCTTGGTTTATTTAAGCTCTTATCTTTTAGTATTTCAAAGCCTGCCTTATTTTATCTTAACCTTCTTGGTCTTGGACCAGTCAGAAAAATAATATGTATCATTATCATACTTTTCATAAGATCTTATCTGAACATAATAGTTCTTGTGACGTTTTAACTTCTTGATCACGGCAACTAGTGATTTTGAAGTGTAGTATCTGCTTACATCAAAGGTTCTTACTTTCACCTTCTTGGTAAATTTCTTGTCAAGAGCAACTCGTATCTGGTAGCCATCAACATCTTCCACTCGCTTAAACTTGATCTCAGCAATACCTTTTTTATTGGACTTCACTTTTTTGAGAGAAGTAGGCGTTATGCCGAGCTTTGAGATGTTGAATTTGTATTTTGAACATGATCTTCCTTCAATCTTAATGTAATAAGTTCCGGCCGCAAAATATATGGTACTTGTTTTTAATTCATTATCACTGACAAAATCATGACTCCAAACATTCCTCAGATCTGAGTCCAGAATGCCAAAATGATATGAACCGGTATTAGCAATATAGCTTATTTTATACTTACCATTTTCAGGGATTTCAAACTTGTACCAGTCATATTCATCAGCATATGATACAGCTCCAATCGCTTCTGTGCCGGGGGCATAGCTCTTAGGATTTTCATAAACATCATCAAACTCATCCTTAAAACCATAGCCCTTAAAATCTACAGTCAGATTAAAACTATCTGAGTAGCAAGAAATATTCAGATAATATCTTCCCGAGGTTGCAGTAAAATGCGAAACATACGGTTCGTTTTTATAAACATATTTATCTAAAAGAATTGACTTACTTGTCGCTAAAAACTTTCTAATATGAATTTGATCTCCTGTGATTGTGATTTTTAAGTCACCATCCTCTGGTATGTCAAACGCATACCAATTCTCTTCGTTACCTGTGCTTGTAATCTTTTGAGGTGTCGGTCCAACATTAACCATGATGGGATCCAGATAATTTTCTCCCTTGGCACTTACCGTTTCAACTGAACTATCTGTTGCATGAAATGCTGTAGCTGTCAGAATTGCAGACAGCATAAGAGATAAAAGCTTGATTTTTTTCTTCATTCTTCCCCAATTCTCCTTTTTTGTAGTTTTCCCTCCGCAAAATAACAGCGAATCTACGCATGTGATGATCTGTAAAATTCTCCAGTCCGATCATCCATATGGATTGCTGATTTTGCCTGTTTTCAAGCACTTTATATCTTACGATACCTTCCATAGTAAAAGCAACGAAAAGTTCATTTTATCTAAAAAACAAGTCACAAGTTACTGTTCCAATCATCCAAGGATGTCGATATGTTCTCCTGCCAGGGCTTTGTTCATGCTACGCACAGCGCAGAACTTGCCACACATGGAGCAAGTATCATCAAACTCAGGTGCTCTGTCAGCTCTGATAGATTTTGCAGTTTCAGGGTCTATTGCACATTCCCACTGTTTTTCCCAATCAAACTCTTTTCGTGCGTCAGCCATACTGTTGTCAATGTCCATGGCATGAGGTATCTTCTTGGCAATATCAGCGGCGTGGGCTGCGATTCTTGAAGCGATGATGCCCTGTTTAACGTCCTCTACATTAGGAAGCGCAAGGTGCTCTGCGGGAGTAACATAGCACAGGAAAGCTGCACCGGCTGCGCCTGCGATGGCTCCTCCGATAGCTGAAGTTATGTGATCATATCCGGGAGCAATGTCTGTGACAAGAGGTCCAAGTACATAAAAAGGCGCTCCCATGCAGATAGTCTGCTGAATTTTCATATTGGCTTCAATCTGGTCCATTGGCATATGGCCCGGTCCTTCAATCATTACCTGAACGTCCTTCTCCCATGCTCTTTTCGTAAGCTCCCCAAGTCTGACGAGTTCTTCAATCTGACATACATCGCTTGCATCTGCGAGACATCCCGGTCTGCAGGCATCACCAAGTGATATTGTCACATCATATTCCCTGCAGATATCAAGTATTTCATCATAATATTCATAGAAAGGATTTTCCTCTCCTGTCATGCTCATCCATGCAAAAACAAGGGATCCGCCTCGGGATACGATGTTCATTTTTCTCTTGTGCTTTTTTATTTGGTCGATTGTTTTTCTAGTGATTCCACAATGAAGCGTAACAAAGTCAACTCCATCTTCAGCGTGAAGCCTTACTACATCTATAAAATCTTTGGCTGTGAGCTCAGATAAGTCCCTCTGATAGTGGATAACACTGTCATAGACAGGAACTGTTCCCAGCATTACAGGACACTCTTCCACAAGCTTTTTTCTGAAAGGCTGAGTATTGCCATGGGATGAGAGGTCCATTATCGCATCCGTTCCCATATTGACTGCCGCCATCACTTTTTCCATCTCGATATCGTAATCCTTGCAGTCTCTGGACACGCCAAGGTTTACATTTATTTTGGTGCGAAGCATAGATCCAACCCCTTTTGGCTCAAGAGATTTGTGATTCTTGTTAGCGCAGATTGCAACCTGTCCTTTTGCCACAAGTTCTCTGATTTCTTCCGGGGTTCTATATTCATCTTTTGCTACTTTCTCCATCTCGGGAGTTATTATTCCTTTTCTTGCTGCTTCCATTTGTGTTGTGTAATTCTTCATTTTTGTCTCCTTTTGGTGGTGGTTTTGTTTCTTGTTTTTTGTCGGTTTTTGATGGTGTGTTTTGTTTTCTTGTTTTTTGTCGGTTTTTGATGGTGTGTTTTGTTTACTCTTGTTTACTTGCTTTTGATGGTGTGTTTTGTTTACTTATTTTTTGTCTGATTTTTCTTTCTGTTTCGTAGTATTTCTGCTCTGTACTAATTGCTTTTCATTTTTATGCTCTTATTTTTGAATTGTTCTTGCCTGAACCTCACTTGTGCTTGCTTTTTTGTCCTATTTTCGTGTCTGATCATCCTATTTGAAAATAAAAGGCTATTAGTATGAATTAAAATTGTAATATAGTGCTATTTTTATTGTTATCTCGTTTGCATTTCATCTTTTTTGATCATTTCAACAAATATGGATGAAACATGTCGCTATTTCGATTGCATTTTATCTACATTAAGTCTTATTTTTCATCCATTTTCGCTATTTATGCCTTTTGGATGAATCATGTCGTTATTTAGAATTTTTCTTCATGATATTTTGTCTTTTAGTTCATCCTATCTTGATTTTATTTCCAAATTGGATGAATTCGCTCATTTTCCTCTATTATTACGTTATTACTCGCACGTTATTACGCAAACACATTCATCCCAAATTTCTTTTTTTCATGATATAGATGAATCAACTATCCTACTATTGACTCTTTATGAAAGGATTCCAAGAACTAAAAGTATTTTTTCCTTATCGAGAAGAATTATCTTCCTATTACGAACAGACAAAAAACCGGAACCAGAAACAAAATGTACCTTTAGGCCCTGTCATTATGAAATCATGTTCCTACCCTATGAAATAGCGGGCCTCTTCCATGCCCTATTTCCAGACCGGCATTTATGCATCTCCCAATATATGTCTTTGCCTCTATGACAGCATTTTCAAGGCTGAGCCCTTTTGCCAGGCCGCAAGCTATAGCACTTGAAAGAGTGCAGCCCGTTCCGTGAGTATTGGGGTTTTCTACGCGCTCTCCTACTAGCCATATATAGTCTGAAGTTATTTGTTCTACATCATCAAAGGCATAATCTTTCGAAAAATCAGATTCTTTATCACAAGGATGAAGACCTTTTCTGAATTCTGTTTTTACTTCTGTATCATCTGGATAATAGTCCTTCCGAAATTCAGTTTTTGATCCCGTATCATCTGGATTACAGTCCTTACCGAATTCTATTTTTGATCCCATATCATCTGGATTACAGTCCTTACCGAATTCTGTTTTTACTTCTGTATCATCTGGATAATAGTCCTTCTGAAATCCAGTTTTTACTTCTGTATCATCTGGATAACAGTCCTTGCCGAATTCAGTTTTTAATTCTGTATCATCTGGATAACTGGCCATACGGAATTCAGATTTTTGCCCGGCTCGGAAAAAGAGCAGGTCAGAGGAAGTTCCTGCATTCTCGAAGCTACTGTGGCCACCTTTTAATAGAACACTACATCCGTATTTCTCTGAGAGGCATTTAGCTGTGCTAAGCATATCCTCCTTCGAACCTATTTTATTTCCTGATAAAATCTCCGCTTCAGGAATATTTGGAGTTATCACCGTGCATCTTGAAAACAGATTATCCTTCATGTATTCGATGGCTTGTTTTCCTGAAAAATCCGTGCCGGAGGTAGAGCTTAAAACCGGATCTAATACGATGTTGCTTAGCCTATATTTATCTATTGCAGAAACCACTGCCTCCATAGATGCTTTGTCCGGAAGCATCCCGATTTTAACAGCATCCGGCAAAATATCTTCGCAAACCGAATCAAGTTGTTTTCTTATAAAGTCAGAAGGAACAGGAAAAATTCCTGTGACTTTCATAGTGTTCTGTGCAGTAAGGGCTGTGATCACACTCATGCCATATACGTCGTGAGCTTCCATGGTCTTTAAATCCGCCTGAATTCCCGCTCCTCCCGAAGGGTCACTCCCGGCAATTGAAAGAACTGTTTTTTGCCTCATAAAACCTCCAGTCTGTCAAATACTGTGCAAAGCCACTTTGAATAAGCTGCCTTTTGCCTCATAGAGCCTCCAGTCTGCAAAGTACTGTGCAAAGCTGCTTTGAATAAGCTGCCTTTTGCCTCATAGAGCCTCCAGTCTGCAAAGTACTGTGCAAAGCCACTTTGAATAAGCTGCCTTTTTGCCTCATATAGCCTCCAGTCTGTCAAAAGCACTTCTAAGTTCCTCAGCTGCCTTTTTCGTGTCATCCGCCTTCATGATTGCAGTAACGACGCATATTCCGGCTATGGGTGCACCTGTCAGTATGCCAAGATTGTCCTTAGTCAGACCGCCGATGGCATTAGCCGGGATAGGCACAGCTGCGCATATTTCCTTTAACGTATCTACGGATGTAAGCACAGTTTTCACCTTGGTTGTTGTTGGATATATTGCTCCGACTCCCATGTAATCAGCTCCGCTCTCATAAGCTTCTTTTGCCTGTGCAACAGTCTTGCAGGTTGCCCCTATTATCATTTTTTCACCAACTATTTTGCGGGCTGTTTTTATGGGCATATCACTTTGTCCAAGGTGCACGCCCTCTGCCCCAACAGCCATTGCGACATCAATCCTGTCATCGACAATAAGAGGAACGTCATGTTTCAAGGTTATTTCATGGACTTTAGTTGCAAGCTCAATGTACTGCCTTGTGGTCTTTTCTTTTTCACGGATTTGGACAATTGTTACTCCGCCCTTTATCGCATTTTCGATTTTTTTAAGGAAAACCTGTTCCTCCATGCCGTCGCTGTTAGTTACAAGATACAGCTTTTGATCTTCTCTTCGTAAATTCCCCACATTTGCCTCCTGAAATTGTCATTTATATTTTTCGGTTTTCATCGTAATTGTGGCTTTACGATGCTTCATTTTTCATCGCTGAAACTGTACTTTTTGCTGTTTCTTTTTCATATAGTTTTGACTTTATGCTGCCTCTACCTTTATCACTGAAATTGAACTTTTATGCTGTCTCTATCTTCATCACTGAAATTGAACTTTTATGCTGTCTCTATCTTCATCACTGAAATTGAACTTTTATGCTGTCTCTATCTTCATCACTGAAATTGAACTTTTATGCTGTCTCTATTTTTATCATTGCAATTGTCTTCTCTTCATCCAGAGTTGAGATTGCATTTAGCAGTTCCACAAGGAAGCTACCTGCGCCGGGTTTTTGTTTTTTTTCAGTGATTTTCTTATATGCAACCTCACCAGCCATTCCAAAAAATCCACATGCATTTATCACGGCCTCTGTTCGCTGCTGCCTTGACAGAAAAGTCGCACATATTGCTCCAAGCATGCATCCCGTCCCGGTTATCTGCCCCATCATGGGATTGCCATTGCTCACAAAAAAAGTCCGCTCGTCGTCTGCGACAATATCTTTAGGGCCTGTCGCAAGAATCACAGTTTTGTAACGAGCGGCCAATTCTGATGCTATGTCCGCTATCTCAGATGCTTCAAGACTGTCATCTGCATCGACTCCTACTCCCCGGTAGGTCTCCTCGTAAAGTGCTTTTATCTCAGAATAGTTTCCTTTTATAAGAAAAAAGGATTTTGTAAACTCAGATTCATACTTACTGACCAGTTCCATAGCGAGATTCCGGCGCAGCTTAGAGCATGCTACGCCAACTGCATCCAACACTATTGGTATCTCTTTTGACAGAGCAATCTCGTAGGATATTTTCATAGATTCAATTCTGGTGTCCGATATATTTCCCATATTAAGCAGGAGCGCTGATGCCGTTTCCGTTATTTCACGGACTTCCATAGGGTGCTCAGCCATTATAGGCTTTGCTCCCAGGGATAACACAGCGTTTGCGCACTGCATCATGGAAATCGGATTTGTTATGCAATGTATCAGTTCTGCCATTTTTGTCACCCTTCTTCACGATAGAAGCTGTTTTGCTTATCGCTTATGTTTATACTAATCGGAAGATTTTTCTGTCGATAACTATAGTAAGCGTCAGATATATCTGCTATTTTTGCTGAGTTTATGCCATTTTTTCCTGATTATCATCAGTAGGTTCAATGTCTTTTAGGCTGTTCTGAATCTTAGTCAAAACGCCTGCTGCCTGAAGTCTTAGCAGTAGTAAAAATGCTATACTTCCTCCGATGAGTGTTCCCATGATAAATGAGGGCACATAGAAGAACCATGTAAGACCTTCTTTTCCCCACAGATAGGTCATTACAGGGTAAGAGACGATTGATCCGATGAGTCCTGTTCCAATGATCTCACCAAGCACAGCTGCAAATATTTTTCCTTTGGATAACTTGTAGAAAACTCCGGAAAGTGTTGCTCCGAAGACTGCTCCGGTAAGAGCGAGGGGTGGAATCCCCATGACAACCATTCTGATAATTCCGATGAGCAGAGCACATAGAAGTGCATACCCGGGTCCCATGAAAACCGCGCATGTGATATTGATGAGATGCGCCATGGGGCACATGCCTTCAACTCTTAGTATGGGCGAGATAACAACACCCATAGCAACAAACATCGCCAGCATTACCATTCTTAGTAAATAGTTACTTTTTTTCATACCTTTTCTCCATTCTCAGACGGTGGGCTGCATGGCTCTGCATTTCAAGCGGAAAAGAATGTCAAGTGCGCATCCCCGCGGAGCGTTTTTTTGTATCATAGAAAAACTATGATACAAAAAAGCGGAAGCCCCCGATCCGGTTGCTTCCGCGTAATCATTCCTAATATAGTACCTCAGGCATCCCTACGTTGGCATTATCCAAATCAGGTTCTCGGTCGAAGGTCACACCTTCCTCTCAGCCTGTCATACAAGCTCCCGTCTGTTAAATTTTTCTTATTTTTTATACACCATTTATCGAATTAACGCAATCCTTTTTTTCAAGCTCATCTGTCATTCAGAGCTTGTGCACTTCCCATAAGGGCCAAGTGCTTATTGCTGCAGCAGTGACATTACACCTTGAGGTGTCTGGTTTGCCTGAGCCAGAATCGATTGTCCTGCCTGTGAGAGAATGTTTTGCATCGATTTTTTCACCATCTCTTCTGCTATGTCAGTATCTCTCATGCGTGATTCAGAAGCTGTTGTATTCTCCACCACATTATCGAGATTCAGAAGCGTATGCTCAAGTCTGTTCTGCACCGATCCGTAGTAGCTTCTGATCGAGCTGACGGATAAGATTGCGTCGCTGAAGGAATCTATTGCTTTAGTCGCAAGCTCAGCTGTCAAAACGTTGGTGTCTTCTAATCGAAGAGCTTTGGTGCCGATGTCATATTTTAAAACATTTATCTTGTTGGTCATATCTGCATCGGTGCCAACATGAAGGTCTACTGTGTAGTAGTGGCCTCTTACTTTGTCTTCTTCAGTGACTTCCTGTTTCGGAGGTGGCATGTACTTTATCTTCATGCCTGTTATTTTAAAAGGCTGATCATCTTTTTTGGCTGTATCACCAAGGATGTCTGTTCCCCCTGTTTTCAGACTGTCTGCAATTATGGATCCGGCACCACCTAAGCTGTTGTAAGCAAGTCTTCTGACAAATTCTACAGGGCTGTATTTTCCTGCGCGCGGTGCAATTGTGCTGCCTCTGTTTATCATGTCTTTGAGCTGATCTGATGTCCAGCCCGTTGATGTCTGAATTACATCACTAAATGAATCGTTTCTGCCACCGCTGTCAGCATCAAGGAAATTTTGAAAAAGATCGCTTGCTCCTTTTCTAAGATTCCCAATTGATACATCCGTACCATCAGCAGTTAAATATGCTGCATATGCTGTGGCAAGAAAACCGTGACCATATGGTCTTGTATCCACAGTGTAATCGCCACCCTTACTCATATAATCTGCTATGTAGCTATCCAACCTGGTATCGTTTTCGCTTGAGAGAACTGAAGCTACAGATGTCAGATAGTCGTTCCATCCACCTTGGAAGCCACCTCCTGTCAGCTGTGCAGAGCCTTCAATAAACCACAGCGGAAAATCCTCCGGTCCGCCATCAGGGTACATTCTCGTAGGAAAAGCCACGTCCATAATAGCGTGCATGGTCTCATGTGCCACTGTAGATTCAAGATTTCCAAGTTCTTTTGGTGATAAATTCATAGAAGGAAAATCATCACTATCCACATCGAACATCAGAGATTGCGGTCTGAATTTCTGTCCCGGCATCTGAAAGCCTGCTCCCATCTGCCCCAGTATGTTTCCTTTGCCATCTATGTAGTCCACAGTAAGTTCTGTGTCATAGTCGCTTGTTCCTGCTTCTGCAAGCTCTCTGATTTTGTCACCGATAGATGCGATGCTGTTCATGATTTGCTCTATGGCATTGGGATAATACTCTTCAGCTATTTTCTCTCCGACTTCTTGCAGGGGATTTATAATTTCTGAAGGTATTTTGGAATATTCAGCCGGTCTGGGTGGAATAACTCCACCCTTTACGAAAACGTTCATCTCGTTGAACTTGGTCCTGGAATTGATGGCATCCAGTTCCTTTTTTATAGCAACGATTTCTTCGTTGATCGCCCGTCTGTCACTTTCAGAATTGGTTCCGTTTGCAGCCTGAACTGCAAGCTCATTGCCACGGTGAAGCATATCGTGAACTTCGTTAAGCGCTCCATCTGCTATCTGGACAAGTGATATACCGTCATGTCCGTTTTTTGCTGCGCGTCCAAGTCCTCTTATCTGCCTTCTCATCTTCTCAGAGATGGTAAGGCCTGCTGCATCATCCGCGGCTCTGTTTATCTTATAACCTGATGCCAGTTTTTCTGACGTCTTGGTAACTTCTCTTGTAGTTATCCCTAACTGTCTATTACTGTTCATAGACTGGAGGTTATGTTGAATTCGCATCTGCCCTTGCTCCTTCATGGTTCAAGTCTATTTGCGCGACCTCCGTGTCATGCATATTTATATCTCGCTATTTATTTCGGCTACAAAAGGGCATAACATTAGTTTTTTTCTTTTTACATTCCAGAAGTAATACAATAATTTATGGAATTACAAAACCTCATTTATCCTGTCTTCCATGCGCTTCATTTCCTGGAATTCTCCCATATCAAGGAAGGACATCTCGCTGATGGGGTACATACCCACTCTGCCTCCTTTTTTCATAAGGTCATCCGCCAGGTCAGTCATGTGGTACATAACATCTGCGGGTATCATCTCAAAATGGGCAGGATTCACCACATACATTCCGGTGTTAACAAAATATGACAGATGGGGTTTCTCACGTATCGCGGTTACCAGTCCCTCTTTTTCTGCGTCCAGAACTCCGTATGGTATCGGGAAATTTTTTAGCGAAGAGACAATGGTTATTCCATTCTCCGCAGCGATATGATGCCTAATTATGCTGTCATAATCTGCATCTATCAGAATATCGCAATTGGTGACAATAACAGGCCTTTCAAACTTTTCCTTTATTAACTTGATACTCCCCGCCGTTCCGAGGGGTTTATCCTCCTCAACGTACTCAATCTCATAAGGCACTTTCTGCTCTGCGAAATAGGACTTGATCATCTCCTTTTTGTAATTGACAGTCAGGTAGAATTTTTTTGCTCCATACTCGTGGAATCTGTTCATTATTCTCTCAAGTATAGGCACGTCTCCAATAGGAATCAGCGGCTTAGGCAGAATCTTTGTATAAGGATACAGTCTGGTTCCTTTTCCTCCCGCCATGATGATAATAGGGGTGTCTGAAAGGGCAAGGTCCGCTGCCTCAATATAGTCAGCCTTACTCTTATCTCTGAAAATAATGTTGATAATGCGATTACGACTGTCCAGAATAGGTATCGAAGTGATCCTGGCGCTGTTCATGAGAAAGCTCACCTTATCAGCCTCATCCTCATGCAGAAATCTGGGTGTCTTGAAAGCAGCCTCCATTACATTGTCATTAAGGTCTCCGGACTTCAGTATCCATCTTCTTATATCACCATCTGAAATGCTGGCAAGCAGAACATCATTTTCATCAACTATGTACAAAATATTTTTGGCGTTAACATCAATCTTCTGCATCGCCTGAAGTACAGTGATGTCTTTAAAGGATATAAACTTCTCAAGAAATTTTCTGTTATCTTCTGCCATAGTATCCCCCTCATGGATTCAAGGACAGTTAAAAATATTTATTCTTCAAAAATTCAGTCAGACCGTTATTCTACGCTTATTCCTCTGCTCATCAAAAATCCGGCATAGTCGAAATCCAGCTGAGTGTCTATGTCTATGCTATGCAAGGAATCCATGATATAGGCATAGCACCCTTCTCTGTATAAAAATCTGTCAGCCCTGAATTCATTAACGTCAGCAATGTAAATGGCACCATTTAGACGGTAGCTCTTAGACACGCTCTGCCTCTGCCCCATGCCGGCTCTGTCTATAAAGCCGTCCATACTAAGGTTCTCAGAGACTTCTCCGCACCATGTGATCGGATGTTCAGTCTCACACACCGATACAACAAATTTGGCACGCTTTTCATAGAAAGTATCATATGCCTTTTTGATATCAACCGCGCTCCTCAGAGGTGAAGTGGGCTGCAACAAACAGAAAGTATCAAATATTCTGCCCTGCTGCTCATATTTTCTTAGGACTTCTTCAACCACATCCCATGAGCTTGATCTATCTGCAGCATTTTCAGAGCTTCTAAGGAAGGGAACGTCAGCGCCACATTTCCTTGCTATTTCAGCGTATTTTTCAGAATCAGTTGATACGAAAACTTCATCAAATACTTCGGCATCCTTCGCCGCCTCTATGGTGTATCCCATAAGAGGTTTGCCGCAGAGCTCTTTTATGTTTTTATCAGGTAGTCCCTTTGATCCGCTCCTTGCGGGGATTATTGCAATATTTTCACCCATAGTAATCCTTCATCTGCTCCGGCACAGCTGCATTGTATCAACCTGCCAAATTCCTGCCTGCTTACTCTATTGTACAGACATCATAAAATCTCTTTTTAAGGTCAATCTTGTTATTTAGAAGGTAATCCTTTGCTATCTTCACTATTTTTTCAGAAGTTTCTCCATTGCCGTATGGATTATCAGCATCATGGATTTTTCCCTTAAACGAATCAGATAAGGCCATATCAATTGCTTTACTGATTGCATTTTCTTCAGGTCCGCAGTTTATTACTGTGTCTGCCTGAATTCTGCCCTTTTGCCTGTCTCCAATATTTATCGTTGGAATGCGGAAGGAGGGAGCCTCTATTATACCGCTTGAGGAATTGCCAATAACAAATTCCGCGTATTTAAGGGCGCTCAAGTACCGTCTCATTCCAAGCGAACTGACCAGTACGAAATTGTCATGTCCTGCCTCGTATTCCTTTAGTATCCGGTTAACCTCATCTCCACCATCATCTGCGTTTGCACTTGTAAATATATAGAATATATCGTCATGCTTACCAAGAGCCTTTAGCAATTCATTGATTTGATCAGAAGCGGAATTATCTTCCAATGTGACAGGGTGAAATGTACCTATGGCGTATCTCTGATTGCATATCACTGCGCTCTTCATAACTGATTCTGCAAGTTCTTCTTTGCTCATGAGTTCTGTATTTAAGGCGTTCTCAACGCCAAGTGCTCCAACATTGTAAACTCGGTCAGGGCTTTCACCCAGCTGAATCACTCGCATTCTGTATCTTTCAGTCGCTGTAAAATGCAGGTAACTCATCTTGGTAATGGAATGCCTAAATGCCTCATCCACTGCGCCCTCTGTAGTCTCACCTCCATGAATATGAAAAATAGGAATCCTGGCATTTGTGGCTGCTGCGCAGATTGCAAATATTTCGTACCTGTCTCCGAGAACCATAAGGGCATCCGGCTTTGTCTTATCATAGTATTCCGCGAATTGAGTAAGCGCTCTCGCCATTATGGCAGATGCATTTAATTCAGCAGAAGTACCCATTATATCTATCCGGGCATCTATGGTCACTCCATCAGATTCAATTTCTCTGACGGTCATTCCATATTTTTCAGACAAATGAGTTCCCGTAACAACAAGCTTCAGCTCTATATCCGGGTCATTCTGAAATCTTATGATAACAGGCCTTAATAGTCCATATTCAGCTCTTGATGATGTTACTATTACCAGCGTTTTCAACGAGTCACCCATTTTCATCTACATTCATCTACTTTCGTATGCATCCATCTACTTTCATCTATATTAATCTACTTTTTATCTATATTTCTATAAGCTCATCTTCCGCAAAATCTCTTTTTGCTTTTTGCCCCAGAACCTCATTCCATCTCATCGGTGAAATCCCGCTTCCGGGTCTCTTGGTGGTGAGATTATCTATTGTAAAAATCTCGCCTTTTTTTATATCCTTGGAAGCGACAATACTTTTTCTTGCAACAAGTCTATTCTTAAGCTCTGCTTCTGTAGGAATCTTCTCTCCGGTTCCCATAGCAAGCTCGATATTCCTAATAGCCAAAACCATATCCGCCAGCTCATCAGGCTCTAAGCTCGCCTTATGATCAGGTCCCTCCATATTTCTATCAAGGGTAAAATGTTTCTCAATAACAGTTGCTCCAAGAGCTACTGCAGCAATGGGCACTTCAATTCCTCTTGTGTGATCAGAATAACCGACCTCACATCCAAATCTATCCCTAAGTGTCAGCATCGCCTTAAGATTTACATCCTCCATAGGTGTTGGGTAATTTGTTGTACAGTGAAGTATTGTAATTTTCCCGGAATCATGGTCATGCAGCAACTTTACTGCGCTCTCAACCTCATCAATAGTACACATTCCGGTAGATAAAATAATATCTTTTCCAGTCTTTGCGATTTCCACAAGATAAGGGTAATTTGTGATCTCACCTGATGGGATTTTCCATATATCAAGGAGCGGATCAAGAAATCTGATGCTCTCTATGTCAAAAGGAGTAGACAGGAACTTTATTCCAACAGCCCGGCAGTACTCCGCAAGCTCAATAAAATCTTCGAAAGGAAGAAGTAGTTTTGAGAGCATATCCTTTTGAGACTCTTCCTTCCCTGTATTGTTCTTCTGATATTCAGCCATTGGCGCACTTTTAGAAACAAGGCTTGACAGCTTTGCGGTCTGAAATTTCACCACATCAGCCCCACACTCCTTTGCGGTATCAACAAGCTTTTTAGCAAGTTCCAGACTGCCATTATGATTAACACCTGCTTCAGCAATAATAAGTGTTCTCTCTCTCACGTT
The DNA here is from genome assembly GCF_045999815.1 of Butyrivibrio sp. NATIVEDY162. Taxonomy (GTDB): domain Bacteria; phylum Bacillota; class Clostridia; order Lachnospirales; family Lachnospiraceae; genus Butyrivibrio. The sequence goes on from NZ_CP172573.1 coordinate 1,666,815, forward strand.
AGTACCTCTTCTTAAAAAGCGCTGCCTCAAAACTAGTGTCTTGTCTGAATGACAATTTGTTTAATTACTTGTCTAATCCTCAATATGCGTCGTCATCTTCAATCGCCGTAGCCACCGCTACGACTCATTCAGATTCCTAGCCTATTGAGAATGATACTTCGTAATTAAATCAAAAGTCATCCAGACAAAACACTAGGCAGTACTTCTCACAAACACAATCAAAAGCTGCAACATCTTCTATCCAGGCACTTCCTAATGTCGTTTACGACCACTCTGGATTCTTGCAGGAATTCCAACAGAAGTACATGAAGAGCCAACGTTTCTAGTAACTACGGCTCCGGCTCCAATTACCGCATTGTCTCCAATCTCAATTCCCTGCAGTACCGTTGCTCCGGCTCCTATAAGAGTTCCGGCTCCAACCTTGCACTCGCCGCATAACTTAGCGCCAATCGCAATGTGTGCTCCTTCTCCTACCACGCAGTCGTGCTCGACGATTGCACCGGTGTTGATTATTGCATTATTCCCAATGATCGCTCCTGCGTTTATAACTGCATTTTTCCCAACAAACACGCCGCTTCCAAGCTGCGCAAAATCCGAAACAACTGCAGATGGGTCAACAATATCCGGGAAGGAAAATCCCATTTTTTTTGCCATATCATAAAGTCTGCTGCGAAGGTCGTTTGGCTTGATAAATCCCACAGTGATAAACGCCTTTGTAATACCTTCCTTAAAGAGCTCAGGCAACTTGTCATCCGGTCCAACAACTTCACAGCCCAGGATTTTAGTTCCGGCTTCAAGTTCTGCATCCGTTATATAGATTTTTGTAAATTGTTTTGAGCGCAGGGCTGCATCAATAACTGACTTGCAATGCCCGCCACCACCTATGAAAACAATCTTGTCCATTGCTCATTCCTTTTTAATCAGCTATTTGTTTTTGCTGTTTCTATCGTTTCTGCAAGACTATCTCTAAACTAATACACACCTTAATTATACGCGAAATTTCATATAACTTGAACTATATTCCGCAAATTGAATTAGGTGTACTTCATTTTCCAAACCTGTCTATAGCATTTGAAATCTCATCCAGACTTATGCATAGCCTACCTGCATACAGGGCCATGGGATAGTCTCCAACAAGAGGTACTATGGCAGGAGTGAAGTCCTCCTCCATGAAATTATAAACTATAAGCACCTTCTTTTTAGGATCTATCATCCAATACTCCTTCACTCCGGCATTACAGTATTTTTCACTTTTTATAAACATGTCCTTGCGCCTCGTTGAAGGTGATAGAATCTCAAGGACAAAATCAGGTGCACCATATATGCTCCTGTCCCTTATTTTATTGTCATCGCATACAATTATGATATCGGGCTGGACCATAGTTTTGTCATTACAGTCAAGCTGGACATCTATCGGTGAATACAGTACTATACATGATCCACTATTTTCCATAATAAATGATCTGATGCTATAGAAAATACTACTGCTAATAATTTGATGAATCGGTGTCGGAGCAGTCATATCATAAAAGCACCCATCAATCAGTTCCACCTTCTGATCCTCCGGAATCGCATAGTAATCCTCTATTGTATACTCACCATTCTTTTTAGGATTAGGCTTATTCCTTTTCCCATATGTTGGCTCATCCTCCTGAAGTCCTGCCGGGTGTTCGCTATTCCTGCCATAATACGATGTACTGTTTTGTTCATAGGAATATGCTTTCCCTGAATAGACAGTCTCGTCGCCCTTTAAAACCTTCTCTATAGCATCCAAGGTAGCTCTCCTGGGATTCTTAGTACTCCCGGACAATATCCTCTGCAAAGTTATTACAGGCACTCCTGTATACTCTGATAATTGCGCAAAACTATATCCTCTTGAGTCCTTAATCTGATTCATCTCATCTATTGTCATCAGGCTTTCCTCTTGTATCATTTTTAATCTTAATATATCATTTAATATCATTTAACATCATTCAAAATGATATGTCAAGATTTTTCAGAAATTTCCTCATATCATAAAATGAGACACCCTCAACACAGAGAGTGCCCCACATATTATGATTTATTCATTTTATTTTCCGCTGTTTAAAGAGACTTCTTCCGGCTTTGCCAGATACGCTTGCATATAAAGATGAAATCTAGTGTAGCTGTTTTATATTAACTCGACCATATGCTTGCTATAATTTGAATCTTCTGCGTTGTCATCAGTCGTCGATGGACGCCCATCGACTCCTTCTTCCGCCTTGTAGATTACAAATTATAGCTAAGCAATATAGTCGAGAAATATAAAAACAACTACACTAGAGAGTACGTTTTCTGTTTTTCTGAGAAAAAAACAAAAAACTGTATTCCTGTACTTGACGCTCTGTAAACTCTTCCATATCCACGCCTTCATGCCAGGCCTTGTACCAATTCACAGTCTGTGACACAGCCTCTCTTGCATTCCATATCGGTTTCCAGCCAAATGTTTTTTTGAGTTTCGCGCAATCGAGACGTAAGAAGGAAGCTTCGTGAGGAGCATTATTTTCAGAAATATCTCTCCATCCTGCATCGTCGCCCCAGCATCTGACAAATTCATCTGCCAGTTCTCCGGTTGTCATGCAATCACTAAGTTCCGGCCCCACATTGTAGCTTCCGGCAAATCCCAAATCCTGTGCCTGCTTCATTGCAATCATCAGATAGACGAAAATCGGCTCCAACACATGCTGGTAAGGCCTGACAGAACCCGGATTCCTGACTAAAATATCTTCTCCTGCAATTACTCCCCTTACACAGTCCGGAATAATTCTATCCTTTGCAAAATCGCCGCCGCCAATCACATTACCCGCTCTGGCAGTAGATATAAAAGGTCTACTACTATCATTATGCATCGCTGCATCATATTTACCATTCTCTTTTGACTTGAAAAATGATTTCATATAGGAATGTGTGACAAGCTCAGAGCAGCTCTTTGAATTTGAGTATGGATCATAACCATCCAGCTTTTCATCTTCAGAAAATGCATGGTCACGCAGTTCATTATTTTCATAAACCTTATCCGTTGTAACGTTAAGAAAACTCCGTACACTTCTACTATTTCTGACGCACTCCAGAATATTTACCGTTCCCATAACGTTAGTCTCATATGTATATCTGGGATCACGATACGATTCACGCACGATAGGCTGTGCAGCAAGATGAAAAACCACCTCGGGATCAGCCTTTGTAAAAGCCCGGTTAAGTTCATCAAAGTCCCTTATATCCCCCAGTGTATGATTCAATTTTGATTCCAGCTCCAATATATTGAACAACCCCGGATCAGTATTAGGCGCAAGCCCATACCCATAAACATCAGCTCCCAGCATTTTAAGGACAAAACACAGCCAACTTCCCTTAAATCCGGTATGCCCTGTCACAAATACCCGTCTTTTGTCATAAAAATTCCTAAGCTCTTCAAATTGCATAAGCACCTCACAGAAACAGTGATTCTATGCAAATCACAAAAACAGATTGGTATGTCTTCTTGCGGGCAAAGAGGTAATTGCCCACAAGAAGTCATAGATTATTGATGGAGCGCCTCCAGGATAACCTTAGCCATATACGCAAGCTTCTCATCCGTCATTCCCGGATAGACTCCCACCCAAAAACTGTCCTTCATAATTCTCTCAGTATTGGTAAGTTCACCTACCACACGGTAGCCTTCACCGCTTTTCCTCATCTCGTCAAAACATGGATGTTTAATAATATTTCCCGCAAAAAGCATCCTGGTCTGTACTCCGTGATCCTCCACATACCTGACAATCTTTGTTCGGGATGTTCCTTCCTTGCAGGTCATGATAAATCCAAACCAGCTGGGATCTGAATTATCGGATACAGCCGGCAAAACAAGCTTTTCTTCCGCACCGCCTTCTATCAATATTTTTTTCAAATAACTAAAATTATGTTTTCGCCTCTCCACAAAAGAAGGAAATTTATCAAGCTGAGCACACCCGATAGCCGCCTGAAGATCAGTAGCTTTAAGATTATATCCAAAATGAGAGTATACATATTTATGATCATAACCTGCAGGAAGTTCTCCGTATTGCCCATCAAATCTATGTCCACACAGATTGTCTTTTCCTGAAGGGCATACACAGTCCCTGCCCCAGTCGCGGAGAGAACGAACTATTTTGTTTAGAAGCGGATTGTCAGTATAAACTGCTCCGCCCTCTCCCATGGTCATATGATGAGGCGGATAAAAACTGGAAGTTCCAATATTTCCCACTGCACCTGTAAGTTTCCACTCACCATCCATGAGGTATTTACTGCCAAGGGCATCACAGTTATCCTCCACAAGCCATAAACCGTGCCTGTCGCAAAAGTCCTTAACAGCTTTTAAATCAAAGGGATTTCCCAAGGTATGAGCAATCATAACTGCCTTGGTCTTTTCAGATAAGGCCTCTTCAAGCCTTGTTACATCTATATTGTATTCCGGAATTGTAACATCTATAAAAACAGGAACAGCACCATATTGAACAATAGGTGCAATAGTTGTAGGAAATCCAGCCGCCACAGTTATAACTTCATCCCCGCGTTTTACCATGCGCCCGCCAAGAAGCGGTGAAGTAAGAGCCATAAATGCAAGCAGATTGGCAGATGATCCTGAATTAACAAGAGAGCAAAACTTTACTCCAATGTACTTGGCAAACCTCTTTTCAAATTCATCTGTATATCTCCCGGCTGTAAGCCAGAATTCCAACGCGCTGTCTACAAGATTCACCATTTCCTTATCATCATAGACACGGGACGCATAAGGGATTCTGTCCCCCTCATGATATTCCGTCTTGGCAGAATGATATTTATTAGCATATTCTGCCACCATGTCGAGGATTTGTTTTTTCATTGCATCCTGTGAATTCATGTCTGCTCCCTCCAACTTGAGAGTCCCCATATAAATAAAGACGCATTAATTATTGCACGCTAGCTGAACTGAGCTCCGTCAAAATCTTCTCCACATCATAGTCAGGAGCATATTTCTCTGCTGCATTAACAATCTTCCTGATGTGCTCTTCGTCCTCTTCAAGGGCATCAGCTATTGTCTCTATATTCTGGCCTTTTCTTATTTTTTTACAAACCTGAGCAATAAGGTGACGCTCTCTGCCTTCTTCTTTTCCTTCTACTCTGCCCTCTTCTCTGCCTTCTTTTCTTCCTTCTTCTCTTCCTTCTTCTCTTCCAATCCGTCGTTCTTCCTGAACATCAAAGCCTTCCCAGTCTTCAAATAATCCCATATGCCGTCTCTCCTTGATCTGATCGACCATGTCCCAGATTTCATTTTCCGGAACATTCTGCTTTCTAAGAACTACTGCGATTACTCTTGCAATTGTTTCAAGAACATCTTTTGGCGAGTTTTTCTGGATGTTATCAAGATATCCTTCGGGAAAATCCAGGCTTTTGAAATCTTCTGCACTCTTCATGCTGTTGATCAGCATGACAAGGGACAGTTCATTATTCTTACTCAAAAGATCCTGTCTGCCATAACTCCCAAGATTTATCAGGTGATACTTAAAATCCGGAATAAACTGCTGAAATACATCGCTTAAGGCAATCCTCTCGATAAGTTTTTCTGCGGCATCCCATTTTGCCTTGCCCTCGTAATAAACTACCGGTATGATCGGCGGATATTTAAAGCCCTTTGTCCTTGAAATATTCTTATTTATATTCTCTTGCTGTTTCTCGTAATCCTCCCAAATATACACCATATATCTGAGAATCTGCATAATTACATTATAATCTACGCTGGACTTATGCTCAATCAAGGTGATAAAAATATCATTCCCGTTTGGAACATGAACTTTCTTCACTACATCTGCGTCGCGCTCCTCTGTAAACATCGGAATAAACCTCTCGGTTATATCCTCAATATCCTCCGGTTTTATGTCCTTTAAAAGTTCGATTCCCGAATAATCACGGAGCAGCTGCGAGCATAAAGTGGGATTTTCAAATATCAGCTTTGCGCCGCTGTCTGCAAGTTTAGAGTTACCAATCTGTTTTTTGTTACTGCTTTCGTTCATTCATACATGTCTCCTTTTCCTTTACTATCTGTCTTTCTTTCAATGAAAATTGGCACATGTAAGAATTACACAGCCTTTCTTGAATAGAATTGAGAATTGTGCCTGACTTAGCACAACGAAAAAGAGACTATCATATTTTTAAATATTTTGCAAACAGAAATTGAATTGATTATTTTGCATCCCATACACGGCAAATATGCCCACTTCTTGTTACTAATTCTCAGTGGCTGCATTCATTCCTCATCAATCATATATCCCCGCAGTGCTGCCTTCCCATACCATCCAGGGAGCATTGCCCTTAGCCACCATCTCTTCCAACATATCGTGTTCTCTCTTGTTGTCCATGCATTGCCAAAAGCCTTTGTGTGAATAAGACATAAGTTCACCTATGCCGGCAAGTTTTTCCAATACATCTTTTTCAAAAACTGTTCTATCACCATCAATAAATCTGAATACCTCAGGCTGGAGAACCATATACCCGGCATTTATGGGCATAGAATCAGTAATCTTCTTTTCTCTGAATGCCCTGACAGAATTGTTTTCCGCAATATCAAGTATGCCCTTTTCCTGATCCAATAATACCGACGTAAGCGTTGCTATCTTCCCGTGTTGCTTATGAAAATCTAATAGCTGATGGATGTTAACATCACATACTCCGTCTCCATAAGTCAACATGAACGGATTATCCCCAATATATTTCTGTACCCGCTTAAGTCTGCCGCCTGTCATGGTATTAAGACCAGTGTCAACTACTGTAACCTTCCAAGGTTCAGTATGAATATCATGAAAATCAATGCTATAAGTATCTGCCAGGTCAAAGGTAACGTCTGAAGTATATAAAAAATAATCTCCAAACCATTTCTTTATGATATGCTGCTTATAGCCTGCACATATTACAAATTCGTTGAAACCATAGTATGAATAATACTTCATGATATGCCAGATAATCGGCATTCCGCCAATCTCTATCATTGGCTTAGGCTTATAGCCTGACTCCTCTGAAAATCTCGTACCTTGACCACCTGCAAGTAATACAACCTTCATATAATCCCCCAATCATATAGAACACATATTACTACATTTATTATTATAATCGATATTTCGACATAAAAATATTAAAAAACTATAATATTACTAGGGGCACCCTCCATCTGGAGAGTGCCCCGTATATAAATCCTTTTATTATGGTTATCTGATCTGTTATTAGCCCTGGAGGAGTGACATAACACCCTGTGTACTCTGGTTAGCCTGAGCCAGCATTGACTGTCCTGCCTGAGCGAGAATGTTGTTCTTACTGTAGGTAACCATCTCATCAGCCATATTCGTATCACGAATTCTGGATTCAGCTGCTGTTGTATTCTCTACTACGTTATCCAGGTTCTTGATAGTATGCTCTAATCTATTTTGGATAGCACCGAGTTCTGATCTCTGTTCAGATACTAACTTAAGCGCATCCTCTATAGCATCAATTGCGTATGTAGCTGAGATTCCCAAGCTGTCTGTTACTGTAAGATTCTGGATACCCAGATTAGCTGTACTCATGACCTGTACATCCATTAGAATCTTATTGGTCATATCCGCATCTGAACCTACATGAAGCTGAAGTGGAAGATCCTTAGCAACTCTAGCTGTACCTTTGCATATTGAGAATGTAAATCTTGCTTCGCCATTAGTTGATCCAGATACCGGTGTCCCCTGGTAGTTAACGCAAGATACCTTAACCATATTTACCTTATTGCTGTCAACACCTATAAGATTTGCCTGTTTTAATGCTTCTTCCATTCTTCTGGCCGCTGTAGATACCAGAATGTTTTTATCTAGATTTGCATCAACTGCTACTCTCGTACTTCCGGTTGAAGGTGTCCTAACCTGAGCACCATCTACAACCATAGCCTTTATCTGTTCCAATGTATATTCCTGGTCACCAACCTTAAATACACTGGTTGTATTATCATAAGAACTTATAGCTTTTCTATATGTCGTACCGTTTATTACAACAGATGAATTGGATGATAAAGCTGATGAAATACCTGCCTGTAACTTTCCAATAGTATCTGTATTCTTATCATACATATGGTACTCTTTTCCGGCTATCTTAATATCATCACTTGATTTTAAATAGCAAGTAAATTTACCATATGTTCCAAGATCTGCTATTGTTCCCTCAAGACCTGCGTCATGAGTCATCATATATTTATTATAGTTTCCGGTGCCTCCTCTAAGAAGGTAGGTCTCGTTGAACTTTGTTGTCTCTGCAACTCTGTCTATCTCAGTTGTAAGCTGTGTGATCTCGTTCTGGATAGCATCACGGTCTGACTTACTGTTTGTTCCGTTTGCTGCCTGTACTGCCAGTTCATTCATTCTCTGAAGCATATCGTGTACTTCTGTGAGTGCACCTTCAGCTGTCTGTACTGCGCTTACACCATCATCAGCATTTGTTGATGCTCTGTCCAAGCCTCTCATCTGCTTACGCATCTTCTCACTTATGGAGAGTCCTGCTGCATCATCAGCTGCTCTGTTTATTTTATAACCTGAGGAAAGTTTTTCAGAAGATTTTGCCTGCTGGCCTGTTGTAATGCTGAGCATTCTGTTAGAATTCATCGCCGTCAAATTATGCTGGATAACCATATTATACCTCCATGTGGGTGCAGTCCCTCCTTTAATCCGTATAGTCAGATACTGCATGCTTGATAAAAAAATTCATTAAAAAGTTTCTTATTAAGTTGAGTGCGCTCCCACATCGATCATCCTTGACGATGTTTGTATTTGTTTTACACTCTATATATCGTTCCGATTTTCATTTACTTAACCCCTTTTTTGAAATTTTTTTGATTTTTTATTTCATTCTGATCAAAATTACACATACAAAAGGCGAAGAAACGCAGTATTTATGCGTTTCTTCGCCTTATAGAACTATGATAAATTTTCCGATTATTTAGTCCAAAAACATATGCCTTCTATTATTCTTTTAATCTGAAAACAACACTCTTTTTGCAAAAACATACTCCAAAGGAAACAACACCTGCATACCCGTCATCAAGTATTCCTTCTTCATATTTCTTTGTCTTTATCTGGTCAAAAGCTTCTTCTATACCATCTTCCATCTCATTAAACTTTTTTCTGATCTTAATCTCAAATATAAATGCAGGGTCTTTGGGTCTGTTTGGATAAAGAGTAATATCAGGTCTTCCGTTGCCTTCTTCCCTGTTCGATTTAGCTGCATAGTTTGGCGTTCCATATAGAAGTGTCAGCAGGATTCCATGGTAAAATGCTTCATCACTATCGTAATAGCTTATGCTTTCTGCAAGGATATTATTAACAAATTCCTCCATTTCTTCAGTCTTTTTTTCAAGAACAGCTTTATGGAATATAGACGCATCAGCCTTCTTTACTCTCTCATCGAACCATCTTGAAATATGCTCTTCGTATATACTTCCTACTTCATCATTTGGTATCATCATGGTTATGAAAATTTTCCTGCCATCCTGTCTCTCTGATACCTTTTTGAGATACCCTGTAAAAAGCAGAAAATTCCACAAATTATCCTCACTCTCATGAATATCGCCATAGGTTATATCCTCATGAATCTGCTTTTCTATGGTTTCCCCTGAAATAAGTGTATCTATTTCACTCTTTATACTATCGTCAGCATTCCATATGAGATCTTTGATTATAGAATTGGATGAGGTATTGCTCCAATAAGGAATAGGATTTTCTCTTTTTCCGTTTACTTTGCCATCAACATAACTTGTAACACTCCATGGATTATATATTTCAGATTTGCCAAAAAGATATCCGTCATACCATTTTCTGACTTCATCCGCTTTATCATAAATTCCATACTCTTTAAGCATTTCCATTGTTTCCTCTTCATTGAAACCGAATCCTTCTGAAAAATCATCGTTAAGTATGGAATTAATCTTAAGATTATTAAGTCCTGTAAATATACTCTCCCTGCTTATCCTTAGGCATCCTGTGACAACAGCAAACTCAAGGGCATCATTTGTCTTTAATGCTGATTCAAAAATGGATCTTATAAATCCAACCATCTCATCATAAAAGCCTCTGTAATATGCATTTTCTAAAGGCACATCATATTCGTCAATAAGGATTATTACGTTCTTTTCATGATACTGTCTAAGTATCTCCGATAATGTCTTAATCGATGTCTGATATTTGCCTATTTCCCGCCTTAATGCATCTTCTCTGTCCTTGACTGTATAATTGTCTGATTTATTAAACCACTCTGTTGGTCCGGTCATCAGCTTTATATATTTTTCCTTTATATCTTCAGATAAAACATCAGAATCAAGAACATACCTGTGTCTGTTAAATTCACTGGCGATATCCTCTCTTATTGCATAAAAAGCAGCTTCAAAGTCATTCTGTTTGGCAGATTTAAGAGATAGCTTTATCACCGGATACTGCCCCATCATCGACAGTATGCCGTCACTTACCCCCATTATCTTTTTCCCTTCAAAATATGGCGTCTTATCTATTAGATTTCCATCAAAATCATACTCCTTCTCAAAGAAGGTCTGGAGCATAGAGATTGCAAGAGTCTTGCCAAATCGTCTGGGGCGAGTGAAAAGAGTGACCGTCCCGCCATTTTTTACTATGTCACTTATAAGGAATGTCTTATCTACGTAATAACAATTGTCTTCTATTATTTTTTTATAGTTCTCATATCCGATACCGATTTTTCTCATACAAGCACCCATTATATCTTAAAAGTATTTGCAACTCCGCAAGATCAAACAACACTTCTATTCTACACTATTATTTCTCAAATAGGCGATATTATTATCGATGGCTGTAGTACTTATGCCTATTTTTCTGACATCTCATGTTTACTGGGCATCAGACATATTCTATCCCATTCTCTCTAAAAATACCCACCTCGATACTATCATATCTGTCCTTAATAGTACGCGCCACTTCATCTGAATAAGATGCTGCCATTACCAGAATTGTGTCAATCTCTCGCTCATTCAATATGGATGGTGCAACAACCAGGCAATGAGATCCCGGTGTATATCTATTCTGTTTAAAGCTGGCAGAATCTATGACAAATTCAATCCTGTCACCTATTCCGGTCAAAGAAAGCATCGCCAGCGCCTGATGACCGGCACCCCATACAGCAACCTTTTTTCCTTTTGATACCCTGTCCTCAATAAATTTCTGAACTTCTTTAATGATAGTCTCCTGCCTTATATAAAATGAATTCAGTTCACCTTTACTTCGCTTTTTCACTATTGCACACAGACAGTAATCATGCCACACGATACTGCAATCAATAACATCAAATCCATTTATTTCAAGTAATCTTGTAAGTGTCTCCTTAGTATAGTAACAGAGGTGATCCAACATGAATTCTGAAAACATCATATCCTGTATGATTTTGTCTGTATTTGGAACTTCTATAAGACCTATCGCTTCATCCTCAAGATTATTGGAGATTGCACTAAGAAACTCCCCCGGTTCAGGTATATGCTCCAAAAAATTCATAATATAAAATGCACCGAATGGTGCATTACATAATCTGAAATTATCCCCTTCCGGGAACCCTTCCTCTACTATAAAGCCATTCTTTCTTGCATTCTCTACAGATTCATGTTTATGTTCCAGTCCAATAACATTCCCACCTGCTGCCTGCATGAATGACATAAATTCTCCACTACCGGCACCAACTTCCAATATCTTTTTATCTTTAAGATTATAATTCTCAATAAAATCTTTAAAATACTTTATCCTAAACTCTCTCATCTCATCAGATACAGCAGCTGCTCTGATCACATCTTTATAATAGGAAACAGGTTCATCAGATAGTTGAATAAGTCCGCAATTATCACACATGAATATGTCAAGACTAATTCCTTTGTCATCTTTAAGCTCTTCTTTCGTTGGAAAAAGCTGAGCTTTACCTGGCATATTCTGATATTCTAATAGTGCTTTACTTTTAATAGTTTTCCCACAACATCTGCATCTTATCATTCATCCACCTACAAATAGCATAATACTATCTTATACGCAAAAAGGGCTTTATCCCATCTTCAAAGTTTATTTGGGGTTCCCATCCTGTATCCCTTTTCAACTTAGATACATCCGGTTTCAATGAAACGAATGGATTTGGATCATCTCCATATTTTACTATATCTACTCCAGTATATTCTTTTATTACCTCGATATAATCTTTCAGGTGTCTATATCTTCCATCAGCTACATTATAAATATTTCCATCAATACCTCTTCGAGCTAATAATATAAATGCATTGGTAAAATCATCAATATGTAAAAAATCCCACATCTGCCTGCAAGAGGACAACTCTATAACTTTATTATCTTTAATTGAATTTATAAGCTTAGGAATCAAATGTTTGTCCAAATCATTTTTCCCATATACACTAAAGATTCTTCCCCAAATCCATTCAATACCTAATTCTCTTGCCTTAATCCTGCTGCAAAAACATGTTGCAACTTTTGCTACTCCATATGCCCCAATTGGTAAAACCATGGAGTCTTCATTCAATTGCCTGTCAGAAACTCCATACTCCGCTTGAGAGCCAGCAAAAATGAGCCTTTTGCAACCAATTTTTTTTGCACTACTTACTAAATTCAATGTATAATTGATGTTTTTTATCTGGTCCTCAAGGTTATAAAAATCTCCAGCCCATGCAAAATGAAATAAAAATATGCATTTATTAGGTATTAAATTCTCCAACTTTGAATCCGTATCACTAATATCATATTCAATAGTTTCTACATTGGGAATATTTACCAACCTATCGGAATTCTTTGAGCCTGGGCGGATCAATGCATATACTCTATACCCTTCTTCACTTAATGCCTCAACCATATTGCTTCCTAAAAAGCCAGAAGCCCCTGTAACTACAACGTTTTCCATAGTTATATACCATAATAGTTAATAAATGATTGTACCTTAATCCATAATTCCTAAAGGTCCCACATATACCTCACAATATTTTCTCCGGAATATATTCGTATAAACTGTTACATTCTCTTCTTAACATACCAAATTTAAGAATAATCAAGATCTTATCTCAATCTACTCACCGGAAATCCATCTATATTGTCACGAGTATAATAATCATTATCAGCAAGTTCGCAATTCCTGCAGCTTGAATTTTCTTTTCTTCTATTCTCCAACTGCATTTTTCTAAATTCATACATTGCATCGCCATTCCAAATATTTTTAAGGGTGTCAATCTGGATATTACCAAGATTTGTTCCTCCAATCCAATCAACGCAACACGGGCTTACCTCTCCGTTACTTCTTATTGCAATAGTTGTAAATGGCATAGGACATGCAATTCTCTGCTTACGTGTCTTCTTTAAATCCTTATCTAGTTCATCTCTCTGATCTTCTTTATATAGACTTCCTATAAAACTTTTCTCCTCTGTTGCAATCCAGTTATGTGGCTTGTCTATATATACTTCGTCTACAACTGGCCCAAACCGTTCGAGGAACTGTTCATTCTCATCAGAATAGGTATCTAGCATCTTTGCACTAACAAACGGTCTTTCCGCATTATTCATTTTCTTTATTCTTTGAATGGTTTTAAGATTCTCCTCTATTTTGTTTATATCTACATTTTCACATCCTGTAACCTCTTTATACCGTTCCTGATTTCCCCCGTAGATTGACACGCGAATGTAATCTATCTCATATTTCACCAATTGCTCAGCGATATCTTCTGTAATAAGAGATGCATTAGTAGTTGTTTCTATCCTATCTGCTATATTTGCCTCCTTAGCAATACGAAGCATAGCACAAAAATTCGGATTAGTTAGTGGTTCTCCATACAGGCTGATTTTTAGAACCTTTATCTTATCTCCTTCCCACTCGCTCAATTGTTCAATTATACTAATGAACATTTCCAAGCTCATCATTCCCCTGTTTTGAGTAAGATAATTACTTTCATTCAAACTTTGAAAGCATGATATACACCTAAAATTACAATAATTTGAAGGTTCTATCAGCACAGTATAGGGTTTAGATAATGGTAAAACATCCATGAGATTATGCCGATTATTATTTTTTAATTCAGTATACTTAATCATAATCACTCACCATCAATAAAATTTAAATTAATAACTCTCTATAGTTTTCATCAACATAAATACTATTTGCAGATATGGTTGTATATAAAATATATCCTTTATCGATAATAAAATCATTCAAACCTTCTTTTGTGCTAGTTGTATGCTCTATTTCAACCATAATGACTTCAGGTTTATGTTTAGTATAATCAATACCTCTCATTATTACCTCGTCATAACCCTCAGCATCCACCAATAACATGTTAGGTTCAAAATCCAACATTTCAAACAGTTCATTTATTCCAATAAGCGGAACTATGATTTTTCGTGTACTATTTTATGAGACATTCCATTCCACTTTTCATGATGCTCTTCCTTTAAACTACTTACAGTTGAACTCTTACATGCATAAAAAGAAACAGCATCACCACTAGTTTCTGAAATAGCAGCATTAATATACCTATCTTCAGGACGAATCATATTTACCAAATCTCCAACTATTGGTAGTGGATCTACCAATACACCTCTGGCACCGGCTTCATAAAAGGAAAAAGTATTATTTGCTCTAACCGGATCATTCGTTCCAATTTCCAAATACCTTAATTGAGTAATGCGTTTTCTTATTTTTAACATTAGCAACATCAGAACAGCATCTTCTGAATAGCTACCATTAAACTGTTGTATTGCATGCTTTGACTTTAGTAACTCATAAAACAAAATTTTTATTCGAGAAATTGGAAAGTCAAACTTTTCTTTTAAATCAGCAACAATACTAACAGGGTCAGCACAAACTAACACCATGTCAAAAGTATGTATTAACTCAGGATTAACATCCAAATTAATTCCTTTATCTTCAGGCATACGTGTTTTATCTGCATCATAATATCCTGTTACTTCATAATTTTCTTCTATCCATTCCCTATATATATGAAAATCAATATTTAATCCATAAACTAAAGTCCCCATATAACCTCACATCATACATAATCGTTTGATTTAAATATCTCTTTGTAACTTACAGGTAATGGTTTTCCATAAAAACCAGCCATATATTTCCTAATAAAGTTTCTATCTACACCTGATAAACATACAGGACTGCTATCGTGAAAATACTTAATGGACAATCCTCTATCAATAATATCTTTAAGCTTTTCATCAAATATATTTCCTAGTGATATATGCATAAAGACACATGGCATTACATCGCCATACTTAGTTATCTCCAGTATTTTTTTTACAGCTCCACATGATCCTACTTTCTCATCATATGTTGGAAAAGTATCCAAATGTAAAACCGGATACTTTTCATGAAGCATTATCAAATGTTGCATGTCTTCACCATCGATAAGAACCTCTTCATGACCTTCCCAACGGCCAATCGCTTTCGCTAACATGACATCTAAGTTGTATCCATTTTCTTGACAAAATGCAGCCATTTTCTCAGTACCTTCTGTCCTGCAGTTTTGATGTGAAATAACTGTCTGTGCAACAGGTTGAAGATTGGCCTCCTTAGCGTTCTGTAAAGCTTTAATAGCACTTGTTGTTTGACCTTCGCTATGAAGATACTTAGCATTTTCATCGATTCCATCAAGACTTATCTTAACCTTGTCAAGACCAATTGACTTAAGCCAATTTGCCTTTTCTTTGGTTAAGAGCGTACCATTTGTACTAATAAAGAGATGAAACCTTTTAGGGTCTATAGCTTCAATTACTTTATCCAAATCAGGAAATAACAAAGGTTCTCCACCGGAAATGCCCATTTGAGCCAGTCCAAGAGCATCTGCTTGGTCAGCCACGCTTTTTATGACTTCAGGTGTAAGTGTTCTATCTTTTGATTCAAAACATAAATTACTGCAATGAGGACAATGCATATTACATATAAAATCATAAGTAAATTCAATGATAGGTGTATATTCCCCTTTTGCATGTTTCTCCTCATATTTGAGGATTTTTTCAAGAACATATGGCTTTTCTTTTCGTAATTTTTCTCGACCTTTATTCTCTCTATTTTTCTGATCTTCGGATTTGTTCATCATAAGCATCATCTCCATCGAATACATAAAATATCCTTATTCTTTTCACTAAGTCTTAGACATGAGCAAACAATTTCTTCCATTTATATTCGATTTTATATTTTGGATTAGCAGCCAAAATAATCTCCGTCAGTTCTTCCTTATCTGTTGGTCTGTGGTACGTACAAATAGCCAGCTTAGGGCTATATTTCTTTAGAACTTCCACCCCCCCCTAAAATCATATTACACTCAGCACCTTCAATATCTGCTTTTATGAAATCAACAGAACTAAGTTTATTATTCTCTGCAAACTCGTCTAAAGTAATGCACTCAATCTCTTCAGCAGGTTGTCCACTGTTTTTAATAAATAATGAGCTTTCAGATCCATTACATGAAATCTTTGTTTTTCTTCTTTCTTTATCCAAGGCAAGCTTTATCGGTATAATGCTTTCATACTCAATAGCTTGCCTCTCTAAGTATTGGAAATTTTTAGTCATAGGTTCAAATGCATAGCATTTTTTTGCACCTTTACAAGCTGCTATTGCAGAAAAAACACCTAGATTTGCTCCTGCATCTATTACAACATCTCCTTTGCTAATGTCTACACAATCATATTTATAAGCGCCTTCATCTATACGCTCATAATTTTCAAATTCTTCTGGCAGTATGATGTCGCCAGCTTCCTGCAAAAAACAATTCCAATCATCTAAACTTACAATTTGGGGATTAACTATTCTTAGTTTCCCCGAAATGATCAAATCATCTTTTATAAGAATCCTATCCTTATACTCTGTGAAGAATTCTTTGTACCAACAGTTTAATAGTTCATGATATAATTCAACAGAACTTATATCGATAATCTTATTTCTTCTATTTATTTCGTGTTTTAAGTCTATATTTTTAACACTATAAAAAATCACACCATCAATACTGCAATTATCGTATTCTATAACTGGAATACCTTTATATCGTTCAACATCTCTATAGCCTTTCCCCACTACTATTGCACATATTTCTATCTGACTCTTTATACATAGATCAGCAAATAATCTACCTGTAGTACCTAACCCATAGATATAATATTCATTATCAGAATTACCTGCTGTTAGCCTCAAAAAAATAGTTTCAAACATGAGCATTATCTCCACTTTGGAATTGCATAACAAACTGTCTCAAGAAACATATCTGTATAATGTCTAATATAGATTTTATACTCCAATCCGAGTTCATAAATCCAAATTGGAATATCTAACGTGTCCTGAATGCTATGATAAATACAAAAAGCCAATATCGGTTTTTGAGAACAAATAATATCTTTTGCTCCATTCAAAGCTGAAAGCTCAGCTCCTTCAATATCAGCTTTAATGAATGTCACTTTTTCTCCTTTAAGTATTTCGTCAAGTTTTTTTACCTTTCCGGTAATAGTCTCTACTCCTTTATCAATACTTTTAATAATCTTGGATGAACTATCCCCTGCATAAAATTCAATATCTTCATCAACATCCGAAACCCCATATGGATAACATTGAATTATTCCATTCTTAGTTTTTTCATATAATCCCGCAACATTAAGCATTAACCTTTTATATATATTCGGATCCAATTCAAATAAATGAAGTTTTTCAAATACTCCATTGGACATTTCTATGAATTTTGCAGCGCTGTCACCTGTATAGGCTCCAAGATCGACAAAGACCTCATCATCTATCAATTTAATGAGTTCATTATCAAAGTACTGATTCTTATCATATATATCGGAGAAATAATCATCCTTTAACGACGTATCTTCATAGGCATTTAATACCTTTTGATATACCTTAACTGACTTTGTATCAGCAAGAATTTTGCATACACTATCCCTTTTATTGTCAAATTCATCTTTATTAAGAACAATATACTTTTCTCCATTAATTTTCTCAAAAAAGATTCTCTCAATATTGCAAAAGCCTTCATCCGTTAATTGCTTTTTTATTTCTCTGTAATATAATGACTCAACGATAATTATTGTATCTTTATTTATAGCAGCTAATTCTTTTTTAGTTATGCAAAAACATCCCTTATAGCCACTTCCATATTTCTGTGGATTGTTATCACAAAAAAAATCGGTTCTTATTCCAATCGATTCCAATTTGTCATAAAGAGATTTCCCCGCTATTCCCATAGGGAAAATACATATCTTCTTACCATGAAACAATTTTTTTAAATAGTCGATATACATATTCAAACCCTCAAAAAATCAATCCAGTAATGGCCACATTTTTTCAAGTAATCCTGACTTCATTTCCCCATTTTCCCCTACATATGCCTTCACCCGTGGAGAGCATGTCTCATTGGGATCCATATGCAATGTACATAGCAAAGCCTCATCATCACTCATAATTTTGCTTAATATCTCTTTCAGTTCAAAATTGTTATTTACTGCATATGTCTTGAATCCATAGGCTTCTGCAACTGCTCTAATATCCGGCATTGTACATCCACTGCTTTCACTGCTCCCTACATATCGTCCCTCAAAATTATTTCTCTGCATATTTCTAATACTTGCATATCCATCGTTGCACCAAATAAATATTTTTACCGGTAAATTTAATCTATGAAGAGTCTCCAGCTCTTGAATATTTAATTGAAATGCCCCATCTCCATTAATAAGAATAGTTCTTCTATTATCATTTGCTATACAAGATCCTATTGCATAGGGAAGTCCAAACCCCATTGAACCCAGACCAGCGGCATTCTTCATCTTCTGACCTTTTTTAATTCTAAATGCCTGATAAGTTATTTCACCTGCACCTCCTGAACTTTCCGGAACAATTACATCGTTATCTTTCAACAAATCACATAAAATATCTATAAAATAATAAGCAGAAACAAACCTTAAACAATTCCTATGCGCCTCTGTTACTACCGGATAACAACTTCTAAGATCTTTACAATGTGCCAGCCATTTTGAAAACACTTCTTTTTTGTTTTCTATCAAAAGCTGAATCTGTTTATTTAATAATGCTTCTCTAAGGTACACCAGAAATCTATTAGCATCACAACACAAACTAACATCTTTCATAAAAGACATTCTTTTTATTTCACAATTATCAATATCAATTATGATTTTCTTGGCATTATATGCAAAGTGTTCCTCATTGAATGCTGTTACGCTATTATCAAGCCTTGCTCCTATAGATATCAATAAGTCGGCTTCTTGTACAATAAAATTGGCACCTCTATCCCCCATTATTCCTGGGTGCCCCACATAATTCTTTTCGTTCTCCCCAAACATATCTATAGCTTTCCAAGTGGTCTCAACAGGTATATCTAACAGTCTCAAAACTGCTCTAAGATTATCCTCAGCACCGGAAATTTTAATTCCATTTCCTGCAATAATTAAAGGCTTTTCAGAAGAAATAATTAGATTAACTATTTCATCTATACTTTTTTTAATCTCATCCGTTTCTTCACGAGAATTGTTTGGATAATAACCTTCAAGACTATTCTCATTAATTTGACATCCTTGTACATCAAGTGGTATATCAAGCCAAACAGGCCCCGGCCTACCTTCTGTAGCCTCATAAAAAGCTCTCTCTAAATGGTATCGAATTTCTGTAGGCTCTAACACTTGAACTGCATACTTTGTTATAGCTTTAACCATTGGAATTATCTGAACTTCTTGTGATCCTATCTGCCTAACGCCCTTATCTCCTACAAGGTCGGCTCTTTTTGCTTGTCCGGATATAATAATCATCGGGGTAGAATCTATAAATCCCGCAGTAACTGCCGTTATAGCATTTGTAGCACCCGGCCCTGAAGTCACTACTACAAGAGCAGGCGTATTTGTATGTTGAGCATAAGCTTCTGCCGCTATAGTTGCCCCCTGTTCATGCAGAAAAGGAATATAACTAATCCCACTTTTGCCAAGTGAGTCAACTAAATGCATAGCACCACCACCTGGAAGCATAAAAGCATGCTTTATACTATGTTTTTTCAAAAACTCAAATATATAATCGGATAATTTAATCATCATTTTGTCCAAACATTCTCCACTCTACATATTCAGCAATAACGTGACCTAAAAAAATGTGTGTTTCTTGGATACGAGGAGTTATTTTTGCAGGAACTCTAATCGAATAATCAATATTAAATCCTGTTTTTGGAACATCATAACCACCAGCTAACAGAACTGTAATTATTCCATTCTTAGATGCGTATTCAAGGGCCTGTAAAACGTCTTTGCTTCTACCACTTGTAGAAATTCCTATTACCATATCTCCACTCGAAGCTTTAGCCTCTAATTGACGCTCAAATATATGTTCAAAGCTATAATCATTTCCAATAGCAGTTATAGTAGAAGTGTTTGTGGTAAGCGCCTCCGCATTAAGTCCCTTTCTTTCAGTATAAAATTTACTTACAAATTCTGTAGCAATATGTTGTGCATCTGCTGCGCTACCTCCATTTCCACACAAAAAAAGACGCTTATTGTCCTTGAATATATCGATTATTTTGTTCCCAACTGCCATAACAGCATCCATCAAATCTTTGTCAGTTGACATTGCCTTAAAAATACTCATATGTTCAGCTGTTCTTCTGTAAATATAATTCTGTGCACTATCATAATTGTTATATTCCTCAAGTATACTGATAAGCTCCCAAATACAACCTTCTCCTCCATTGTTTTGTAAAATCATATCAGCAGCATTTTTAGCCTTATCAATCGCATTAGCAGGGCAAAGACCAAGTCCTGCATAAGACAGCGGTTCTACATCATACTTCCCATCGCCGACATAGCAAATATGTTCACGCGTGATACCTGTCTTTTCCTCAATTTGAAGCATAGCATCCTTTTTTGTCTTACTACCCTTCATGAAATACTCCCAAGGAAATCGTTTTTCGAAATATTTAACTATTTCTGTATCTTCTCCTGTAATAGCAGCAATCTTATAGCCTCTATTGTGAAGTTCATAAATCGCATCTACATCTTTTAGATTAATCCTTTTTAGTTCTTTTCCATTAGAATCCACCATCATAGAGCCATCTGTAATAACCCCATCTATATCAAAAACTATCAATTCTATTTTTTCCATAGTGCCCCCTAATGTGGATTCATCCCCTAAGTTTCTTTTTGGTTTGTAACTCTGCTTCAGATAGTTTCTTAATTCCGTCTCCTCTTACTCTCTCAATAATCCTTATATTTTTAACAAGTTCACATAATTCATATGGTTCTATCGATGCAGCCTGATCCGAGCCATACATACTTCGATCAAGTGTTATATGTCTCTCTATTGAAGTTGCACCAATAGCCACAGCACACTCACTTACAAGTATTCCCTGTTCATGTCCGCTATATCCAACATCACAACCATACTTATTTTTCAGAGTATTAATCATTAGTAAATTCGCATCCTCGAGTGGCATCGGATAGGTACTATTGCAGTGAAGTATTTCATACGGACAATTATGCTTTTTAAATATTTCAACTGCATGATCAATTTCTTCCATAGTACTCATCCCAACTGCAATAAATGTATATTTTCCTTCAGATGCAATCTCATTTAAAAGATCATCTTTTACCAACATAGCTGATGCAACTTTATTGTATTGGCAATTATACTTTCTTAAAAATCTTTGCGAATCAATATCCCAAGCCGAAGCAAACCATATTATATTTTTACTTTTACAATATCTGTCAATCTCATCATACTCGGGCTCTCCAAACTCTAGTCCTTCTTTTTGAGCCCTTTGCGTATTTCCCCATGGGCTTTGCCGCGGTTGTGCCAGATATTCCTGAGTATATACTTTATCTATAGTACGCTTTTGAAATTTAACAGCATTGCAACCAGCAACACATGCAGCATCAATCAGCTTTTTAGCAATACTAATATCACCATTATGATTTATGCCTATCTCAGCAGTAATAAACACTTCCTTCCTATCCATATTAATATCCTTTCTTCAAGTATTCTTCATAATCGTCTTTTACTTTTTCTAACAACTCACTCATATCAACAAAATGATACTTATCATCCATTTTTCTCCAAAAATCCAAGCAGTACTCATAAATAATCTGGCAACATTCTTCCCAATTATGTAAAGACTCCATATACTCTTTATGATAATAGTAAGCCACCCATAAATAATTATATATTTTTGTTTGGAAGTTCAATGCCACAATACAAACAGCTTCAAAACTAAGATTCATATCCATAACTATGGACATTTCATCATCATATTGTTTAAGACGTTCTTCCAACAATTGATACTTCCATGTATATTCTCCATTCTCGAACTCAGATCTTTCTGCATCCCCACATTTTATCAATAGCCCACCATATCCCCCATAACCATATTTCCATCCTAAAAATCCAGCATGCACGGTATGTGCATACATTTTGTAGTACTCATTTTGACAATAATTATTTCCAATCTTTTCTAGAATCTTTTCCTTCCTATAAAGATCCATATTGAAGCATATTCCTGCAAGCTTAGACATACCAAACCCTATCATTATCCCTGCCACTCCCGGCGGGCAAGCTTTAGAATCTTTATAATATATTCCATCAGACTCTTGGGCCCCAAAACAAAATAATCCTGCCTCATCGCCATGCTTCCATAAAAAGTCCAATGCTTCATATACTTGCTCAACAAGTACCTCATCCTTATCAGCAGAAAAAATAGCAAACTTGCCATTTGGCATTGAAAAGATATTCTGTATGCTATAACAAAAGGATTTTGGAGGAAATACTTTATAGTTTAATCTACTATCTACCTTAGCTATATTCTCTAATATGTTATAATCCCCAATATTCTCTTCTGTACTATTATTAGCTATTACTATCTCTATCTCTTCATCAAGGAATAAATCAAGCAAATTCATCACCCATCGGCATAGGAACTTCGCTCTGTTATAAGTCGGTATTCCAATACTTAGCAATGGTGAATTCTTTTTGGGTTCATGTATTCTTCTATTATGTAAATCTGCAAATAAAACAGCATAATCAACTGCGTCTTTCAACTTTAATATTCCAGGAATATAGTTGCCTGTTTCGTATAGAAAACTCATCAGACTTTCAGGTCGATCAAAAATATACAATTGTTGAAAATCATCTAACAAACCAGGAACCACAAAAAATGAAAAAAACTCGCAAATAATTATGGTATCTCTCAAAACAATATATATATTTGCGTATTCCACTCTTTGAATCTCATTAATCATCATCCGTATGTCAGAAAAGCCATCTATTAGTATTGAATTATATGTTTTTTCTGAAGGCCTGCTTTTTAATATTGTAATGTCTAAAGGCTTTGAACCACAGAATGATAAATTAATTCTATCCCAAACATAAAAAATCTCTTCAGAAATAGGTATCAAAGCAAATCTTAGTTCCTCAAATTTTGGTATATTATCAATGAAAACATTTCCTTTTTGGGAGAGAATGGACAAATTATTATAATAAGCTTCTCTAAAAATCTCTTCGTTAGGTTCTATAAAATTTTCATTTATAACCTCGAAAATATCTTTTTTCTGCTGTTCGTCAGAAGATGCATGATATGCCGCCATAAACGCCTTTACCGCATTATCATAATCATATTCATCAAATCTCTCGAATGCATATCTAAGTATTTCTTCTACTGACATCTTTTCCCCTCGATTATTTGAACAAATAGCATTTATATTTTGAATCAATGTTCTGTAAAACAAAAATTAACAAAGCCTCAAAAACGGTATTACAGATACACAATCACCTCTGTTATTTCATCCATATTAATTTATCTAGAATCTCCTTTTCAAATGTCTAAAGATATTCCTTTTCTGCTTGTTCCTGCATTCTTCTTTCAACATCATGAACTATATCAATGAACCTATGCGCTGTATCACATAAATAGTTTGCCCTGCTTTTTGCTTTCTCAGACATATGACTATAATATCCCTTATCATCCTTTAACCTTCTTATTCTTTCACTCATCTCATCATAACTGCCAAGGGTGAATTCTTTACCTACGTTATATGCCACATCTCCAAAATCTAATGCTACAGGGACAACCCCCTTTGACATCGCTTCCACAGAAGATGTTCCTCCTCCTCTCCTTTTTGGATTTATATAAATATCACACAATTCCAAATGAGAAAGCATATCTCCAACCATTCTCCCATATAGACTCATGTCCTTCAGTTTCGGATATCTCTCGCATATTTCTTCGTATTTTTCCAGTTTCCCCCAGAATACGATAAATATATCCTCAAGTCCTATTAAGAATTCTATAAACTCTGCATCTATCTCAAGATCTAACCTTCCTCCTATGATGCATCCAATCATTTTATTTTCCGGAAGACCAAGTTCCTTCCTTGTATGGTGCTCAGTTTGTTCTTTGAGGTCAGATGTAAAAACTGATGGAATTAGTGCATTTTTTGACGTACCTAAATATTCAGCATATGACACAACATCATCTGTAAGTTCAAGTGAATATGTAAAATAATCCGTTCCATCATATTGAAGTTGTCCCGGTGCTAATCCTACAAGCACTACGGGTATCATGATATTTGCTATGCTAGCTGTAGGATTAAATCCACCGATATTAATAATCATTTCCGGCCTTAGTTCAGCTATAGTTTCTAATATTACGATCATAGAATTCATATTAGGTCTGTCTTCTACTTCGGCCTGAAAATATGGTATTTTGGTATTACCATCAACTAGATAATCTATCTCAGATAATTCCTCTTTTTCGTTTTGATAATATTCCCAAAAAAGTGGTAACCTCATCATGAAAGGAGCAAGATCATTAGTATTGAAAATAAATATCTCTTTATTTTCAAGATTTTTTAGTGTTTTAGCCCTGTAAAAGCAACTTTTAGTAGGGCCATGCGCAATTCCTAAAAAATTTTGTGTCATAAAAATAATCAACTCATGGTTTCTATTATTAAATGGAATTCTAGATAAATTTATATTCAGCTCAGTTAAATACTCTTCGACTATTACCTTATATGTATCCAAATAATGTTTATAACTTTCTTTGGAATAAAGTGAAGGAATAACA
The DNA here is from genome assembly GCF_045999815.1 of Butyrivibrio sp. NATIVEDY162. Lineage (GTDB taxonomy): Bacteria > Bacillota > Clostridia > Lachnospirales > Lachnospiraceae > Butyrivibrio. Next base: position 1,691,941 of record NZ_CP172573.1, read on the forward strand.
AACATCAATCCCCTGCTCTGAGCCCAGCAACCATACCTCTCAGATACATCTATTTTCTCGTTACCTATAGCATCAACAAATCTTATAAAGTTCTCTGGTGTTTGTTCCAATAGCAAAAGCAACTGCAAATAACCAATCCTTAGTAATGGGTTGGTTGTACTTCCCATCATCACATTACCTACTTTTTTTTCAACTTCTCCTTTGACATAAAGTAAATCAGAATCAGCGTATTTTCCGGAAGTTATGTCATGTCCTATATCTAACATATTACCTATATTTAACTCATCCGAGGTTAATAGAAATACTATCGTACTTATTAACAAGTTTTCCTGCTGCCCCATATTGTTATCCCCCTTCGAACAACTATATAATCACTCTGGTGCAGATAAAACCTTATGCAAGCTTATGGAATCATCTACCAGTTGACCATAATAAGATTTCGCCTCACTTAATGTTTGTATGGCCAATTCTCTCTTATTCATAATAAACACTCTCGGAGGAATAGTATACATATCCTCAACCCAGAATTCTTCCAAAAGTCTATTCATATCCATAGAATGCAATTGTGTCCTTAGCTCGTTAAAATGTTTTATATCAGGAGTATCTTCCCCTATTTCGCTATCACTTCTATATATCGAAAGAAGCCTGTCACATATACTGATAAGTTCTTCAGCAATTTCGCCTATATAATTAAGTTCCTGCAACCAGCCATCTATTATCAGCTTTGATCTTAATGATATTTCAGCCAAATCAAAAGAATCTCCATCCGACAAATATCCTATGTCTTCCTCAAATATGAACTCTATATTTGGTATAACATTCTTCACTTTATCAAGTATCATCACCATACTGCCTTCAATCATGGCTCCACCTTCCGTAGCATCAATCAGAGTGATATTAGGATTTTGCTTCATTTGTCGCACAAAGAAGTCTCTATATTTTAACCACATTTTGTTGGTTGTAACGCTCCGTCCATCTACTCCCTCCACTTGTATTAATTCATCATTGTCCAGTATACCGTCCTCGATATCATCTGCATGATGTCTACTCTCAGAATAAGCCAAATCCTGTCCTACAAGGATGATGTCCCTTACTCCCAGTAATCTTAATACCACAAAAGCACCACCGGCGACATTACCTCCCATATCAATCGAAGAACCAAAATGCGCTTTTTTTCCAAAAAGTTTCTTCTCATAACTTAAAGCATCAAAGAAAAAAAGATTACCTTCAGCTCTCTTTTGAGCCTCTATATTTAACTGATAAGAGCATATGATAGGCATTTTTTTCTCAAAAGCATATTCTAGATAATAAGGATTTTTTATAGCATCCACTGATATTACAGCATCAGGCACAATTCCATACTTTTTCAACGTGCTAAGTGACCTGTCTGTAGCAAGGATAAAGGCATGTCCCTTGTATTGTTTCAGCTTACCTGCATTTTTCTCAAGAGACGGTCCTGCAGATACTATAATTGCCGGAACATCCGCCCTAAAAAATGGTGCTATGTCAGATAAGTAATGATTACTACACATATGTTTCCACGCATATATCCTGCATTTAAGTGCCTCTCTTCCCCGCTGTCTTTTAAAATTCCTAAGAGATACGCTAAGTCTGCCAACTTCATTACAGATATGCATAAATCTCTCGTCTGCCGAATAAAATGGAGTAATGACACCCACTACTTCTGATCTGCCGGCAATAATATCATCATAAACTGCATCCACCATCAGGTTCTTCTGATCATCAGTAATAAACAGATGCACTCGCCTATGCGATATCAATTCCGAAATGTCTGTATTACTACAAAGATAGTAAAACAGCAGCCCATCCGGCTCATATATATAAAATTCCGTATCAGGTCTATATACCTTTAACAGTTCCTTTAAATAAACTCCTGTGGAAAAGCCACATAACAAAACGGTCGTTCTTCTATCAGGTATCTCTCTTCCCTCAGCCCACACCATGGCTTCATGTGAAGGATTATAAATACTGTTTAAACGTAGCTTTTTCCCAGAAGCATCAATGTTCACAGATAAAACAGCTTCTCCATTATTAGCTTTCTTTATCTCATATAATCCACTTATCTTTTCCTCCGGAAGCTTGATTCCATACCTTGTTTCATAAGCCTCAGCATTTTTAATATAATCATCTCTCATGCCATAATCCTGCCATGCACTACTTTTTTGTTATTGCAGCTTTATCCTTTTCATAATCTTCCTTCCCCTGGTCTATGGCTTCCTGCAATTCCTTTTTTAAGCTTCTGCAATCCTCAGGATTTTTTGCAAAGAATTTCATGGCACTCTCAAAAACAGGAATGGCCTCTTCATTATTTCTGACCATGAAGGTGTAATCAGGAATCGAATACAGATCTTCTATCCAGAATTCCTCCATTAGACTGTTCACTCTGGTTGTATATATCTCTTCCCTTAGCTTATCCATTTTCTTAAGTTTCTTTTCTGCTGCACGATCGCCTATATCCTTATATTTGCTTATATTTAGAAGCTGCCTTGATAGCTGTTCCAACTCCTCGCAGTTTTTAGCTATCATATCAAGGTCTTTTATCCACTGTTCTTCTACCTTAACTGTTTCCAAATATTCCTCATCTGTTTCCGCTACGGGTAGATCATCGAATATCTTTACAAGATTGTAGTCACCTGTACACACTTTTTGAGCAACTTCCTCAAGCGTCATTATCTCGGTTCCCTCAATAAGTGCTCCCCCTTCTGTTGCATCAATTACTCTGAGTTCAGGATGCATTTCTATCTGTCTTTCGAAAAAGTCTCTAAATCCTATCCACATGTCATTACTAATGACTGTATCACCATTTATTCCTTTGATTTCCTTAACACGTCCAAGCGGAGTTCCGTCCGTTCTACCATCTGCATGATGTTTTCCATCTAAAAATGCCAGATCCTGACCAATCAATATAATTGTCGTAACTCCCAAAAACTCACATACCGTAAACGCTCCTCCGGATACATTTCCTCCCTGATCAAGTCCATTCTGGGCTTCAACCTTCTCTCCAATAAGTTCATATTCATAAGATAATGCATGATAATATATCCTTCTGTCATCAAAAAGCTTCTGACTGTCAATATTAAGCTGATATGAGCATATAACAGGTATGCTCTCTGCAACCTTTACATTCATAAAGTCAGAACTTTTCTCAGCATCCAGAGATATCACTGCATCCGGTATTACGTCATATTCATCCAGAACCATAAGCGCTCTGTCTGTTGATAGAATAAAAGCATGACCCTTTATTTTCTTAAGCACCTCGACATTTTTTCTAAGTGATGGTCCCGCTGAAACTATTATCACAGGTATATCCTTAGGAATTCTCTTTTTTAGATCCGCAAGCAAGTATGCATGCCTCATATGGTTCCAGGCATACATCCTGCACCTGAGGGCGTTCCTTCCTCTGTCTGCCTGATAGCACTGAGTAGATCCCATCATGCTTTCTGTCTCATTGCATAACTTTGTGAACCTTTCATTATCTGAATAAAATGGTGTTATAATTCCTTTAGCCTCAGGTCTGAAGGTAGCAAGGTCATGGATCATCTCATCAGCTATTCTTGCCTTTTGATTATCCGTAATATACAGTTTTATCCTGGAATCATTTATTATCTGTGACAGATCCGTAAATGCACATAAGAATGAAAATAATCCCTCCATTGGCTCATAAACAAAAAATGTCGTATCCGGCCTTAGCTTCACATACAGAGCTCTAAGATAAACACTAGTGGATATCCCAAGAAGAGCTATAGTGGTTCTCCTGTTTATAATATCCTGCTTCTCAGCCCATCTCTGCGCTTCATATGAGGGATCATATATACTGTTAAGTCTGAGGTCCCCTGATGGAGAGGCATTTCTGATATAAAGCACTATTTCTCCGTCATTGGCTTCACCCATCCAATATTTCTCTTCCTCATCCGGATCAATGGCAGGTGTTTCACCGTATCTTTTTTTAAAGAGCTCAAAATTCTTTGCTCTCACATCCTCATTCTTTTCTATTTCTTTATTGTCATTAACCGGCATTTTTATCTCCTATCACTAGATAACGAGAATCAGTCATCAATTGCTTTTGCAAGTTCCTCTTTTAAACTCTCACAATCACTTGGAAGCTGTGCATAATACTTCTCTGCCGCCTCCAACACGGGAAGCGCCTCCTTATTATCTCTGATAAATAGTACTAAATCAGGAATGCTGTACATATCTTCTATCCAAAAATGTTCCATAAGACCATATACCGTTTTTCTATGTAAGCTTAACTTTAACTCGCTAAGTTTCTCCTTCTTTTTGGAATACTTAATATCATTTATATCGGAATATTTGCAGGCATTTATTAGATTCCTGCATATTGTTTCAAGCTCAATTGCTTTATCCCTTACTTCATCAATATCTTTTATCCAGTTCTGAAGCTTCTGCTTAACCATCTTCTGCTCATCAGCGCTTAACACATAATGCATACCATCAAGAATGCCTGAACTATTAAATATTTCATTTTTAAGTTCACCTGCTATCACACTTAATTTCTCATCTTTTGCTCCATGTATTTTTGCTCCTCCCTCGGTGGCATCTATTACTTCTATCTCAGGATATAATCCAATCTGTCTCTCGAAGAAATCTCTGAATGAAATCCACATCTCATTTGTTTCAACATTGGTTCCGTCTACTCCCTCAACAAGTCTCTTCGTCATGTCAGGATTGCCGTCCTCTATATCATCTGCGTGATGCCTTCCACCTGTATAGGCAAGATCCTGTCCTATCAGCACTATCCTACTTATTCCCAGTTCTCTGCATACTACAAATGCAGCTCCTGCAACATTCCCTCCATGATCTGTAACCTCTCTTCCAACCCTATCTCCTATCAGCTTTTGTTCAAAACTAAGTGCATGAAAATATATACATCTGCCTTCAAACTTTTTCTGAGTCTCTATATTGGTCTGATATGAACACAATAGATATGCATTTTTCGCAGCTTCATAATCCAGGTAATCTGAACTTTTTTCAGCATCCATACTGATTATCATATCAGGAACTATACCCACTTTATCAAGCACGCTAACAGCTCTGTCTGTGCATATGATAAAGGCATGTCCCTTTATATTCTTGAGTTCTGATCCATTACGTTCAAGTGAGGGACCTGCAGATACAATTACTGCTGTCACCCCTTGGGGAATACTATCTTTAAGATCGGACAGTACATAAGCTCTGTCCATATGATTCCAGGCGTACATCCTGCACCTTAGCACCTGTCTGCTCCTTCCTTTCTGGAATTCTTTTTTGGAGGCAAGCGCTGATTCAGCTTCATGGCATATATTATTAAATTCATCATTATTGGAATAAAAAGGAGATATTATACTAATAGCTTCAGATCTGGAACCTGCAAGGTCTGATAACAGATCATCTGCCATAGCGCTGCAGGCAGACTCAGAAATATATAAATTAACTCTGGGGTTGGATAATAACTCTGTCACATCGACATATGCGCAGACAAATGAAAAAAAAGACTCACTGGGCTCATACACAAAAAAAGTCGTATCTGAACGAAATCTTTTTATAAGTTCATCAAGATATACTCCTGATGAAAATCCCATTAGGACAACAGTAGTACGTCTCATAGGAACACTTTGTTTCTCAGCCCATCTCCCCGCCTCATAACGCGGCGAATAAAGACTGTTTAGGCGCAAACTACCTGCAGGGATTGCATCATTAATATAAAATACTATCCCTTTATCTTTGGATAAAGAAGCACTGTACTTTTCGCTCTCACCCTTATCAATATGGGGAATCTTCCCATATCGTTTTTTTAAAACATTAAAGTTTTTTTCCCTTAATGTTACATCCGGCCTTAATAAGCCATCAACTGACTTTATCAACTTGACCTACTCCCCCTGTATATAGCTCAAACCTTACTGATAAAATCGCAGTATATTATTGTTCCAACGAAATCGTCATACATTTCTTATAATATACAGATAATTATACCATGCCCATATGGCATTTGAAAAGGACTCCCCCTTGCGGGAGAGCCCTTTCTATGGTTGTACTTAATGTACTTTCTAAGTAATTCGCAAACAATGAATTAGCCAAGAAGTGACAGAACGCCCTGGTTGGACTGGTTAGCCTGAGCAAGCATTGACTGACCTGCCTGTGCAAGAATATTATTCTTGCTGTAGGTAACCATCTCATTAGCCATGTCTGTATCACGGATACGGGACTCAGCTGCTGTCGTATTCTCTACTACGTTGTCAACGTTCTTGATGGTATGCTCTAATCTGTTCTGAACAGCACCAAGTGCAGATCTCTGCTCTGATACCTTCTTAACAGCATCTTCGATGGCGTCAATAGCATATGTTGCTGCAACACCTGTTCCATCAACTACGTTGAGGTTCTGGATACCAAGATTGGCAGCACTCATTACCTCTACTCCAACAGTGATCTTGTTGCTCATATCGGCATCAGCACCAACATGAAGCTGAAGTCCGAGATCCTTTGCAACATGAGCTGTCTGCTTTGTTATAGAGAATGTGTAAAGCTTGCCGGCACTTGTCGTTTCGCCATTATTAACATTAACAGCTACGTCAGCTTGCTTCTTTGCATCAACACCAATCTTGTTAGCCTGAAGGAGAGCATCCTTCATCTTATCTCTAGCCTGATTAACAGAGATATTCTTATCAAGTTTCCAGTCAACTGCTGTACGTGTTGATCCGCCTGCAACCGCAACCTTTGCTCCATCAACTACCATAGCTCTTACTTCATCAACTGAGAATTCATTATCACCATACTTGAATACTTTAGTAGTGCTATCAAGTGAGCTAGTACCTAATGTATAAGTTGTTCCGTTGATAGTAACTGAAGCTGTGGTATTTGTAATAGAAGCCTGTCTTGTACTTATAGCATCTCTTGCTTCACCAAGGTGATACTCCTTACCGGCTATTGTCTTGTCTGTATCTGATACGATATAGGCTGTGAATACACCCTTCTTACCTGTGTCTGCAAGTGTTCCTTCAAGACCTGCATCATGAGCTGCCATGTACTTATCTTTGAAGCCCTGGCCACCCTTAAGCAAATATGTCTCGTTGAACTTGGTTGTCTCAGCAACACGGTCAATTTCTGTTGTAAGCTGATTAATCTCATCCTGAATGGACTGACGATCAGATGTACTGTTTGTTCCGTTAGCAGCCTGAACTGCAAGCTCATTCATTCTCTGAAGCATGTCGTGTACTTCTGTAAGTGCACCTTCTGCTGTCTGAACTGCGCTTACACCATCATCTGCGTTAGTTGATGCACGATCCAGACCTCTGATCTGCTTTCTCATTTTTTCGGATATTGATAATCCTGCTGCATCATCTGCTGCACGGTTAATCTGATAACCTGATGAGAGTTTCTCAGCTGACTTTGACTGCTGACTTGTTGTCACGCCGAGCATTCTGTTTGCGTTCATCGCTGTTAAATTGTGTTGTACTACCATAATATACCTCCTTGTGTGTGTACGCGGCAAATCCTTTTGCCGTAGTTAAAATATAAATTTGTTTCTTTATTCAGATATCCGGTGAGCGGAGTTCCTAGGCTGCTCTCTCCCTGCTATCCTACTATATACTCAAGTGCATTTTCCTGTGTTCCGTGCCACAAAACAAATACACTTTGAGTTCCTACATTCATTATATCGGACTTACTATCATAAAGTTAACCCCTTTTAGCAAAATAATTCTAAATTATTTATAAACATTTTCCGCCAAAGGTTAAACCACTATTATTTGGCAATCCAGGCCTCTATTTCTCTGTTTAAGTCATGATGAAGTATGTCTGCCACAAGGATATAATCTCCCTCTTCATTGGCCTTGGCGAGTCTGGAAAAGTCTGTCTGCCACTCCTGCATCTGCTGAGCGTTATCTGCGCTGACCTTACCACTTTGAACCAGGAGCTCTGTAAATGTAACTAGAAGCTTCATCACAGGAGCCACCATTTCAGGTCCGCCCGGCTTTCTCTGATAAATAGTGTCTGCTGCCTTCTCATTATTTGCAATTACCTGTTTTCCCATGTCCTGTAACTGTCCCATACATCCTCCTTGAACTCACATTTTAGAATCAAGACTCTTACCTGTCTCGATATGCTCAAAATTGGGTAGATATTCTTTAATACTATTAACTATCTCTTCTTTAGTAGCATCTCCTCTGTCAAATGTTTCTTCTATATTATTTATAAAATATACTATTTCCCCTTTATTCGGAATAGCTTTATCAGTTATTACTCCCAAGGCTGACAATCTATCACTATCAACCATCTCGCTCTCTGTGTAGAATTCCTCATAAGCCTTCTCTCCGGAAGTATTTGACCCGGAAAAATGCACGGGATATTTTCTGCAATCAGGATCTTTTTTTAATTCCTCCGCTTTTTCGATAGCCTCTTCATCACTGTCGCAATATAGTACCTCGTATCCCTTTTCAGTAAGGAGTTCTTCTGCGATCGTATCAAATCTCATCATCTGCTCTTCTTCAAGCTTTGGGAAAAAGATTTCTCTATTATCACCAAGCATACAGGAGAGCATGCATATCTGTCCGCTTTCCTTTGGAGATACGAAGTATCTTTTTACATCCTGGGGTGCTCCCAGAGGCTGTTTTTTCTCTATTCTCGCAAGGAATCCTGCAGGTAACGATCCGTTTGAAAATGCAACGTTGGCAAACCTCGCTGTCTTTACAGGGAACCTGTCTGAATATGAAAAGATCAGATCCTCCATTATCCTTTTGGATGCTCCCATGATATTTACGGGATTAGCTGCTTTGTCAGTAGATACGCAGAAGTACTCCTCCGGAGGATATTCACATAGAAGATCAAGGAGCTTTTTTGCATTTATCACGTTATTCCTTATAAGAGCTTCTATAGAATAAATATCCTTTTCAGACCTTACATGTTTATGAGCTGAGAAATTCGCCACTATATCAAATCCCCTGTTATCTCTGAACATACGGGCAAATACAGGAGACGCATAGTCCATAGGATATGAGCGGTAAATATTTGGAACAAACATTCCTTTAGTAGACCTTAAGTCTCTTGTCTCCTCAGCAAGGGCATTCTCATTTACATCCACTATCACAAGCTCAGAGGGTTTAAATGGAAGTACAGCCTTCACAAAGCTGCTTCCTATACTTCCTGCGCCGCCTATAACGAGAACGCTTTTACCTTCTATTTTCTGTGTAAGCTTATCTGCGTTATCCCTGATATCTTTTTCGAACATGCTGCCATTTCTCATGGTCACATGCTCATCTATAAACTTGTCCAAATCGAACATAATTGCCATCCCCAAAAAACATCTGGTTTTATAACCTATGAAATCTTCTTAATAGTCAGTGTAATAGGCAAATCTGCTAATATGTTAAAAAACGCACGCCAAAAAGCGTGCGCCATATTAAACGCCTAATCTATGCCGTAGCGTTATTTGTTCAAGTATTCATAAATGGGATACTTCGTTACATATTTTTCCTTATCCCATACCAGCTCAATCTGAGCACCTTTCCCTGTATCGGTATTGATAAGAATAGGAGCATTGAGATTAGCTGTCATATTAGAAATATCTTCCGGTACTGAAATCGTAACGAGAAGAAGAAGATTCTTATTGGTAAGTGGCTCTAAAAGTTCCACATCAGCCTCTTCTATCTGCGGATTGTAATCCGGCTTAATCGTAAGCGGGTCAATTACAGGAAGTGCAATATCAGGATCATCCATTGACTGCAGGTACCACAGAGAGCCAACCGGCTTCTCAAGATTGTGAATCAGAGCAAATTTTTGAAGATCGGGGAATCCCACAAGTCCAAAGGGCATTGTTATAATCTTCTCATCTTCAATGTCAACTTCGCCAAAGATTCTGGTATTAACTTTCATTTCTTTTCTCCCTCCTAAACTCTCATACGTCCGTTAATCAGACATCTTTATATGTAGTAATACCTTTTATTTCTTTGCTTCCTGAACCCTGAATCTGATCTGCCAAAATCTCTTTTCTTCTATCATCCTTCTGTAATTTAACAGATTTTCTCTTATTACCTGCGGATCATCGGTGGGTGCTATCTGATATCCCGGAATTACAGGAACGATTTTCGCAGCTATAGATGCTGTAATTGCATGATCTCCGCAGCTTATAATATATTCCGGTCTCACTTCCCTAATGGTGCTTAAGATGATATGCATCTCATCCTCGGATGGCATCCTGTCATCGCACTGAAAATAGGGAACTGACAAACCACGCACATAAACGTTATTGGCATTAGCCAGATACTGCATGGAGTTATGACCTTCTATTCCAAAAAGCGGTACCACATTTGCCACCGGCAGAAGGTCGTTGGTATTTATAATAAAAGTGTTCTGACACATACTAACCATTATCTCCTGAGCGATGAGGTTTGTAATATGTGTCTCTCTATGTGTGTCTGTCAGATACTGCTGAGTCAGGATTATCGTCTGATTGGCTCTCCTGTCCTTCAGCTTAATGAAACTGCCGAGGTCACCGATTCTTCCCCGGTAAAAATCTCTGCTTCTCTTGTAAATCTTATGAAATAACCTATCGGATTCTAATGTTATTATATACGGTTTTTGGTAAGAAAGATACCTCGCCTGCATAAGAAGGAAAAATCTGTATCTCTCATCTATGCGCATACCATCAACATATGCAAGAAATTCTGTATAAAATTCTCTGCTATCAGTAAGTCTGACCATCAAATGAAGATATGCCACATGCCGCAGCATATCCTGAGTACTTTCGTTTGGAAGAAAATAGACGCTTTTCCTGATTCTGTCAGCAAGCTCATGCTTACCTTCAGGTGAGAGGGCTCCGCTTATGATCCTGGCCCCAATCTGAAGCATCTCATCAAAGTACTCTGTGATATCTTCACATGATAATATATCAACTATTCTGTTTTCATATTCCTTTACAATGGGAAGTTCGTTCACATTATCACCTAGTTCTTCGTATCATAGAACTGAGGCGGTGTAATCTTGGACTTGTTCATCGTAAGATAGTAATCAAGGGCTGCCTGTGAAGATTTACGGTTTTGATTTATCTGACCCTTGGATGAACTAAAGTAGTTTTTGGCAAGTGCTCTGTTTCGTTTTTCGCCTGCCTCTATTGAGTTAGATAATCCCGTAATCTCTCTGATAAGATTTTGGAAAACCGCTATTTTTTCCCGATACTTATCCTTATTATCTTCAAGTTCCCTCTTTACTCTCTCATACAAGCTTTCAAATCCGTCATTTAGATTCTCAACCCGCCTGATCAGTTCGCCTTTGCGACTAATTGCTTCATCGAAGCGCTCTTCATCAAATTCCGTTGTAGATTCAAGTATTTCTTTCTGAGTCTCATTTTCCTTAACAATGTCTTCAAGGACTGTAATCTTCTCTCTGAGACTCTCTTCCATCATGTCCAGATATGATTCTGTCACTTTTTTATCCCCACTTTCTTCAAGTCTCACTGCTCATAAATTTGATCCCCATAAAAGCAGTAAAGGCACTCTTAATTTATGCCCCTGTCGGCACGCTCTGTGGCGCCGGCTGTTGGCCTCTTGCTATCTTGATAGCATCAACCCAGGTATCTCTCATAGTATGAATGTGTCTGTTTACCTCATTCATGATCTCAAGTGATTCATCCCTGTGAAGATCCGCCTCAACCAGCCTCTTCATAAGATAGTTATATACATTCTCAAAATCTTTTGCCACAGGATATTTCATATCAAGGGTATTATTTAAATAATCAATTATATTTTCAACCTTGAGAAGGTAAGTCGTGAATTTCTTCTCGTCTTCCTTCTCAAGCCCCATAATCGCAATATTACAGAACTTTATGGCACCATCGTAGAGCATCAGAGTAAGTTCCTCAGGCTTAGCCTGCTGGATCCTCGTATTCTGATACTGATTCATCATATTGCTCTGTCTTGCATAAGGATTTCTTGCTACCGGCATAACCTACCTCCGTGTGTCTGCTTATAACCATTATCCGTCAGCTAAGCTGACAATGTCCTTATTATCAGCCCGTTCCCAACATTCCGGCCAGGGAATTGGTCTGTTCGTTAAGCTTTGTCATTGCTTTTTCCATCTGGGCAAACTTGTCATAATACTTATCTTCCATCTTGCCCAGCTTGTCCTGTGCGTCCTTCAGCTGAGTCTTATACTTATCAACCTGCTTCTTCATCTGCTTATCTTCATATAAAGTATACGCACTTGAAAAATCGGTAGATTTCATAAGATCGCCGAGCTTTGAATACATTTCGGAAGATATAGCTTTAAAAAATCTGCTTACAAGTTGAGGATCTTTCTCAATCTTGGCTTTTAGCTTGTCCTCTTTTCCGCTGTACTGATCATCATCCTCATCGCCGTAGATATGCCATTTCATTCTATCGACCTCTTCACCGGCAAAGTAACCGGGAGTTGCGATATGGAATGACCAGAAGGAGGTCCTTACCTGTACTTCCTTACCTGTCTCTTTATTAATGTCTATTTCGCCCCAATCATAAGAGTTCATCATGATTTTCTTCATCTCTGACATAACTCTGAAAATTGTGGGATCTTTTGATAAGAGACTGTCTTCAATCTTTTTATTCCAGTCTTCAATCTCTTCCTCAGTCATTTCATCCTTTTGCTCTTTTGTAAGAATGTCAAAATCTTTTCCATCATCGGCATTGTACAAGGTGTGCATCTCACCAATGAGGTCATTGTATTCTTTGAGGAAGTTTTTAACCATATCGTAGATACCACTGGTATCATCTGTGGTCGTAAGCGATATATCTGACGCTACCTGCTTGGCGGTGATTGTGAGTCCGTTGATGTCAAAGGTGTTGTCGTTTGACTTATAAACCGCACCATTTAAGGTAATCTGAGAATCTTCACCAACTTTATGAGTAGCATCTTCGTTGGTATCGTAGTCAAGTCCGAGGGCTTTAACCACTCTCATGTCACTGTCTTTAAAATCGATTGAAAAGTTCTCATCCTCTCCGGATTTATTTGAAGTCATATAAATACGTCCCTGTCCGGCATCAAAGTTTGCATTTAAGCCATGACCACTTGATGATTTAGCTTCCTTAAAGGCAGCTAAAGCTTCTGCAATTGACTGTTCAGGATCAATAGTAATATCAATAAACTCGCGTGTATCCTCAGTAGCTCCTTCCGGTGGTTCCTTGCCAAATCTGATTCTTATCTTATTCTTGTAGTCATCATCAGTAACTGCAGGAGTAATCTCATTACCATCCTCATCTTTAACCGCTTCCTTATGAACAGTTGCTGTTGATGAGTATGAGCTTATAGAACTAAGCGGCGTGGTTGAACCAAGGCTTCCGGAATTTGAAGTTATTTTCCCACCTGTCAAATACGCACTGCTTGCAAGCTTATCAACAGACAGCTTCTGATTACTGTTCATAGCTGTTCCGCTGGTAACAACAGAAACTGCACTATCATTAGAAACACTGGTAGTTTTCTTTATAAAAGATGAATCATATCTAAGATTACTAAGAGTCTTATTATAGAAGTCCACAACCTTCTTGTTGAGTTCCTTCCATTTATCCATCTTCATGTCATATTTTTTCTGATCACTTTTTATTTTATCAACTTTTTGTGACTCAACCTTCGTCAGCTCGGTAATGATACTCTCAGTATCGAGTCCGGAAGCGAGTCCGGTTATTCTCATGGTCATATGGTGCTCCTTTCTACTAAGGTAGTTCTGCTCTTGCTTCGTTCGTGAAAAACGGTATGCTCACTAAGTTTTTCAGCTGAAGTTCTGCTCTCGCTTTGTTCGCCAGAAATGATATACTCACTAAGTAATTTTCAGCTGAAGTTCTGCTCTCACTTCGTTCGCCAGAAATGATATACTCACTAAGTAATTTTCAGCTGAAGTTCTGCTCTCACTTCGTTCGCCAGAACCGGCATACTCACTAAGCTCGATAAAATCTCGATAAATGATTATGCTGAAAAAAGCGCAGAATACCCCTTGCACACTTAAAATAGCCTTCCGAAAGTGATCTTTATCCTCTTTCGTCGACCATAAGTCCGGCCAGTTCCCAAGCTTTTGCTATCATATCCAGTGTCTTTTCAGGCGGCAGCTCCTTGATAGTCTCTCTTGTTGTCTTGTCCACGATCTTGATGGTGATACGGTTTGTATCCTCGTGGATTCCGAAGACTGCCTCTGAGTTGCTGATGAGTTTCTTGTTCATCTCGCTGATAGCATTTTTAATGCGCTTGTTCTCTGCCTCAATCTGTTCCTCAGTCCTCTCCTGACGAGTAGGCACGTTGGGATTTGTACTCTCCTGATTTTCCTTCTTCGGCACCTCTACGCTGGGCATAGGAGTGGAATTAAGGGAAAAGTCCGGTTTTTCCTGTTCCTGTCCCTGTGACTGTACGCCTTCAGGGAAATTTACAACATGCTCTGTCTTCTGGACTTCGGGAATTTGTGTCGTGCTAACTGCACCAACTTTTCCGATTGCATCCATTGCCATCACTCTCACCTCCTTGTGTTATGTTTACAGCGGATATCCCTCTCCGCTTTTTTCATATCTGTATGCCTAAAAAAATTCATAAACATACATATAGTTTCCTCTATCCATTATATCGGATGTAAAAGCGTAACATTTAGCTTATTAGAATTATTTAATAAAATATTTATATACCGGATATAAATAGGGAGCTGTCACCCCAACGTAACAACTCCCTTTAAATAGTTTTAATAATAAATTATAACTGCCTTCGCTACGGGCATTTCATTATTTAAGCAAATTGGCCAATGCAGAAATACCATCGGTATTGGTTGCTGCCTTGTTCTCCTCCTGGATCTGGAGATAGACCTCCTTGCGGTAAATCGGTACTTCTTTGGGTGCGGCAATTCCCACTTTTACCTGGTCACCCCTTATATCTAAAATAGTAATCTCTATATCATTATTGACAATGATAGATTCGTTCTTTTTTCTGGATAATGCTAACATGGCTCTTCCTCTCTCCTTTTTTTATACCAGACTCCCCACAGAAGTTATCACAAAATCTTAACTCTGAGCTGCTTCCTTCTGCTTCTGAAGATAGTCATAAATAGGGTACTTAACAGGATAATCATCATCGTCAATGATAATCTGACAAGCCTTGCAATTTCCCGAATTAATTACGATGGGTCCCTTGAGGTTAACTGTCATCTTGGTAATATCCTGAGGGACAGTTACTGTTACGAGAATCAAAAGATCCTCATCCTCCAGCGGAAGGATATCCTTGATGGTATCCTCCTGAACAACAGGATTAAAATCCGGCTTAACATAAAGCGGATCCATAACCGGCATAGCAAAAACCGGATCATCAAGCGACTGCAGCCACCTGATGTTGTTCGTCTCCTTATCCTTATCATGCATCAGCGCAAACTGAGTCATGTCCGGAAAACCAATGATACCCTTCGGAAACTCGATGATCTTGCTATCTTCAATCTCAATCTCTCCGAAAATTCTGGTCTTAAGTTTCATTCTGGTGCCCCTCCATATGAAAAATGTACCTTACTATGTGAGCCAAAGCCCGTTAAAAAAATTATTCTCAATAACGCTCCGGCTAAAATAAATAAGCTCAATAACCCATCTTTTTAAAATCAATTCCGATTTTTGTCAGAATCGAAGTTCCCAAATATTCAGAAGGCAATCCTGTACGTATATTTATACTTATATATGATGTGAGTATCAAAATGCTTAACATGTAAACATGTATGCAATTTTGACTTTTGACACCTATATCATATAAATATTGTATGCAAATTAACGATATTTAGCAAGGAAAAGATTATGCCCGTCAAATATAATTCATCAGTGAATCCTTGCTGATCTTACCGGTTGCCATAAGAGCAGCCTGGTAAGTGAGCTGTGCTGTTGCAAGATTCGTAGCTGTCTCGGCAAGGTCAGCGTCCTCATTATCGGACTGCAGAGTCTTGAAGGTGGTATTCTGATCCTGAAGTCTTGTGTTTATAAGCTCAAGTCTCTTACTTCTGGTACCGTTATCTGTAACTGCCACATTTGCCTTATCAAGTGCCTGTTGAATGCTTGTGATCTTGTGCTCGAACTCCTCCTGAATGTTCTGTCTGAGGTAGTCGTATGCCTTTTTACATGCATCAAGCTCATTCTGAACGGTTCTTATCTCGTCGGCATCGGTCAGGCCTGCAATCTTATCCTTCAGAGTTTCCATGGTAGTATTAACTATGTCCATCCTGGCCTTTATCTGTTCAAGGTCGAATATATCTCTTTTTATGGTTGTTGTGAAAACTGAGTTGGCAGTGGTGTTAATGGTGATCTTCTGGGCATATCCCACGTCATACTGGATTTCATGAGGTGCACTTCCACCGTTGTAGATTACGCCTTCAGCATCAACGCAGCCAAAGAGGTTCTGAGGCCTGATATCTCCTTCCTGCCATTCCTTTTTGTCATAAACAACATCTATCGTATTTGCGTTTCCTACAAAAGGAAGTGATGCAAGCTTCTCAGTCAGGTAATCATTCAAAAGGACTTCACCGGTCTTGGCATTTAAGTAAACCAGGTTATTATAGGTCATGCCAAATTCCTTGTAGGCTTCTTCAAAAGCCATCTCATCATTGCCCTGGTTTCCTGAATTGTAGGCACTTCTCTTGGGTGCATATTCACCCTTAAGCTGTCTGTATGCTTCGTCTATTTCATCTTCTGTTGTTGTGGAATACAGAATATGATCCGTGTCGATTACAATGGAAGTTTCCTTATACGAGGAATGCATGGTTCCGTTGGAGGTTACCTGCAAAACTGTCTTTGTCCAGTTTTCATACTCATCCTGTCCTGTATCCTTCTCTATCGTGTAGGTTCCGTCACCGTTTACTGTGGCGGTAAATCCATTATCCACATCGATCTTGTACTGCTGCCCTACAGGTCCGATCAGAGGAACTGAGGTCTCTTCGTTTTCTCCATCTGAAAAAACGAGAGTAGATACGCTGGTATCATGCATGGAAACTATCGCACTTTTTATTCCTGTGGGAACGTCGAACTGTCCGTCGCCATCACCGTCTGTGAGAACTCCGTCCTTACTTACTTCGAACTGATACATGTCAAAAGTTCTGGTATCTGTTACGTTGATTATGTAACCGCGCTCGGGGTGAGTAATGCTGGCGCGCTCTGCAGTATACATATAATTGCCGACTGTCACGGAATAGATATCTGAAAGTGGTACATACGCTATCTGCTCCTCGCCCGCGTCATTGACAAATTTTATATCAAAATATGTCATATCAGTGTTAGTGATGGAGGATGTAGCTTCCTGTGCGAGGTTTTCTCTGAATTTCAGATATGCCTTGTTTTCATCGCCAACGGTGTAGTCGAGATTATCATAAGAGAGTCTGATTCTGCCAACGTCTATCTGGCGTATGTCATCCTCTTTTGTCTCATTCGCATACTTTCCGGGGATGTTGGTATCAAGTACATTACCTGCATCAAGATACTGCATGTTCAGTGTTCTATAGGATGTGCTGATGTTTTCAGCATTGAACTCATCATTTATGTCTGTAAAATTTTCTGTCGTGGGCTTGTCATAAGAAAGCGCTGTATCTGTGCGGAACCCTGTGAAAATGTAACGTCCTGCATAATCCACATTGCCGGTCGAATAGTATTCTTTTGAAAGGGCACTCAGCTGAGTTACAAGGGTGTTTAAGTCTTCCTTTGTGAGATCCTTGTTGGCACCTCTGTTTGCCAGCGAGATTGCATCCGTCAGTACATCAGTAATTGTAGAAAGCGCATCCTCAGTAACATCCATCCAGCTCTTTGCATCCTTCGAATTTTTCTGATAGTACTGGTCAAGCTGTGAAACCGTAGAACGAAGTCGCAAAGCTCTGATAGCAATAACGGGGTCGTCGGAGGGTCTTGCTATCTTTTTTCCTGTAGCCATCTGTGTGTTGACCTCGTCCTCAGCAACCTTGTTGTTATTGATGTTGTAGAGTGAGTTATTGTTCATGATCTTGTTGGTAATTCTCATGTTAAAAGCCCTTTCTTATACTCCCGTCTCCAGAATCAGTCTGTCGTAAACCTTTGACAGGGTGTTGATCATCTTGGAGTTAAGTGTGTAGCTGTGTTCAAACTGAACAAGTGCGGATGCTTCTTCATCCTCATCGACGCCCATTACTGAAAGTCTCTGGTTGCCGATAGTTTTTTCAAGTGCCGTGTAGGTCTTTTCAAGTGTATCGGAGTTGCTGGTGTTAAGTGCCACATCTCCAAGCACCTTATCAAGGAACTCTCCGCTTGTAGCTCCTCGGAAAATGTCCTCTTTTGAGAAGAACTCTCCAAGTGTCTGAATGTTTCTGTATTCTGACTCGCCCTCTGTCATATCCATCTTGGTGGCAAGAAGGTCGGCGTTTGTTCTAAGCTCTCTTGTTACTATAAAGTTGCCTGCTGTCACCTCGTAATAGCCCTTGTTATTGGACAGTGAAGTGAGCTGCGGGAATGAAAACTGTGCGCTGGAGTCCATGTCGCTGGTTCCCGTCAGTATGTAGGAGCCTTCAATTGAATCGGAAGTGAAGCCTTTGGACATAATGTCGTTAACTCTGTCTGAAAAGCGTCTTATCCACTCGTTCATCTGCTGCATATAGTACGGAATACCCTGATATGAAAAGTCTCCACCCACAGTTGCTGTTCTGTATTTGGGTGGTGTAGTGGACCTTGTGCTCTCTGCGGTAAGAACGAAGGTATAGGTGTCACCGCCGTCATACTGCCAGTCTTCATATGAATAGATTTTACTTGCTACTTCGATTTTTCCTGCAGCAGGGAGAGTGCATTTCGACATGTCCATAAGGTTAGTATCTGAAACCTTTACGGTAACTGTTGTAAGTCCGGTCTTGGAATCTTTGATGGAATTTTGCACTTCACCGTTAAAGAAGAAGCTGTTATTTCCATCTCTCATATCGATAAGTCCCTGCAGCTCTCCACCAATCAGTCTGTTATCAAGATCAAATACGTCAAGCTTGCTGGTGTTGTCACCTTCCTTGTAATTGGAAGTTGCCCATTTTATATCGTAGAGTCCCACAAGGTCGCTCTGATTTACATTTTCATTGGCTTCCCTGGCAATGCAGATTAGTTTTCTGTAGGCATAGCCATCGAGAAGCTGCTGTTTTCCTGCTACATTGACGATAAGTCTGGTTGCTCCGGTCTCTCTCTCGGGATTACTTGCATCCACAACCTTGGTTTCCTTGACATCTATATCGACTATTTTGGAAAGTTTATCAAGTAGCTCATCTCTTTGGTCTCTGAGCTCGTTTGCTCTTGAGCCCTGCATCTCTATGACGTTTATCTGCTCATTAAGGGAGCAGATCTGCTGAGCGAAGGAATTTATTGAATCGCAGCTCAGTTTGATTTCCTGATTGATGTCGTTTTGGAGCTGTTTTAATGACTCTGACATATGATTGAAATAGTCAGTTATCTGCGACAGTGATGATACGAAGGTTGCCTTGGTTTCTGTTGTTCCGGAAGCTTTCATAACATCCTGAAGTGCTGCCTGCATCTTTGAAAACAGGCTTGAGAAACCTGTATTTCCGTCATCTTTAAAGTACTCCTGAGCTAGCTGATTGAAGTAGTTACGCTGTTCTACTCTTCCAAGGAGCGTTTCGTTTGTTCTGTACTTCACATCGTAGAACTCATCACGGACTCTCTCGATAGCAATGGTATCAACACCTGCACCTGCGCATCCATAGGTTGTGAAAACCCTGAGTGCATCTGATGCTCTCTGCTCTACCTTCTGACGGCTGTATTCATCAGTGTTGGCATTGGCTATGTTATTGGCCGTTGTATTAAGCGCTGCGTTCGCCGCCCTAAGTCCTGATGCAGCTATGTTTAATCCAAAAAATGTTGAAGGCATGGTGTTAATCCTTTCTATACAAGAGGTAGTTCCGCTCTCACGATTCTGGCATCGACAACTGATGAAAAAACGGTAGCTTCAAATTATAGCAAGCATATAATCTAGTTAATATAAAGCAACTACACTAGTGTTTTGTCTGGATGACTTTTGATTTAATTACGAAGTATCATTCTCAATAGGCTAGGAATCTGAATGAGTCGTAGCGGTGGCTAAGGCGATTGAAGATGACGATACATATTGAGAATTAGACAAGTAATTAAACAAATTGTCATCCATACAAGACACTAGTTATACGGAGCAGTGCTAAATCAATAAGTGATTCAGCTTCCAAGAGCTGTAACTACGTGCTCGAGCATTTCGCTTACCACATTTATGTATCTGCTCGAAGCATTGAATGCATTCTGGAACTCTATCATGAACTCCAGCTCCTCATCACTTGATACACCAACTATCTGCTCTCTGGCATTTGTAATGGCATCAACTGTGAGCTCCTGGTTTTCTCTTATTCCTTTATAAACTTCACCTGAGTTTGCAACCTGTGAAACCAGCATATTGTAATAGCCTGTGAAATCAGTTTTTGTTGCAACATTAGGATTGATGATGTACTTAGCCGTTGTGAAAGCGGTCTTAAGCTTTTCTACAGTTACCTGATCTTCGCTTCCATCTGCAAGGAGGAACTTCATTGCAGTTGGCTCTTGTAGATATATCGGATTAATTCCGATATTCGTTACCATGAAGCTTTTCCTTACTGTTCCCGCCTGGTGATTCTTATCTATGTCGTAGTTCAGGCAATCCTCTTCGTCCAGGCATTTAAAAAGATCATAATCTGATGTTTTTCCCTCAACTTCACCAAGTGTCACGGGATTACTGCCGGCTTCCTCAAATACCTGATTTATCGCGGTGCACATATTTTTTATCATCTGATCAAATTCTGCTTCAACGTTCATGATGACTGACTGGGCGATGTTTGTGTTGTAGTATACACCTGTGCCATCCTCCGTGATGTCATGATAATTAGCGTGGTGGTCACCTCTTGCCAGAAGTGTTGAGCGGAGCTTACCGATATCTGTATTCATTGCTGTTGATACTGTCTGTGTCAGATCAAATACCTTTGCTCCTTTAATATCCGTTACTACCCATTCTTCTTTTATTTCATCGTACTCTTTTTTTGCTGCATACTCCCAATAAGGAGTGTTAAAACCAACTGCGCTTCCGCCTTTATCTGCAGGAAGTATGTTGTCACATGCCATGTGATTTACATGGTCGGTAGTAACGAACTGGGAACCTTCAAACTGTACCAGAACATTTCCGAAAACGTCCTCGTAGTAGCTGATTCTTCCAAGCTCTCCCAGTTGATCCAAAAGAAGATTTCTCTCATCACGAAGGTCATTTGCATGTTCCTGGTGTCCTGATTCTATTTTCACTATCTCGAGGTTAAGCTCTTTTATTCTGTCGCCAATGCCATTTATCTCTTCAACAAGACTTGCTACCTTGAGGTCCATGTTGTCCTGATAATTTGTAAATCCTTCATAGACGCTCTTGGCTCTTGTGAGGAACTCATTTGCTCTTGTCACAAGTGTGCTCTGATTGACAGCAGAAGTAGGATTCTTACTCATTTCCTGAACAGCTACCCACAGATCCTTCATGGAATCCGCGAACTCAATTCCGTTCATCTCCTGAAGCTGATCCTCGATCTCTTCCAGGGTTGTCACAGACACATCATAGAAAGATTCTCTACCTGTCTCCTGCCTGTAGCTTTGGTCAAGAAAAAGGCTTCTGACCTGTTTACAGTTATTGTAAACAACTCCGAGACCTGTCTGTTTCCAGGAAATTATTCTGAAATCCTTTTCAGTGGTGATATAAGGGCGAGTGCCCTGTGAAACCTGCTGTCTAGTATAACCTTCCGTGTCTATGTTAGACATATTGTGAGCTGTGGTGTTCAGTGCGCTCTGTGATGTCTGAAGACCAGATGCTCCAATATATAAGCTACCCATTAAAGATGCCATGTATCTACCTCGTTATTGTGGCTGTTTTTATTCTCTTGGTGCCTGTGTTTTTCGGTTTTGGTGGTTTTATTTGTGTCCTTGGTTTTTTTGGTTTTGGTGTTTTATTTATGTCTTTGGTTTTTTGGTTTTGGTGTTTTATTTATGTCTTTGGTTCTTTGGTTTTGTTGGTTTTATTTGTGTCTCTGTTTCTTTGGTTTTGTTGGTTTATTTATGTCTCTTTTTTCGGTTTTACTGTTTTACTGTTGTATTGATGCCTGTGTCTTTTACATTGTGTCCTTAGTAAGGCTTGCAATTTCTTGATCAGGAATTATTATTCATATAATGTATCGGCAACTTTGGGTTTTATCTTATATTCATAGCAAAAAAATGTAGATATTCATCCACTTTCTAAATGTTGTTTTATCTTGGATGAATGCTTTTACAGCGGTTCATACTTTTTTATGGTCTCTGCTTTTTCTGGATGAATAGATTCTACCTTTCAGTTCACGCGCTGAATGGCATGTTCATCCTTTTTAGGTTTCTGCCTTTTCTGGATGAATGGATTCTGTCTTTTAGTTCACGCGCTGGATGGCATGTTCATCCTTTTTTAGGTTTCTGCTTTTTCTGGATGAACATGTTTGTATAATAATTCATACTATCTCGAGCTTTTAGCTTATTTAGTACCATCGCTATCAGCACCATATTCATCCAAAATATGCAAAAGTCTCTAAGCGTATGAATTTTGACCTATATAAAAATTACTAGTTTTAGGAATAATTCATCCAGAATAACAATAATTAACAATATGGTATGAACTATTCAAAAAATAAGTTCATACCACATTGGCATAATCACCTTTCTGGATGAAAACTGCAGGGCAAGCAGTAGTCTTTATTATCATGTTTTGCAAAATTGGATGAACCAGCAGAAATAGAAATGCGTAAACAATAGTGCAAATAAAAGCAGAAATAGAAATGTTGTAGATAGAAGCAGTTGTAACAGAAATGTATAGATCGAAGCAACAACAGAAATGTATAGATAAAATCAGAAATATGAAAGCATAAATAAAAAAGTAAATAAAACACAAAAAAAGAACAAATACAGCCATTCCTAATAATAAGGGGGCCACATTCATTCTTTTAATAAACGTATTAAAGTTGTAGATAAAATCTATCTTAAATGATCTATTGCCTTGTACAGTCCGGAAGAAAACAATAATTACTGCTTAGCATCAAACCGTCCCATAGGTGCAACACCAATAAGGTCGCCTCTGGTTCCAGCAAATCTTGTATAATTAGCTGTCTCCGGAGCACGGCGTGCTGACTGAATGATGTTCATCTCATACTGCACCATCTCAAGGGAACTTTGCAAAAGAATCTGATTCTGATCATTTACCCTTTGGACATTTGATGATACTGCCTTTAGCTTATCTCTCTGAATTGCGAGGTTTCTCTGCTCATTTGGTCTTGAATTCAGCATCCTGACAAGATCTGTCAGTTTTAAATCATTGCCCTTTTCACCTATGACCTCAGCAATACTGTCCATCACAGCTTCTCGTTCCTTATCAACAGCTGAAATCAGTGAGACAACTGCCTGCTCATCCTCTGTGATCTTAGCAAGTTTTTTCAAATCCCTCTCAACAATGACAGGAGTCTTTTTCCCTGACAAATCAAGAAGTCTCTCATATAAAGCACATTCTCTGTCGAGAACATCTACAAGATTCTGTAATAAGCTTGCCATGCTGCTGTCCTCCTAGCTTCGAAACTACCTCGCCCATATCCTCTAACGTAAAATCTGCTCTCACTTCCTTCGTCAGAGCTTGTAACTTCACCGGCTCGTAACTACCTCGCCAAGCGTTATCTGATGAAGTTCTGCTCTCACTTCCTTCGTCAGAACTTGTAACTTCACCGGCTCGAAACTACCTCGCCAAGCGTTATCTGATGAAGTTCTGCTCTCACTTCGTTCGCCAGAACTAGCACATTCACTAGGCTCGAAACTACCTCGCCAAGTGAATGTCCTAAAAAAGGGCAAAGTTATAGAGCCTGCCTAATGTCCATCGGAGCTTAAACCGTTCGATTAAGCCGGCTCTAATAGTTTCTATATATCATTTTCATATAAGATTAGCCTTATAATGATTCGCTGAGTCTAGCGAGGAGCTTCTCTGCAAAATCCTCTCCGCTAACGTCATACGTTCCGTTCTTAATTGCACTCTTTATAGGTGCCGTAACGTCCTCCCTGACATCCGGAGCCTCTTTCACAGCCTGCTTAGCAACCTGAATATCCTTACCAATTGAAGAAATCTTCAGAGTATCAGAAACATTATTTGTTTTCTGAGTCTTAGCGGTCTTATTCACTTTGCTAGTGCCATAAACTTGTTGAATCTGGCTGTAAGCTTCTATACGCATATCGTTTCCTCCTTCCTTGGAGAATTTCTTTAGTTCTACTACATGTATCGGCGTATTTTCTAATTACTTTAGAGGTTTTACGAAAAAAAATCAATTGATTTAAAACTCTTCCTCTAAATACATTCCGGATGACTCTATCTTGTGGATAAGCATCCTTTCATACCTTATCTTGTAGTACTAACTACGAAAACCCAAGGTGTTGTGTCATTTCTTCCCCACCGATAATAATATCGGACAACACTTTAGAAAACTTAACCCCTATTTTGAAAAAAAATTTATTTTTTTTTTAGAAAATTGTCCAAACTGTGAACGTGATTCATTATTCAATTTTCAGCTTATCAACATTCTCGGTCACAACAACAGGCTCAGAGGGAAGTTCGCCCAATCCATCATAATCTTCTATAGAAAGTTCAACTTCATCTCCTGCCTTGAAGTATCCAAGATCCAACACTTTCTGACAGGATGCATTGCCATAGCCACTTATAAACGTATCTTCTATAAAAATAGCAAGAGATCTGTCGATGTCTTTATCGCGCTTCATATAGAAATATAATTCACCATCGGAAGAAGGGTGGATCACATACTTAAGCACTACATTCCCTGCTTCAGATCCTGATTCAGTTTCTGCCACACACCCATTCTCAGACCCTGATTCAGCTCCTGCCAGGCATCCATTCTCAGACCCTGATTCAGCTCCTGCTGGGCATCCATTCCCAGACCCTGGTTCAGTTTCTGCCGCACACCCATTCTCAGACCCTGATTCAGCTCCTGCTGGGCATCTATTCTCAGATCCTGTCGCGGATTCAGCATCTTGGCAGACGTTTGCTTCCTTAGCTCTCTCACAAATCGCCTCTTCAAACACTTCATCATTCCTACCGGTAAACTTATTCCACAGAATTTCCTGTGCATCAAAAGGATTCTCCGCATCTGATATCAGCTTCAACAGCTCCGGTATTTTCTCTTCTGAAGTATATGATGCCGGAAGGACATACAGATTCTCGGTAATATAGCCATCAATATTTTTGCTGTCTTCGCCAATAACATATTTTATTCCAAGAATGGCGTCCGCACATTTAGTATTGTTTGCATCATACATCGTATAAAGTCCGTTGTCATTAAATCCCAACTCATACATAAAAAGACGATTCTGCACTTTTAAAAGGCTGTTGTAGGTAGTTGTTCCCGGATATCCAAAGTGTAATGAATCGTTGGGAGTTCTTGGATTTAATGATTCTATCCTGTATCCAAAGGATTTTTCTCCGAAGTTCTCAGGATAATATCTAATTTGTTCTGTTCCCAGATTTCTTATACCTTTTTTATCTGAAAAACTTGCCCCCGAGTTTTCCGCAACTGGCTGTTCTTCCTCAGTCTGCTCTTCCGTTACTAACTGCCCTTCCTCAATCTGTTCAATCCGCTCTTCTGTTACTGCCCGATCTTCCTCAGGCAGTTCTTCTGTTACTAACTGTTCTTCCTCAATCTGCTCTTCCTCAATTCGCTCTTCCTTAATCTGCTCTTCCGTTGCTGGCTGTTCTTTCTCGATCAGTTTTTCCGATGCTATCTGTTCTTCCTCGATCAGTTTATTAAGCGCTTGCAGCCCGGTTTCTATCTCTTCGCATTTTGCCATATAGCCTGAGACCGTCTCAGCATTCATAGAGGACTGTCTGTATATACAAATAAAATTCAACGATATATCAATCACAAGAACAATGCCTGCCAAGACAAAAATGGCACTTTCTTTAGGCAAAAGATTCTTTTTTATTAATCCAATACCCTCTTCTATCTCTTGCTGATTTACATTATTATGTGCATCCTCGCATTTATCTAATTTCCGGCAAAATGAGTTATCCTCATTTTTTCCAAAATACCGACAGGATGAGCTATCCTCATTTTTACTAAAATTTCGGCAGGATGAGCTATCTTCATTTTTACCAAAATTTCGGCAGGATGAGTTATCTCCATTTTTACCAAAATTTCGGCAGGATGAGCTATCTTCATTTTTACCAGAATCCCAACTAAAAGAGCTATCCTCATCCTTCGCAAGCAGCCACAGTATGAAGAAAGCCATAGCAAACAAAGCTCCGTTCAGGATCCATGCCTTTGTCCCCATAAATTCCGTCTTACTACAAAAAGCAAGGACAAAGAGAATACCACCAATACCTCCCGACAGAAGAACAGCTCTCCTACTGATGCCGTCAAGTTTCATAAGGCAAACATAGGCAAGAGTAATGCATACAAATGAAAATATGAAGGAATATCTGTAGAGATATCCATATGCCTCTGTTCCTCCATGGGCCAGGGTATTAAGTGGTTTGATACAGAAAAACATCATGATTATCACTGTGAATGCTGCCATAAGCCACTTGAATTTCGGAGCTATCTTTTTATTAAAAAAGAGCAATATAACCGGTATTATGAGCACCGCCCCAAAATATATGTTGGGTTTACCGGCCATGATCTCCAGGGAATCGTAGCTCATTGTAAACAGCTTCGGTATCACTGACAGCGGTGAAATGTACTGCCCAACCGCCTCAGATGAAGGAAGTATATTTGTAGCAACATCTCCTATCTTTTGGGAGTGATCCTTGTTACTCCCCATAAGTGACATCGCAGTAGGCGCTAAAAACCATACATCAAGAACTAGGCTCGCTATCGTAGCCGTCACAAACTGCGCAAATTTATATAAAGCGCAAGTTTTCCCGGTCTGTGCCTTTTCCTTTTTATTTATGCTCCAGGTCTTATTATTCTCCATCTGTGCATTTATATGATGTTCTTCAGCCAGCCTATTTTCCTGTACATTTAAGCCACCATTTGCCGTTACATTTAAGCCACCGTTTGCCGCTACATTTAAACCACCATTTGCCTGTGCATTTAAACCACTATTTGACGCTACATTTAATCCACCATTTGCCTGTGCATTCAAACCACCATTTGCCGCTACATTTAAGCCACTATTTACCAGTACATTCAAACCACTATTTGACGCTACATTTAAGCCACTATTTACCAGTACATTTAAACCACTATTTGCTAAGCCACTTTGCAGTCTCTCTGTAAACCACTCAGTAAAAGAAAACATAACCAAAAGAAGTGCAAAAATCCCTAAAAACATCAGTATCATTGCTGCAATGTAATAGTTCATTACAACCATGATCATAACGGACACAATATAAATCGAACGCCCTCTCTTTTCACCACGCATCATTTTGAAGAAACCTATCAGCACAACAGGCATCATGATGACTGCATCAAGCCACATGATATTGGTCATGTTGGCTATCATCCAACCACTATATGCAAATGCCATGGATGCCATAACGTTAGAGCACAGGCAAAGAAAGTCGTCAGATTTTGTATAGGTTCTTACTCTAGTGGATTTATTTCCGGCGTCGATATTTTCTCTACTTTCGCCACTAATATCAGTTGCTGTTGCAAGACGTCTCCGGACATATGAAAAGAACAGAGAGGTAGTCCCGGCAGTTGCCGCAATTTTCACCATAATAAGGAAAGTAACCGCCACAGCATAATGTTTTTCTGGAATAAATACGAACATCAAAAGAAACGGACTGGTCAGATAATATGCCCATATTCCCAGCATATCCGCACCAAGGCCGCAGTTTTCAGAGTGCAAAAAGCCATCCTTCCCATGCCATACATTGCTGTAGTAGGAAAAGAAATCAACATACTGCTCCTTCATGTCTTCGTACATAAAGGTCCTGTCACCAAAGGGTGTTATACGAAGCACCAGGCAAAGCAGCATAAACAAAAGGGCAGCAAAAAAAGCCGCTATTAACGCGGTTCTAATAGTCGGCTTTTTACTTTCTGTACTTATTCTATCTTTTATCTTTTTAAATCCCGTAACCATTTTTCATACAACTCATGCCCCAAAGGCAGTAGACCGGAACGCTGAGCGAGTAAAACCAACAAACCGGTCAAAATCTTTAGCTAATTTATTATAATACCTCTCTGAACGCTAGTCGAGTTTTTCTTAATATATGATTATTGAATTTCCTCAGAAATTCAATATTTGTACTGGACCAGATCTTCGCAAAGCAAGGAGCGTCCTGCGGACTTTGTCATAAAGTGGGGAGGATACCGCTTGCGGTAATACGACATGAGGAGGAACCCATTTATGGGATGAGCCCTGATGTCATTTATTCCTTATGACGCTTTTAAGCGCTGGATTCTTGAACTCATTTTCCGATTTGCGTTCAGGAAGTCATAAAAATTGATATGGCAGCTGGATTGATATGGTAGCCGAGTTGGTGTGGCCCTGGGCTTAAAGGCTCGCGGTATTATGATTTTGCTATTGATATGAGTTTGTGTTGATAAGGCTTGGTATTGACGCTGCTTGAAAAAATATTAGATGCAGCTGTTTATAATAACTCGACTGGGTGAACATTTTTCTGCTACTATCAGGAAAATAGTGGACAGTAGCAGAACGATTGGCACTCAGGATTCTGCTACTATCGGGAAAATTGTGGACGGTAGCAGAACGATTGGCTGTCAGGATTCTGCCACTATCGGGAAAATTGTGGATGGTGGCAGAAAGATTGGCACTAAGGATTCTGCTACTATCAGGAAAATAGTGGATGGTGGCAGAAAGATTGGCACTCAGGATTCTGCTACTATCAGGAAAATTGTGGATGGTGGCAGAAAGATTAGCACTCAGGATTCTGCTACCATCAGGAAAATTGTGGATGGTAGCAGAACGATTGGCACTAAGGATTCTGCTACTATCGGGAAAATTGTGGACAGTAGCAGAACGATTGGCACTAAGGATTCTGCTACTATCGGGAAAATTGTGGATGGTGGCAGAAGGATTGGCACTAAGGATTCTGCTACTATCGGGAAAATTGTGGACGGTAGCAGAACGATTGGCACTCAGGATTCTGCTACTATCG
Source organism: Butyrivibrio sp. NATIVEDY162 (assembly GCF_045999815.1). Classification (GTDB taxonomy): domain Bacteria; phylum Bacillota; class Clostridia; order Lachnospirales; family Lachnospiraceae; genus Butyrivibrio. The sequence continues at coordinate 1,721,089 of NZ_CP172573.1, forward strand.
GGAAAATTGTGGACGGTAGCAGAACGATTGGCACTCAGGATTCTGCTACTATCAGGAAAATAGTGGACGGTAGCAGAACGATTGGCTGTCAGGATTCTGCTACCATCAGGAAAATAGTGGATGGTAGCAGAAAACTGTATATAAATGGAGCTGTTCTGCCATGACCGCATTTTTCGGGGTTTCCACGAATGCCAGTCAGACGAAGGAGCAAGAATCCTGACCTTCGCAAATGTAGTGGAAAAACATCACCTCTCTGTATGCCAGGTCCTCACATAGCGGGGGAGCGTGTCCTGCAGGCTTTGTCATAAAGGATACCGCTTGCGTTAATACGACATGAGGAGGAACCCATTTATGGGAGGAGCCCTGATGTCATTTATTCCTTATGACGCTTTTAAACGCATGATTCTTGAACGCTTTTTCCGATTTGCGTTCAAGAAGTCATCGTTATCGTACATACCTTGCTGTGCTCACAGCAAAGGGATCTACCCTTCCAGTTGCCTTCAGCAAGGGGATTTACCCTTCCAGGTGCCTTCAGCAAGGGGATTTACACATTCCAGGTGCCTTCAGCAAGGGGATTTACACATTCCAGTTGCCTTCAGCAAGGGGATTTACCCTTCCAGGTGCCTTCAGCAAGGGGATTTACCCTTCCAATTGCCTTCAGCAAGGGGATCTACCCTTCCAGGTGCCTTCAGCAAGGGGGGCAACATTCAATCAACATTCAATCAACATTCAATGCATGTACCCTTCAACATATACGATTAAGACTGTGTTATAATAGACGATGTGTCGCAATTTTTTACAGACGCAGTACTATACCGGGAGTAACAAAGCAATGAATACGTTTATATATGAATTTACAGGAAATAATATATTAAAAGCAGCCTTTTTCGGATGGCTGTCAGCTCAGATTTTAAAAACCATAATATACGTGATAGTGAACAAGGAATTTGTATTTGAGCGCCTCATTGGTGACGGTGGAATGCCAAGCTCTCATTCAGCCACTGTCATGTCAATGGTGACTGCCGTAGCATATGACTGCGGTGTTGGAAGTCCAATCTTTGCTGTAGCTTTTGTCTTTGCGATTATCGTCATGCATGACGCCATGGGCGTAAGAAGAGAAACAGGCAAGCAGGCAGTAGCCATAAACAATATCATGGAATATTTCAGCGAAATGGGTAAACAGCCCCCGGAAATACAGCTCAAGGAATTTGTAGGGCACTCACCTTTTCAAGTAATGATGGGTGCGATTTTAGGGCTGATCATTGGAATCATTGTTTGTGGGTAAAACACACCATCTCAAAATAATTTTTACATGTAATTAAAATACCCTTGGTACAGTTTTTATGTTTCATCTCTGCCAAGGGTTTTATTTATATTTGTTTAAATTCCAACATACTCGAGTGTCAGGGATCCGTCCTCTTTCTGCATTATTTTGTATAAGCTTCCGTCAATAATATCTTCATCATAATTAAATAATCGAGCAGCCTCTTCCGAAAAATAGTCATCGGTCGAGTATACCCACAAATAACTATAACCACCATTTACAAGAAAATCGGATAAATGTTCCATGGTGAAAAGATCTGTCTGTTGAAGCGCAACATAACAACCATCTTCAACGAATTTCCAGGGCTCAAATAAGCAGTTATTTACTCTGTCTTCAAAATAATATAATGCAATATTTTGAGGGAACTGGGCTTTATTACTAAGAGTACTAAGATCCGCCCCCTGATTAACCATGAATACCCTGTCGTTTTTGTCTATAACATTCTGTATTCTGCCTATCTGTTCTCTGGTTCGTTTGATTACCTTATAGGAGCTGATTTTAGATTCACAAAACGTAGATGAATCTGCTATAAACCTCTCATCAACTCCAAATGTAAATAATACAAGAAATGCTGCAAGAATAATTGCCTGAATACTGATCTCTCTTGATTTACAACTTCCTATACTCTTTTTTTGTGTCATAAATACTAATCTGGTGATTGAGAAGTAAAATAGCATAGTAACCATTATTGAAAAATATCTCGGCGCACCAAACACTTCAGCAGTTTCAGCTGCATTAAAAATGAACAGATATGCAAACCACAGCGCAAACAGGTATCCGCATGCAAAAAGAATACTTACACTGACAAGAAGATCGTTATCTCTTTTATGAGTATCACTCAGCAGGAGCTTACTAAAAATTTGTGCAAGCATTGCCAATGCAAATACCCATACCGGGCTTATCGAGATCACTGCTCTGCCATTTATTGGTTCAAATATAAAGCAGAAAAAATATTTCACTGTGGTCTTTTGAACTAACTGCCAGGTAAGATATCCTCTGGCTATTTTTTGACTGATATATATTCCGGTAACGGCAACCACAAGAACAGCCATTAGCAGCAATACTCCGCCGCACAGCAACAACGTTTTACTGTTTTTTTCAGAGCTCCACTCTCTTCTCTTTACAATATACCAGTCATACACCAGAATCATTATCACAAACAGATCAAGTAGTAGCCCTACATATATCTTAAATGCAAAAATCATTATCATGCATCCAACAACCAGGATAGAATTGACTATCTTCTTTTGTCTGTCGCGCATTAGCCAATAAAGGCATATTCCCAAAGTCCATGCCATAGGAGCCAAATCCACATACAGACTCTTAAATCCATATCTGTAAAGCGGATATACCGATACATACAAAAAGGCTATATATATAACAAAAAGCCATCTCCTGTTGTCTTTTACTCTTGAAAGTGGAAGCAAAAAACCTATAAATGAAAGCAGCGCGGATGTTACATACATGTATGCCTCGTTGTAACCTATTATTTTCTGAAAAAACAAATAAAATAAGCTTGTCCCTATATATTGATGGTTATCTCCAATGAATCCTGCTGAATTTGTAAGTTTTCCCTCCTTCAGCATCCACTTTACAGCAAGTGCCCACTGATGGAGTTCATCAATATGTTGGATAAAGTCATGCCGATATAGCGCAATGCTGAATAAAGCCACCCCAATAAGCGTTACATAGGCAAAATCAAATGATTTTATCAGTTTTCTATCAACGCAGATGCATAAAAGCCCAAGCACTCCCAAAAACACAAGTATAATAACTGCCAGGTCAAACATGGCTAACAGTCCACCCGCATACATAACACCTACTATTGTCATAGCTGAAAAAGCCATACCCTCCATCATTTGAAGTCTCATGACTTTTACGAACAATATTGATATACCTGACATCACTATTAATGCCAAAATCATCATTAGCAAACTCACTATAATGCTCCCAAAAAAACTTTTTACTTAACTTTTATCTGTATTGTGGTAGATACCCCATTGTAGCTTGTAACCGTTATTGTCGCCACACCTTTTTTTCTACCGGTTACAACACCGGTGGAGGAAACTTTGGCTACTTTCTTATTGCTACTCTTATATTTATATTTATTGCAAAAAGCGCCCTTATTTGTTTTTGGCTTAAGCTGATAAGTAGTTCCTTTTCTTACTGTCTTTTTCTTAGGAACCTTTATCTTAGTCGGTGCTTTCTTTACATTTGCTGTAAAGTTCAGGTAAACTGTTCCACCGCCTCTTTCCCACGAGGCTGTTATCTGTGTTTTCCCTTTCTTTATTCCCTTGACCTTTCCTGCTTTTGTCGCTTTTGCCACAGCCTTTTTATTGGATTTATAAGTTCCTGCGGTTTTGTCAATAAGATCATAAGTAAAAAGTGAAAACTTGCTGGTCCTTGTACTTACAGTTTCCCCAACTCCCATATTATAAGCAGCTACTTCGCTTGTTCCGTTGCAGCTGGACTCATCATCAACATATAATCCGAAAGGACAGTCCATAGTTAGAACATTGCTTGACATATCCTGCACAGCGCCGCCATTTTTTACTGCTATGTTGGCGTATTTCTCTGCTCCAAAATGATTCGAATTAAGGGATGAAACTTCACCGCTACCTTTTACAAGTATTCCGTAGCAGCTATCTGTCAACGTATTATTACTGATATTTGCTCCTTTTGCATAGAGAGTATAAATATCCGCATATACATCATCCTGTTTATAGCTCCCCCAATCCTTATATCCTGATATGGTGTTACCGCTAACCGTAAAGCCACTTACGGGATATAATCCCGAAGGATAATCGTCTGTTTCCGTAGCACTATAATATCCTGAAAGCAAAATTCCTGCCCAGGTTCCGCTATCCCTGTCTGCTCCGCCAAGTGATATGCTGTTGCCGGATATAATCAGATTTGCTGTATATGAAAGACTTTTAGGCTTATCATCCACCTCGGTGGGATACCTCGTATACCAGGGATATGTCGTGGTATCAATACCTCTTCCGACATTAGTCAACACATTGCCGGAAATCTGAGAATTCTTCCACATCGTGCACATAATAGCCGTATTTATAATATTATCAAACCGGCAATTCTGAACATTGATATTGCTGTAGTAAAAAGGACCTGCTATAGCTCCATGGCTTCCAAAGCCTCTGTACAGGTTTGAAAATGTGCAGTTTGAAACCTCTACATTTTTGCAGGGATAATCATCATTGGCAGGATCTTGAACATAAGTCATCATACCTTCCTGCTGTACATCTATCTGGAACGCCTCAAGCTCGTTACCTCCATGTCTGGTATCCTTAAAGGTACAGCCTGTAACTTTAACATCCTTACATGCAGCAATTTCAAGCATATGTGGAGACGCCCCTCCGGTGATTGTCACATTCCTGAGCTCAAGCCCTGTCATATGAGCAAGTTTAATCATAGAATGTGTAGTTGAAAAACCGTTAGCGTCCCAGCAGCCGCCGGATATGACTATATTGTGATAGTCATCAAACTTTCCTTTCCTTGTTCCTTCTGGCTTGCGGGTTGTCAGCATCAGGTCATCCTGCTGATTGATTATTGTCACTCCATCCATCTGAATAGTTGTATTATTACCTACTTTAAGTGGAGACGGATCATCGACCTCGTTCCTTTTTAAGTAGTATGTACCCGCCGGAATAATAATCCGATAATACTTTGATAAATCAGTCTTGGTTTTTCCCCAGGCCTTTCCTAATGCTCCCTGCACAACCCCATAAAAATCAGCAACAAGATCATCTCTCATATTAGAAAGATCAATTACTGTTTCATTGCCGCTAACAGTCATGTTTGCTTCATATGGATAATTTGAAAGGTTAACTACCACAAATTCTGAAAATGACTCCGTATCAAAATCCAATGTAGTACTCTGATAATACTCCTTGTCACTAACTCCGGCATTAACCATAACAGGAACTGATACTCCCTCTTTCATGGTCATTGTCTCAGGATCGATCATATCCTCCGTAACAAGAGCTTCTTCATCTATATCAGAAGGAATCTCTATATCAGAGTCTTCCCTGCTTTCCTCACTTTCAAGCTCATTCGCATCACCATCATGCACATGTATGACCTTAAGTTCTGAAGCTCCCGCATTTTCTTCCTGACTGATCATTGCTTCGTCAGATAGTTGCAACGCAATATGAACCATTCCGTCCTCAGGTTGTATCTCTGATCCATCTGCATAAAGCCTGATATCGAAAGATACTGAATCCAATACAGTTCTGCCCTCAGAGCTCTCTATTTTATCTATAAGCTCCTTATCATTCTCTATAACTTTAACCTCAGCAATAGTACCATCAGGAACTACATTTTCATCTGCGCTGAACACAAAATGGTATCCATTAACCTCTGTTTCATATAAAAAAGCTTTGCTGGCTAATTTTTCCTTGTCATCTGAAGGCTCTTCATCTTCATTTTCTGCTGCATCTCCATCGGTTATTGCAGGTTCCTCTATTTCAGTATTTTCATTATCCGGTACAAACGCCTCATTTTCTTCAGATTTATTATCCTCATCACTGTTTTCATTTGGATTTATGGGATCCAAATCACTATCCTCTATTGTATTTTCAGAGTGGGTAACATTTGAATCATCTGACTTTTCAGACTTTGTATCTGCATCTGCCATTTCATCTTCGGTATCTGTGTTCCCGCTACTTACTTCAGAATCAATGGCTTCGTCCCCCAAAACCATCGGATTGTCAGAAACAGCCAGAACATGTTCCCCTGTCATGCCTGTAGTGATCATCATTACGCTCATCATTGCAAGTATTCTCTTAAATCTACTTTTTGTCATTCCCTCTCCTAAACTAATATAATCATTTTTAAATACAGCCTGCATCCGGATTAAAGATGCAGGCTGTACAATCATCAATTCTTTTTTTCGATCTCATGATCCTTATTCGGCGGAAGTCCCATGCCAAGCTTCTTCCTCAATTCAACATATTTACCAATAACGCCTGAACCGTGATACCATGCAAGCTCCCAAAGATCAATATGCTCCTCTTTGTGGAAATTGTGAAGTGTCATCTTCATGGTCTGATTCTGCCACTTCAATAATTCAACATCCGTATATTTTGTACGAACAAGTTCAGAGGCTTTTCTGGTTTCCTTCTTGGCATTTTCAATAAACTCTGTAACAGACTTAGTAATAGATTCCCTATACTCCAAATATGTAGTAGGGTTCGGATCAGGATTGCGCAAGAAAGACTTGTAATCTCCTGCTATTACTCTATCCGGAGTAGTTGATTTCATCCAATCCTTGTAAGGTGAAAATCTGGGAGATCCAAAATCCTTTCTAACCAAAAGTACCGGTGTCTCAAGTGCAAGGCAGGGAAGTGCACAATGCAAACGCTTAGTAACGACACACTTAGCATTTTGATAAATATCCAAGTAGTCCTCAACTTCCTTCTTTCTTACTTCCCATGGAGTATCTGTTGAGGGCTCAGGTCTTGTAGGCGGAAGAACCTTAACCTCAACGCCAGTTCCTCTGACCTGCTTCCTTACAGCCTTCTCAACCCTTTCACCAACATCTACACAAACTATATATTCCTTCTCAGGCTTAACAATAGGACGCTTCGGAAGTGTGAGTGTAACACACGCTGAAAAGTAATTCTTAATTCCAATTCTGTCAAGCTGCTTCATTGTATAAGGATCTCTGCATCCAATGGGCTCATAAGCCTTCATATATTCCAATCCCGGGCCGCTCTCAAGGTATTCAAAATGACAAGGCATTCCTCTCTTACGGCCTCTCTGAATATCATCATAGTGAAATCCCAACCACATAGGATATACTGCCTTTGACGGCGGCCAATTCCATTTGTGCCACATGTACCATGCGCTCATTATTGTGGCTACAGGCTCATCATCCTCAGACTCAAAGGAATCCAGTTCCTCTATATCAACCATATAATCAACGCTAGGCAGAAAAAGACTGGCAGCATAACTCTGCATATCATCTCCAATATTTTTTGTGGTCTTTCTCCACAATACTCCGTATTTCAATACTTTAAATCCTCCTGAAAAAGCACCTAAATCCTAACATTTTTATAAAAGAATTATATCCATTACATAAACTTAAATTATTTAGGTCAGTTTATAACTAATTTATTATATCCAATTCTCCGCATAATTTCTATACAAAATATGTTGCGCACAAATTAATGTCTTCTCACATATTAAGAAACCATGAAATTACTCTAAAGAAACGATAATCGACAGCATTTATACGTTTTAGTACAATTAACAGTAAGTACTTTATTCCACTTGTTTCTTAAGAAGGAGGTACATAGTATTGATGAAAAGATTTGCAAAAATTTTGTCACTTGCTATAGCCGGAACAATGTTTTTTTCTACATCTGCCATATCTTCACTGGCTAAAGAACCTGCTCCTGCGCTTTTAAATTCAGATGCAGGTGACGCGGCTTCTTTTATAAGTGCCGTTGAAAATGGAGAAGATGTCACACTTACTAAGTCTATTTCCATTAATGGATGCAGTCTAAAGAACAATAATCAGACAATAGATCTTGGTGGTAATACCGTAACCGGAACCAGTGGTGCTATGTTTTTCTCTGCAGACAGCTCTGCAGCCGGTGGATATGATGTTTATCATGATATAACCATAAAAAATGGCACCATCCAAAGGTCAACAGATAGCACACATGGTCTTGTCATAATTGGCCATACCACAAATGTCACTTTTGAAAATGTAACATTCATAGGCGGCAAGGATGGTCATATGCTTGAGTTTGGTGCTTGTAAAAATATCATAGTCAAAAACTGTACTTTCAAGGACGGCCGTTATTCAAACAGTGACGACAAAGGTGAATATGAGGCTTTGACCTTTGATGCTGCGCACACAGGCAATTTCCCGATTCTGCCATCTGATGATACCGCATGTGAGGATGTGATCATAGACAGCTGCACATTTTCTAATGTACGCCGCGCTATCGGTGCTCACAGAATCATCAAAGGCCATTTATTTGACAATATTACAATCGTAAATTGTAAGTTCAATAATATTACCGGTACCGCTATTGAAGCTGTAGGCTTCACCAATGCCAAGATTGAGGACAACACTTTTAGTAAGGTTCAGTTCGGTATAGACTGCAAGCCTTCTTCCAAAAATATCATCAGTAATCCAGGCGCCTATGACTCTCACAATGTAATTTCCAACAACACCATAGAGCTGGTACAATCCAATAGTAAAACCCCTTGTGGTGTCAGAATCTCCGGAACGGACAAGTCAAACAAAATAGGTGATTTTACCGTTTCCAAAATCACCGTTACAGGGCCTCATGCGTATGCTGTTTATGCGGGAGATGTTACGAACAGTACCATTTCTGATGTAACCTCCTCCGGCGCTTCCATAAATGGTATTCGTGTTGAAAGATCAAGTGGCGTTACCGTTTTCGCAAACAACATTTCTAAAACTAAGAGCCATGGCATAATGCTTCTTAGCTCTTCTGACGACTTTGTAGAAGGAAACACTATTTCCAATGCCAAAACACACGGTATCGCTCTTGAAAGTTCCACCAATGAAACAATTATTGGCAATACAATTACAAAACCCAAGAAACAGGGCATCAATCTTAATAAGAAATCAACCTGCACTCTGGTTGCCGAGAACAAGATTGTCAAAGCTAAGTATGGCATCAACTGCGAGGATAAAAAGAGTAAGATTTTCTCAACCTATGCAAATAATATTAAAAAATCAAAGGGTAGCGCATATAGTGGAAAAGGAACCTATTTCGCAGCAGATAATGCCGTTATATCTCTGAAAAAGGGAAAAGGTGAAAAGATAACTACTGTCGGCAAATCCGGCTCTGCAAAGTACAGTTCTGAAGATAAGAAGATAGCTACAGTTGACAAGTCAGGAAAGATCAATGCAAAGTCAAAAGGAACAACAACAATTATTGCAAAGAAGGGAAAGTACTATGCCAAGATAAAGGTTACCGTTAAGTAATCTCCATTCTTCTGAACGTTCCACCAAATTATAGAACCCCATATGCAAGCCTTCATTGGCCGTCATATGGGGTTTATCTTTTAATAAAAAAAGCATTAAGCTTATCTCGTATTTACTTTAAAGAACTCTTACGGTACTTTTCCAGGTCTTTTCCGAAAAATTCAGCTATTATTTTGTTAGTAGCATTACCATCACAGGATGACATGAATTTCTTTCTAAACTCGCGAACCTTATCAACATCAAACTTTTCGTCTATATGTCTGATATATTCAATCATCTCGTCATTGGTTGTAACAACAGGACCGGGAGTAAGTTCATCATAATTGTAGTAGAATCCTCTCCAGTCAAAGTACTCATCCAAATCATAAGCGAAGAATATCATGGGTCTCTCAAATAATGAATATTCAAATACTAATGATGAATAATCTGAAATGCATATGTCAGATACACATATAAGATCTTCTATCGTAAGTGAATCAGTTACATCAAATGCAAATCCGGAGTACTCTGCCGGAATCTTAGGTCTCTCATGTGTAATAGGGTGATGTTTAAATAATAAAACATACTCATCCTTAAAACTGTCATAGAACTTCTTTACATCAAGTTCACTGGGTGAATAAGCACCTTTTGTTCTTCCTCTGAAGGTAGGAGCATATAGTATAATCTTCTTTCCCTTACTGGCAGGAATAACTTTAGCAACTTTTTCTTTGGCAGCTTCTATAAATTCTTTATCATAAAACACATCTGTTCTGCTAAGTCCAAGAGGCTTAATACATTCAGGCTTATCTTCCTTACCCATAGCCTCAATATATGCCCATACGACTTCAGGACTTGAAACCGTAACCAGATCATAATCGGGATGTGCGGGATATCGTGCTGCATTTTTAGCGGTATCACCGAATATCTTATCCGCCGTACTTTTGCCAAACTTCTTGAAAGCACCACATCCATGCCATGTATTCATGATGTGCTGGCCTTCCCTCTTTTCCATTCCGCCGGTTATGTCAGAACCCTCATTTAAAATTATATATTTGGAAGTAGCAGCCTCTTTCAGGAAATGAAATATCCTCTTGTATTTATCAGTTCCTCTTGCAAAGCCCTGTCTGATGTAGCAAACATTTACATCAAGATCATAATTGGTAGTAAGTTCTTTATGCAAAAGCTGAAAGTTGTTTGAAAGGTGCGGAAGTCTGAGTTCCAAAAATGTTACTTTATCGTCTTTAATAGGTTTTGAACAATAGTGTTTATATAAAATCTTAAATAACACTTTTCTTGTCAGAAACCTGAATGTTTTACGATATATCTTATTAAAAATGTTCATTACCTGTTTTCCCTTAAATACTTTTTGTTCAATGCCTCAGGGCAGCTCTTTTCCAATATATTAATGGCAGCAGTTATGGCTGAAGATTTCTCGCCGTTTTCCAGAATAGACTGCAGTTTTGCGGCTTCTTTATTGCTTTCTGCCTGATGCTTAGCCTGCATCTTTATTCCATATGAAACTGCCATATCAACAATATCCTGTCTACTCTTTGGAAGAACTTTAGTCTCAAGGAATTCTTCATACGCATCAAGATATAATTCTTTTTCATCAGTAAAAGCTATCTGCTCGCCATGATCAAGCCATAATATTTTATTGCAGAGTTCTCTGATCTGACTCACGGAGTGTGAAACAAGAATACCTGTTACATCAGTTTCAAGTATTTCAAGCATTTTCTCCTTACTCTTTTTCCTGAAAGAACCATCACCTACACTTAACACTTCATCCAGGATAATGATTTCTGGCTGGCACTGCGCTGCTATAGAAAACGCAAGTCTGCTCTTCATTCCACTGGAAAGCTGCTTGAATGTGTAATCCTGAAACTTCTCAAGCTCAGCAAATTTAATGATATCATCATACCTGTCATCAATATACTGCTTAGTATATCCCAGCATCGCGCCGCGCAGATATGTATTTGCTTTTATGGTCATATCCGGGTCAAATCCACTTGCCAGTTCCAGAAAAGCTGCTATTCTGCCCTTTGTTTTCACCTTACCCTCTGCAGGTGTCATAATTCCCGTAATAGCCTTTAATATTGTACTTTTGCCTGCACCATTTGTTCCGATAATGCCCAGCATGTCACCTTTTTCAAGCTCAAAGGTGATATTTTTATCTGCATAGAACTCTTTAACGGAATATTTTCCGGTTAAATGTCTTACAACATATTCTTTAAGCCCTATTGCTTTAAAATCTCCTGTTTTATAAATAACGCTTACGTTATCGCACTTTACAACTGCCATATCCTATCTCCAAATAAAACTATCAGTCCCAATCCACTCTAAGTATTATAGGTAATATATAAACTCCGAATTGTATTTCTTATAAACCCATGATCCAATAGCCAGGTAGAAACATGCGTAAAAAAGACAAAGTGCATGGTACTGAATGGGTGGAATAGTCATATCAATTACTACTGTTCTAAAGTACTTTATCATGACATAAACCGGATTTAACAAAAACAGTTTCTGAGTAGCAGGTGAAAATTTGTCTACTTTGTAGAATATTGCTGATAAGTAGGTCAGTAGTGTCAGAAATACATCATACAGATATTTAATGTCTCTAAAGAAAACGTACAAAGCAGATAATATCATTCCGATTCCGATATTCATTACAGTCAGGCACAGAACCGGGAACAAAAGTGTAAGCATCCTTGGTCCAAACTGTATTCCATCCAGGAAGCAGAAGAAGAAATAAACAATCATTGTCAGTGAAAAGTTAACCAGCGCTGACACATTCTTTGAAAGCAAAAACAGATATTTTGGCAGGTTTATCTTCTGAATGATCTTCGAATTTTTCATAAGAGAATCCATACCGTTTTTGGTTGCCTCTTTATAAAAAGCCATCACAAGGTTTCCGCTAAAAAGGTAAGTGGTATAGTGTGGTGTATTTCTGCCAAAGAACTCTGTAAATACTACCTTCATAACAAGCAGCGTAAGCAGAGGAGAAAGAACGCTCCATGCCATACCAAGAGATGTCTGCTTATATTTCTGTGAAAAATCGCGCTTAACCAGTTCACTGAATAAAAACTTATATTCCTGTATCCTGTTTTCCCATTTTACAATTAGTTTATTCTTCATATCTCTGTCTTTTAACTTATACCAAAAGTATTAAGTGACATTTTCCTTTCTAAACTTCTTTATGTCATTGCCAAAAAAGCTTTTGATTATTCTGTCTGTTGCATTACCATCGCAGGAGCTCATAAATCGATTCTTAAATGAGATGACCTTTTTCTTATATAGAGAGTTGTCATCAAAATTATTCATAACATCAGATACAGCATTTACAAGTTCTTCATTATTTCTGCATATTGGTCCGGGAGCAAGTTCCTCATAATCATAATAAAATCCCCTGTTATCGAAATACTCATCAAGATCAAATGCAAAAAACACCATAGGTTTTTCAAACAGTGAGTATTCATAGACAAGAGACGAATAATCAGAAATACATATATCGGCAGTACATATAACGTCTTCTATTGACAATTTCTCAGTAATATCTATCGCAAAATCTGAATACTTCTCAGGAATAGATATTTTATTGTGCGTAATAGGGTGATTCTTTATCAATAAAATATACTCTTTCCCGAATGATTTGTAAAATAACTCAATATCAAGTTCCTCAGGAACACGCGCTGTCTTTGTTTCACCCCTAAAAGTCGGAGCATATAATATAACCTTTTTCTGTCTCGCCGTGGGTACTGTTTCATATAATTTTTTATACGCCCCGGCTATATTTTCATTATCAAAATAAATGTCCGTCCTGCTTATTCCAACAGGCTTGATACATTCTTTTTTATTTTCTTTTCCCATGGCTTCAGCATAAGCCCAGATAACCTCAGGACTGCTGACGGTAACCATATCATACTCAGGATGACCGGGATACAGTTTTGCATCAAGGCCTGAATCTCCAAAGCCCTTATCCCTCGTGCTTAGTCCAAACCTTTTGAAAGCCCCGCACCCATGCCATGTATTTAGCATATGCGCGCCTTTTCTTTTTCTCATCAGTCCGTAGATATCTGCCGCTTCATTATAGATAATATATCTGGCAGTTGCTGCGTCCTTAAGAAATGAAAAGATATTCCGGATTTTTGTTATCTCATCCGTAAAGCCCTGCCTGATAAAATGAGTTTTTAACTCCAGACTGTAGTCGTTTTCAAGCCTATCATAAATCAACCTGAAATTATCTGATATCTTATCAACTCTCAGTTCGACGAATACAACTTTATTATCTTTAACAGGCAAAACAGTATTTATATTGTAATACAACGGAAAGATGATTTTTCTTGTTATGAATCTAAATATTTTCATAATAATTGAATTCATTTGTTCATTGTTTCACTTAAAATATCTATTGTACGCTTAAGCCCTTTTTCCATATCGTATTGAGCTTTCCATCCAAGCCTCTTCAGCTTTGTGGAATCCAATAATGCTTTTGTAGCTTTTGAATAGCCTGCTGCCTCTGTAGCATCAGGAAGTTCGAAAATAACTTCTTTTCCTACATACTCAGCAATTATTGCCGCCATATCCTTAAGTGTGATATCAGAGCCAGGGTCTGCTATATTATAAGCCTCTCCATTTTCACCAAGCAATAAGCAATACAAAAGACCTGAAACCGCGTCAGCTACATAACTGTATGAATATAACTGTGTTCCTTCGGATTTCAAAACAATATCTTCTTTGCTTACACCTTTTTTTATAAACTGCGATATTGCCTTAGTATCCGAGCTGAGCATAGTTGGTCCATATGTTCTTGAAAATCTGGGAATAACCACGTCCATTCCCTTCTGTTTAATATAAGCCTGACAAAGAGCTTCCCCTGCGCGTTTGCCCTCAGGGTAGCCTGCTCTTACTGTATTACAGTTAATATATCCAAGGTAATTCTCATCGAATCGCTCTACATCACCTCTGTTTTCACCATATATTTCAACCGATGACGCAAATATAAATCTGTTTACATTCTTATTCTCGCAGTTCTCCAGCATACTGTTTAATCCAACCAGATTAGTCATAATAGTGCCAATCGGATCTGTTGAGTACTGCATGGGATGGGTATTGCTGGCAAGATGTAATACATAATCCGTAGTAACACTCCTGATCTCAGCTGAAAATGGCTTATTTACATCCTGCTCTATAGGAATTACCATACTTCTTTTAAACCTGTCCGTTATCCTGTTTCTGTCTCTTCCTATCGCATATATTTTTATTCCTAAATTTTCCTTATCATTTAGACTGATCAAAGAATCAATCAAACAGCTTCCTATTAGTCCTGTTGCTCCTGAAATAAGAAAGCTCTTCCCTGATAACTGATCCCAGGGAAGATTTAATTTGGTTATATACTCTATATCAGCTAAATATTTGCTATTTTCAGACAATGTCATGTTTTATTAAAACCTCCGACCGGTTACTGACTTTTTACCATATATAAGTATCGCAATACCTATAATAGAGCAGACCATCAAGTCTGCTCTATTCGTTTTCATATCTTATTTTTTCTTACTTTAGCCAATTGTCCTTATCTGCCTTGAGATAAGCTTTGAACATCTCCAGATCGTCCTTAGTAGTAAGCTTGATATTCTTATCCGAGCCTGCAGCAAAATAAAGCTTTTCTCCAAGGTCAACCATCATTGTATTGGTATAAGCACTACCCTTAATTCCGATTTCCTTTTCAAATGCCTCGTGATAAGCCCAATCGAGTTTACCGAATTTATATGCCTGAGGTGTTGATACACGTCTTAAGGTCTCTCTGGGAATATACTTTTTAGTAGTTCCCTCTTCCTCTTCATTTACAACAAAAATCTGCTCATTATAGGGAAGAGATGTAACTGCATTGCCATGCTTTTTGCACACCACAATCACATCGGAAAGAACCATCTCATCTACAAGAGGTCTGATTCCATCATGAATTATGATGATATCGTCATCCTCTACCTTGCCCTCAAGGTTGAATACGCCATTTCTTATTGATTCCTGGCCGCTCTCACCACCCGCAACAATCCATTTTAGCTTTGTGATATTAAACTGCTTGGCATAAGCCCAAACCATATCCTGCCAGCCGTCTATACATACAAGCTCTATTGCATCAATCTGAGGATGCTTTTGAAATCCCTCAAGTGTATACATAAGAACAGGCTTATCATATACATTGATAAACTGTTTCGGTATGTCCTGCTGCATGCGATGTCCTGAACCACCTGCAATGATTATAGCTATATTTGCCATATTTAATCTCTCCCTTTATGTTCATTTACCAAAATCCAGCGCCACTGCTGAATGTATCTCTCTGTCCTCCACAGGAGGAATCTGCATGTAATCAGGGCCATAGAGAACCTTCATATAGGTCTCCGTACCCTTGGGGATCCTGACTGTCATTCCCTCGAAGGTCGCTTCCCTGGACTTACACATATCTTCCCGCTTGTACATCTCTCCGAAATAGTGCTTCCTTCCGCTTGGAATACACACCATTTCCGATTCTTCCAAATCACAGTAAGAATACCAATAAATAACTCTTTTGGCAACTTTATCAAGACTCATCCATTTAAAGAGTCTTCCTATCTTCATCTTCTTGGAAAAAGCTGCTTTTAAGCCTTCATTTACTGAGAGATACGGCTCAAGTGCTTCCCAGTCCTGCGCTGTTTTCCTGCAGGTAAGGATGTATCCCAGCATCAGGCACCAATAGCCGTGTATTTTTCTCTTAAAATGATTGTCATAGGTATTCTCCAAAACAAATATATCTATGAAAATACCTGTATCTTCCATAGTCAGCTCATTAAATGCTTTATAGGTGGTTCCTTTTTTCTTGATCTGTACATGGGACATACCATATCCCCGTCCAAATTCAGGTCCGCAGAGCACATACTTATCACTGAGCTTTTCATCAAATACCTTTTTCAGATGCTCGAAATCCTTTCTCGGCATATTTATATCAATGTCATCATCCCATGGAATAAAGCCCCCGTGCCTGATAGCACCAAGAACAGAGCCCCCGCTTAAGGTATAGAATATTTTCTCCTGCTCAAAAACCTCTACAAAGTCTTTCAGCATTTCAATAAGAGTCTGCTGCAGCCTTTTTAGCTGCTCATCGTTTAGTTCAAAGGTCCCGGGAGCCCCGCGAAAGCCGGTCTTAAAAAAATGTCTCTTATCTCCGGAACCTATAGCATTTGTTTTTTTCACTATCTGTAATTCTCACTATTTTCTATGATCAAGACTCCTTTTAGAAGCTATGGTCATATTTTTTATGGAAGAGCTTTGCAGCAAGGAAGGCCCCACCCTTTTTAAACCAATTAACATTCTCGATATGTACACAAGGGAGCTCCTGTATCTGATATCTGGGAATTGTTCCCGTAGTTATCTGATAATCCAGCCATACGTTGAAAATGATTTCCGCAATTCTTCCAATATATCTGCCCTGATAAGCACTAAGATTATTCTCAGGATATCTGTTCTCAACAGTCTTCAGTATCTTAAAGAGCCACTCGCAATACTTATCAAGTATATCCTTACGCATTACCATCATGTTGAACATGTGGCCTGAGGTCTGTGTCATAACTCTCTCAAAAGATTCCATGTACTCAGGGAACAGGTCTCTGATCACTTTACCCGTCTCGTCAAGCTGCTCAACATAGTGAGTATGTGCATAATGTGACTGAAGAGTTTCTATATAATATTTTCGCTTCTTGGGAACGATAATACAGCTCTTCTCCAGCAGCCTTTTTACCTCTTCGCCGCCCATGATCTTATCGAACGGGTCATCTTCTCCTCTGGCTTCCGGTGAAGCAAAATATCTTCTGTAATGTACCAAACCTATATAATCTGCCTTAAGGTTTTTCCAGGCCCAATAGAGACCTGTCAATTCGCAATAGCTACTGTTTTTTTCAGAAATGTTGTCTCCAGTATTGTCCTTTGCATAAGGTGTGTTAGCCGCCTTCTTATTGGCAGCCCCAACCTGCAAAGGCATATAAATCGGATCCTCAGGCATTCTGTATTTTTTTGTGGTTGCTATAATGATTTTAATATCGGGCATCCGACAATTCCTTTTCTAAAGCAAATGTTGTTGATTAATCACTTACATCAACTGATTACATGAAACCGGTAATTTGAAATAATATTTTACCGTTTTTTGTAATAACTAAATGTTTATTTTAGCGCACTTTGCCGTCTTTGTCCATGAGCACCCAATCCGGCCAATAATCATGCATAAGTTCAGGGCTTGCAGGCTGGTTGTTTCGCATAGTCAGAGTCCTTACAAGCTTCCTGTCTTTCCTGCGGTTAAGCCGCGCTCCCCAGAATGAAAATGTTGAATTGGCGCAGATATTTCCCATGCAGTGACTCATAAGCTGAATATCAAGGAGCGAATACTTCCCTGTATTATGGTCAACAATGGTATATCTTGAAGTGTCAGCATACTTCTCCCTGGCATAATCAGGATCATTTGTAAAAATGTAAAAATGTGTGTCAGGATTAAGCGCCATAAAATAATTCATAGCCCCCTCATAATACTCATCAGTAGCAATATTCCCAAAAAGCGCTGCATTTTCAGGGTCGAGATAGTCCCCACGCCTTATATGAACACTGACACTGGGTCTAAGCTCCATCTCATTCATTAGATCCATATTTCGAACATTTATGTCATTATCTGGATGCGTTGGGAAAACGAAAAGTTCCCTGAGCTCATCCATGATGTCATCATAATATTTCTGACAGGCAAAATATCCTTCGATATATTTATCCTGAAGTTTATATATCTCAGGGTGATACATGCAGCTCTCTGTAAAGCGTCTGCTGGCTGAAGGAACCACCTTCTCGAATGCTTTTCTTACTATATTTCTATTAAGGAAATATTCTCTCTCTTCTTCTGTACACTCAGGAAGGGGAAGATTTTGAAAATACTCAAGCTCCAGTTCTCTCTTTGCGAGAACTCCATCCTGTCTTTTTTTGTCAAACCAGCTTGTATCAAGCTTTACATTTTTATCCGCTCCGGCTCTCAGCAGCTTCCTGTACATGGCATACTGCTGCATCTGATTCCCCAGGCCACCGGCTATCTGTATTATAAGCATTACATAAGCTCCTTTATATAACGCGCGTTTTCCTGAGCGCGTTTGCTGTACTCAGGCATGATCTCCCTTAATCTCTGCCTGATGCTATCTTCATTTTCAAGAATAAAATCAAAAGCTCTGACTATGTCCCTGTCAGTTGACAGCTTCTGCACAGGAATAACATAGTTTTCATCCGTCCCGAACAAGTCCTTTGCTATTCCTCTCGATTTAACAGAATAGCCAAGTACAAGGGTCGGAACGCATGTGGAATAAGCCGCAATTGTAGAGTGTGTCCTTGCTCCTATGAAAAATCTGCACTTGCTGATAAGTCCCTTCAGTTCCTCTGCAGAAGCATCCTCTGCAAGAATTATCCTTCCCGTACTCTTAAACTCCTCATAGAGCTTTGACAGCGGTTCTCTGTCATCATTGCTTTTCCACACAACGTGAGGTACCAAAAGAACCTTTGAACCTTCAAGTTTATCAAGTATGTGTCTTATAAGGTTCCTGTAATTTTCCATGGTAATACCCGGAGTAGACTCTTTACCCTGTACCATGGGACTGACATTAAGTCCTATCGTGTTGCCTTCTGCAAAGCCCTCAGGCAGCTTTACATCCCTGACAGGCAGCATAAAAGCAGGGTCGGGACAAAGCTTCACCTTCTCCTCCGGAATGCCTCCATCTATCATGCCTTTGTAAGAAATTGACTCCCTTACAGTTATAAGGTCAAATTTCATAAGGTCATCCTTTAAATCAGACACGGTATCCGGTTCTATGGAGCACCCCATAAGTACAGATGACATTCCCTTTTCTAGAAATGCCTCATGAGCAAGCTTTAAATCGTTTACAAGTTCCGGATAACAATAGTTATCTCCTCCTATGGATACCGCTATGGGGTTCTTATATGAGGCTGCATTCTTTAGAGCATCCTTGAACTGGTATCTCAAAAATGAAACCGCATCTCCTGTTATTTTTCTGTAGGCATAATACATAACATGCGGAGCGAAATCATCCGCGATATGTCTCTCCTCGATTATGCTGCACTGCCCCTTGGATACCCTCTCCCCAAGACTGTACTTTAAATCCTGCTCTTTGCTGTTTGTAATAATTACAGGCGCTATATATTTTTCATTCCTGCACTCATTTATCAGTCCTTCAAGAGTAGCATCTGCTATTGCTTCGCACCCATGATTACCGCTTCCTGCGTGCATATAGAATATTAACTGTCTTTCCATATGTTTTTCCTTTATTGCTAACATTTACATGTGATTGTAAAACACATATTTACTCATTATTTTTCACGCCAAGCACAGTCTTAAATCCATAGTACTCCGCGATCATCTGGTTATTCCAATCTGTCCAGTCATCTGACACATCACATAAATATGCTGATGAATACCTTGTATAAAACTGCTCATCAAGCATCGGAATCTCTACATCCTCAGCGCCAAGAGCAGCCTGTTCTTCAAGATAATTGTAGCGGTTTTGCTCCTCTCTGTATATTCTTGCAAGATTTGCTCCGCTCTCTATATAGGTAAATATCATATAAATACCTAATGCTATGACTGTTCCATATCTTATTGTTTTATAAAGTACCGCTTGTTCTTCATTAACCTTTTTGTCAGCAGCCTTATCAGGATCAACATCCGCATCCTTCATATCAATCCTGCAAAAGCCTTGTATGATAGCTATAATAAGAAATATCCCGGCTCCAAAAAATGCTCTCTCCTGAGGTGTCACCGTGAGGATAAGGCTATAAGACGTAGCAAAGAAAATAAACAGGAATAATATCATATTTTTTAATGACTTAATTCCATATCCTTTAAGCGTCAGGAAAATAAATAAAATAGCAATCACTATCAAAAGTACTACGAATTCTTTTTTGAGAACCAGTGTTATCTTAAGGAATCTTGCTGCCATGCCAAGCAAACCTGCATGGGCTTCCTCCAGGTATTGACTTCTCTCGCCATTCCCCGGTGCAAGCACCATAAATAATAATCCCACAAAGGTTCCCGCCATGGCTGATACAGACCAGGCATATACTTTTCTGTAGTAAACAGCAGTGATTATCATTAAAAGCAGAAGTCCGCCGCTTGTGTTCTCATTACACCAGCCGGCAAGCACTCCCAAAACAAACAGCAGCGCTACATTTATCGCAGAAAAGCTGCTGTTATTGTTCTTCCTATAGCCACTTCTGAATATGGTCACCATAGTCATAACTATTGTTGTTGTAAAAAGGTAGTTACATGCACCGGTTTCCCACAGAACTGTCTGACCAAAGGATACTCCAAAAATCCATATAAGAAGGAGTCCCATCCAATAAGTACTTACGTCATAACGTACGTTATTGTTCGCATTTAAATACACTAGTAACGAGAGTACTGTAAATAAAACAGCTGCTATTATATTAAAAAACACCCTGCCGCCAAATGTATGCATATCCACATACATTATTATTCTCAGCATGAGATGAGCTACAGACCTTCCTGTCCATGTCATATACTGATGGTGCTCCTGAGCAAACAGTTCAAAAAAGCTACTTGCCTGCTGAACCTGTTTGCCATAGCTCATATCATCCATAAGCATGGGAGTAAGTATCTCATATATGAGAATTGTAATAAAGCACAGTATAACTGATATAAAAAACAGTTTTTTCCTTGTGTTCTCTTCTTTAATCATAGTCTTTCCCATTAACCATATTTATAATTATGCCATCGAAACATCTTCCATCAGCAGTCAATAATTATGTCATCAAACTGATTTCCACACGCTATAGAGCTTCATATAAAGGTCAGGACTTATTCCAAACAAAACCGTCTTTACTTTATATCCCATAGAAAGGCCTCTAAAACAGCCCTTTATGGATTTAGCATTCCTAATAAGTGTCTGTGCCCCTGAAACAACCTTCTCCTTCATGGCCAGTGTAAGTTCATCCTTATTTTCTCTCATATTGAGGGATTTAGCAAATTTTGACACCACTAAAAGCGCCGCCATTACCTTAATAACAGAGAATTTAACTTCGGCTTCGTCAGTAATGCCCGGATTTAAACCGTTAATCTTCTTATCTGCCAGTTCCCAGCATCTTATCTGATCAAGGTATGAGGGCTTAAACTCTTCAAGCATTGCCCCATTAGTATTGTAAAAATAATCATAGCCATCCCCTTCTATCGTTCTGATGCATGGCTTGTCATATACCTTAATCATTGCATCAAGGAGAAACAACATATCCTCTCCTATGGTGAGATTCTCAGGGAATCTTATTGTTTTATCTCCGTCACATATGAGTTCTCTCTTAAAAAACTTCCCCCATACATGAGTGTCTTCACTTAGAATTCCATCCTCAATATATCTTCTCCCTGTAATGGTATCATCCGTTTCTATTGGTCCATCCATTATCACTACGTCGGCATCAGCCTGCAGCGCTGTCAAAAGCATATCGGATATATAGTCTTCCTCTACGCGATCATCAGCATCAACAAAAGCGATATATCTTCCGCAGGACCTCTCTAATCCCAGGTTCCTGGCTTTGGATACACCGCCGTTTTTCACATGAATAACATTAATTATCGAATTCTTTTCAGATAAGTCGTCGCATATCTTCCCGGTATTGTCAGTGGAACCATCATCAACGATAATCACTTCCATGATATCATTATCACCGCATAAGCGTTTAAGTTCTTCTGTAACCACCTGAGAGCATACTGAATTCACACAGTTCTCAATGTAGTCCTGTGCCCGGTACGCCGGTATGATTACGCTTACCATCGGTCTGGATATGTTTTCTCCCATTTATATAACCCCATTATTTTTCAATACAACTGTCACAGCACAGTACCGTCCAATAATCTTACGCTCTGTACCGGGAATTTCTCATCATATAATTTTGACACAACCCCCGAAGTTTTAGGCCTTACCCTGCTGTCACTTTATCAAATGCACTTAGTATCATCTTTATCATAATAATAACAGGTGTCACCGGATGTTTCATTCCGTAATATATCAGTTGGTTTGATTTCTCCGATACGCTAACAGGTGTTGTTTTAACAAGCTCAGCAATATCTCCTTGTCCAAATATGTCCTTTACAAGCTTCACCACATTTTCATCACTGGCTCTTAGGGCATTTTTCATGACAACAAACAAGAGCCTCACATACTCTCTGTCCATCTGCTCCTTGCCATTTGCTACAGCCTTATCCTGCATAATTCCAAGGAACGTATCGTAATCCAGCTTTATATTATCCAGTAGCTTTCTGTTAAAGCCATGAGACATAGAGTCTCCAATTGTTCTGTAATGATAAAAATAGCAATCCTCAAGGATTGTCAGCCTGTCGGCATCAAGAAGGCACGGCAGCATTATATTTACATCCTCAGCCATCCTGATACTGTATTCAAGATAACGCAGGTTATCCAATATGAGCTGCCTGCTTATCAGCTTCATACATCTGGACATAATGACAGGTCTTCTCTCTTCTCCGAGAAGTCTGGTCCTGAGTTCTGCCAGTTTTTCTCCCTCATAAACTCCTGGAGCGGCTCCATGAGCTTCTTTTCGTTTCTCGTTCTTCTTTTCAATGATGTAATTGCTGCTGACAATCTCCTTGAAGTCCCGATCCGGAGAAGCATACTTTAGTAGCTCCTCCACCATCCGCTCATCAATCCAATCGTCACCGTCAATAAAGAGGGCATATCTGCCCTCTGCTTCTTTAACGCCGGTACTCCAAGCTGACATAAGACCGCCGTTCTCTTTATGAATAACCTTTACTCTCGGATCCTCTTTTGCGTACTCGTCGCATATGGCTCCGCTTCCATCAGTCGCCCCATCATCTACAAGGATAATCTCAATATCCTTGTAGGTCTGATTAAGAGCACTTTTAATACAGTCACCAACATACTCTCTGATATTGTATACGGGTATGATAACGCTGACTATTTTTTCTGCCATATAAAACCTTCCTTAGCGTGCGCCTCTTCCAAAAAGCACAACTCCAACCGTCTTTATCAGGATTCTGATATCAAGTCCCAAAGACCAGTTGTCTATATACTGAAGATCAAGTTTAACTACATCATCAAAATCTTCTATATCGCTTCTGCCGCTTATCTGCCACATTCCGGTAAGTCCCGGTGTCATGCTGATTCTTCTGCGGTAGTACTGATTGTACTTCTCAAACTCATCTTCCGTCGGTGGTCTTGTACCTACAAGACTCATATCTCCCTTAAAAATATTAAGGAACTGCGGAAGCTCGTCTATACTTGTCTTTCTGATAAATGCACCGACCTTGGTTATGCGGGGGTCATCTTTCATCTTGAACATGAGACCATTCATCTCGTTCTGATCCTCAAGCTGCTGCTTTACTTCCTCCGCGTCAGTTCTCATACTTCTAAACTTGTAGATTTTAAAGCGTCTTCCGTTTCGTCCTATTCTGATCTGTGAGAAGAAAACAGGTCCCGGTGAATCGAGCTTAATAGCAAGTGCCACAAACGGTGTGAAAAGAGCTGTTATCAACAGTCCCACGAAACCACCGACAATATCCATCAGTCTCTTAAGGATAAGAGCCCTGTATCTCTCTGTTCCGTGAATATAAGAAATAACTGAATAAGTTGCAAGATTCCCTACAGAAGTGCTTCCTGCGATATTTGGAAGCTCAACACAGTAATGAACTGTCACTCCCATGTCACCGAATGCTGCAATTGTCTCATTGAGCGCATTCTGGCTGATATTGGGTGTATAGATAAAAATCTCATCAACAGGATAGGAAGTAACTGTGTCTATCAGATTTTCTCTGTTAGCAATAATCTTTACTCCTCTTATCTCCTCGCCTGTCATATCCTCATCCAGGCACACAGCACCTTCTATGGAATAGTTGATCTCAAGTCTGTGCTGAAGATGTCTTATGGTAGGCATCATGATCTCTTTTTCTGAAACAACGAGAAGCTTGATTGCGGTATCACCGCTCTCCCAGTACTTCTTTAGAACAAGCTTTATAAGCTGATGAAATACCAGCATTAAAATCACATCAAAGATAATGAAATATAACATTACCAGACGGGAAAACTGCTCTGCAAGCTTAAGAACATAAGCAATTGCAATGGTTCCCAAAATCAGAACAAACTCAAACTTTGCAACGGATGTTCCCTCCTTCCAGATGGTTCTCTTTAAAAAACCTCTGTTAGAGTCAATCGCAAATGTATATAACGTGCTGATAAGAGCCATCAGAATGCATATGATAAAATGCATCGTCTTATCCTGCATGTCTCTAAAATTCCAGAATCTTACGAATGTTGCAAGAACAAATGATATAAAAATCGCAAGTATATCAGCTGCCCAAACAACATAATTGATCAAATATTTTGTCTTTCCTTGCACTTCTTTCCACCTCTAAATAAAAATAACTTAGCTCCTCCATGCCCGAATCATGTCCGGGCAATTTTAGCCCTTTTTTCTCTGTCTGCAAACAGGTATGCTCCCATCACAGGCAAAAGATAGTTTCTTCCAAGAAACGAAGAAACAAAGCTTGCTTCCACCAGCGTAAATACACTAATGGATAATACCATGATCATGACAGCATATTCTCTGTCAAGATATAGCCTATATATAAACAGCAAAACAACCAGTAAGATCAGTACCGCAGGTATTATTCCATACCAGTAAAATAATCTTACAAAGCCCATATCAAAAAAGGCATTGCCGCTAAATTCATCCCCAAAAAGGCTCCAGGTCTGAAGCGCCCCCTTATGCGGTTTAGTGTCATAATATAGCGACTGTATTCTGCCGGTTAATATTCTATCTAATTTATGGTAAAAAGGATACTCTTTTTTCCTCGCATACTTACTAATTGCTGCTGCCCATATTGAAAAAGCAACACAGGCCCCTATAACTATGGCTCCAAGGCCGTATATAAAGCGCGACTTTTTGAAAAATTCTATCTCATATACCACAAAAGCAACCACTACAGTAAATATCGTGAGTGCCACTCCTGTTCTTGAGCCTGTAAGAAAATACAAAACCACATCAAGGCAAAGCATGATTGCCAAAGCTGTATTCCTTGAACGCCTGTCCCACTTTTTTATCAGATAAACCAGCAAAACTTCTATTGAAAAAACAACACTCATAAGTGTGTTTGGATGTCCAAAGCCAAAAGTATATCTGACTTCACTTCCTACGTCTCTTCCAAAGTCATCAACAAGCTTAACATCTCCTACAAAGCCGCAAAGCGACATAACCACAATCATCAGGCTTCCGGCCGCAGTCATCACAAATATATACTTAAGCATCGCCCTTACATCAGCATCCTTGCAGGCAATTACAAAAACTGAAAATCTCAGCAGGTCATTATTCCCTGTAACCTTATAACTGACAACTGCTATCGCACAGGTTATGATTATCACTATCCACTGCCTTATTGAATACTTTGTAAGTAAAAGTGCGAACACGGAAAACACAAAGCTTATCCTGAATATCTGCTTCGGACTCGAGAGTGGAAGAGAACTCCTTTCATATATCATCAAAAGGAGTTCGATCGTAAGTGCTGTATATAATGATATATTGCGGAGTTTTATAAGAAAATCGCCCATTATACTATTACTTTTTGTGATAAACGATTTTTCCATCAAGTGTCGTCTCCACGATTTTCTCGTCCCTAACCTCATAGATCATGTCACACTTTTCAATAGTGTTAAGTCTATGTGCTATTATAACCATTGTTTTCTTTCCATGGAAGCTGTTTATTGCCTCCATGACTGCTGCCTCAGTCTCATTATCAAGAGCACTTGTGGCTTCATCAAATACTAATGTCTCAGGATTGTGATACAGCGCTCTGGCAATTCCTATTCTCTGTCTCTGACCGCCTGACAGCCTTACGCCGCGGTCACCGATCCTGGTATCAAGTCCCTCCGGAAGAGTTTTTATAAATTCAGCAAGCTGCGCTTCCTCGCAGACCTTCCATATTCTCTCTTCATCAATCTCATCAGCATCAATTCCAAATGCGATGTTATCGCGGATTGACTCGTCTATCAGATATATGCTCTGCGGAATGTATCCTATCTGCGAAAGCCATGACTCATAATTACTGAAAATATTGGCACCATCACAGAGTATCTCTCCGCTTTTTACATGTAAGAGTCCCAGAAGAATATCAACTATTGTGGACTTTCCGGCTCCCGATGATCCCATAATTCCAACAGATTTTCCCTTGGGAATAACCATATCGGCACCTGTGAAAATATTTCTGTCCGCATCAGGATATGCAAAGGTAATATTTTTAAGCTCTATCTTGTCCTTAAGCTCAAGCGCGGGACCTGCAATAGCCTTGCGCTCAGCTGCCATAGCCTTATCGGTTTTCATCGACTCCGACAGGTTATTATATACGAAATTAAGTGCAGGCTCCTCATAAGCAATCTCTGTAATATACGTATTTATACGGTTCGCACTGGGGATAAGTCTGACCGCAGCCACACCAAAAGCTGTAAGGTGAGTAACCAGAAGCTTGGTATCCCCGCCCCTTGCTACATAAATGATCATAAAGCCGAAAACCGCAGCCATAAAAACCGTCTCAATAAGAGACCTGGGTGAATTATTAAGGAAAGTGTACCTTATATCAGTTTCTGCTCCGATTTTACCGGACTCATAATAATTTCTTATGAAAAAGTCCTCACGATTAAGGACCTTAACCTCCTTCAAGCCATAAATCGCTTGAATTCTCCACTTAGCAATCCTTGATGCAATAGTCTGGTTCTTTCTTCCTATATCATTCATCCTGGGCTTAAGCACCTTGGTGATGACAACCGTCATGCCACCTAAAACCAATATCATAAGAAGTGCCATCTTCCAGTTGGTATAAATAAGGTAAATACCTAAAAATGTTGAAACAACAAGCTCTGTGCACAGATTCAGAAGAGCCAGCATAAGAGAAAAAGACTTCGGAATATCGCCGTCAGTTATTCGAAATACCGTAGGTATATCCGCTCCAAGATAATCCTCGTAAGGTCTGTTCAAAAACTCCCTCATTACGCGTGATATCATGTCATTTCGTGTCTTGGATATAAAGCTGTTCTGCACATAAACCAGAATCATCAGGTATATGTTTTTTACTACATATATTATGATAAGAAGAGCCAGGATCGCGCATATAAGCTTGGCATTGGTATCAAGCCCCAGCGCCCCGGGTATTTTGTTTATGACAGGCAGCTTATCTATCTTGTCAAAAACAGCCGCAGGATCAAGTATAACCGCTGCAACAGGAGCCAGTATTCCAACTCCAAGTGTCTCAAACAGACCGCCGATAATGATCATTATTCCCAGTATTATCAGCATTCTTTTCTGCTTTTTATCAAAAATATAATTTATCTTGGTAAAAAGGCTAAGTCCCTCAGCCTTCTTTTCCTTTGGATCTGTTAAACTCATAAAAATTCCTTTTTAGATACGCGTCATGCGCGCAGTATATATATCATCCATTGGCTTGTTGTTAAGCCATTTCTTTGGCACGATCACCATTTTTTCCGGTGAGTCATTCATCCATGCACTCCACCAGCTGTAGCTTGAATTAGCCAGAATATGATGCTTACACAGACTCATGAGCAGCATATCGGCAGCATCCTCATTCTCTTCGCGTGTATCCACAAGATGGAACTTCTTGCCGGATACATTTTCCTCACACCACTGCTTATCACTTGTGAAAACATAGAAAATAGCATCAGGATGTTCGCTCACCATAAGATCAATAGCTCGCTTGTAATAGTCAGTATCGCAGATACCACCGTAGGTCTCTATTGCTCCCGGAAGAAGATAGTCTCCTCTTCTCACATGGATGCTCACGGACTCCGTCTCACGTATCTGTCTGTACAATTCCCAGCTCTCGGCAGAAGTAAAAACCTCATCCGGTTTAAAAGTAAACTCCCTGCGAAGCTGCTCTACAACACCTTTGTCCGGAAAATACTTGTCGCTCTGAAAATAGCCGTTTAGATATGCTTCCTCGAATTCAAAGACCTTCGGATCAAAGATTCCTGTCAGTTCCTCATATTCCTTGGTTTTTCTCCCAAAAATCTTTCTTCTGATCCTGCTGAAAATATCCATATATGAATCAGTTATATCCACAACCTCGGCATCAGTTGCCTTGTCGTAGGTGATTCCAAACATGTCTTCCAAAACCGGATCCCTCTGCTCATCATCACGGAATCCGTAATAGTTGTCAATCTTAACATCCTTCCCCAACGCCTTAAGCTGAAGATACAGGGCATACTGGAACATCTGATTGCCAAGTCCGCCCATCATTCTAATAATTATCATACATCCCCCTGTAGTAGTGAATTAAGTAACGTTATTTCAGGTAAAAATGGTCAAAGGTCCATCTGTGATCCAGGAATTTAAGCATACGCTTTTTCTCCTTGGGATCCGCTATCCCCACACCATATATTCTATCCACATCTTCACGGCATCTCTCAATATAAGCAGTTATGTCATCAAGATACTTGCTCTTATCCCCGGTCTTATCATTTTTAGCTTCCACATAGTAGTCAAGAAGCCTCTTATACATAAGATAGTCCTGTGTATCAGCGAGTTCTTCCATTCCTATCTGCTTAAGGAACGCTTTCACCGAGTTGCACGAAGGTATCCACTCTGAAAAAATGCAGAAAAATCCCTCCTGACTGCCGATGCTGTCCTTTCTGTCTATTATATAATGATAAAGCGGTGTGTCAACGAACACAGCTTCTTTCGCATCGTGCAATACCTCAAGAGTAAAGCGCCTGTCCTCATAGTACATAATACCCGGAAAGTTCTTTTCCTGTAAAAGGCTCTTATGGTATAGCTTATTCCATACCATATTCCTCACCTTAAGCTCATCCGACTCCTCAACACAGGCCTTTATAAGTTCATCAGACTTTATCATTCTTATACCTGCTGCCCGTATATTCTCCGTAAGAGGATGTATATCAACAGGCTCGTCCTCGGCATTCTCATAATAGCTGCATATGGCAAGCTTGGAATCCGACTCCAGAATAGCACTCATCATATACTCATAAATATAATTCTCGACGTAATCATCTCCGTCAAGGAATGCAAGATACTCACCCCTAGTCTCTTCAATGGCATAATTCCTTGCAGTCCCAGGTCCCTGATTACTCTGATGAATCACACGAATCCTGCTATCCTGAGTCAAATAATAGTCACAGATAGCATCCGTCCTGTCTCTGGATCCGTCATCGATTATAAGAATATCAAGATTTGAATAGGTCTGCGCCATCACGGACTCTATACATCTTGCAATATACTTTTCCACATTATAGGCAGTTATGGCCACCGTTATAAGGGGCTGTTTGTCTGCCGGTATTCCTTTAAAATAAAAGTGACTGAGATCTCTCATACATTCTCCGTTTTTCTATAAAGTAATCCCAATGCTTTCCTTTTCTAAAAAGCAGTCCCAATTCTTTCCTTTTTCTAAAAGGTAGTCCCAATGCTTTCCTTTTTCACAGGCATCAGTCTATCAGACTGTTATAATCAAAATGGTTAAGCAGAACCTTTTCCGTCATAAGGTAATCCTCTGCGTTTTCCTTGGTAATCCTGTCAGATACCTTAGTTATATCTGTCTCCTCATAACCGTTTTCATACTTGATTATAGTATCGAGAATATATCTGTTGACCTCTGCATCATAATGCGCCTGGTCTCTGTATCTCGACAGATCTGCGGTTATATCCGTATGAGTGGTAAAGCTGTATATGTGTATATTATCACATTCCAGCATCTGCTTTATTGCCGCCTGCTTGTATTCCAATATCTCATTAAGCTCCCCACTCTCATAGAGGTTTCCCCAATAAGCCATTGAATATGGCGGAAAGAAGCATATAAACTTTGTTTCAGGATGCTTCCTTGCAATTGAAACCACATTCTGCTCAATATTTTCTTCGAGCATTTTGAGATTCTCTTTATCTGCAAAAAGCACTTCCTGTTCCGGATCCTTAAAGCTCTTTTTTCCTAAAAGAACATAGTCCTTGCCGTAGTCATTATCCTCGTCAGTATAGCTGTAATCATCAAAGCTCGTATGCCCCGGCGTTTCACCATTAAAATATGAAAAAAGGGCAGGAAGCGCATATCTTAAAACCACATCCTTATTCAGCAGGTACTTCACATCATCGAAAGGATTGTTATTGGTAAGCCAGTCGGGATACTCACCCATGTCCTCTCTTAAGGCATCCTTATCCTTGACCATCAGGCTATAATCAATGGGTCTGAAAACATATTCAGGATTATGTCCACTTCTATAAGCCACAAGAAGATTATCGTTTATCTCTTTATAGGTTGCACCTGAATATACAACCTTTATAGTCTTGCAGCCAAGGCCTTCCTCAAACTGGCTCGCCCTGAAGTTCTCCGACATAGAGGTTCCTGTAATTATCGCATCATAATCAAAGTGTTTCGTTATTCCATCGTTCTGTGATCTCTGATCATACAACTTATAGAAAAAATGCGGATTCGGGGCTCTGTAATGAAAAAACGGGTCCACAAAAAACACCAGTCCCCCAATAAGGAACAGCGCCGACAAAGTCAGTATTAAAATCCAAGTGAACCATTTTTTTCCGGTCATTTCAAGCCTCTTGATATTTTATAGACGTTTTAAAAGTTAAAATAAAGAAATGTTGCAATCGAGCTCATAGACACAATACAAGCTACAAGCACGCCCCATGTGAACACAAGCGATACCGCATTGGTCTTATATTTCCTGTTGTAATTATTCTCACAGCAAAGACACACTATAAACGCCGCTATGATAGACATTACGCAGCCCGTCATAAGCACTGTCTGGTCTGAGCTTGGAAGGTGCAAAAATTCCAGCACATATCTAAACTTCGGAATTCTGAAGCCCTCTATGAGTTCAGATCTCACATCAAGATTCATCACAAAAAGCCGCTTATAAATCTGAATGCACTGAGTCACATTGTCTGCCCTGAACAATAGCCAGAAAAGGCATATAAATACAAAGTTCACAAACCAGCTCACAGCTCTTATAAGCCATCTGTACAGCTTTCCGCCGGGGAGATTTCCTGCAAGCTCACACATTTTTACATAGGGCTTGTGAAAAAACATGTTTACCCACTGGGCAAAGCCGTTCAACACTCCCCACAGAACAAAAGTCCAGTTTGCTCCGTGCCAGATTCCGCTCACCAGAAAGACAACCATCCTGTTTATGTATTTCCTGAATTCGCCCTTTCTGTTTCCCCCAAGAGGAATATAGATATATGTCTTGAGGAACCTTGATAAAGTCATATGCCAACGGGTCCAGAATTCCACCATGGAAATGGATTTATAAGGAGAATTGAAATTCTGCGGAATCGCAAAGTTAAACATGGCTCCAAGTCCCGTAGCCATGTCACTATAGCCGCTAAAGTCAAAATAAATCTGAAAAGCATAAGAAATCATGACGATGATTATCTCAGGAATGGTAAGCGCACCTTCCCCGGCAGGAATCAGCGCTGCCCTTGAGAAGCCATAATCCACAGCTTTGCCAAACATGTCTGCAATGAGCATCTTTTTACCAAGACCGCGTGTAAACATCATAATGCCACGGCTTAGATTGTCAAAATTAAGCCTGTGCTTCTTTTCATCACGAAATTGCGGTATCAGCTCTGAATGCAGCACTATGGGTCCTGCCACAAGCTGCGGAAAGTATGCTACAAAAAGCGCATATTCAAGAAAAGAGTAATCCTCCGTCTCGCCCTTATAAGCATCTACCACAAAGGAAATCTGCTGAAAAGTAAAAAAGCTGATACCAAGCGGAAGAACTATATGTTTCAGATTAAAGTCTGTTTTAAAGACTGTATTTATATTGCCAATGAAAAAGTCATAATATTTATAGTAAAAAATCAACCCGACATTAAAGAGAATTCCCAATATCAAAAAGGGCTTTTTTCTGCTTTTGTCCGCGCCATTGCCTGCCCTTTTCATCGCCCTTGAGAGCATGTAGTTTATCACAATACTACTGCAGATTATCAGCAGGTAATACGTGTTAAAGTATCCGTAAAACCAAAGAGACATGCAAAGCAGTGAGAACAGGGCCGTCTTTTTCTTTCCGACTCTGTGAAGCAGGAAGTACATAATGAGCGATAACGGCAAAAAGCACAATATAAAAATGTATGAATTAAATTGCATTCGCTTCTCCTGCTCCTAAATCAATTCTTCAAAATAATCCCGCCACATGGCATATACGCTGTCAGGTTTGTACTTTTCCCTCACATCCAACGCTGCTCCGCCCATTTTTCTGGCAATAGTCGGATCCGCAGTCACTCTCTGCAGAGCATGTAAAATACCTGCAGTCATCTTCACATCCGAGTCCATAGGGATGAGTATTCCGTCTCTACCATTCTTTATAAGATCTGCCGGTCCGCCGCAGGGACAATCCGTAGATATACAGCAAAGTCCCAGAGACATGGCTTCGATAAGAGCATTGGGCATACCTTCTGTCTTGGAGGTGAGCACAAAAATCTCCGCATCACTTATCCTGTCTGCGATCCTGTCCACACTTCCCATGAAAGTAGCTTTTCCGTCAGCTCCCTTCCCTGTTTCATCCAAAATCCCCAGTTTGCCGCAAAGCTTTGTCAAAATATCTCTGGTAGGTCCGTCTCCGTAGATCATAAGCCTGTACTCAGGATGGTCCTTAACAAAATATGAAAACGCATTGATGATAAGCTTCTGATTTTTGTTTTCATCAAGCCTTCCCACTGATACAATTACCTTTTTTCTATCATCAAAGGGCACCACATCATGTGCCATGAATTCTTCATTTATGGCGTTTGGAAGCACTCTGCACTTGCCCTTTATAAGCGGACCAAAATACTCCATCGCCCCGTTAGTCTGTACCACAACTCCGGCCGCAGTTGGAAAAAGGACCTTCATTGCAGCCTTAAGCCCAAAGGATGCGTATTCCTCTGATGGTGTTGCTCTTACCGACACTACCACCGGAATACCAAGGGGCAGTGCTGACTGCAGCGCCATACAATTGTTTTTTCCAAGGAAAGACAGAATAAGATTCGGCTTTAACTTCTCCCAGGTATTGGTAAGCTTTTCAATCCTTCTGTGGAAATTCTGCGCACGTTTTCCCTTTTCATAAGGCATAAGTGCTGTGAAAACTCTGCCAATCCCTGCAGGTTCGCCTCCCTTTAAATCCACATATCTTATCTTCTCATCCGGATTAAGCACCTTTACGGCGTGTTGGTCATCCTCTTTATCCAGCACCTTCCAACCGGCATGAGGAAGCTCATACTCATCATCGGACAGGTATGTTGTAGCAAGCGTCACCTTATAACCTATACTGTAAAAATATTCAGCCAGGTTACACATCACGCGCTCAGCCCCTCCCTTGTTAAGGGAGCCTATATACATAACTATATGCTTTTTCTTTATAGTTACCTTATCTGCCATTAAATAACCTATCCTCGCAAATAAATTCAAATCTTCAAGAAGTCATCACATAAATTCCATCTCATCCAAAATATCTCTCATACCACTGCTGGAAATTGAAAAAGCTCCAGGACAGCTTGGAGAAATTGGCTCCGGTTGCAGGGCCACCATCTCCCTTTTCCAGATAATTCCTGATAAAACGTGATACATAAGCAGGATCAAATATGCCCTGTCTCTTAAGATATCCTTCATCACTGTAATCTGTCAGCTTATCTCTCAAAGCACCGCGAAGCCACTCATCTGTAGGACAGCCAAAGCCCTTCTTGGGCCTGTCCAGCATCTCCCGTGGAATATAATCATAAGCGATATCCTTGAGGATATGCTTTTTATCACCATTTGCAAATTTAAATCTGTGTGGAATACTAAAGCTGTACTCCATAACCTCAGTATCCATTATAGGGCATCTGCACTCAAGAGAATACTTCATCGAGGCTCTGTCCATCTTCACAAGAATGTCACCAGGAAGATACGTATCCATATCAAGGAGCATACGCCTTACCTGCCAGTCGGATACCCCATAGGATGATTCCACAGGATATTTACATGGAAAAAGAGCTTCATCTCCAAAATTCCTCTCCATATACCTATCGTAGGTCATTCTCTCATCCATTGTCTCATGACCTGTAATAAAGGCATGAGCTGACAGAATATAGCTTGGTGATGAGAACTGTGTTTTAGTCTCAGGGTCTCTGTTTCCTGCCACCACCTGCACTCTGAAGGGAAGCTTCTTTAAAAGCTTGCTGTCCCCAAGGGGGATCTGACCTATTCCGTTCACGATAGCGCCCGCAGCATCAAGCTTTTGTGCCTGAGCCACGTTCTCATAAATATTATATCCGCAGAAAAACTCGTCTCCGCCATCACCTGAAAGTGCTACAGTCACCTGCTCCTTCGCAAGCTTGCACACCAGCATCGTAGGAATCTCGGACTCATCCGCAAAAGGTTCATCATAATAATCCGGAATGCTCTCCACCAGATCAAGCATCTCCGATTCATTTATATAAAGCTCAGTGTGATCCGTTCCAAGGTGCTTTGCCACTTTTTTGGCAAACTCAGCCTCGTTGTATTCAGGAACATTGAATCCGATACTGAAGGTCTTTACCGGAGCTTCGCTGTTCTCCTGAGCCAGAGCGGTTATAAGTGACGAATCATATCCTCCTGATAAAAATGCTCCCAAAGGCACATCCGCTATCATTCTATCTGCAACAGACTTCTTCAGGCGCTTCTTTAAGCCCGCCTTCGCCTCTTCATATGAGGTTACCTGTTCAGCACTTCTTTCTCTGTATGCCTTTTTCACATCCCAGTATTTAATTATTTCTGTATGCCCGTTGTTAAAGATAATCATCTGGCCGGGCTCAACCTGCCACACATTTTCAAAAATGCTCTCAGGAGCATTGATATACTGCTGATATAAGTATCTGGGAATTATTGATTTTCTTATCTCTGACTTGAATCCCGGGCACTTCATAATGGGCTTAAGTTCAGAGCCAAATACAAGGTTACCCTCTTCAAGCCAGTAATAAAGCGGCTTTTTGCCTATTCTGTCCCTGGCAAGGATGATATCCTCTGTCTCCCTGTCATACAAAGCAATCGCAAACATTCCGTGAATATGCTGCGTAAACTCTCTGCCCCACTTTAAGTAACTTGCAAGTATAACTTCTGTGTCACAGGTTGATTTAAAAGGATACCCCTTCAGTTCCTCCTTAAGTTCAAGGAAGTTGTAAATCTCTCCGTTAAAAACGACAGAAATCCTGCCATCCTCCGTTGACATGGGCTGATGCCCAAGGGGCGAAAGATCCAGGATTGAAAGTCTTCTCTGTGCAAAGCCAATCACATATCCGTTTTTCCCCGGATACAGCTCCACTCCGCTGTCATTGGGGCCTCTGTGGATCATAGTGTCATTCATGGCTCGCAGTTCATCTTCCGTTATTCTGTTTCTTGATATATATCCGCAGATTCCGCACATGGGCTGCTCCTTTTTATGTTTATTTATGCCACCTTGAAAATGTGGCCGGGTATATCCCGCCTGTTGTTGCACATACCCTCTGTATTTGACTGTGCATTTTCCGGCTAAGCATATCCGCCAGTTGACACACATATCCACCATTAAATTACAACAGACTTTCCAGATAGTCTCTCCACTGCTTGAAAATAGCCTCAGAATTAGCTATATCATACACCTTCGCAGCTTCCTCTCCGAATCGCTTCGCCATATCCTTATCCTCGATAAGTCTGCAAATTCTGTCTGCAAGCGCATCCGCATCTCCTACAGGCACAAGGAACCCGTTTTCTCCATCTCGTATAACAGTCCTTGGACCTCCGGGCGGGCAATCGGTTGATACAACCGGCATTCCCATAGCCATTGCTTCAAGAAGGGAATTGGGAAATCCCTCATAATCAGAACTGTAAGCATAAACTTCGCCCTTAGGGATCTCCGCATCTATATGATTGCAAGGCCCCATTAAAAACATGAAATCCTCTGCATGGTTATCAGCTATCTTCTTCTCAAGTTTCTCCTTTGTTCCATCCTCAGATCCGCCGCCATATATCCTGAGCACATAGTCAGGGTGCTTCTCATGTACCTTCAAAAAAGCGTCGCACAGCATAAGCTGATTCTTGAAATCCACAAGTCTTGCGTGATGTACCACCGATTTTTCCTTGTTCTGTGGATGCACAACTCCATGATATTTGGCATTTATGGGATTAAGGATCACCCTTGAGTTATCCTGTAGATAGGGTTTGAAAAAATCCCTCTGCTCCTCTGTCTGGAAAACACATCCGGCAGCCCTTGGAAACAGCCATTTTATCTGTATCTTATCTGAAAATGCATCATAGTTTCCCACAGGATTGATTCGGACTGATATTACAGTCGGAGTGCCGGTGCTCTTCTGTGCCATAAGAGCTCTGTAATTGGCTCTGTGTGCAAATGCCACAAGCACATCCGGACGATTTTCCTCAAGAAATTCTCTTAAATACTTAACTCTTAAAAGGAACTTTGTAACTCTTCCCTTTTTGAGATCATTTTCCCTTAACCCTACATGAACTCTTCTGATACGAGGGTCAAGCGTAAACTCATTTTCATCAAACCATTCTGTTGCTATATATACTTCATAGCCTTCCTTGGCAAACTGATTGGCAAGGTTACTCACCACTCTCTCAGCGCCGCCCTGTCCGAGGCTATTTAAATGAAAAGCGATTTTCTTCATACTTTCTCCAAAATCTTATAGAGATCTTCTGCATACTTCAAAGGGTTGTATGTCAAGGCTCTCTCATAAGCCTTCTCTCCGTAATGCTTCATCTTGTTCTCATCAGAAATCATCCTGAGTATACCCTCTGCAAGCATTCTGTCGCCCTCTGTGATGTTTGAAGCATCAAGGTCGGTGTGTTCGTCCATATCGGGAACAATTATACCAAATTCGCCCTCTATTATCTTATCTGTTGAGGAACCATCAGGCTTCTCGCTGATAAGCTGCCCGTATTCCTTTTCGTTAAGCAGGATCTCTCTGGGACCAGTCTTACAGTCCGCCGCAACACATGGCTTTCCAAGTGCCATAGCCTCAAGGATCGCATTGGGAAATCCCTCATGGTTAGAGCTAAGCACATACATATCAGCAGCGTCAACAAAAGGGAACGGATTCTTCTGAAGTCCTGGAAAGAACACCTTCTCTCCTATCCCAAGGTCATCCGCAAGCTTTCTTAAGCCGCTAAAATCGCCTGTTCCAACTATCTGAAGTCTAGCCTCGGGATATTTTGAAGCCACAATTGAAAAAGCCTTGATAAGGTGCCAAAAGCCCTTGATATAATCCTGTCTTCCTACTGAAATCAGTGTGAAATGGCTATCAAGGTTGTTATCTACGAGCTTTCCGTTTCCAAACATATCGCTCGCACCAAAAAATGCTTCCTTTTCTCCCGCTCTCTCGCGGATCATTGTGGTATCCAGAGGGTTATAAATGTAACTGCTCTTTTCATAGTTATAGTCACGAAGGAGCTCTCTCATGATCTCCTTGGAGCAGGACAGAACCTGATCCGCCTTTTTACAAAATAGACTGACTTCACTTCTGTTCTCCATATCAGTAGAACAGCGAAGTCCTGTAAGCACCTTTGTATCCGTTCCAAATCGGGATAGGGTATTTACATAGTTGGCACTTGAACCAAAGCTGTAGGCAATGTCAATCTTGTGAACCTTTTTGTATCTTCTGACCTTCAGCACCCTGCGCAGCACATTAACTGCCTTCCCCGCCTTGCCGAATTTCTTCGTAGCGGGAAGGTTTATGTTGACCACATCAAGCCCTGAGATATCATAATTGATATCTTTGTCGGAAAAGATGAGAACAGTCACATTATAATATTTTTGCATCAGCCTTGCTGTCGCAACACAGACTCTCTCGAATCCGCCCTGATGCAGCATCGGCACTATAAGTAAAAGTTTTTTCATTAAAAATATCCTATTTCACCAGGTGCTCTTCACGGAAAATCAAAACTTTCCTGTAAGGTAGAAGCTCTGAAGCCTCTTCGCCTGGGTCCTGACATCAAATCCGGATTCCCGGATCATATCTATTACCGGTTCAGAGGAAGCTGCTCTGTCACCAATAGGCAGCTGTGCTTCGCTCTCTTCCTCGCCCTCAGCGTAGTCCCTGAGCATGAGGTCATTAAGTATCTTCCTGGCCCATACGGCAGGTGCCTCTTCAATGCTCATTCTGCTTACCAGAGGCGTAATATCCACCTCAGGTGTTATGGAGTCGGAAACAAGGCACTGCAAGCCTGCTGCCTGCGCCTCAACAACGGTTCCCGGAAGTCCCTCATACCTTGAAGGGAAAAGGAAATAATCCATCGCCTGATAATACTCGTTGGCATTACTCTTATTTCCGCAAAAGATCACATGTTTTTCGATGTGCAAATCAGCTGCCAGTTTCTTCATCGTTTCCATGAGAGGCCCTTCACCCAGCATGAGAAGCCTTATCCTCATACCATGAAGTATGCTGAAAGCATTTACGTCATCATGTTTAAGTATTCTTAAAAATTCCGCAAAGGTCTTAAGCAGATACTCATGGTTCTTTGCATAATGAAATCTTCCGACATGACCTATTATTATAGCATTAGAAAGTCCCAGCTCTTTTCTTATCTTATCCCGAACTTCCTGATTATATACAAATCTTCTGAGATCAATTGCATTTGGAATGATCCTCACAAGCCCCTGATCGGTAAGTGTATCGCCAAACACTGCTCTTGCCGCATTCTCCGTGCAGGCAAATCTGAGGTCACAGGTATCAGTCTTTGCAAGAGGTGCTCTGATGATTCTTGTCACAACACCCTTTATGCCCGGATCAACACCTGCACTTCTGGCGTGTGCAATGGTGGTTCCAATGCCGCAGCTCTTGGCAATCGGAAGGTAGATTGCGGCAGTGCTAGTCATATGGCCCTGCACCATCTTCCACTCTCCTCTGTGCTGCATGAAAAACATTCTTATAGCGTTTTTATAATCCCTTACATTTGTTCCATGGAATCTCGGCAAAGCGTAAATATTTCCGCCAAGCTTTTTTACCGTAGCATCAAAATAATCAGGCTCTCTTACCAGCATCAGTTCATCTGAAGTCGGGCATTTTTTACCGGTGGGTTCCGCATCAGCGTGAACCAGGAAGTCGAACTGCACACGTTCTCTGTCTATATGTCTGTACAGATCCATAATACGGCTCTCAGCGCCCCCAAGTCCAAGTGTTCCAAATACATGTAATATTCTTATAGGTTCTGCCATTTCTACCACCTTTTATGCACAGCGATATATTTAAAGCGTGCCATGAGATATTCTTTTACACCCTGAAATTCAGAAGCCTCCACAGGTTCCTGCGTGAGCCATTCATCCCAGCTCACAACCTTGCCGGATTCGAATACCTTTTCATAGTATGCAAAATCATCTCCGTTTAATGTATTAGTATGAACAACAAAAGTTGTGTAGCCCTCCCCATTATCCTTTAGAGCTGCATCTTTTCTAAAGGATATTGGATAAAAAGTCATGTCAAATCTTCGATATGCCTTTTTGCCAAAGCCATCCGTAATTCTTCTGAATCCGCTCTCCGCAAGGGCTCTCAGCGTATTCTTGTCATAGCTGTGACTTGGTGCCATGAAAAAGTCAGTGGCAATTCCATGGTTGGCGAGAATCCTCTTACCCTCGGATATCATCTTTATCTGCTTCTCCAGATCAATCCCTGCAAACTCGGATTGTTTGTTAAGCGGAAGAAGGCCACCCTTTTTCGTGGTGTAAACATGGTGAAGGCCGTGCATTGCAATTATCCAGCCCTCGCTCTGAAGATTCCTCACAAGGTGCCAGAAAGGATAATCTTTTTCCGTTATCTTATCATCAGGATCAGTCTGCCTGCCTCTGCCTGAAAGATTGTCCTCGTCATCTTCATCCACAGATGCTTCAAGCTTGGGATCAAGATTCTCAGGAACAACACCAATAAGAGGCCTTATATGATTTTCATCTAAAAGCCTCTTAAATCTTCTGAATTTACCCATGTCCATTCCCGGAGAAATGTCATCAAGTCTGATTACTATCTTCATACAACAACGCCGCCACTTTGTCGGTGGCGGCATATCCCCCTAGTTTTTTTAATTCTTCTCTTATAGTCTTAAGCTTACTAACCCCCGCCGCGAACTGTCTTCAGGAATCAATATTCTATAGATTCTTGAACGCTTTTTCATCTTTGCGCTCAAGAATTCATGATATTACAGTCTCCAGTAGCTAAACTCTGATGAATCAAAGTCATCCTTATTGTATATGCCCTTTACATCAAGGAATACTCTTCTCTTGTGTGCGGGATTATACCACTTCTTAATCTCATCTGTTGTAATTCCAAGGAATTCCTCATGAGCAACCGCCATGATAACAGCGTCCATATCCTTAACAGCATCCATGCTGTCAAAGGTGATGCCGTAAAGTCTCTTGGCTTCTGCGCTGTCAGCCTCAGGATCCACAACTACCGGATCGATGCCGTACTCCTTAAGTTCATTATAGATATCAATTACCTTTGTATTACGTGTATCAGGACAATTTTCCTTGAAAGTAAAGCCGAGAATTGCAACTTTCGCATTCTTAACATTTAAGTCCTGAGCAATAAGGTTCTTAACTGCGCTCTCAGCAATGTATTTACCCATGTCATCATTGATTCGACGACCTGAGAGAATAATCTGGCTGTGATAGCCAAGCTCCTCAGCCTTATAGGTGAGGTAGTAAGGATCAACACCGATGCAGTGTCCGCCAACAAGACCGGGTCTGAAGTTCAGGAAGTTCCACTTTGTTCCTGCTGCCTCAAGTACGCTCTTGGTGTCGATTCCCATCTTGTGGAAAATCATTGACAGCTCATTCATGAAAGCGATGTTAATATCTCTCTGGCTGTTCTCGATAACCTTTGCGGCCTCAGCAACCTTGATGCTGTCTGCCTCGTGAACACCCGCAAGTGCTACAAGTTTGTAAACATTAGCAACCTCTTCAAGTGTCTCCTTATCCATACCGGATACGATTTTTACAATAGTCTCAAGTCTGTGTACCTTGTCACCGGGATTGATACGCTCAGGTGAATAACCCACCTTGAAATCAACTCCGCACTTAAGCCCTGACTCCTTCTCAAGGATCGGAACGCATATATCCTCAGTTACTCCGGGATAAACAGTTGACTCATAAACAACGATTGATCCCTTTGTAAGGTATTTACCAAGTGTTCTGCTGGCGCTCTCTACAGGTGTGAGGTCAGGTGTGTGATCATCATTAACAGGTGTTGGAACTGCAACGATGTGGAATCTGCACTCCCTGAGCTTTTCAGGATCAGCTGTAAAATCAACCGCTGTCTGCTTGATCGCATCATCTCCTACTTCTCTTGTAGGGTCAATTCCCCTTTTATAAAGTTCAACCTTTTCGGCATTAAAATCGTAACCAACCACTTTAATCTTCTTGGCGAAGGCTACCGCGATAGGCATTCCGACATAACCAAGTCCAACAAGTGACAATTTCTCTTCTCCTGCAAGGAGTTTCTCATACAAACTCATTTCCAATAACCTCTTATTTTATTATTCCGCTATCTGTCTACGTGTGTCACCACATTTGCGTTTTCATTTACGTTTTCTTCTGCGTGTGTCACCGCATTTGCGTTTTCATTTACGTTTTCTTCTGCATGTGTCACTGCATTTGCGTTTTCATTTGCGTGTGTCACTGCATTTGCGTTTTTCGTCTGCGTGTGTCACGCATTTACGTTTTCCGTCTGCGTCGTACTCGATTCCGAACATTTATATTATCCAACTATTTGCGTATTTTCTCAAGTTCTAGTTTATAAGCATCGATAACGAGCTGTCTGTCAAAGCTTTGCTCGATATAGGTACGCCCCAGGCGGCCCATTTCACGGCGCTCAGCTTCTGTGTGTGTAAGCATTTTTCGAATAGAAGCAACAAGTGAATCCGCATTTTTCGGTTCGAAGGTGTAGCCTGTTCTGTCAGGCTCAATTGCTTCGATGCAGCCGTGGATATTTGAGCACAGAATTGGTCTTCCGCAAGCAGCAGCTTCCAGAAGCACATTGGATAACCCTTCGTGGTATGACGGGTGGACTACAACGTGACATTTTGCCATAACAGGCTCGACTGTATCAAGATGTCCGTAGTACTTGAGCTTTCCGTCTTTTTCAAGAGCGGTGATCATCGGCTCGTATTTTGCCCTCTCATCCTCTTCGTACTCACCAACAAGGTCAAAATATACATTGTCATATTCAGAAGTGATAGCCTTTGCTGCCTCAAGGAATTCCTCAATTCCTTTATCCTTCATCATACGTATGACCGCAAGGAAGTGTATTCCGTCCGCCTCTCCCGGATATTCTCTGAAAGGATGCTCCGTCAAATTAACTCCGGATCCCGGCAGAAGACCACTGTTTTTACAGGCTATGCCATGTGACTGCATAAATT
This sequence comes from Butyrivibrio sp. NATIVEDY162, assembly GCF_045999815.1. Classification (GTDB taxonomy): domain Bacteria; phylum Bacillota; class Clostridia; order Lachnospirales; family Lachnospiraceae; genus Butyrivibrio. The sequence goes on from NZ_CP172573.1 coordinate 1,763,851, forward strand.
GTCTGTTTCTCTCATTTTGAAAAAAGACTTTATTGGCCTTCCCTGTAGATATTCTATAAAGCTGCAGCAGGACTTTACTCATAAGTCCGCCATTTTCAATAGCCATTCCAAGTCCCGTTATATTACATATGTAAGGAACCTTTTTTAATCTACAGGCAAGCGCTCCATAAATATTGGGTTTTATGGTGTAGCATAAAGCCACATCCGGCTTTTCTTCCTTTATTATTCTTTTGTAATTTTTAAAAAGTCCATAATCCTTTACAGGATTACTTCCATGCCTTTCAAGCGGCGTCTCTATCAGTTTTGTGCAATAGTCCTTTAGCTTTTTGCAGTTTTCATCAGGCGGAACGGATATCACAACCTCGCATCCCGCATCAAGAAAGGACTTAAGCAGCTCCTTCCTGAACAGAAACAGACCGTTGGCATAATTTGCCATAATCAGAATTCGCATTTTTTATTTCCGCTTTTGTCTTTCTGAAATAGTCATAGCCTTACATTTTGGTTCGTTTTTTACATAAAAAAAGTCAAAAATTTCTGTTTTCCTTAAAGAGAAGAAATCATGAATTCGTTTATTAAACTGTCTTCATTCTTCCCTCAAGATTAGAGAGCTTCTCAATTACAACGCTGTCGTACATAAGCATGCAAACGCCTTCCTCATACTCACCGATTATTGAAGCGTTAGCCTTTTTCTCTACAACATTGGTGTAGATGAGCTTGGGGAAATCAACGCCTGCGCCGTATGCGTGCAGATAGGCGCCGCCAAATCTGGGATTGATCTCAGACAGGTAGTACTGACCATCTTTATAGAAAAGATCCATATCAAGAGGTCCGTTGAATTTAAAGTTCTTCATTGCATTTTTCACAAAATCAAAGAGGGCGTCATCCTTGAAGGATATTGTCTTGTTGGCACCGCCTATTGTTGTCGATATCTTCTTCTTGGAAAAAATTGCAACAGGTTCATGTGTAAAGGTATCGACATAGACATCAGCATCCATGTCCTTACCATCCATGAACTCCTGAATAATAAGGGATGTATCCCTTGCTGTGAGCTCTTCCAACAATTCAAGGCTCTCAACCTTCCTTGCTCCGACGCTGCCACTTCCGGTTCTGGGCTTAACAAAAACAGGGAACTTTATCTCATTTCTGTCATAGCTCTCCTTAAAGTCCGCAAAGGAGCCAAAGGTCAGAACTGTAGGCACACCCTTTTCCTTCAGATATTTGAACATCTCATATTTATCAAAACATAAATCCGCTGTTTCTTTATAAGGAGCAAGCACCTCGACACCAAGTGCATCGAACTCAGCCCTGTGGTCAGCCAGGATAGAAATCTCCGGATCGATGAGCGTCGTTACGGCATCGATTTTTTCATTCTTACAAATTTCAAGAATAGTAGGAATATAGGTGATATCAGTTATAAGCGGAACCCTGTAAACCACATCAGCAAAGGCAGGTGCCGGCGCATATGGACTGTTGTCCGTAACCACGATCTTAATCTTGTCACCAAGTGTGTTTCTGAAATCCTTTAATAATTCGCAGCGTCTGCCTACGCTCGTAAATAATATGTTCATTTTCTAAATACATCTCCTTTATGAATGCTATGTGTTTTGTCAGGAAGCATTCTTTTTATCTGTTTTAAATCTATGTCTTTACAGCTTTTCTTTTTGAAACCTTTTGCGCAAGTATAGTTCTTATCTATATCATTTTAAGATATCCACACTGCTTTGACCTATAGCCTTTCCTGCAAAGCTACCGGATTCCCTCATTCCTTCTTCTCCGGGGTTCCGGTGAAAGCCTCCATTGTGGCATCCGTCGCACTATTTATGTCATTGTGTCTGAAAACAACCGCAACCGTCATGAATACAATTTTCAGATCAAGTAAAAATGAGAGGTGATCCACATAGTAGACATCTTTCTCAAATCTATCCTCCCAGCTAAGAAGGTTTCTGCCATTGACCTGCGCCCAGCCGGTAAGACCTGGTCTTACATCATGGCGTCTTTTCTGCTCGGAGTTATATAAAGGAAGATACTTCACCAGAAGAGGTCTTGGTCCCACAAAACTCATATCCCCCTTAAGGATATTGATAAACTCCGGAAGCTCATCAAGACTTGTGGCTCTTAGCTTTTTACCAAATTCCGGAAGTCTGTCCTCGTCAGGAAGAAGATTCCCCTCGGCATCCCTCTTATCTGTCATGGTCCTGAATTTATATAGGTTAAATACCTTGCCGTCCTTCCCCGGTCTTGGTTGCCTGAAAAGTACAGGGCTTCCCAATTTAACCCGCACCAATACAGCAAGTATCAGATACAGCCAGCAAAAGCATATCAGCACCAGTAGCGACAGAACAATGTCTATAAACCTTTTTATGAAAAGCTCATACAGCCCGCGTTTTCTTTTTGTATTATTATCCATATTTCTCTCTACTAATAGGGGCGTTTTCTTTTTCAAGCTCAGTCAAAACAATTATGTTTTAAGCATGTCAGTGTAATTATTTTGTTTTATAATCGGAATGATCATACCATACTGACTTGTAAACCCTTGTATTTTAGCAATTTCTTCATTGCCAAGCCCTATTCCAATAATGTATTATAACCTATAGAGTAGTTTGGAGCAAAGGCTCGGAAAATCGCCGTTTTTCTCTAAGGCGCATACCTTTTATAATAGCATTTTGCTCTGATATTTCCAGTATAAAGTTTTTTGTAGGGAGTTATACATTATAATGAAGCTAGATTTTAAACGCGGCAGCATCAGACTAATCGTTGTTCTTTTAGCTGCTTTTTTGATGGCTTTAAATATTCAGACTTTTGTTAATGCAGGTGGGCTATATCCCGGCGGTGCTCAGGGTCTCACCATCATCATTCAGCGTATTGCGCTCAAATTCTTCGGACTAAAAATACCATATACACCTATTAATGTACTTCTCAATATAGTACCTATCTATATTGGTTTCCGTTATATAGGCAAAAAGTTCACTATATATTCTATGATTATGGTGCTCAGTAACGGTTTCTTCGTAGATTTGATTCCGGCTCATGTCATTACACATGATCCGCTTCTGATTTCTGTTTTTGGTGGAATCCTTGCAGGCGTGTCCCTCTCAATTTGCCTTATGGTTGATGCCACCAGCGGAGGCACGGACTTTATTTCAATTTTCTTATCCCAGAGGAAGGGAATTGATGCCTTCCCCATAATCCTTGCGGGAAACTGCGTAATCCTGACTGTTGCAGGTATTCTCTTTGGTTGGGACAAGGCTTTGTACTCCATCATTTTCCAGTATGTATCAACGCAGGTACTTCATGTAATGTACCGAACCTACCAGCAGCAGACACTTTTCATAATTACCGACAAGCCTGCTGAGGTGTGCGAGCTGATTTACAAGATCAGCAACCATGGCGCCACTTTGATGCATGGCGAAGGCTCCTTCGAGCACAACAACAAGATGGTCGTCTACTCTGTTGTAAGCGCATCTGATGTCAGAAAACTCATCCCCGCCATCAAAGAATTTGACAAAAATGCCTTCATCAATTCCATCCGCACCGACAAAGTTCAGGGCAATTTCTACTTAAAGCCCAGAGATTGATCATATTATTCTGCTACCATTTGGATTTTCTTTGATGGTAGCAGATTTTTTTGCTTTTTCTGTTTCTTTTTTACTTTTTTGTTTGTCTTTTTGGCTTTTCCTGTTTACTTTTGGGATTTTCCTGTATACTTTTTGACTTTTCCTTCCTGCTTTTTGGATTTTCCTGTATATTTTTTGACTTCTCCTTCTGCTACCTTTGGGCTTCTCCCTGTTGGTAGCAGAAGCTTCATCCGCGTTTCTTCTGCTACCTTTCACCTCTTCCTTGTTGGTAGCAGAATCTTCATCCGCGTTTCTTCTGCTACCTTTCAACCCTTCCCTGATGGTAGCAGAATCTTCATCCGCGTTTCTTCTGCTACCTTTCAACTCTTCCTGGTTGGTAGCAGAATCTTGATCCGCTTTTCTTCTGCTACCTTTCGACTTTCTCCTTTTAGTAGCAGAATCTGGAATTAAAAACATCTTTATCCTAAAATCTCTTATCACCGCAAATAGCAGCATATTTTCAAGCATTTCTCTATGAGCCTTGTATCTTCGCTTGAGCAAAACCCTAAAGCCATAATACAAAAATGCCGATATACCTTCTGAATCAAAGACAAAGGATTAGTCTTTGATGATTTTACCGGGCAGTCCCTTATTGGGTCAGTGCCTGGTTTTTTTATTTAAAACCGGGATTATTTATAACGTTTCCTCTGCAGAATAAGCAGCACAAGCCAATATGTTTTTACAAACATGCTTTTGCCATCATACTTTTTGCAACATATTTTTTGCAGCATGCTTTTTGCAACATATTTTTTGCAACATACTTTTTACCAACATGCATTTTGCCATCATACTTTTTACCATCATGCTTTTTGACATCATGCTTTTTTTGCAATCCACGGTTTTAAATAATCTAAACACATCTAACACACCGGCAAGGAAGCCGCAAACTAACTTCTTGGAGGGTTTGCTTATGAGAATTACAGGCAGCACGGTTAACCTTGTTTCTGAAAGGAGGTATCAGGAAACTTATAGCATCACTCATGAAAGGACAATTATTGGCACCTCACCTATAGGAGGTCTGTCTTCATTTAAGACAGCTCTTGGCATGGAGGATAAAAGCGAAAATCTAAAAAAAACTGGTTCATTCACAAATGATATAGGCAAGAATGGAAACTTAGAATCTTCCACTAGCGATATAGACAAAAAAGAAAATCAGACACTATTCACAAACTATAATGCAGATGGAGAATTTGCCATTCAAAATTACATGCCATTTGGAGGCAAAATCTCAGAAATAGAAAATATCAGAATGCAGCTCATGGAACGAATCCTTAATATCATGCAGATTCTATATGGAAATACCAGTGGAAACAGTAGAAGCAGAATGCAGGAATATATGCGCGGTCTTAGCTCACAGATGATGCAGGGTTCCTTCCAATGGATGTCCGTATCTACTACTACCTATGTTCACACAGAAATGGAACAGACTGCATTTGAAGCAACAGGTGTCGCCAAAACTAATGATGGGAGAGAGCTCAACTTTGGAATCAACATAAATATGACACGGCAGTTCTCTGAATCTATTGGTGTTATGAATGTAAGCCCCGTTCAGCTGATCGATCCACTTGTAATAAATGTGGGCTCCGGGGTCACAGAAATATCCGACCAGACTTTTACATTTGACCTAGATGCCGACGGCGAAGAAGAGGATGTGAAAAGTATTTCTTTCGGAAGTGGATTTCTTGCTTATGACAGAAATGGAGATGGAATAATTAATAATGGCTTGGAGCTATTTGGTGCCAAATCCGGCGATGGTTTTGCCGAACTATCTGAATTTGACAGTGATAATAACAACTGGATTGATGAGAGTGATACCATTTATGAAAAACTTAGGGTATGGTGTCGCGACGAAAATGGAAAAGATACTCTAATGACTTTGAAGGAAGCCGATGTAGGTGCAATTTACCTTGGCCACGCAGATACCAGGTTCACTTCACAGGGTTCTGACTTTATGGTTAACGCTCAATTTAAAGCCAGTGGAGTTTTCCTGCGAGAATCTACAGGAGAAGCTGGTTCAATCCACCAGATTGATCTTGCAAAAGTCCTTACCTAAGGCTACGTTATTTTATTAGAGCATTTTCATAAAGAAGTTGAAAACATCCACTAAATGAATAGAAAGGTAACAGAGGAAAAACTGATCTAGATTCTGCTACCATCTACGAATATGCGAATAGTAGCAGAGAAAAACTTAATCAGGATTCTGCTACCATCTACGAATATGCAAATAGTAGCAGAGAAAAACTTAATAAAGTGAACCCCATGTCAAGGACACACATATTATTTTTTGGCAGTATTTATTGCCAATGCTGATGGTAGTTGATTGGTTACTTTATAATGATAGTATTCATTTGGTGCCATTCCTTGTAGTTGCACCTGATACCTATCGTTATTGTAATAGTTAATCCAGTCATTTATTCTGTTCTGGACGTCATCGAATGTCTTCCAGGTTTTTATATATGGGCTAAGTTCATCCTTCATATGTCCAAAGAAACTCTCTTGTGGAGCATTGTCCCAGCAGTTTCCTCTTCTGGACATGGATTGTGTGAGGATTGTGTCATTAATAAGATCTCTAAACTTAACGCTAGTATAGTGACAGCCTTGGTCACTGTGAATGAATGTAGTAGCATTCAATGAGTATAAGTGATTTCTCATTAGTTGACGCACTGTTTCAAGAACAAAGTCTATTTCAAGTGATTCACTAAGCTGAAAAGCCAGTACTTGCATTGTGTAAGCATCAATAATCACTGATAGATAGCAGAAAGCGTCATTTAATCTAATGTAGGTTATATCTGTTAGTAGCACCTGTCGTGGTCCATGGCTCTTGAATTGACGTTGTACATGGTTCGGAGCAACAGCATTTGTCTTGAGCGCTTTTGCCATGCGCCTGTAGGGATTCGCTTTTCGAATAGGACATTTTAAGCCATACTTTCGCATAAGCCTGATGACTTTCTTGTGATTCATGGCCGTGCCCATTCTGACAAGCCTCATGCATATGCTTCGATATCCTTTGGCGTATCCTCTAAAGTCATATGCTTGTTTTATAAGAGCAAAATCCCGAAGATCCCTAGTTTCACTCTGGAGACGGTGTTGTGAAGCAACCTCTGATATGTAGCGATAATACCCGGAGCGCGATACACCTGCGAGTTCGCAGAGTTCCTTTACATCCAGACAACTGTCATTAGAGCTGACTTCTCTTTGGATGGCTTTAAATATATATTCCTTCTGATGAACTAGTTTCCCGGAGGATGAAGATATATATTTTGAATTTTTTTTAAAAACTCAACCTGCTGTTCAAGATGTACGATTCTTTGTTGCATCTCCTTAATGGATGTTGAAGTTCTCTGAGCATCAAGATTCTTTTTGGCAAAGGCCTCAGTGCGCTCGGCTTGTGATAACCCTCTTGGAGGTTTTAAGCCTTCAGGAGAGGATGCTTCTGCAAGAATTCTCCTGCGTATGTTATCAATTGCAGCCCTTGTGAATAGTGAAGTGTCATACCCTGCAGCCTTAAGAATCTTTGTTGTTGAAAGCCCGTGCTTGTTTACTTGATCAACAAAAAACTCCTTAAACTCAAGGGTAAATGTTATTTTATTAGGCATAGCAACATGTGTATAAGGATTCTGAGATAGAATTTTGACTTGTTCATCTGTGTAGCTTGGTTTCTTTTTTTGATTCATGAGATGTCCCCCTTTGCTAATTATATCAGCAAAGACAGCTGAATCCGTGTCCACATGTTGGGATGACGACATTTTTTATAAATAATTCCTGCCAGTTTTGTGTCCACATGTAGGATTCATTGTTTAAAGTACCGCCAAAATGTATTTTAGCTGTGTCCACTTCTTGGGGTCTATTTTATAATCAGGATTCTGCTACTATCAACGGACATGCAAATGGTAGCAGAAAAAAACAGAAAAAGCCTCTGCTACCATCAACGGACATGCAAATAGTAGCAGAAGAAAAGGAAATCTAGATTCTGCTACCATCAACGAATATGCAAATGGTAGCAGAAAAAAATCAGGGTGCAAATGCATCCTGATTTTTGTTTCATTATACGGTCTTACCTACTTCTCTGCATCCGACTTCATCTCCACTCCCGAATATCGCCTTTCTTACAGGGATAAGCGCAGTGATAAGGATTGATCCAAGAATCACACATGCTATGACCTCTCCTGCTCCTACTGTAAGCATCTGGAAAGGAATTCCACCGGGAATCTTGTAAGCATAGGTCAAAACAAAGGGAATGATGATCATGTTTGAAATGACCGGAGGAAGTGTTACAAGGAATCTGTTATTTCTAAGCTTATAGGAAAAATATGCTCCAATAGCTGTAGCAAGAGTACCGAATACAATATCCGGAAGTGCACTTCCTATCAAAATATTACTAAGGAAACATCCAATGATCACACCCGGAACCGCAGCCGGTGTAAAGAATGGCAGAACACAGAGAGCCTCTGAAATTCTGAACTGAATTGCACCACTAGCGAGGTTAACCTGTGCAACCATCATAGTGAGCACAACGTAGATAGCAGCAATAAGAGCTGCCTGAGTCATAAATAAAATCTTTTTGTTTTGCATTATTTTTCTCCTTTAGGGTTTAATGATCAAACTACTGACCTTTGCGAGTGGGAAGGATTTAACACTCGTTTATCTTTGTAGCGGAACATAGTTTATCACCAATACGTATATAAGGCAAGACACTATTTTCATAAATTTTTATTGATACAATCAAATATCATAAAGGAGCCCTGCCGTTTCCGGCAGGGCTCCTGTTAGCTTTAAAGCTTATGAAGTTTTATTACTCTTCGTGACTTCTGCGCTTTTTGCCTGTAGCAAGAAGTGTTGCAACTGCTCCGGCTGCGATAAGAAGAACGATTACTCTTGATGTATCAGTGCTGTCATCTGTTCCTCCGCGTCTAGCGCCAAGGACTGCAGATCCCTCACCGGTGCCTCTCTTTGCTCCAAGAACTGCGGGGTCTTCAGCAGATCTCTTTGCGCCAAGTACATTACCGTTACCATTGCTGCTGTTGTCGTTTGTTCCATCGCCCTCGTCATTTCTCTTCTTGGGTGTTGTAGGTGTCTTCTTTTTCTTCTTATCCTTCTTGGTGTCATCATCCTTAGGATCTTCCGGAGGATTTGACTCAGAAGGCTTTGTTACCTTCAAAGTACCATATGTATATGTGATGTTGTAGTTATCAAGTACTACCTTATCTGCAACTGCTGTGAACAGGTTCTGGCTTGATCCCTCCTCTGTCTGGCTACCTGTGAAGTTATAAGTTACCTTATCTCCATCAACCCATCCGGGATTAGCTGTAACATTGTGATTTGTAAGAGGTGATCCGTCATAAACCTTTTCATCGGATGCGGATATAAGCTCGATATTCATAGGTGTAATCTTAAGAGTTCCTTCGTCCTTAGTAATAGGCTTAGCGAACTGTCTTGTTACATCATTTCCATCCTTATCCAATACTACAAAGGTCTCTTCTCCGGTAATAGCAAGAGCATAATCTCCAACATTTCTTGCACTTACATCAACTGCAAGTCCTGAAACTGAGTACTCTACACCATTTACTGTAACTGCACTTCCTGTTACTTCAGGCTCTGCCTCGAGAACATTCAGGTAAATAAGAACGTTCTTAGCTACATCCACTGCTGCATTAAGAGCTTTCTCTATAGGACCCTTATCTTCTTCTAATCTGTATGCAAACTCAGAACCAACATAAGTATGCCCGGAATAAACTCTTGTCTCATCATCAGTGATAGCTCTCAGCTTGTACTGGTCTCCACCAATACGATCGTTGATCTTAAGCCATCCATCCTCTGATACTTCAAAGGTTACATCAAGGTTAGGATCATCATAGCTAAACTGACTTGCTGCAAGGTTCATAGGATACTTCTCAGGAAATTCCTTATTATCAGAATTTGCAAGTGTTCCTACAGCTGCAGGCTTCTTGGTTTCCTCATCCATTACGATGGTTTCATCAGGTGTATATACAACCTTTGTTTCATCAAACAGACTCTTAACATCTACAGAAGATGAAGATGTTTCTTCTCCTGAAATAACAGCTCCTGAACTAGCCTCACCATCAAGTGGATTAATAGTATATCCTATAGCCTTCTTTTCAGTACCATCGTACATGGTCTCATAATTATTACCAATTACATCAACCTTAACTTTGTGAGGTGTAATTGTAAGTGATCCGTCTGTAATACTGTAAGCAATATCGAAATCACCGTTTTCACATGAGAACATATCCTCTGTAAGTCCCATAGGATAAGGTATTACCTTGCCCTCACTGTCTCTGTTTACATCTGTCTTAGTAACTTCATCTGTTCCGTCAAACTGGATTTCCTCTTTATTAAGGAAAGTACTATCAACTTCAATATCATAGCCTGATACTGTCTGCTCCTGTCCGTTATAAGGAACTACTTCTGTATGACCTTTAATTGTAACAGTCACAGAAACAGGAGTTATCGTAAGTGATCCATCAGTTACATTAAACTGTACTTTATCGTAGTTGGGGTTAGTATTTTTAAATTGAGTTCCGTCTTCCTTAAGTCCCATAGGATAAGGAATTACATTACCTTCTTCATCCCTGTTTACATGACTCTCAATTACTGCAGGCTTACCATCATCAAGTGTAAGTCCTGTAGGATCGAACTCAAAATCAGCCTCTGTGTAATTAGAATCAGTTGAACTAACCTCATAACCTACAGCCTTATATTCAGTAGTATCAAATTCAGCTGTTTCCTTAGCACCGGTAATAGTAACAACTACTGTTTCAACAGGTGTGATAAGTACATAACCATCAACAACCTCAAATGTTACATCAATACTTGTACTGTTATATTTGAAGTCATCTGCTGTAAGTCCCATCATGTACTTGTCAATTGAGCCATCTTCCTTACGCTTTACGTCCTTAGCTGTGACCTTTGCTTCCTTATCAACAAGATCGATAGAATCTACATTTACAAGGTCACTGCTCTTAGCCTCAACTGTCCATCCTTCAGCTGTGTGATCTTCTCCATCATATACTGCCTCAACATGATCACCCTTAATCTGCACTGTTGCAGTAATAGGATTGATTTGAAGGAATCCATCACCATCTTCAGCAATTTCGAAGGTTACATCATAGTTATCATTAGTATTAGTAAAGTCGTCCTTAGAAAGGCCCATCATGTATTTGTCGACAGCACCATCTTCTGTTCTCTTTACTTCTGTCTCAGCGATAGAATCATTACCACTAAATGTGAAATCATTTTTAGTGTAATTATCATCACTAATCTCTACTTCATAACCATTAACAGCGTGTTCTTCACCATCATAAGTAACTGTGTCATTATGTCCGGTGATTGTTACTGTAACCTCGACAGGTGTTATTTCAAGGTAGCCATCCTCAACTGAGAATGTAACGTTCGTAAAGTTCTTGGTGTTCTTATTGCTGAACTGTGACTCTGAAAGGTTCATAGGATATTTATCTACTTTACCTTCAGCATCTCTCTTTACGTCTGTTCCCTTTGCTATTGCTTCACCTGTGAACTCGATATCATCCTCTTTATACAGATTTGATGCATCAGTAATCTTAACAGTATAACCTTCTACCTTCTGTTCTCCGCCATTATAAGGTTTAGAATCATTATTACCTGTAATCTCAACCGTGATCTCTGATGTTACCGGAGTAATCTCTAGTTCACCATTTGTTACATCGAAAGTTACATCAAAGTTATCATTAGTATTTGTGAACTGACTTCCATCAGTCTTGAGATTCATCGGATATGTGCCAGCATCTGTTCCCTTTGCCTCAGCCTTATCTTCACTAAATGTGAAATCAGACTCTGTATAACGCTCATCACTGATCTGAACATCATATCCTTCAATACTCTGCTCTTGTCCGTTGTAAACCTTACTATCGGTTTCACCTGTGATAGTTACTGTTACAGCAAGCTTGGTAATCTCAAGTTCACCATTTGTTACGCTAAAGGTTACTTCAAAGTTATCATTAGTATTTGTGAACTGAGTTCCATCTTCCTTAAGGTTCATCGGATATGTGCCGACATCTGTCCCCTTTGCCTCAGCCTTATCTTCACTAAATGTGAAATCAGACTCTGTATAAAGCTGATTACTGATCTGAACATCATATCCTTCAATACTCTGCTCTTGTCCATTGTAAACCTTACTATCAGTATTACCTGTGATAGTTACTGTTACCTTAGCAGGATTGATCTTAAGTGATCCATCAGTAACTATGAAGTCAACATCCTTAAAGTTATCGTTTATATTCTCGAAGCAATCAGATGTAAGTCCCATTGAAAGATCGCATACGTCTGCGCTTTCGAGTTTAGTGGTTAGATCTGCCTTCATCCTAAAGTCTGCTTCAGTATATGATTCATTGTCAATTGATACATCGTATCCTTCAACTGAGAATGTCTCACCTGTGTAATCTTTTTCAAGCTTATGACCGGTAATAGTTACTGTTACCTTGTCAGATACAGGCGTAATCGTAATATAACCGTCTGTTATATCAAATGTAACATCAAAGTTCTCATTATTATTAGTGAACTTGCTTCCTTCTGCTCCGCCTTCCTCAGCAGGATCCTTAAGAAGCATATAGGTAGTTCCTTCGTCTGTACGTGATGCAGAAGCAGTACCGTTAAAGCTGAAGTCTTCTTCTTTATAGAGGTCATTACTAATGCTTACATCATAGTCCTGAACGCTCTGTTCACTGCCGTTATACTGCTTAGTATCATTGTGACCGGTAATTGTTACAGTTACAGCAAGCTTATTGATCTCCTGATAACCGTCTGTTATATCAAATGTTACATCAAAGTTCGTTGTATCATCGTTTGTAAAGTCAGAATCTTTAAGGCCCATTTCTGTCTTGCCGTGCTCAGTTCTTGTAGCCTCATCAGTTCCGCTAAACGAAACCTTATCTTCTGTGTAAAGGGCATTATCTGAGCTAAAGTCATATCCTGTAACTGTATGCTCCTGTCCGTCATAATCAACAGAACTTGTATGACCTTTGATGGTAACCTTTACTTTTAACTGTGTAATCTCAAGTGTTCCATCTGTAACAACCCAATCAACATCAGCAAAGTTTTCATTGTTAAGCTTAAAACTAGTATTTGGAAGACCCATGTTATATGTGCCAACATTTGTGCCGCTAGCACTTACAGAATCTATACTACTTCCATCTGCCAATGTTATCTGATCCGGTGTAACACCTTCTACATCGTTTCCATCCTCATCTTTAATTGTGATGGACTTAATTCCGGTTACTGACTGTTCTGTTCCGTTGTATGCCTTTGTATCACTATTACCAACAATAGTGATCACCAGCTTTTTGGCTTCCCAAACAGCATAGAGTGCATGGTATGGAGCTTTCTCATCAGCAGCCACTTTAGCATCACTATATCCAGTAGTAGAGTCATAGGTTATGAAAAGCGTCTTTGAATCTGTAGTTGTACCCACAGACTCCTCTTCTCTGGCCCATCCTTTGAATATATATCCTGCTCTTTGAGGAATGCTTTCGTCTTCTCCCAATCCATAAACAGGAACAGATGCATTTACTTCTAGGTCTTCATCTGTACGATATAAGCCACCATCATAGTTGTTATACCATGTGATATGAGTAGGAACTGACTTTTCTACCTTTACATATTCTGCACGAAGCTGGATTGTATAGGACTTTTTATCATCTGGTAAATCCTGTACGCGGGCATCTGCTTTCTTAACTTCAAAGGTTGCACCCGGAAGAACAGTAACGTCTGTATCTTCATAACTGTCTGCAGTCTCATTCCACGCCTGAACTACCCAATGTGAGAAGCGAGATTCATATGTCTTTCCACCCTCTTCTATATCAGGTGTAGTAGTCGGAGCAGCACCTGCAGCAGCCATTGCTGTATCGGCATACAGATTTGTATCACTAGGTGCAGGGCTTCCGCCTGCTGCATCATAAACGATACCAATACCTGTAGCTCCGGGAAGAGTTAAACGCCATCTTGCATAAAGATCCAGCTTTTTGGTGATCCAGGGACGATCAACATCGGCATTAGTAGTAGCGCCGTTGCCCCACTTATCCATCGGATCAGTTAAATCAGTAGCCTTATTATATTCAGCTTTAACTGTAGTTTCATTTAAAACAAATGCCTCAGCATTAAAGCCAAGTTTATATTCAGGATCTCTATACCATCCCGCAAATTCATATCCTGACCTAAGAGCTTTATTAGGAACAGATACAGTACTACCACATGAAATACGGAAGTTCATCGCCTGATCTTCTGATCCCCAATTAAGAGTAGAATCCGTTCCTGCCATAGGATGAAGGAATACACGGTACTGAATCAGTCTCCATTTAGCATAAACCGTAATACCTTCCAAAGGCATGGTTGTAAATGTATACTGTTGCGTACATGCCTCATCCATGTACCATCCTTCAAACACATATGTGCTATATGTAGGCTTAAAGTAATGTTCTCCATCCTTATTATATGAAGACAGATCCTCTTCATATTTTATATTCTTTTCTGTTCCAAGTTGTCCTCTGTTTGTCTCATCAATCGGGTTTCCATTTCCGTCAAAATATCCACCATCCATATAGTTGATGGAATACTTATTTCTTGTGTAATAGAAATAGAGATTATCTTTATCACCACTGCCACCATTAAGCTGATCCCATGTCTTATAACCTCCGGGTGCAAGATTAACAGTTGAGTCATCACTCTTGGCAATTGCTTCCCTTGTATATCCTTTCAGTATCCAGAAATCATCGTTATAGTAAACACGGTAAAAGTCATTGGGCAGATCTTTATAAAGAATATAATTTTTTCCCTTATACGTTCTGGTCCCAGTAGCTCCCTCCGGGGCTTCAATGTAATAATGGAAATATCGCGTAGTTTTATTCGTATGGGTAAGCGCAAATGTAATATTCTCAGCCGGCATACGCTCCATTCGAGTAATACGCTGAGTATATGTTGACGAACCGGATGGTGTCCATGAAGTTACCGGCGATGTTTCAGGATATTTAACGCCATCAGATCCTGTAAATTCCCAAATATCACTAATATCCTGATCATACAATCTCTTAACTGTATAAATTGTAGTCCTGGGAGTTGAAGCCACATATACTCCATCACCTACATGATCAAATCTCTTATTTTTATTCGCCTGGAAAGTAAATGTATACTCATTTCTGTCATAATATACATTTACTACTGCCGTACCTTCCGGAGTAATCGTAACATTTTTTGTATAACTCTTAAGGTGGAAGCCTGTATATTTTTTTTCTGTTCCATCTATAACAACATAAGCTCCATCACCGGTCCCCCTCTGAACAACTGTATTCACAGTTGTTCCTGTCCTGCCGGTCAGATTTATTGCTTCTTCATAGTCATATCCGTCAGCTGTTATGTTCTGTTTCCAAATCAGGATAGTATAATTTGAGTTTGTAGCCGGAATCCAGCTTGCATAAACAGTAGTCTTATCGCTGATTGTATTTCCAAATACAAACTTTCCAGTCGTTACAGACGGATTATTACCATGCGCATCAGCGTTGGCTTTTGAATCATACCAACCCCCAAAAGTATACCCAAGACGATTCATTGCAGTTTCGGGCTCTGTAGTTGTTTCATTGGTCTTAAGGAATACAGGTGCATTATAGGTGGCACCTTTTCCGTTTTCATTAAAGACAAGCCAATGTCCTGCTGGTGCATTTACTGAAAATACAACATTTCCCTTTATCTCAATTTCTGTCTCATTGGGATAATTCTGACCTTCTGTATATCCCTTGATATTAGTAGTTCCTTCGTGAACAAGCCAGCCCGCGAATGCGTGCTCTTCATCACCAGGATTATAGAACATATCAACGGTATACTTCTGATACTCCGCACTGTCATCTGCACGGAATTTTATTTCACTTGATCCCAATGATGCATTACGATCATCGAGATAAGAAACGTTATATGCTTTAAACAGCATTGCATAGTATGTAATTGAAGCACCTTCTGCAACGCCTTCATTGAGCATTTCCTTGACTTCTGTACGTACACCATCGATATCAAGCTCCGGTGTCTTCGTATCATAATCTGCGTTCTGAGTCCATCCGCGGAACATAACGCCTTCATCAAGTTCACCAACACCCGGATCATAAACAATGTCATCAAAATGAACAACACCGTCATCTCCGGCTACAAGGTCGTTCTTTTTTACATAAACAGAAGCAATCTCAGTTTCTCCGTTTACAAACTTAACATTCAGTCTGGCATTTTCATCTTCCTCGCCCTCACTGACTACAATATAAACTGAGAACTGGTTTGAATCAAAGCTAACCTCTGTAGCAATCTTTGTATCGTCACCAGCATCCTGATTAGCATCCTCTGTTTTAATATCAGCATTTATCGTCTCAACATCGCCATCATGATCGTGAAGAACGGTAAAGCTATCACCTTCAAGTACTTCATCAAGCTTGAGTTCTACATGAACATATCTGTCATCAGCAGGCTGAATTTCCTTACCTTCATAATTAAAGGTAATATCAACACCCTTAGCTGCCTTTACATCTTCGCCCAGCTTGCCCTGTGCAGTAGTGATAGCCTGATCATCTGAAATGCCTGTAATGGATACTTCTGTATCCTTAGGGAAAATACCCTCTTCAGCACTTATAGACACGATCAAACCACCTGCGTGTACATCAGTTACTGAAAGCGCAGGCATATCCTCAGCAATATTCTCAGCAGCTTTAAAGTTAGCTGTGAATGTTGCATCTGCTTCGATATTTGCAGGAACGAAAGTAGCCTCAGATGATACTTCGTTTCCTTCAGCATCTGTCCAGTTTACGAACTCATACTTATCGCTTCTTGCTGTAGCTGTAGCACCCTCAAATGCTGCACCTTCAACGTTGAGATCGATGGTTTCAGAATCTCTTGAAACCTTACCACCCTTAGTAGCTGTATAAGTAACAGTTACGTTCCTTACTTCTGCAGGAGCTTCTACTGTTTCAGCAGGTGTCTCTTCTGCAGGAGCTTCTACTGCTTCAGCAGGTGTCTCTTCTGCAGGAGCTTCTGCGGGAGTCTCCTCTGTTGGAGCTGCTTCTTCAGGAGCTGCTTCCTCAGCGGGAGCATCTGCATTTTCTTCTGCGGGAGCTGCTTCTTCTGCAGGAGTTTCCTCTGTAGTCTCCTCCTGAACCGTTTCCTGAGGTTCCTCTGCAGGAGCTTCTTCCGGTTCAACATTTTCTTCCGGCGCAGTCTCTTCTACAGCCGGTTCCTCAGAAACATCTTCTGTCTCTGCAGGCTGCTCATCACCAATACCTTCGGTGAAAAGCGAGCTATAATCATTATCTTCTGTGGAATTTGCTTGCTCATCAGAATCTGTGACTGCTTCTTCTGAGGTAGCACGAACTGAGATACTGTTGTAATCTGACCCGCAGGTAGTTACAAGTACCACAAGTGCCAGAAGCATAGCAAGCTTTCTTGCGATGTTCTTGCGCATATAGAATTTTCCCCCTTCATGAAAATATAAAAAAATAACTACAAGTTTATACCATACATTATACAAAATTAGATATTATGTTAAGCTACGGAATTTGAACAAAACCCTTCATATTTCGTACTTGACAAAGATTTTGTTTTGTGTTTTTTATTTTATGATTTTTTCATGCATATTTACCATTTTTAACATAAATAAAAGGCCATGGATTTCTCCACGGCCCTTAACGTTTTTCAAAAGCTTTTTCTTCTATAATTATAGTATTCTGTTTTATCCCATCTCAGCCAGTTTCATTTTCTGCTTGGCAACATACATTCTTGCATCTGCCCGTTTGAAAACAGACTCAACATTCGAATCAGTTTCGGGATCGTACTTCACCATTCCCTTTGCGATGTTTATCTTTTCCCACTCATTCTCAGTCTCAAGATTATGACGTTCAGCTTCTACATCGAAATCTCTGAGAAGCTTGTAACAGTTGTCGTAATCATCACCCTGAAGAATTACTACAAATTCATCTCCGCCAATTCTGAATACCGGACTACCTTTAAATATTCTACAGGTGAGTCGGCATGCATTTTGAAGATATATATTACCGCGCTCATGTCCATATGTGTCATTGATCCTTTTAAGATTGTTTGCGTCAAATACTACGATACCATATTCCTTTTCACCTTTCTGCATATCCAGCTTGGATGCCGCATCATCATATGCAGTCTTGTTTTTAACGCCCGTAAGGGAATCGTGATAAGCAAGTGAATTCAGATCATCGATGTGGTGCTTTAAGTGATGAACCATCTTTTCCATGGCATGAGTCAGATCACCAACTTCATCCTTGGTTTCCTTAGGGAAAGTTACTTCCAGTTTTCCATCATTTATCTCTCTTGCTACATGTGCAAGGCTCTTTAACGGTTTCGTAATTCTGCGGCTTACCATTATAGTAATGAACAGGAAAATCAGCAATACTATAATAGTTGAAACAATCACACTTTTCACGAGTCTGTTGCTCATATACATAATCTCGCTCTTAGGTGCGGTTATGACAAGACGCATATCATTTGACAATGTTCTATATGCCAGCTGTTTCTTCACTCCGCCCATGGTATATGATAATGGTTCAACTCCGTTACTGTCATTTTCAAATGCCAGTATCCCGTTAATCTTCATATCTTCCAGTGTTGTTCCGGATTCAAAATTGGGATTATAAATAATCTTGCCCTGGCTATCGATGAGGCATGCGTAACCGGTATCATAGCATTTTATATCCTTAACACGATTCACCAGATCATAAAAATCTATGTCCATACCGGCTATACCTATCAGTACTCCATTTTCATAGAGCGGTACAATGTAGGAGATCAATTCCATATCAATGTTTGCATTGTGATATGGATCCATCCATGTAGGCTCTCCGCTTCTGACAGGAATATACCACCATCCCACGTGCTCAATATCATCCTCGTCATATGTACTTATATCTGTAGGCTCCTCATAGAAAAAATCATCATTCTTGGTATCTCTTCTATAAAAAACCCCACTTGTAGAAGGCATTATTTCAGGATTGTAGCGCACATAATATGAAACTATACCGGGAACATTTTCAGCGATATTTGAAAAAAGATTGCCAAGCTGGACGGTGTAACTATCTCTGTAAGTATCATCATTCGCCAGCTTTTCAACAGAAAAAAGGCGCTCGACAGCATAGTCGGCAAGAATATTGACGGCTTCCTCAGTGTCCAATAAACTTCTATTGATTGAGTTTGCTTCAGTCTGGCAGGTAAGATTCAGAATCTGAGCCGAGTCATAATCACCTGCCTGCCTGAGTGTCAGAATAGCTGTTCCACCGGCAATAGCAGCAACCATCAGAATTGCTATTGTCGTAAGCAGGGTTATCTTTTCCTGAATAGATTTCATTTTTCCCTCATCTTATTGCTATCCATAATGAAAATAACAAAGACAGCAAGCATTATTATTATCAAAACGCTGTATAGAATAAGTTCAATTGAAGTATCTGTCTTTTTTATTTTATCAGATTTTGCAGTATTTTCATCATCTATTTCTACAGTTTCTCCAACTGTAGATTCGTCGGATTCTTCTACCACTAATTCTGAAGTATCTATCTCGTCACCGTTTTCGTCTCTCTTAGCTCCAAGCACAGCTTTCTTCTCACTTATTCTGAGTGTGCCGGGTCGCAGCTCCACATTGACGAATTTGTCTGTAACATTAAGACCACTGGGATCAAATATCATATAATCGGTAACTATATTGTTATTTTCTCTATTGTCTTCAGGATATGTAACACTCCCCTCAGCCACTGCTTTGTAAGTAAAGCCCTCGGGGAGTCCCTGTGCAGTCACATCTATCTGCTCTGTAAGCGGAGTGCCGTCAAATATCTTCTCAGCACTCGGTGCTGTAAAAATCACTTTGTTGCGGTACACAAGCAAAGCGCTCGCATGCATCCCGCAGCATGGGGACAGACTGATCACGCAAATGCCTATTAGAATGCACATATACGTGATCATTCTGTAACCCAAACTGTATTGTCTCATATCTCCCCATCACCTTTCGTCCAAAACTTCTACAGGACTTTAATTATTTTCGAACGACTCTAAATAATCACTTTAAATTATAAACACTTTTACATGCCCATAAATGACGGAATATGAACAGTTTCATTCATAATTCGTACTTGACAAATGTTATAAACATGTTATTCATTGTCAAAAAACTACATTTTTATGATATTATTATATATATGGTAAACAGCTTACACTTTTGTCGCTTTTCCATAACAGGTTACATACATGAGGGGTACATAAAATGGCTGATTCTGACATAATCAAGGTTGCTATCTGTGATGACGAGATGACACAGAGGCGTCAACTTCAATTTATTATCGAAAAAAGCCGTCCGGGTACTGAAGTCAATGCCTTTGAATCCGGTGAAGATTTCCTGAATTCATTCCGTCCGGGCGTATATGATCTCATTTTCATGGATATTCTGATGCCCGGAATGGGCGGTATCGATGCTACCAGCAAGATAAGGAGTGTTGATGGGTCCGTGCCTATAGTTTTTGCCACTTCCAGCAAAGATCACGCCATGGAAGGATACAAAAACCGCGTAATAAGATACCTTATGAAACCGTTTGATCCCGTTGAAGTCAGTGAGGTGTTGGAGCTCGCTGCTCAGATGAAGGGTTCACAGGGTGGTGTTACAGTAAGGATAAGCGGCAAGGACATGACCTTTTCCTATGAAAAGATATGCTACGTTGAGCAGAGCTCACACACCCTCTACATTCATATGGCAAATGGCGCAACTTTACAGCTGACGGGTAAGCTTGATAACATCGAGGCTCAGACACCTGATGATTCATTTATCCGCTGTCATCAGAGTTATCTGGTAAATCTGGCACATGTAAAAAGTGTGGACAGGAGCCTCCAGGTATTTATCATGAAGGATGGCGACTCTGTCCACATCAGAAGAGAGAGCATCCCGGAAGCATCCAGGATGCTTGCCGAGTACTCTATGAAAAACATTTAATTTTCATCAATCATAGCTATAAGAACATCCACAAGAGCCGGATCAAACTGCTTTCCGCGGTTTTTTTCGAGCTCTTGTTTTATGCGCATCGGCGGCATAACGGGTGCATAGGGTCTCTCTGAAGTCATAGCATCGTAGGCATCAGCAATACCTATGATCCTGGCTTCAATAGGAATCTCCTCTCCCGCAAGTCCGTCAGGGTAACCTGTCCCGTCATATCTTTCGTGATGCCATCTGGCGCCCGTTGCAAGCCCCGGCATCTCGGATATATTCCTTAGTATTTCATAGCCGATAATAGGGTGCTGCCTTACGATCTCCGACTCATCCTCTGTAAGGCTGTCAGGTTTTCTCAGGATTTTTTCAGGGATAATGAGTTTTCCTATATCGTGGACAAGCCCCATATAGTAAATATTCTGCTGCTCGTTCTCACCTTTTCCTAGCCTTCTTGCTATCTCAGTAGAATACTTTGCAACTCTCATGGATCTGCCCGGATTATTGACATCCCTTGAATCCACTGTATTTGCAAGAGCAAGTAGTATCTGCGCGGGAAGCCCCGCACCTGCAAAGTCATTCTGATATTTCATAAGGTCATCAGAACCGGTATCCTTATCATCCTCGGAATACTCCTTTACTCCATCAAGGAGCTCTTTACTTAGTTTATCAAAATGTTCCTTAAGAGCAGGATGAGCCTCTCTTACAATATCAGTCTTACCTTCCTTTATGGCATTTTCAAGAGCAAGTGCTTCCTCAGCCAAGGTGCTTTCGCCAATTGTCTTTGCCGTACTCTTTAATGAATGTACAGATATCAGATATGCCGCAAAATCATTCTTTGAAAGGAACTCCGTCAATTCCTCACCTTTGTTGCTCTCTGCAAACATCTGGATCTGAGATACATAAAACTCCTCATCACCCATGCAGAAATTAAGCCCATCCTCCACACACAGCTGTGGGAAAATTTCATCAAGTTTCCTTTTGTTTATAACAGGCGTCATTATCTGCGCAGTATTTACAGGCGAAGCCGGCTCGGCAGATGTTTTCTCTTTTTCCTTATAAAACAGGTGCTCAAGTGATGCTCTCTGCTCTATAAGGTTCGATGGCATGATATCTATAAGAAGGTCATATAGCTTATCCGCAACAACAGGCTTAGACAAATAAGCATCAAATCCAAGCTCCTTAAAGCGCTCTTCGTCCCCGCGAAGGCCTCCTGCAGTCAGCATAATAACCGGAGCATCCTTACTTAGCCTCTCCTCTCTCATGATGCTCAGAGTCTCAACTCCATCCATTATCGGCATCATATGGTCCATAACCACAAGATCATAGGTCTTTTTCCTTAGCTTCATAAGAGCCTTTTGTCCGTCAACCGCAGTGTCTATCTGCGCCTCAGTCTTATTTAATATTTTGAGAAGAAGATCCACATTCATTGCATTATCATCCACCACAAGCACCTGCGCCTTAGGCATTATAGGCACTATGGTTTCGTCGATATCCGTATCAAGGAGTGCCGAATAATCGAAAAACTTGCTGACATCCACATCCTCACCGGGCTCCTGTGCGATCAGATTAAGGAGGTTATTGAAAAACGCAAGAAGTGTCTCGCCTGCTCCCTTTATTTTGGAAGCATATTCAGAGACCTTTGCCTCTTTGGTATTTTCAAGGATCAGGTTATCAAAACCAAGAATAGAATTTATGGGCGTTCTTATTTCATGAGACATCTGTGATAAAAAGTCGTTCTTAGCCTCATTGGCTTCCTCTGCTCTTTTCCTGGCTTCAGAAGCTTCCTTCTCAGCAAGTTCAAGCTTTCCGATGGTCTTCTCAAGTCTGTGATAGTCCGGCGTCTCCAGCGTAAAAAGCAATATAAGAAGTGCAACAGATGCAGCAAAGAATATCAGAACCACATTTTTAAGCCATACCATCTGCAGCATATAGATAGCTAAAACCATAATGGTTGCCACTGCTATGCTGAATAATTGCAAAAGTGTATATCCTTTTCTGTTCACCAGAACAAAGCCGGTGGCAAGAACTATATAATAAAAAGGAAGGAGAAGCGAACATGCAAGGTACATCATCCCCCTTATATAGCTGCCATCCTCCAGGATGGTAAAGACATTACCCGTATAGACGTTTTGCACCATCATGAAGCACTGGATAATGATCACAGCCAGATTGATTTTATATAGAAGCGTATCTTTAATATCAACCTTGGCACAGGCGACTATGTACTCAGCGTAAGAATTCGCAGCAACAGTAGCTGACAGAATATTAAGCGAATGTATGACATAATGTCCCGCTGCAGGGACCACACCGGCATACATCTCTGCAGCAGCGGCGGCAGTATCTATCACAGTTGCAGCCATAAGGTAATATGCAAATCGTCTAAATGCCCTCGTGGTCTGCGAAGAATCGGTATATGTCATTGTTAAGAAAAGGCAAATCAGTATGTCATATAAGATAGCTGATAGCCCAAAGGACAAATTGTGAAGTATCATGTTTTCCCCTCATTAGTCAGCCCGGCTGACAGTCTCCTGTCTTTGGAAGGACACGCCCCTCGCTTTGCGAGAACCCGGTCCAATCTGTGCCTTAAGCATACAGTGATATTGCGGCCTTTAGCATATGAAACCCTATCGGCTTTTCAAGAAAATTCACAAAGCCATGCTCTGCAAGATATTCCTTTGAAAAGTCAGATTCATGCCCCATTATAATGGCGTTTGTCCCCTCATCTCCAAGGAGGTCATCATCAAGAACACTTTTCCAAAGCCCTGCACCTTCGCCTTCAGGCATGTAGGCATCAATAAGTATCAGATCATACTTATTTTCAGAGAGCTTATCTCTTGCCTCTTTAAAATCCGATGCATCGTCAACTTCTACATCTTCAATTTTCTTTGCTATTTCCGTGATAAAAAGTCTCTCTGTCTCAGAGTCATCCACTACCAGTATCTTTTTACTCAATTATTATCCCCCAAAGTCTTTTTTATAAGGTTTTCCTACAAGCCTTTATTTATGGCATCTGTAAGTGTATTTCTCTCAGAAACAAATGCTCCTATCCTCTCGCGAAGAAGTTCAAACTCCTGCCTTCTGCAAAGGGCCTCGAGTCTGTCTGCCATTTTCACAAGATTGTCAGCACCTATAAGCATCGCTTTATCGCGCTCTGTTCTTATTCTTGCAAGACTTTCAGAATAGTCTCCCTGTCTTATGGCAGCGGATAATTCGGAGCTGAAATCCTCAGCAGCATATTTTTCCAAAATTTCTTTGTATAGTTTAATGTCATGAAGCAAATACTCCCGAGCGCCGGCAACCCGCAGCATAGGCAGTTTTTCCTGCATGCTCTCCCATACGCTGAGGTCCATCTCACCGCTTAGTATCTCGCCTTTTCCTGATAAAAATTTCTTAAGAATATCAAGTACCATATCCTCTGTAAAGGGCTTTGTGAGATATGCTGCAAATCCTTTGCTTAAATACGCTTCGTCCTGCCCCGCTATGGCATTGGCAGTAAGCATTATCACAGGTGTGTTGTCGCACAGTCTCTCGTCGCGCAACTGCTTTAGAGCTTCCACGCCGTCCATAACAGGCATCAGATGATCCATGAAAATGAGGTCATATCTGAATTTTCTTACCTGCATCACTGCCTTTTGTCCATCAGCAGCAGTATCCACCGCAAATCCCATAGGTGTCAGCATTCGCACCATCAGATCAAGGTTCATGGGGGTATCATCCACAACCAGAATTCTCATCTGTGATGCTCCGCTTATTCCGGATCCGGACGAAGAGCTTTCAGAATCGATAAATTCGTTTTCATCCGTTCTCTCTATCAGCTCAGCCATGGAAGGAAGACGTCTTGGACCATTTTCATCTGCCTCCTCTGAAACATAATTCAAAACGTTTTCAAAGAAGGTGAGAAGACGTTTTGCCGATATCTTGACTCTTCTCGTATATTCCTTGGTGGCTTCCTCTTCCGTATCAGCCAGGATCAGATTTGAATACCCCATTATTGCATTTACGGGCGTTCTGATATCATTTGACATCTGCGCCAGGAATCTGGACTTGGCAAGGCTTGCCTCTGTCGCTCTGATACTCGAGGCTTCAAGCTCTCTTTTTGATACTGACAGCTCCTCAAGGGTTCTCCTCAGTTTCGCATAATCAGGGGTCTCCAATGTGAGGAACATTACAAGCATAGCAAGAGATGCCCCGAAGAACGTAACCAGAAGGCTCTGATAGAAAAACATCTGAATCGCATAGAGAACAACCACAAAAACAAAGGTTACAGCCAGCGCAAACTTCATCCTCCTTGCGTAGCTCTCACTGTGGCTCAATATGAACACGCCTCCGCACAGGATGTAATAAAGCGGATACGCATAGACAACCAGCATGAAAAGCGGCCCAGCCTTAAGTTCTCCCGTTGGAAGATAATAAAACACGGTATCGAAGAACACATTAAACAGGATTATCATCCCATAAATACCCAGCAGCACTCTGTTGATAAAAGCACCTGTGGTTTTGTTATACTGTTCTCCCACGTAGGAAATGACGTATCTGACAAATTGAAACGCTCCCAGGGTTGCAGATATATAATTAAGAGCATTCAGTACATATCTTGGAAAAATCGGGATTGCGCTGCCATAGCTCATGACAATTGCGTTTACAACATCAATAACGGTACCGGAAAGCACAAGCAAAGCCAGAAGTTTGAACTCTCTGTTTACTCTTGTATCATCCTTGTACCGAATCAAAAAAAACGTACACAATATAAAATCCAGCGGAATCATTGCCAGTTCCAGAAAAATGTTGTACTTAAGAATCAATTTATGTTCACCCCTATGATAAAAAGGTTTATGTAATCAGGCCTCTCTTTGAGACAGAATCTTAAGGGCTTCCTGAAACTTTTCCTCTGATGCCAAAACAGGAAGTCCCGGATTTTTTCTTTTAGCCGAAAAGCTGCTCTTCTTTACTATCTTTTCATCAGGAATATAGCGAAGAAGTATTGACTCAAGCTCTTTGAATACCACGGGCTTTAACAGATAATCCGCAAAGCCCTGTTTTTTGTACTCACTTCTTACTTCCTGTCTCGCACCTGCAGTTAATGCGATACAGGTGGTGTCTGAATTTATCCCTTCAGTGCCCTTGAGTCTTGATGTCATCTCTCTTCCGCTCATTCCGGGCATCATCAGGTCTATAAAAATTATGTCGTACTTATTCTGCATGGCAAGCTCAAGTCCTGTCTGGGCTGAAAGTGCTGAATCAACCTGGATTCCTGTTCCGTTAAGGAGACTCTCCATAACTGCAAGATTCAGTTCAGCATCATCCACCACAAGAACCTTCGCATCAGGAGCAGTGAAGCTGATGGTAAAGTGGTCCTTATCCATTACGCTTCTGGCATAGGTCTGCTCAAAATCACCTATAGGCTCGCTTCCCACTACCTTCTGCTTAATTGCAAAATGAAAATTACTTCCCTCACCGTAGATACTCTCAACCTGTAGTTCAGAGCCCATAAGTGACAGGATCTGCCTTACAATCGATATACCAAGTCCGCTACCCTCGATGGTTTTTATCTTTTCTTCTTCGATTCTCTCGAAAGGTCTGTACAGTCTCTGTAAATCCTCTTTTTTAATTCCTATACCCGTATCTCTGACCGCAACCTTAAGAAGGATCTCCTGATTATCAAAAGAGGCATTGGACTCTATTTTTTCATAGTCAACAGAGAAATCTATCTCTCCATCTTCTGTGTATTTAACTGCGTTTGTCAGAATATTCGCTATGCACTGCTTTAATCTGTCAGCATCGCCGTAAAGTCTTCGCGGGATATTTTCATTGACATATCCCTTGAGGTTAAGTCCCTTAGCCAGTGCCCTTGGGCGTATCAGGCTCATCATGTCCTCAATCACCACAGACAGATCATACTCATTTGGGAAAAGCTCCATCTTTCCAGCTTCAATTCTGGAGTAATCAAGTGAATCATTGATCAGGGATAAAAGGGTATTCCCCGCAGAGCGAATGTTATAAGCGTACTGCCTGAGGGCAGGGTCGTTATACTCCCTCAAGATCAGCTCATCATATCCCAGAATGGCATTTATGGGTGTCCTGATCTCATGGGACATATTGGCGAAATATTCTATGCGCCTCCTGGCATCCTCTTCATCGTGAGCCTTCTGTTTTCTTAAGACATCATAAGCACTGTCCCTTTGACTGGACATATAAACATATCCGGCAAGTATAAGGAAAAGCGCAAAAAGGAGCGTGAAAAACAGTACCCATAAAATCTCCCACCGGTAGGCGATCGCAACACCGCCCAGGAAGAGACTTATCAGCATAAGAATCAGATATAATATGAACTTTACGCGATGAGTGACTGTTTTCATTTAGTTACGTCCTTATAATTGCGTAAGCCAAAACCCGTTATTATGATGTTTAGGCTGCTTATGCCGGCAGGTTATCTATTCTATCTCCCTGCTTATGCCGGCAGGTTATCAAGGTAATAAAACCTTACAGTTCACAGTTCATACAGCGCTGAATATTTCTCCTCAAGATAATCAAGGAAATCATCTGCTGTAAAATCTCTGCCTGTAATATCCTTGATCCACTCAGCGGGTGAAAGTCTGTCAGCCTTCTTAAATACATTTTCCTTCATCCAGTTATTGATTGTATCAAAATCTCCACTCTCGACTGCCTTGTCGATATCTATCTCATTTTTCATGCGGTTATAGTACATTGCGTTGTACATGTTACCCATAGAATAAGTCGGGAAGTATCCAAATCCCGATGTCCAATGCACATCCTGAAGAACACCCTCTCTGTCAGTCTTGGGAGATACTCCAAGGTACTCCTCGTATTTCTCTCTCCATCTGCGTGGTATGTCTGCAATGTCGATGTCTCCGCTTATGATTTCCTTCTCAATCTCATATCTGATTATGATATGAAAAGTGTATGTAAATTCATCTGACTCCGTGCGGATAAGTGAAGGTTCAACTACATTTATTGCTTCGTAGAATTCCTCCTCTGACACTCCCTCCATAACCTCAGGGAATATTTCACAGGTCTTGGGATAAATGAGCTTTATAAAGCTTCTTGAACGTCCGATTCTGTTTTCATACATTCTTGAAACAGACTCATGCATTCCAAGTGTCTTGCCACCTTCGATAAAGTGATCATAATTCTCTGCAGGCTGGTTCATCTCGAAAAGTGCATGTCCGCCCTCATGGATTATGGAATACATACTTGCCGCAAAATCAGTAGGATAGTAATGAGTTGTGATACGGATATCGTTCTTGCCCATCCAGTCTGTGAAAGGATGCTCAGATGTGGAATACGCTCCCCTTGTCATGTCGTACTTAATTACGCTTATGAGATACTCTGTCATCTTTCTCTGTTGTTCTTCCGATACCTCTTTGTGCATGAAGTCGGTGCGGATCTTCTTTTTGCTATTCATGATCTTCTTAAGAAGAGGAACAAGTCTCTCCTTGCAGTGCTCAAAGCACTCATCCAGCTCCTCTACCGTTATCCCACGCTCATAATCACCAATGAGCTGGCCGATGACATAATTCTTATCAGAAGGATCAAGGCTTGGAGCCATTGAGGCTGCAGAGTTTGTGGTTGCTGAAGCCGTTTTTACATCTGCGGCTGAGTTTGTGGTTGCTTCCGCATCTGAACCTGCTGTTACTGTATTAGCACTTGTAGCAGGGCTGTTTAGAACCTGAGCATCTGCGGGATCGCGTAACCTTACCATCTCTATGTTAGCATCTCTCACTTTTTTCAGAGATTCCGCAAACATTGAAAAATCCGAATTCTTCCTTGCAGCTGACCAATCCACAAATGCCTTGTTCATTATCCTTGAGAACTCAAGCTGCTTATCAGCTGTTATGTTTTTTGTTTTTGCATACTCTCTGTAAAGCTGCTCTGCGCACACTCTGTCAAACTCTTCAAGCTCGTCTCTGTGCTCATACAGATACAGCATAGCTTCTTCAAACTTTGCCTGCTTCTGAAGCTTGAATACCTGGTTCTGCAAAAATGCTGTAATCTCTCCCTGCTCCTCCATACCTTTCTCAGGACAGATTGTCTCCTGATCATATGTCAAAAGGCGTGCTGCGTGAGCATACATCTCTGCCTCCTTAAGCACCGCCTGTACGTAATCCAAGTTCTTTTTTGTTTCTGAATTCATTGTTGTCTGTTACCTTTCTGTATATATTTTAGTGCATTGCATATTTGAGTAATGCTTACTTGCTTTTGTTTTTTCCGGTTTGTTTTGGGTATTTTACTTGCTTCTGTTTTTTCCGGTTTGCTTTGGGTGTTTTACTTGTTTTTTTCCGGTTTGCTTTAGGTGTTTTACTTGCTTTTGTTTTTTCCGGCTTGCTTTGGGTGTTTTACTTGCTTTTGTTTTTTCTGGTTTTCTTTGGGTGTTTTGCTTGCTTTTGTTTTTTTCCGGTTTGCTTTAGGTGTTTTACTTGCTTTTTTTCCGGTTTGTTTTGTAATTGTATTTATCAAGTACTTTAAAAGCTCTTAGCCTGTTATTCTGTAACCCTTCTCATCAAGCACTTCTGCTGCTTTTTCAAAGTCCTCTTTTTTCACAAGAATATAGTCTGTGTTGTATGTGGAAATCGCAAATATACCTATGTTGTTCTTGGCAAGAGCTGTAGATATTTTGGACAGAATGCCTATAAGCGTAAAATCAAGTTTTCCCTCAATTCTAAAAGCCTTGAATCCATCGCTTCTCTCTGTGGTATTCTCCGGAACATCTCTTGTCTCGCATACTACTGAGATTTCTTCATCAGTTTTGCTCACAAAGATAAAATCCCTCTTCATATTTACCTGCTCAAGGTTCTCAACCTTGCATACCGTAAAGTCCTTATCTATTCTCTTAAGTTCCATGAGGCTTCCCCCTTTATTCTTCAATCAAAAATGCAATTGCTATGTCCATTTTACCACAAGTTAGATGGTCTTTTGTTTATTCATTTTGTACTCATGTCGTATTTCTAGCATTGAAATAGTACTTATCTTGCTTTGTTCTGCTACCCTGTGCAACTCTTCCAATAGTAGCAGAGACAAACTTCCTTTTTGCTCTGCTACCCTGTGTAACTCTTCCAATAGTAGCAGAGACAAACTTCCTTTTTGTTCTGCTACCCTTCGCCATCCCTCCGATAGTAGCAGAAACATACTTCCTTTTTTCTCTGCTACCCTACACAATCCCCCCGATAGTAGCAGAAGCGACATTCCTTTTTACTCTGCTACCCTACACATTCCTCCGATAGTAGCAGAAACAAACTCCCTTTTTGCTCTGCTACCCTACACATTCCCCCGATAGTAGCAGAAACACCCCCTTTTACATTCCTTCTCACTCTGCTACCCTACACATTCCTCCGATAATAGCAGAACGCTTATACAATTTATCAAGTCGCTTCTCTAACCAAGATAGCTTTTTTGCCAAAATATGGTAATATGTTGGTATTTAATAAACCCGATAATAAAAGATATACCAATTCACATTACAAAATACCAAGAAGAGAAGCAGACATGTCAAATCACAATAACAATTCCCAAACAACACAAAATCCGGCAAAAACCAAAATATGCATGATAGTCCAGGATCCTAATGTAAAGGGCGGAATTGCAGCTGTTACCGGAGGCTACTATGGAAGCCGCCTCGAGAAGGATTTTGATATAACATATGTGGAATCATACTGTGATGGTGGAAAGCTAACAAAGCTTGCAAAAGCTCTCAGAGCTTACCGCGAATTCAGACATGTATTAAAAACAAACCGTCCGGATATAGTGCATGTTCACTCGTCCTTTGGTCCGAGCTTTTTCAGAAAATATCCCATTATCAGCATGGCACACAAAGCCGGGATTCCGATCATCAATCACATTCACGGCTCAGCCCTTGATGAGCTCTATACTAATGCTCCCGCTTGGAAAAAGCGCATGGTTGAAAAGAGCTACAGTGAATGTACAAAGCTTGTCGTATTATCAGCAGAGTGGAAGGAAAAAATATCTGCAATAGTTCCCGCCACCATGATTGAAGTAATTCCCAATTACAGCGTTATTGTGCCTGAGATGACTTCTGAAAAGGTGATGGATGATCGATTTAACAAAAAACAAATCCTGTACCTCGGACGTTTTGATGAATTAAAAGGCGTAGTTGATATCCCTGCGATAGCTGATAAGGTAAAAAAAGTGTTCCCCGAAGTGAAATTTGTTCTCGGCGGAACAGGTGAGACCGAACCTACGGAAGCAGAAATAAAAAGACTGCACCTTGAAAGTACAGTCCTTATGCCCGGTTGGATACGTGGCGATGAAAAAACAAAGTTGTTAAAGGAAAGTTCCATCTTCCTCCTTCCCTCACACATGGAAGCCATGCCCATGTCCATTCTGGAAGCGATGGGCTATGCACTTCCCATCGTGTCCTGCGAAGTAGGCGGAATCCCGCAGGTGGTATCCAAAGATATCAACGGAAAACTCTATCGCCCTCAGGATGTTGACGGAATGGCAGATGGAATCATCTCCTATTATTCTGACCGCGCTTCCTGGGAAGAGGCATGTCGTCAAAGCCTTAAGCTGGCTGATGAAGGCTATAGTTTTGAAACCCACATTAACAAACTCGAAGAATTATACACAAGTGTCCTTTCAAACTGAAAAGGTTGTCGCACTGATTTGTGCGGCAACCTTTTTTATCAGCCGATAACTATATCACTTATTCTGCCTCTGCGGAACTTCTCATCGCCTGTTGTTTTCCATGAAAAGGTCTTATCAGCTTCACTCCAAGAGAGCCTTGTTATGCAGTATTCACCATTTTCATAACCATATCCGTCACCGGCATCTTCATAGAGATTAAAGTTTGCATCCGCACCCGGAAATATCAGAACTTCAATATCCTCATCTGCCATATCATCCGTGCAGCCAAGAGGCTTCTTAGTAGGAATAACTGAACCCGCCTTTACAAATACAGGGATTCTGTCCATATCGCATTCGCATTGGATAGTTTGTCCGCCCTCGTAGCGTTTGCAGGAAAACTTCTCACCTTTTTCTTTTTTCACAAAGATAGCTCTCAGATCCAACTCATACCAATCAGATCCACTTGGCAAATACACGTCTCTTATATCTGTGACGTCCCCTGTTGATCCCAATGATAATTGCACTTCTCCTGTCTCAGTGCCATCCACTGTTAAGCCCTGTGATAATTGTGTTTCTCCTGTCTCTGTGGCATCTACTGGTAACTCCTGTGATAATTGCACATCTTCAGTCTCAGTGCCATCCACTGTTAAGCCCTGCGCATCATTCTTTGGCTTTGAATCATGGACAAAAGGGCACACCATCAGGCTATCTCCAAACATGAACTGATCTGATATTCCAACCGCTTTCTCATCATCACCAAAATCAAACATCAGTGGTCTTATCATCATGCCATCGTCAAAATGCGCCGCTGCGCCAAGGGAATAAATATATGGCATCAGTCTGTATCTGTTCCTTATGGTCTCGCAGATAGCTTCATAATACTTGTCGCCCTTATCGCCAAACGCCCAGGGTTCTCTTTCTATATCAGTTCCGTGAGCTCTGAAAACAGGCAGAAATGCACCATATTCGAACCATCTTACATACAGCTTTTTATATGCCTCATCTATTCCGTTTTCATAGTCACCATCCCAGAACCACTGAATACCATGCTTTACAAAAAAAGCACCGATATCAAGTGTCCAATAAGGCATCCCGCTCGCAGCAAACTGCAAGGCGGCCTTAACCTGATTTTGGAGAGTATTCCAACTTGCTGATATGTCTCCTGACCACAGAATTGTTCCATACTTCTGGCTTCCTGCCCAGCCGCTTCTGGTAAGGTTCACCACTCTCTTTTCCGGTAAATTTTTTGTGCAGTTATCCACACTCTCTTCCGGTGACGTTCCTGTGAGGTTATCCGCTCTCTTTTCCGATGAAGTTCCTGTGAGATTGTCTTCTTTCTTTTCTTGTGACGTTCCTGTGAGGTTATCTTCTCTCTTTTCCTGTGAGCTTCTTCTTTGTCCCTCCCAAATCGTTCTGGCGTGATATTTTCCAAATGCATTAGCCTTATCAAGAAGCATTATGTTTGCAGCATCATTCTTGTATTCATAGTATTTTTCTCCGTCGGAAGGCTCTACAGGATGCTCCCACTCAGGCGTTATAGGCTCGCTTGAATCGCACCACCAGGCATCAACACCTGCAGGAAGTAGTGCTCTTTCGACCTGACTCCAATATAAATCTCTTCCCTCTTCAGAAAAAGCATCATAAATATCAGTTCCGGGAAGAAGGAGCCCTTTTTCCTTGAACTCTGCATTGTTTTCGGTAACACCGGCCATGTTAGGCCAGATTGACATCATGAATCTGATACCCTTTTTATGCAGATCTTCTGTCATCGCCTTGGGATCAGGGAACCTGGAAGCGTCGAAACTTTTTTGTCCCCACTTGTTATCCTCCCAGCTCATCCAGTCCAGGACAAGGCAGTCTACACCTATGTTCCTCTTCCTGAACTCTGCGGCAGTTTCCAATATATCCTCCTGACTTACGTACCGCTCCTTGGACTGCATATAGCCGTAAGCCCACATTGGAAGCATAGCTGCCTTTCCGGTAAGTCTTCTGTAGTTTCTTACCACATCAAAAAGAGTTTCCCCAAAAAGAAAATAATAATCAAGATAACAATCCGCTTCAGTCTGAACAAAGGCGCTTTCACTATTTTCAGAAAACATCAAAAGTGAAGAGGTGCTAAACAAAATCCCGTATTTCCCGCTTGAAACCATCATGGGGATGCCGATTTTCCTGTTGCCCTGGTGAACATAGTAGGTGCTGTGTCTAAGATTCCACTCACCGTGCTCGCCCTGCCCGAATCCGATCAGTTCCTCATCATCAGCAAATTCAAAGTAGGTTCTTGTTTTGTAGGCATAACCATATTCTTCGCGGTCTGCTGCCTTTACCTTCTTTTTTACGCCGTCAGGAGTTACTATCTCCTCAACCTTGGCTTTGTCCGCATTTACTGTTATGTACAGCGGAATTCTCTCAAGTTCCCTTGGATTCTTCCCCCGTTCACTAAGCAAGCATTCACCTGCAAAATTATAAAAAGATACCGCTCCGCTTTCCCTGTTTACGCGCACTTCCCCTTCATCTGTTACAATTTTTATGTCGCAGTTTTCCGGTCTGATGCCATGGTTCTCCGTTTCGGCGTTTTCTTTATCCGGATGTATTTTGTTCTTCTTGTTTTCCGATACCTCAAAGTCACCCTCGGGAATCTTATATTCTATGCTCCCTGAAAAGTCTTCATATTCGCATCCCTGATCCTTATTAAACTCCCCATCAGCAGAGAACGATACCCTGATTATACCGCCCTTTTGCGGAATAATTCGCAAAACTCCCGCTTCCGACTCCATGAAAATTGCGCCTTGTTTTTCAGTAATTTTTGAAATTCTTCTGTCCTTCGCAGGGATTACATCCATCATAGCTTTACTACCTTATCCTCCCCATTTACACAAACAGTCAGCTCCTGCGCGCAATCCGCCATAGCATCTCCGGCTACTGCATTCTTAGTCACAGCATCTCCAACCACAACTTTCTCAGCCACAGCATTACAAGTCTCAGCATCTCCGGCCACTGCATTCATAGCCACAGCATCTCCAACCACAGCTTTCTCAGCCACAGCATTACAAGTCTCAGCACCTCCGGCCACAACATTTCCACCTATCACAGAATCTTTTGCATCACATTTATCTGTCCCATAATTATCACAGTTCTTTTTCTTAATCTCCCACTTTGTAACCTTCATATTCTTCCATTCCATAGAAAGCTCATAGCCGCCTCTTAGGCATACTCCGCTAACACAGCCTTCAGAGAATTCCTCAGGAAGCGCAGGAAGAAGCTTTACATAACCATCACGGCACTGAACCAGCAACTCAAGAATAGCCGCTGATGCGCCAAGATTTCCGTCTATCTGGAAAACTGCACCCGCTCCGTAGGGGTGATTGTCCATGAGGTTGTCAAAAGTGCTCTTGCAAAGAAGTGCATGAAGATTCTCATATACCTTCTCTCCATCAAGAAAATGAGCCCACAATCCGATGATCCATGCTCTCGACCAGCCCGTATGTCCGCCTCCGTTTGCAAGTCTTCTTTCAAGAGTCACTCTCGCCGCCTTCATCAGCTCCGGTGTCTTCTCGTAGCTTATAGAACTTCCGGGATAGACGCCATACAAGTGAGATATATGCCTGTGTCCAGGCTCAAGTTCGTCATAATCCTTCATCCATTCCTGAATCTGTCCATGCTTTCCGATTTTTATGGAAGGAAGCCTTTTTAAAATACTCTCAGCTCTTTTTGCTTTTATGAAATATGAATTCTTTGCAGATTCACATTCATCCTCTATCTCATGTGTGACAACCTGCTCGCCCGGAACCTCACTAACCCTGTTATATCCTCCCAAAACCTCACAGGCCCTGATATATCCTCCCAGAAGCTCCATGAGAATCTCAACATCCATGGTTGCGCCTTCACACAGGCATCCTCTTGTCCCGTCTTCCATGATATAGACATTCTCAGGAGATACAGATGGCGATGTCACCAGCTCTCCGTTCTCTCCCTCTATCAAAAAGTCCTCAAAGAAGTCCACGCATTCATCAAGCACATCAAAATTCTTCTCAAGGAAGTCTCTGTCCCCTGTGAAAAGGTAATGCTCCCAGATATGAGTTGCCATCCAGGCTTCTCCCATAACCCAGAAGCTGGCAGGAATGTAGTGATCCTGTGGCGCTGTGTCTGCGTAAATATCTGTATTATGATGAGCCACAGAGCCCCTGCAGCCATACATCTTTTGAGCTGTCTCTTTTCCGTTTTCGCATACTCTCCTTAAGAGGTCGAAATACGGCATATGGCACTCCGACAGGTTCCCGCTCTCTGCCATCCAGTAGTTCATCTCGGCGTTAATATTTATGGTAAACTTGCTGTCCCAGGGCGGTGTCATGCTGTTATTCCATATTCCCTGGAGGTTCGCAGGCAGGCACTTTCCTCTGCTTGATGACAAAAGCAGATACCTTCCATACTGAAAATACAATGCAAAGAGCTGGGGATCCTTCTCGCCATTTTTCAGAGCCTGAAGCCTTTTATCTGTAGCCCGGGAATTACAATTTTCAGATTCATTCTGACGCTTGGTAGTGCCACCAATTCCTTCCTTGGCGTTCGCCGCACTCTTAGCCATTTCTGCATCAGAACAATCATTTCCCGCAGCGGGGTCTTCTCCCAATCGCAGGAATAATGTGCCAAATTTCCTGCCAAAGTCTTCCTTGTGATCTGCAAAGATATTACTCCAGCCCTTACTTGCAACCGCATCCAGGTTTTTTTCTCCCTTCTGGAGATAATCACTACCGGGCAAAAATCCTTCCTCTGCCTTTAATTCACCACTTGCCTTGGAATTGAGCTTTGTAGCCTCATCCATACTCATTTCATAGAACTCTGTCCTGATATCTATGAAAAGTGTAACTTCAGACGCATCCTTAACTATCAGGTGCTCCCCAATCGTCTTTACTTCGCCATCTTTGAGCGCCGCCTTAACCCTGACAGCAAAAGGGATTCCCGTACCTGATTCAACCTTAAATCCAAACTCATCCCCATCTGCCCACACTTCATCAAGTCTGTTGTGACATCTGTCAAGTCTGCAGGTAAAGCCAATCTTCGCTCCCTCTGCAGTAAAATGATACGCCATAACCTGATCCGGATATGACGAAATAAATTCCCTTTTGTATTTCGCCGATCCGCATTCATAGGACACATGCACTGTGCCTTCTTCCATCACGAGCTGCCTTTTGTAATTTGTATAATCTCCACCGTTTTCAAACTCAATAATGAGTTCTCCTGCAGTCTCATAGGACCTCTCGGAATTCGGCGTACCTGACAAAGCCATAAGAGAGAGCTTTTCAGCCTCAGGAATTCTTCCCTCACGTATGAGTTTTCTAATGTCTTCCAGATACTTATGTGCATCCTTATTTATCCTGTTGACCGGCTTTCCGCTCCAGATACTATCCTCGTTTAGATATATGACTTCTCTGGGCACTCCGCCCATTACCATTGCCCCCAGTCTTCCGTTTCCCACAGGAAGCGCTTCTTCCCAGCATGTCGCCGGTTTCTCATACCACATAATATTTTTTTCTGTCATTTTTCCGTCCTTGTAGTATCGATATTTTAAATCATGACTTCTTGTGGGTCTTTTCCTTGTTTAGCCCACATGAAATCATTCCACCTTAAAATCCTCTTTAGCTTCGCCTAATCCTTCAGCCAAAACCCTTAGTGTGGCATGACCTTTATTGTAGTCTGCACGGAGAATAGCCAGAGCGCGTCCATGGAAGCTCTCAGATTCTCCATCTGTATAATTATCCTCTGTCCTGGGATTGCCTGAGCCAAAGCCTGCAAGAGCAGCATTTCCCGTAATCTCAGCCTTTAATGCTATTGCTGCATCCGGAACCACATTGCCATCGCTATCTGTCACTTCGATTCCGACATACAATAGATCATGTCCATCAGCCTGCATAATCTTCTTTTCAGGGATAAGCCTTATCTTTGCAGGTTCGCCTGTTGTAAGAAGCTCATCTCTGCTAACTTCTTTTCCATCGGCATAGCTTACGGCCTCAACTTTTCCTGCCTCATATATGGTGTCAAAATGTACCGAATATGGCATAGGGCGCTCCATGTTTACAGATTTTTTCCCTACTGACCTTCCGTTTACAAATACTTCAACCTCCTCAGCATTGGAGAATACAACAAGTCTTATGTTTTTTTCTTCACATCCTTCATAATTCCAGCTTGAGAAAAGAGCCGGGAATCCCCAGAATGTCATAACTTCTGTCTTTCCGAAGGTCTCAGGGTGCATTGAGAACAGATGCGTCTTTTTGCTTCCCCACACAACGCTTCTGTAAGCTCCCTGCGGCATCATGTGTCCTGTAATATCAAAATCCGCATCGTTAGCGCATCTCCAGGGATAAGGTGATCCTGAGGGTGGCATCAGCTCCCATCCATTGCCCTTTGCCAGCTCGTCATTTTCATCCACATAGACAGCCTTGCCGATTCCCGCTTCTCCCAGATAATCCCATGCCGTCCAGGTAAACTCACCTATGACGTAAGGAAGCCTTTCTACCATCGGCCATCTGTAGCCTATCTGATTAGGAAAATTCTCAGAGCCAAGGATAACCCTCTCAGGGAACATCTCGTGATCTCTCTCGTAGATATCCTCCATGTAGTTGTAACCCACTACGTCAAGTCCGTTGGTAAATGGCTCTGTTACGGTCTCCCATGTGGTATCAAAAAGTCCCTCGGAGGAGTTCTGCTTCTGGCTCTGATTAGCCATCAGCTTATCATCAAGTCCTGCCCAGAGAGAGCATATTCCGTTACTTACAGGCCTTGTTCCGTCAAGTCTTCTTATAGTCTCAGCAAGCTCCGTTGCCAAAGTATACCCGTTATCAAGCCCTCCTCTTTCAGGTATCTCATTGCCCGTTGACCAGAGTATAACCGCGGGGTGATTTCTGTCTCTTTTTATGAAAGCAGTCAGGTCTTTTTCCCAGTCGTTTGCAAAGAACTGGCTGTAATCGCCTCCTCGCTTAGCCATTCCCCACGCATCGAAGGCTTCGTCAAATATATACATTCCGAGCCTGTCGCAAGCCTCTACAAGTGCTGCTGACGGCGGATTGTGCGCTGTTCTTATGGCATTAAATCCTACTTCCTTAAGCTTCTTTACTTTTCTGGCCTCTGCTTCATAAAAAGATGCTGCCCCTAAAAGTCCATTGTCATGATGCAGGCATCCGCCTTTAAGTTTTACGGTTTTCCCGTTGATCTTTAGTCCGCGAACAGCATCAGCTGTGATTGTTCTTATTCCAAAAAGAGTCTGCGCTTCATCTGTCTCTGTCTGCTCTTCGGGGATGAAATGAGTGCGATAGATGCCAAGGCTCTTTGCCTGTGCTTTTATTTTGTAGAGATTTGGATTATCCGCATCCCAAAGAACAGGATTCTTTACATTCAGCGCTATTCTGGCAGTCTCAGTTTTTCCGGGATTAATCTGAATCACACGTTTTATCGTATATTCCTTAGTTTTATCGATGGGGCCGCCATCCTTATTGCTTTCTCCAGTAATAGTCAGTGCCACCTCAACAAGCCTGTTCTCAAGTGTGCAGTTCTCTACATCAACCTCAGCCTCAAGGGATGCATAGTCATCCGCAACTTCCTTTGTACGAACGAAAATTCCATCATTTGCAATATGAACCCTTGGTCCATGGCATAACACAGCGCCTCTGTACAGTCCCGATCCTGTGTACCACCTTGAATTCACATACATACTGGTATTGCAGTTTACCGTTATTCTGTTTTCCTCTCCAAAGGTCACGTAATCTGTCAAATCCACGTAAAAAGGTGCATAACCGTAGTGCTGGCTTCCTACCTTGCAGCCGTTAACGTCAACTGTTACGTTCATCATGGCTCCGTCGAACTGTATTCCTACGCAGTCACCTTCCCATTCCTTTGGAATCATTATATATTTGGTGTAATTTGTAAGACCTCCGACAAAATACCCGCTGTCTGACTTTGCAGGTGCATCAGGACTTACCTTCGTCCCAATCATTCCATCATGAGGAAGATTGACTTCTTCTCCCGGATTCTCATTAAGTGCTCCAAGAGAATCCACAAAACCATTTCTGAAAATCCACTTTTCATCGATACATATTTTTTCCATACCATGCCCCCGTTATCTTAAATTTGCTATTTTAATCAGACTTATTTATTGTCCTATCTCCAATTATCCACACAATATTTTAAATTGTATATAGATGATTAATTGCCCTATATCAATTATCCACACATACTTTTAAAAAGTATATATTCAATTATTTTTCTTCAATATTCAATTCTTGCGGATAAGTATTTACACACCATCGACCGATTCTCTTAACATTTTCATGTCATTTTACTTTTTGGTACCTCTTTTTTCCACGAACAAAGAGTCGCTCGCGACTCTTTGCGCGCTGGTGCGCGCAAGCTTTAGCTTGCAAAATTCATCTGCGCACCAGTCGCATCCTTAGCGGAGCGCTTTTTATTC
This sequence comes from Butyrivibrio sp. NATIVEDY162, assembly GCF_045999815.1. GTDB lineage: Bacteria > Bacillota > Clostridia > Lachnospirales > Lachnospiraceae > Butyrivibrio. The sequence continues at coordinate 1,803,527 of NZ_CP172573.1, forward strand.
AATAGGAAATCCGAAGGAATTTCCTATTGAATAAAAAACTCTTATCCATTTTCATGAATAAGAGTCTTTATATCACATTTGAATATCCGTAAAAAAGTGTATGTAATTAGGAAATGATGTATCTGCTGACAATCACGCTTTCTGCTCTGCTGCCTTCTCCAGAGCTTCATCGATATGTGCTGCGAAATTCTCTCTTCCTACCTTCTCAACAAAGCCGTCCTTCTCCATGGTTCTCATGGGCTGCTCGTTAACATGTGAAAAGATAAGGCGTACACCCTTACTCTTGCAGTCATCATAGAGCATCTCCAGTGATCTCATAGCTGTAGCATCAAGTGCAGGAACACTCCTCATTCTGATAACAAGGCACTTGGTAAATTCCTTGGTTGTGATATTGGCAAGAGCATCAGCATCACCAAAGAACATAGGGCCGTTAATCTCATACACACGAACATGCTTAGGTATTACCTTAAGGTCAATGCTGTCGGGATCCTGCTTCTCAAGGTCTGCATCATCAGGATCCACATAAGTCCATCCGCGGACTGAAGTCTCTTCGCTCATTCTCTTCATGAAAAGGAGGCAAGCAAGAACCATACCAACTTCAATAGCCACAACAAGGTCAAATACTACTGTAAGAACAAAGGTTGTAACAAGTACGATAATGTCACTCTTAGGAGCTGTCTTACAAAGATGTGTGAAAGGTCTCCACTGACACATATTGTAGGCAACCTGGAAAAGAATTGCCGCAATTGTAGGCATGGGAATAAGTGCTGCATAAGGCATAAGAACCACAAGCACAAGGCAAAGGACTATAGAATGAACAATGCCGGCGATAGGGGTTCTTCCACCATTTTTAATATTGGCTGCTGTTCTTGCGATAGCACCGGTTGCAGGGATACCTCCAAAAAGAACTGATCCGATATTACCACAGCCCTGAGCGATAAGTTCCATATTGGATCTGTGATGTGAGCCAATCATACCATCAGCAACTACTGCTGAAAGAAGTGACTCTATTGCTGCCAAAATAGCAATGGTAAAACCATTTGAAAAAGATCCTCTTACCAGTTTCCAGCTAAATACAGGTGCGTGGAACTTGGGAAGTCCTCCATTTATGGTATAGAGGTCACCAATAGTGTTAACCTTCATGCCAAGAACCTTGACCATTACAATACCAACGATAACGGCTATAAGTGAAGCCGGTATCTTCTCAAAGAATTTAGGCCAGATAATAAGCACTGCAAGGCATACAAGTCCGACAATGAGCGCCTGAACATTTATGGTTGAAATATTCTGAATAATAGCTTCAACCTTTTCAGTAGTTTCTATGGTAACTGTTCCCTTGGGATATGTAAGACCGAGGAAATCCTTGATCTGTCCTATGAGAATTGTCACCGCGATACCGGCTGTAAAACCGGTTGTAATTGTATAAGGAATAAATTTAATAAGTGAACCGAGTCTTAAAACTCCCATCAGGATCAGAAGAATTCCGGCTATTATCGTAGCCATCATGAGCCCTTCCATTCCGCTTGTAGCAACTATTCCGGCAACTATTGTTGCGAATGCTGCTGTGGGACCTGCTATCTGAACACGGCTACCACCAAGAAATGAAATGATAAATCCTGCAACTATTGCTGTGTATAAACCTTCCTCAGGGCCTACTCCCGATGCAAGTGCAAGCGCTATAGAAAGCGGAAGTGCAATGATTGCAACAATGATTCCTGATATGACATCAGTGGTGAGCTGCTTTGCCGAGTAATTCTTTATCACGGAAAACAGCATAGGTTTGATTTTGTCCTTCTTCATAATAATCTCCCATCTAATCAAACTCTGCAATGGACTATAACGATAACAACAAAAAAGTACTGTCTCACTCATCCTTAGCCGAAGCATGAGCAAAACAGTACATTATCGTTTATGTCCGTTTATACTCAAAACAGACAAATTATAGCACAGTTTCATAAATTGGAGCATATTTTATTTGTAGAATTCTACAAGGTTAGCAAGCTCTTCCTTGTACTCTTTTACCACAGATGCAGGGGCGGATATTTTTACAGCAGATCCAAGTCCAAAAATCCAGCCAAAGAACTGCTCGCTTACAGCAACCTCTACTCTGACATCAGACCAGCCTTTCTTCTTGGAAGGCTTAACTGCGATATCCTTACCAAATCTGTCTATCAGGACTCCTATCATCTCATCCTTTATGGTGAGTGTGACCATAGTACCCTCGCCTCCGAACATGCCGAAAGCTCTGTTAGTATATGCTGACAAATTAAAAGCTTTAAAAAGCTCTTTCCCCTCTCTCTTCTCGTCAAGAATTGTGAGCTTATCCATCTTATCAACGCGGTATTGCTTGATCTTATCCGCAGCCGCATCGAAAGCTATAAGATAGTAATTCTCATCATTCCATGTAAGTCTCCAAGGGCTTACGATATAAGGCTCATTTTTTCTGGGCACCAGCTTTTTGTTAGTATCCCAATTCATATATTTAAAGCTTATCTTCTTATTCTCAGAAATAGCAGCATGAATCTCATCAACAGTGTAATATATACTCTCGTTCATGGTCTTTACTCTGCCCTGAACAGAGAGCTGTCTTTCAAGCTGCGCAGCCTCATAGGAACTGGCAAGAGTAGTAAGCTTTTTTATAAGAGCCTGTGACTTTTTCTCAGTTATGAATTTAAAGGACTGGATTGCATCCACAAGAAGCTTTAATTCGGCAAGCTCAAATCTCCTGCTGCCAATATGATAAACAAAGTATTTGCCACTCTTTTCACCAACTACATCCAGTCCAATCTCATTTAAAGCCTCTATATCCGAATAAATGCTCTTTCTGTCTGCCGTTACGCCATAAGCCTCAAGCTCCTGCAACAAATCCGGCATAGTGAGCCCATGATAATCGTCTGTCTCTTCCATCAGTATTTTTGCAAGATAATAAAGCTTAAGTTTTTGATTCGTTCCTTTTGGCATACGGCATCTCCTTTAAGTTTACATCTAAATAAATCCTACTCTTTATATAGTAAACTTATGGTTGTTTTATTGCAACAAAAATGGCAATCCTGATAGCTTATAACAGATGCGCTCTAAGGTCTTCTCCGCTCTTATCAGAAAGATATGCCGGAGGAATATCAAGTATTGTCTTGCAGCCTGTCTGACCTTCACCATTCATACGAGCTGCTGCTCTTGCTACTGCAACAAGTACGCTTGTCGTAAATTCCGGATTAGAATCAAGTTTTAAGCTGTACTCAATTACATGATTGTGTTCCTTGTCAGCGCCTGTCTTACCTGTTCTGAATACGAAACCGCCATGAGCCATTCCGCTGTGGTTCTTAAGAAGCTCTTCTTCACTGATGAAGTGTACTGTTGTGTCATAATCAGCGAAGTAGTTAGGCATCTCCTTGATTTCCTTTTCTACCTTTGCAGCATCTGCGCCATCCTCAAGAACAACGAAGCATTCTCTTGTGTGCTTATCGCGTGTTGTAAGCTCAGGATTCTTGCCGCTTCTGACAGCTTCAAGTGCGCTCTCAACAGGAATTGTGTACTGCTTAGCATTCTTAACGCCTTCAATTCTTCTGATGGCATCAGAGTGTCCCTGTGATACGCCCTTCCCCCAGAATGTGTAGTCATTTCCGTCAGGAAGGATTGCATTGGAATATACTCTTGCAAGAGAGAACATTCCGGGATCCCATCCACATGAAATTACAGCAACTTTTCCTGCTGCCTTAGCAGCCTCATCAACATTTGCAAAGTGTTCCGGGATTCGTGCGTGTGTATCAAAACTGTCTACAACGTTGAAGAGCTTAGCATACTGAGGTGTCTGAACAGGAAGATCTGTAGCACTTCCACCGCAGAGGATCATTACGTCTATCTTGTCCTTCCACTCTTCTACATCATTTACTGAAACTACAGGAATACCCTGTGTCTTAATTGTAAGGGATGAAGGATCTCTTCTGGTAAAAACTGCTACAAGCTCCATGTCAGGTGCTTCCTGCACTGCAAGCTCTACTCCTTTTCCCAAATTTCCGTATCCGATAATACCGATTCTAGTGCTCATTTTTCCTCCTTTAATCTATAGCGGAATTCTGCTTCCGTTATGCGAAACTTTCTATTGCGAATTATACGCTATTTAATATGAAAAAATCTACACTAATATTTTAACGATTTACCGCGTTAACTTGTAGCCATTGTTCAAGCTTCCTTGTTAACAGCAATACCCCGCCACAGATGTGACGGGGTATCAGCATAAACACTAATCATTTAAGGTAGGATTAAAAATATGCAATTCTTCAGTCGGTTCTTACTGTACTACTGTATCCAGATCCCACTTCTCATAAATCTTGGGAACGTCGCTTATGAGTCTCTTGGTATAGTCAGCCTGAGGGTTGATAATAACGTCCTCTGCAGAACCTGACTCTACGAATTTTCCATGTTCCATGATATAAACCTTATCGGAGATGTAATAAGCAAGTCCGATGTCGTGGGTGATGAAAATAATTGTCATATTGATCTCATCACGAAGCTTTAAAAGCATATCAAGGATTGTTGCTCTTGAGCATGCATCAATCATTGATGTGGGCTCATCTGCCATAAGGATCTTGGGCTTTAAGAGGAAGATTCTTGCGATCATAAGTCTCTGCATCTGTCCACCTGAAAGCTCGAAGGGATACTTATTGGTAAGCTCAGCATACTTAAGGTTAACGAAGCTGCAGGCCTCTGTCTTCATCTGTATCTTCTGCTCTTCAGGAAGGTTCTTAAAACCTCTCATGTTTAGGCAGTCATCAAGTACCGCATCAATTTTATAGAAGATATTGTAGGATGAAAAAGGATCCTGGAAGATAGGCTGGATGTTTTTCCAGTATTCTTTCTTCTTCGCATTTGTGCTTATATCACGGGGACTACCCTGATAATCAATTGTTCCTTCTGTTGTGCTGATAAGTCCAAGGAGCATCTTTGAAAGTGTTGTCTTTCCGCTTCCTGACTCACCAACTATAGAAACGATCTCGCCTTCATTGAAGTCAAAATCCACATGATCTACTGCTACTTTTTGAGTTTTACCAAGGCCAAATACCTTTGTTAATCCTCTTCCTGAGAGGCAAGGCTTTGGTGCCGGCTTATTAGCATCAGTCAAATTCTGTTTCGGGCTCTGGTTTTGATTCGTTGCCATTAGCATATACCTCCCTAAGTTTTCTTACTGACATCAGGCAGCGATAACATCTGCCATTCTCAAATTCCTTTGCATCAGGTGCCATTGCCGTGCATGTAGGAACAGCGTATTTACATCTGGGTGCAAATCTGCAGCCCTTAGGCGGATTTTTGAGGTTCGGAGGTGTTCCGGGAAGTGCTGTAAGGTTGTGTGCTTTCATACCTTCCTCAGGAACAATGATAGATCCCATAAGACCCTTAGCATAAGGATGGATCGGATCAAATACCATTTCCTTTGCAGTACCAAGCTCTACGAACTGGCCTGCATACATAACTGCGATGTCATCAGTTACGTTGTAAAGAAGCGGAAGCTCATGTGTTATGAAAATCATGGACTTGATGTAGCCCTTTTCCATAAGCTGTCTCATCATTCTGATAACCATCTTCTGTGATGTAACATCAAGAGCTGATGAAGGTTCATCCGCAATAAGTACTTTAGGTGAAAGAATTGTGGATATAGCTATAACAGTACGCTGTTTCATACCACCTGAGAGCTCAACTGCATGCTTTTCAAGTACGTCTTCAGGAAGACCGAGCTCTGCAAAACGCTCTCTTGCCATATCGTAAATCTCTTTTTTCGTCATCTTAATTCCATGTGCATGGATAACATCCTCTACAAAACGAATGATCTTCTGTGTAGGATTCAGTGCGTTCATGGCTGCCTGAGGAATATACGCAATCTCGTTACCAAGGATTTTTCTGCGCACATCGTCGGGCTTCATATCAGAAATTACCTGACCGTCTACAATGATATCTCCACTAATATAGTGCAGCGGAGCGAAATAGTATCCCATCAGTGAAAGTGCAAGTGTTGATTTACCGCATCCGGATTCTCCGGCAATACCCAGTGATTTTCCTTCTTCTACCTTAAGAGAAACACCATCAACCGCATACACGTCCTCATGGAATCTGGTTATATATTTTGTTTTGAGGTTTCTTACCTCAAGCATTACTTTTCCCATACTTAACCTTTTCCTTTTCTTTTCTTCGGATCATTTATGAAAAATGACCACTTTTCCATAGTTACGTTTTAGCATCAGTCACGAAGCTGCGGGTTGAATACCTGATCCATTCCTGTATTCATAAGGTTTAGAGAGAATGAAATCAGTGCTATAAGAATTACTACCGGGAAGTATGCCCACCAAGAACCGTTAAGGTGTGCTGAATACTGCATAGCCCACTGCATCATAAGTCCCAGGGTAGCTGTCTTTGTTGTTGCAGGTCCAAGTCCTATCATTGAAAGCTGTGCCTCTGCAAGGATTCCTGATGAAATCTGAAGGATCATAGCCATAACAACGTAGGAAGCAATGTAAGGAAGAATATCTGTAAAGATGATCCTGAACATGCTGTGTCCTGACAGTTTTGAGAGGTTTACATGGTCTCTGTTTCTAAGTGAAATAACCTGAGATCTTACAGATCTTGTGGTCCAGGGCCATGAAGTAAGTCCGATGATAATACCAACCATCATGATACCTCTTGCCTTATCACCTACTGAGTAGGATATAAGGATAAGGATTACAAATGAAGGAATTACTGTAAACAGGTTTGTGATGAAAATAATGATGTTATCAGCAAGTCCGCCCATATATCCTGCGAGAAGTCCGAGTAAAAGTCCTATTGCTGTAGCAATAAGTCCTGCAAGAAGACCAATCTTTAATGAAGACTTTGTAGCTGCAACCAGCTCTGTAAGTACGTCACGTCCAAAGTTATCTGTTCCGAGAAGGAATGTCTTTGTAGTTACATCATTGATATTTACGTAATCAGAATCTTTGATAACCTTGCTCTGCTTAAGATTACCTTCCTCATCCTTTTCAGCTACGATGACACCTGAGTCCTTCATGGCTGCTGTGATCTGTCCGTCAAGTCTCTTAAGTGCTTTTCTCTTAGCTGTTGTAAGTCCCTTATACTTGGTATTGGGATCATAATTTGCTTTCCAAAGTGCTACAAGACCTTCTGCATCAGTTACATCAATCTCAGATTCTGCAACACCTGCCTGCTTTATCAAAAAGTCCTGAATACTTGCTCTGGTCTCAATATCGAGAACCATTTCAAGCTTTGAAAACTGCTTGGGAATCTGCAGATTGTAAGATTTTTCAAGCGCTGACTCCTCAACCGATACGTAAGTACCCGGTTTGAAGAAGTTACCCTGTCCTATCATCTGAAGCGGATCAGCTGTTACAAATATAGGATAGATAATTACTGTGAGGAGTATAAACATAAAGATTACAAAACCAAACAGGAACTTTCCGGAATGGAAAATTTGCTTTATTGTATTTTTCATTTTTCATTCCCTCCTTAGTCCATCTGGTTAGCCTTAACTCGAGGATCGATAACACCATAAAGGAGTTCAACCACAAGGTTAGCTATAAGTACCATTATTGTGATGATGAGGGTACATGCTGAAAGCAGCGGATAATCCTGGCCGTTTACTGCTGAAAGAAGTGTCATGCCAAGTCCGGGATATGAGAAAATCATCTCTGCAACAAGAGCGCCACCCATCATAGTTCCAAGTGAAAGTGCAAGACCTGTTATCTGAGGAAGCATTGCATTTCTGAATACATAGCCTACAATCTTCTTGTCCTTGATACCAAGGAATCTTGAATACTTAACATAGTCTGCATTTAATTCATATATTGACATTGATCGCATACCGATTGCCTGACCACCAATCGTTATAAGTACGATTGACCAGAAAGGAAGCTGATAATGCGCGATGATCGACTTTATAAATGTCCAGCTCATATTTGGAATAAGATCATATCCATAGCCGCCTGATGAAGGAGCTATCTTAAGTTTTATTGCAAACAGATAAAGGAGTACTGTTGCCATTCCAAATGCAGGAATATTACCAATAAATAAGAAGATAGGAAGGATTACCTTATCAAATGCACCTTTGATATAAGCAGCAATCGCTCCGAGTACGTTACCAAGAACCCAACCTACGATAATAGCGGGAAGCTGAAGGCATATTGTCCACCATACAGCACTGGCTATAATATCGGAAACAGGTCTTGGATACTGACTGAAGGAAACTCCGAAGTCACCTTTTAATGCATTTCCAAGCCACATAAAGAACTGTTTGTACATAGGTTCGTTAATACCGAACTTATTAGCATAATCATTTAATACTTTCTGGATAGCCGTTGAATCCGTCATACCGCTTACTGCCTTAGATGCTATAGCGGAAACAGGATTTCCGGGCATCAGGCGCGGGAGAATGAAATTAAGAATTACGGCAAAAACAAGTGTAAGAAAATACCAGAACAATTTCTTACCATAATATTTTTTATAACCTTTCAATTAAGAGACCTCCCTTCTGCATTTCATACGCCATTTTTTCGTATAAAAAGGCTGCCGAAAGCGTTTTTGCCACTAACGGCAGCCTCAGTTTACCTAAATCTAGTATTTAGTTTATGTATTACTCAACGAGTTCAAGATCGTAAAGAGCTGCAATACCATAACCATCTGTGCAGTCTGTCGGAGGAATATTTCTTCCATCATCAGCTGCAGGGAAGTTTGTCCATACAGACTCGTTTACAGCGTAGAACAACTGAGGACGATACATAAGAGCAACTGCAGGACACTCTTCAAGGAGTATTCTTGAAAGCTCTGTGTAGTACTCTTTAAGCTTAGCTTCGTCTGTCTCTGTAGGAATAGCCTCAAGGATAGCTTCAGCATCGTCATTCATGTAGTGACCAAAGTTACCACTCCAGTTAGATGCAAGCTTTGCATACTCTTCTGAGAAGTAGAACATTCCCTTTGAGTAAGGGTTCATAACACCGGCACCGGGTGCTGACCACATGCAGATATCGAAGTTGCAGGTTGTCATATCATCATAGAATGAAGAAGCTTCAGGGAAGTATGTCTGGATATCAATACCAATCTTCTCGCCTGCTGCTGCAACGATTTCCATTGATGCGTTCCAGTCTGACCATCCTGTAGGACACTCAGCCTTGAAGGAAAGATTCTTGCCGTTGTACTCACGGATTCCATCGCCATCGCCATCAACGATGCCTGCATCGTCAAGAAGCTTATTAGCGCCGTCAACGTCTGCGTTCTTCCACTGAAGATCTGCAATAGCGTCAAAGTCAACGTACTTTCTCTCACCATCTGTAGGACCAACAACTGATCTCGGATATTCGTCAAATGTAGGTGACTGACCTGACATAGCTGAAGCAATGATCTGCTCATAGTCAACTGCCATAGCGATCGCACGACGAACTTCCTTCTGATCAAGACCTTCTCTCTCTACGTTGAAGAACATTGAAGGAATAGCTTCGCACTGTCCATAAGGAGCTTCATCAAGCCATGTGGAGATCGGAAGATCATCCTCTAACCACATATTCTGAACATCTGTGATGAACTGCTGACATACATCAACTTCACCCTGTGAAAGTGCAACCTGTCCTGCTGCGTTGTCCTTATAAATTGTGTGAGCGATGTACTTCGGAACGGGAAGCTTGCCCCACATAGAAGCAGCCTGTCCCCAATAATTATCATCTCTCTGAAGAACAGCCTTCTGATCATTTGAGATGTAAGGAGCATAAGGACCTGTATGTACTAAATCTTCCATTGTGTCCTGTTTAACCTTATCAGCATCTTCACCGTTTCTCTCTTCTACAGTCTGCAGATAAGCTTTCTGCATCATATACATTGTGTTAAGGATTGATGTAACCTTAAGAGGGTTAACTGCTTTGCCGTCAGCAACCTTAGCCTTAACAACAACAGTTGTGTCGTCTGAAGCTTCTACAGCATCGATATATGTTGAGAAGTCAGAACCCTGTGAAGACTGATACTTAACATGTGTAGCATATGTATAAGCTACGTCCTCTGCTGTGAATGCTGAACCATCACTCCATTTAGCATCGGGATTAAGCTTGATTGTAAGTTCTGTCTGATCATCATTCCAGTTGTACTCAGATCCAAGAAGAGGATAGAGCTTACCATCAAGAGGGTTGAACATGAAAAGTGTCTCATAAACAAGTTCACGTGCAACGTCATTAGCTGAAAGAGCAAGTCCGTTGTTTGAGTTAGCTGACATCGGGTTCCAGTCATTTATTGTTCCCCACTGCTGACCGGCCTCATAAAGAGTCTCATTTCTGGGTGTTGAGTCGCCATCAGCTGTAGTTTCTGTAGCTTCTGCAGTCTCATCACCTGCTTCTTCTGTAGCTTCCTCAGTTGTTTCTGTAGCTTCTTCGGTTGCTTCCTCTGTTGTCTCCTCTGCTGCGGGTGCTTCTGTAGAAGCTTCCTCTGTAGCTGCAGGGGTCTCAGTTGTAGTTGTGCCACCATTATTTCCGCCGCCACATCCAGCTATCATGGAAAGTGACATTGCAGAAACGCACAGAAGTGACATAACCTTCTGTAAGTTTTTCTTCATAACTTACCTCCCTTTCGTTTTTTTGTGAGCTGTTGCTCATAATTTGATAATGAAATTTTAATATTTTGTTCATAATCCTTTATATCAAAAAATCCATATCCATAAAAAAATTTCCGTTTTTGTTCAACTTTTACATTAAATCAAAATTTAACTAGCTTATTTAAGTAATAATCAACAAGCAAAACTTGCCTAACTGCTAAATGTTGCTCAAATTATTTGTGTTTTCTTACATTTTAATGTAGAATTTACCTTGATAATTTTATTACCATAATCAATGTTTTTAGGAGTGTAGTTGTAGTTTTGAGGGGACAGGGAAAATACTTTATGCAGGCAAATACTTCTTTGGTTAAGTGGAAACTGGAGAGCTATTATCAGGAAAAAAAGGTGCCGATCTGGTTCTTTGATCAGAATCTGGAGATGGCTTATACCAACTTTTCTACCGCTGCCATATTGAACCTTTTCGAATGCGTGCGCCCACTGGCACGTAATTTTGTGCTTGCACATTCTATAGAAGGTTATCATCTTAATCTGAGTAATCCATATGTCATGTACTTTGAATTTTCATATAGTGCAGGAAAACATAGCACCTACACAATGGTAATGGGTCCCGTGCTTACTGTTAATCCTTCAGAGTCAGTCTGGCCGGAGCTTGGTTTTTCAGGCAATCTGTTTGCGGAACAAAAACGTGTGCTTTCCCATTCTCTACCCGTTATGAGTACGGAAGATTTTAAGCTTGAGGTCTCAAACTTCCTTAAAGAAGTAATGGACATAACTCCTCCTGTTTTCGATGCAGACAGTTTTTCTTCCGTTATAGATAAATATTCTTCAGATAATGATTCATTTTCTGACACATTATCATTAGATGATTCATGCAATGAAGATTTTAGTGAACTTTGCAGATTGGAAGATCTTTTTCAGGTCTACATTACAAACGGCAATACCTATCAGCTTTATTCACTTTTTAACGATGCTCAGGCTATGGAGATTCTGTTCCCCAACAAGGCATCCGTGCAGAGCTGCAAGGTAAGGGCTGCCGAGCTGTTGACGCTTGCAAGAATTGCATCCCACGATAGCGGAAATGACAGCATTTCTTGCTACAGCAGGTTCAAAAAATATTCCACTAAGCTTATTGATGCAAAAAGCTATGATAACATTTCCCGTATTGTTGAAAAATGCGCTATTGAATTTGCCAGAAATTCTCATGATCTTGGTAAATACACCAACGATTCGTATTCACCCATGACCAATAAGTGTATTCAGCGCATAATCGAGCGATTGCCCGATAAGATCAGTCTTGACGAGCTTGCAAAAGAGCTGCATATATCCGCAAAATACCTGTCTGCCCTCTTCAACAAGGAAACAGGCTCTTCTATTACGGATTTCATGCAGGATCTCAGGGTGAACGAAGCGAAGCATCTGCTCACCAATACCGAGCTATCTTATCTGGAGATCAGTACTCTCCTCAATTTCAGCTCGCAGAGCTACTTTAATTGCATATTTAAGAAAAAGACAGATTTAACTCCAAAGGAATTCAGAGAAAGAGCGCAGCAAAAAGCCGCGCTCAGTAATTAACCTCTTAAATTCTGTTTTATTTCAATGCCTTTTTAATCTCATCAATAACGATTCTGAGGGCTTTGATACGTGCATATTTCTTATCAACTGATTCCAATATATGCCATGGAGCAAAGGTGGTACTTGTCTTAGCGATCATTTCATCTATTGCAACTTCGTAGAGGTCCCACTTTTCACGGTTCCTCCAGTCCTCATCCGTTATCTTCCACTGCTTCTCAGCTGTATTTTGTCTGTCGGTAAATCTTGCAAGCTGTGTATCCTTATCAATCTGTACCCAGAACTTTATTATGACAGCACCCCAGTCATGAAGCTCTTTTTCAAATTCATTTATCTCGTTGTATGCTCTCTGCCAGTCATTTTCAGAACAGAACCCCTCAAGTCTCTCTACCATTACTCTGCCGTACCATGTCCTGTCAAATATGGTCATATGTCCGGTCTTGGGAAGTCTTGTCCAGAATCTCCACAAATAATGCCTTGCTTTCTCATGTGGCTCCGGGCTTGCAATGGGTTCCACAACATAGTCTCTAGGATCAAGAGCAGCTGTTATTCTTTTTATGTTTCCACCCTTACCTGCTGCATCCCATCCTTCATATGCTATAATAACAGGCACTTTTTTTCGATATGCCTTGTGCCCGAGCTCCTTTAGCTCCTTCTGAAGCTTCTTGAGTTCAAGGCGATACTCCTCGTCTGTTAGGAATTTGTCGTTAAGCGGTATGTCGGATAGCTTCTGAACCTTTTCCATAGGGAAGGTATTCTGCAGAATAGGCACGTTCAGAGAATGGTTCTTAAGCGCTATATCAATGCCCTGATTAAGGAATTGAAGCACCTGAAGCTCTGCATATTTCCTGTCGGCGGCATCAATAATATACCAGGGTGCTCTGGACTGATTGGTATCATTTAAATACTTATCATATACCTCCTGAATATCATCATAATGTTTGTTCTGTTTAATATCAGCATCTGTCACGCGCCATTTTGTGTTTTTGTTCTCAAGCAGCCCATCCATTCTCTTCTTCTGCTCTTTTTGAGATATATTCATGAAAAATTTCACTACAAGGTAGCCGTTATCACAGAGCTGTCTTTCTATCATATTAATAGAATGAATTCTCGATGCGTAGGTATCATCATCCATTTTCCCCTGCAAAACACCGTCTACAATCTCTTCCATCCAGCAGGTATCAAAGAACCTGAATTTGCCTGCTTCCGGAATTTCTTTTATATATCTGTACAGGAAAGGATATCTTTTCTCTTCCTCACTGGGCTCCCTGTCAAGAGTTGCCACTCTGAAAAATCTGGGATCTATGTTCTTTATCACTTTTCCAATAACGGCCCCCTTGCCGGCTGCGTTCCATCCTTCAAAAAGTACCATTACCGGAAGTCCTGCCTCTTTTATTTTCATCTGAAATGCATTAAGTCTTGCACGTTCTTCTTTAAGCTTTGCTTTTAACTCTTCCTCTTCGGGAATATCAGTTGCTACGAAATCTCTAAGCATAGAACCTCCTTGAAAAACAAACAAAAACACCGTATATGGTAATAATACCACACACGGTGCTCTCTAAATCCAGTTTAGAAAAGTTTAATATTACGTTTTAGCCAACTTCCTTCTCTATGTTGTTGAAGCTAACTCCTCTGTTGATATCACCCTTGTGATTCTCACCAAAGTTGTAATCATTACCGGGAAGGATAGCATTAAGTGCTATACCGAAGATTGCAGCAAGTGCAAGTGAAGTAAGAGTAATGGATGTTCCTGCTATTTCAAAAGTAAGTCCGCCGGAAAAGCCAAGGCCTGTTACTAAAATAACAGCTGCTACAATAAGATTTCTTGACTTGGTAAAGTCCACTTTATTCTCTACAACATTACGGATACCAATAGCTGATATCATTCCGTAAAGTACAAAGCTTATACCGCCGATGATTGCTGTAGGCATTGTCCCGATAACATCTGTAATCTTAGGAATGAAACTAATAAGTATTGCATATACAGCTGCAAGCCTTACAACCTTGGGATCATAAACCTTTGAGAGTTCCAGAACTCCGGTGTTCTCTCCGTAAGTTGTATTTGCAGGACCTCCAAACATGCCTGCAAGTGCTGTAGCAAGTCCGTCACCCCAGAGTGTTCTGTGAAGACCGGGATCCTCAAGGAAATTATTGCCTGTAGTAGCTGATATAGCGGAAATGTCTCCAACGTGCTCCATCATGGTAGCAAGTGCTATTGGAGCCATAACAAGTATTGCTGAAATATCGAACTTGGCAATTACAAAAGGCGGAAGTCCGACCCAGCTTGCAGAAGCAATGGGAGCAAAATCCAGAATTGCACTTCCATCAACATTGGTCATTCCAACAAGGTGCATAACAAGTGCAACTAAATAAGATATTACAACACCCATAAGAATAGGAATGATTTTCCACATTCCCTTTCCCCAGATATTGAAAGCGATTACTATAGCAAGTGCTATTATAGCCAGTGCCGGATTAACCGCTGCATTGTTTACTGCAGAAGGAGCAAGTGACAATCCTATGCAGATAATTATAGGTCCTGTAACAACCGGTGGAAGGAAGTGCATAACCTTCTTAACACCCACAAGCTTTATAAATAATGAAAGAACAAGATACAGGAGACCTGCCACAACAATACCGCCACATGCATAAGGAAGCTTTTCTCCATAAGTCATATCAGCAAACTTCCCTGTATTAAGCTCTGCTACAGTAGCAAAACCTCCAAGAAAAGCAAATGAAGAACCTAAAAATGCAGGAACCTTGAACTTAGCAAACAAGTGGAACAGCAATGTACCAACTCCCGCAAAAAACAATGTTACCTGAACCGAAAGTCCCTCTCCGTGAAAATAGCCATTGACCAATATCGGAACCAGGATCGTGGCACCAAACATTGCAAACATATGCTGCAGTCCCAGAATCATCATTCGTTTCTTTCCCAGGGTCGACGCATCATAAATAGCTTTTCCTTTTTCTCCCATTTTCAACTCCTCCGTTATTTAATTAATATTACTTAAAAAAAAAGGCTTCCGGGGTTAACCGGAAGCCCTACCAATTATAGCATGCAATTTTTTGCAAATAAAGAAAAAAATCAACATATCAATTGCTTTTTTTCAAAGCCTTGCGGCCACTTTAAAAGCTGATCATTCCAAGGACCTGAGCCACTGAACTGAACAGAATGATTATTACAAATAAGGGGCAAAGGAACCTTATCATGAAGCCGAAAATTACTCTTCTTCTGAATGGATGCCCGTTCCTCATTACTTCCTCTTCTATCTTCTCTATGCCCATGTGATTTGTAACAAGCATACAGGTCGCAAAAGCAGCTATAGGCATCATAACAGAGTTAGTAAGGAAATCGAAGAAATCAAGGAACTGCATATCAAAAACAGTAATATTTGCAAGTGGTCCATTTCCAAGAGAAGACAGGCTGCCAAGAGCAACCATAACGATCACCATCACTCCTATAGCAAGACCTCTGCTGCAATGAAATTCATCTGTTATTGTTGAAACAGCACTTTCGGTAAGTGCAATAGCACTTGTTACTGCAGCAAATAAAACCAGTGCAAAGAACAGGATTCCTATAATCCTTCCAAATCCCATGCTTGCAAAAATCTTGGGCATTGTAATAAACATAAGAGAAGGACCGGCATTAAGAGTGTCGGGGTCTCCGCCTGAAAAAGCAAATACTGAAGGAATGATCATAAGGCTTGCAAGTATAGCGATTCCGGTATCAAAAAACTCTACATTTCTGGTTGAATCTTCAATACTTACATCTTTCTTGATATAGGATCCAAAAGTTATCAGGATACCCATAGCTATTGATAATGAATAGAACATCTGGCCCATGGCAGAAACAACTGTCATCCATGAAAAATTAGCCATGTTGGGTATCAGCATGTATTTAACGCCTTCGAGTGCCCCCGGTCTTGTAACTGAGTATACGCATATAATTATAGCAAGCACAACCAGAATAGGCATCATAACCTTCGATACTCGCTCTATACCGTTTTCAACTCCCCTGGCAATTACTACAACCACAAGAAGCATGAATATAACGAACCAGATTTCCGCTTTAAAACCATCTGTTATAAAATCAACGAAAAAAGTATCACCCGCTATTGCATTCACATCATCTGTTATATATTCATACAGATATTTGCATACCCATCCGCCTATAACTGAATAGTACGGAACGATCAGCATGGGAATAATGGCATTTATCCATCCGCCAATTCGCATCTGCTTATTGTTGCCAAGCTCTCTGAATGCTCCCACAGGACTCATTTTAGTAGAACGCCCTATAGCAGTCTCTGCAATTATCATAGTATATCCAAAAGTAAGTGCCAGAATTATGTAAACAAGCAGAAATATACCTCCGCCATATTTAGCGCACAGATATGGAAATCTCCATATATTACCAAGACCTACTGATGCACCTGCAGCTGCAAGTACATATCCTATCTTGCCCGTAAACGAGCTACGTTTTTCTTCCACAATACTAAACCTCCAATTAATAATTCAGTATATTATAGCAGAAAAAAAAGATTATTGTTTCCTTACCCGGAAAACAATAATCTTTTTTATTCAAAAATTATAAAGCTCTATACTTCCAATAAATACCATAACTCTCTCTGTACTGGTTGTAATGAGTGGTAAATATCAGCTTTCTGTCAGTGCCGGTGAGTTCAAACTCCATCTCACCCTCACGCTTTATAAGATACCTGTCTATATTCTTAATGAAATCATTTACACTTTTTTCTGCATTTATTACTATCTCATCAGAATCCACAGCCATTTCAGCTGCAGCAACAACTGCTATTCCATGTCCCCTGGTTTTCATTTTGGCCATGCCAAGTCTTGCAGAAAGTACAAAAGGTCCATACATAAATGCATATGTGTCAGCACCATCCTGCAGATTGTGGCAGGTGATTCCCATGGGAAGCTTAAGAACAAATTCACCGCCGTTTTCTACAGCCTTAGCAGGTATCACCAGGAATCCATCCCTTTCTTCCACATATTCTTCCTCTCCATGGAACATAACTACAGGTTTTCCAATTACCCATGTAGGAATTCTCAGAAGTAAGTCCTTATCAAACACCTTACCGCTCTTTGGAGTAACACTTATTGTAACCTCATCAGAGCTTGTAAAATCACATTCTGTAGATACTGTATAGTCCTCTCCCTCATATGAAGAACCAAGGAAAAGTGCGACTATCAACTCCTTTTCATTTTCAAAGTACAATCCATCCTGAAGTTTAGTGAAATTCTCATATCCTGTTCCTGTGCAGCACCAGAAATTACCGTCAAGACTATTGAAGACCTTCTGATAGCCTGTTGCCATAGCCTGGAAATAGGTAGTGAAGCCTGTTTCATGGTTCTGTGACGCAAGAATTGCATTTATGAAGGTTCTCTCAGCATAGTCAAGATACTTCTTTTTTCCTGTCTGCGCAAAAAGTCTTCTTGAATACTTCAGCATATTATAGGTGTTACACGTCTCATTATTTACAGCAGTTCTCTCTTTATCAAGGATGTTATCTTCACCAAAATGCTCATCTTCACTATTTCCGCCTGTCACATACGTATGCTTTGAAATCACCATATCCCAGAAGCCCTCTGCATATTCCAGATACTTCCTTTCATTATGATCAATCTCATATCGTGCAAGTGCTCCTACAAACTTTGGAATAGTTGTGTTTGCATGAACATTGTTCAAAACATTCTCTTTTCCGGAGAGGATTTTTTCATAAAGTGGCACTTCATCAAATCTGTGAGCAGCTTCCTTTATCTTCTCAAATTCAGGATGGTAAAGAGAGCTTCCTTCCTGCTTTAAATCCTTGTTTATCTTATAAAGCTCGTACAGGCAGTCATTCATTCCGCCATATTCGATGGAAAGCACAGTTCTGTTAACTTCTTCTGACCATGACAAAGCCCTTCTTACTATCCACATTCCGAAATCATTTGCAACTTCAAGGCCTGCTTCTTTTCCGGCAAATTTATAAGACGCATTAAGTCCTGTCAGAATCTTGTGCACTGTGTACCACGGCACCCATGCCTCCAGAAATGGATGGCTAAGCCCTTTCTCAACATTTTCAAACTGAAGAAACGGATTGTCCCGAAACTCACGTGTAGGCATAGCCGCACCAAAAATATATCCCTCCTCTGAGGTTCCCTTTGTTAGCTCCTGACATTCCTTAAGTGCCTCAAGGATGTAGTCCAGCCTGTCTGACACTGCAGTTCTCTCATCACCTGTAAGTGTCTGATTAGCCAAAGCCTGAGCAAGAGCCGTAATGTAATGTCCAAGTGTGTGGCCGCCAATAAGGCCATCCTCCCAGCTTCCTCCGTAGCGCTTTTTACCCTTCATCAGTTTTTCAATATCAACAACATCAAGTCCTGCAACCAGACCTGCTGTCTCTCTGAATCCCGCAAGCAGTCTGTCCGCATCAAGAAGAAGCAGATTCTTAACTTCAATATCAAAAGCTTCCCTGCAATATTTATCTATTATCTTCACAGCTCCCAGATCAGCTATCTTAAAACATTTTTCCATAAATACAGTTCCTTTCCCGATAAATCACTTTTCAAGAAAAGATTATCATTTCCGCAGTCATATCAAAATAGTACAAGGATAGAAAAAGTGTCATTTTCACCTTCGTTTATATAGCCATTATTTTTGCCATATTTTTGTGCTATTATATGGATTAAGTGTATATTTATTTTTAATATGTGTCATTTTGCTATTTTATGTATCATTATGACTGTTTTTTAACTGCGAGGTAATAAGAAAATGCCGAATTCCAAAGCCGGAACAAAAAAAGATCAAATGATGATTTTCCCTGAAAACAAGTTGTTTCACTATCTTCGTTCAGGGAAATTCGTGGCCCTCTCTTCCGATTGGAAGCATGCAAGTCTTCCCCTTCGCTTCGATTATGAGCTCATCGTTGTAACCGAGGGAACCTTGTTTCTTCGCTACATGGATGAAGACTTCTCTGTCTCTGAGGGCGAATATCTTATTCTTCCCCCAAGTGGCGACAACAGATCCGGTTTTAAAAAAGCATACTGTTCATTTTATTGGAGCCATTTCACCATAGATATGGAGCAGTTCCCTGCACGTGTCAGCAAAGAGGATTCCGCTGCATATCAGAGAGCCTCCTGTTATCTCTTGCCTCAAAAAGGGACTGTTCCCAGACCTCAGCGTATGATTGTGCAGATGAAGCAGCTCCAGGATCTTGAGAGAAACAACTATCCCGATATAACACTAAATGCCGCAATGACCGCCATTGTAACTGAGCTCTACGGCCAGCTCCTCTCCGAGCTTCCAAAGGATTCAGATCCCATTGGCAACAAGCAGGTCTATTCCGACATTGTTGACTATATCCGGCTAAATATCTCCGAAAACATCAAAATCAGCGACATCGCTAATGCTTTTGGATACAGTCCCAAGTATCTGTCACACCTTTTCAGTGTAGTAAGGGGAACTTCTTTAAAGCAGTTTATTTTGTCGCAAAAAATAGAAACCGCCAGTTACCTTCTCTCAGACACCGATCAGACAGTCTCCGAGATTGCTGCTCTTGTTGGCTTTTCCGACATGCACAACTTTTCCCGTGCCTTTAAACGTGTGACAGGGCTTACACCTACTGCTTACAGAAACACCTATGCCAAAAGACTTCTGTACCACACCTGATATATGGAAAGAATTTCGCATATTTTTTCTCGCTGATACATCATAAAAAGTGAAAAGCGGCTTTCAGATTACCCGAAAGCCGCTTTTCTTCTATACATTTCTTATTAGTCAGAGCTTTTTACTGCTTATTTTACCTTAACCTTGAAGGTAACTGTCTTTTCAGCATTTTCGAAATTGTCGTTACCTGCTGCCTTTATGGTTACCTTAACCTTATAACTTCCTTTCTTTAAGCCCTTCTTAACTGTAACATTACCGGTCTTAGCGTTAATCTTAATCTTCTTGTTTCCGCTTTCTTTCTTATAAGAAACATCACCTTCTGCATCATTCACCTTAACAAACTTGGATGCTGCATATTTCAGTGTCTTTTTGCTTACCTTGCCTTTACTTACCTTAACAGTCTTTCCCTTAACTGTAACAGGATTTGCCGCTTTTTTGATTGACCATGTGATAGTCTTGGCATCCTTGCTGCCACCCTTCCATACAAATCCATCCTTAAGAGTAGCTGTAGCTGTGTAAGTACCTGCATTAGTAGCTTTGTTTCCTGTAAGTGTAAATCCTTCACCGACATCTACACCTGTCTGCTCCTTACCTGTATATGTAAGTGTTTTACCTTCAGGCGCTGAAATCTCCTTAACCTCAGCCTCTACCTTTGAAGGTTTCTCATTCTGAGAAGGCTCTTCATTCTGAGAAGGTTCTTCACTGGGTGTAGGCACATCAATCTCAGTTCCATCTGTAAGAAGAATTGTTCCAAAGCCGGCTGTTGATGCATATCCCTGACCTGAATTGTCAGCCCAGTTAATAGTTCCCATTCTCTTTCCACTCTTGTCTGCATCGTTGAGCTGGAGATCAAGACCTACCTTTGTACCCTTAGCGGCTGTAATATCAGTCCACTTGAATGCTGCCTCTATTACATATCCATCCTCTGTTACAGTAGCTGCTGACTTGATGTTTTCAGCAACACACTTTTTACCATTGAAGCTCTGAGTGTTCTCAAAGTTTACTCTGTACTGCTTGTCATCATCCTGATAGGAATTTGTCTTTTCATTGTTCTCATCGATGAAGAACTCTACAGAATCCTGTTCCCATGCGTTTGAGTTCTCTTTGTTGAGATCTGCATCCTTAACATTTGCAAGAATGTACAGATTATCCTCATCCCAAAGGATCTTTGCGCTTGCGCTTGAGGTAACACCGCTGTTTATAGTAAGCTGTACCTCCTTGGCATCGCTCCATGCTTCATCTGATACATCACCATCTATTTCTACTGTTCCCTTTGTAACAGGAAGAAGAGGCTTTACAAGTGTTGTAGCATAGTACTTACTTGACTCTGCCTGCTTTAAAGTTGTATCTCCGTAAGCAAAAGTCTTGTCACCATCAGTAACAGTTACATCCATCTTTACAGAATTTGATGACAGTGCATTTTTGTCCACATCAAGCTTAACTACCTTCTCATATCCGTTATCAACAGCTGTTGCTTCAGCTCTCTTTACAGTAGTTGCCTTTATGCCATTTCCATCATCAGTGTAAACCGTGAAGCTGTCAGTTGCATCATTTGTAGCGTCCGCAACTGTAACCTTTACATCGATCTCTCCATCCTTCCACATAGGAATAAATGTAGCTGATGTATCACCCTCTTTGAAATCGTAGGACTCTCCTGTTGCAAAATCATTATTGAGATTCTGAATAAGTGTTATGTTCTGAATCTCCGGCTCAAGTTCACCCGCATTTACAAGTGCATAGAAGCAGGGCTTAGCCTTGTAATACTTATCAAACAGAAGCGGGTACTGTACTGCGTTTCCGCTTGCGCCACCACCTGCACTGTTTTGTGACTGAAGCCATGAATGATGGTCTGTGATTCCCCAGATTGTCATTCCTGTGAAGTTTACACCCTCATTTCTCAGTCTTCTTATTGTGTCATATACATCCTTGTATCTCTGTTCAAGTCTGGGATCATCTGCTCCTGATGCACCCTTGAAATCAAGCTCTGTAATCTGAACCTGATCAACAATAGCAGCATATCTCTTTGCTGCATCCTTAATCTGAGCTACTGAAGGCTGGCCTGCATCTATCTGATAGTGTGCCTGCATACCCATACCGTCAATTCTTGCACCGGGAGTATTCTTTACACCTTCCAGGAGGGCACATATGCCTTCTACCTTGCTTGATACTGTCTCATTATAATCATTGTAGAAGAGAGCAATATCAGCAGGCATATATCTGTTAGCATATACGAATGCATTCTGGATAAATTCAGGTGAATTGTAAACTCTCCACCACATTGAATTCTCACTGGCATTTCTGTAGGTTCCTGTTCCATCACTTACTGCTTCATTAACAACATCCCAGCCATAGAACAGATCTCTGTACTTGCTTCCCTCTGCAGTGAAGTGTTCAGCTACACCCTTGATATAAGCTTCAAGACGCTTATTCATTACTTCAGGTGTTACAAGATCCTTGCTTGTATCATAGTCTTCATGGAAGAAGAAATCAGGAGTCTGGGAGTGCCATACAAGTACGTGACCTCTGATCCTTATCTTCTTCTCAGGATGCTCTTCATTCCATTTAACGAATCTGTCCAGACGGTCTTCAGGTGTTGCAAAGTCAAGCTTAGGGAAATCAATTTCCTCACCGCCTACTTCTACTTTAACAATTTCAGCATCTTTTTTAAGCATTGCATCAGGCTTAAGCTCGTTACCAAGTGTCACTCCGTTAAAGTGCTTAAATGCAAGCTGCATATCCATGTCATCTCTAAATTCATCATAGCTTGCTGCTGTACCGATTATGAAATCATCACCCATAAGCGCTGTTACAGGATCACGAAGATCAACTATATCTTCCTCGACACCCTTCTGAGGTCTCTGATCTGCGGGAGTAGTATCAATAGTTACCTCAATCTTTTCAACAGTGCATGTGAATGGATATTCCTGATCATTCATAGCCATGATAGCTACAGCTTCTACATCCTTGCTTACTGAAGGACGAATAACATAGCTTGTGCTTCCATTCTTCCCATAATCAGCAGTCAGCTCACTAAGTTTGCCATCATCACCAACACTATAGGTCTTAAGCCCAAGTGACTTAGTAGGCTCTTCAAATGTAAACTTAACTGACTTTACGTCTTCTCCGGGAATCTTTCTTCCAAGATCCAGCCTGTATTCGCGCCATTCCTTATCAAACTCAAGGGTAGTTCCTTCTACTTCCTCGTTTTCCCACTGTTCAATGAACTTCAGGTTTTCACCCTCATAAACAAGGGTTTCCTCATTCTCTTCTGCAACTGCTTCTTTGGCATCAACTGTTATCTCATCAATTGTTATTCCGTATGGATATTCATTTTCTCCCGATGCCATGGACATTATAGCCACATATTTAACATCTTTTCCTTCACCGCTTCCGGAAATAACATACTCTTCACTACCATTACAATTATA
Source organism: Butyrivibrio sp. NATIVEDY162 (assembly GCF_045999815.1). Classification (GTDB taxonomy): domain Bacteria; phylum Bacillota; class Clostridia; order Lachnospirales; family Lachnospiraceae; genus Butyrivibrio. The sequence goes on from NZ_CP172573.1 coordinate 1,826,769, forward strand.
ATTTGCAACTAATTCCTGCATACCTGAATCATACAGCTTTATTGCGACATTTTTGTCCTGCTTTGAAACCTTGACTTTTACGCTGTTAAAGCTATTTGCAGGAATAGCTTCTCCCAGATCATAGCAGTACTCCTGATACTGACTTGAAAATGTAAGTCTGCCCTTTACCTTTTGAGACTGATTCCATCTATTGAAGAATTCCAATCCGGATTCTTCTGCTTCTTCTATCTTGCCTTCTTCATCTGCCTTTCCGGCTTCTGACTCAGTTTTAGGCTCCTCTTCGTTTTCTTCGCCTTTCAGCTCCCCATCTTCTTCCTTCTTTTCCTCTACTGCAGGCTTTGTTTCTTCTACAGGCTTCTCAGCTTCTGCCTTATCCCCGGCTGCTGCTTCGTCTTCCTCTCCTGCAGGTTTTGCTTCCTCAGCAGGCTTTTCGTCTTCCTTAGCCTCGCCTTCCTGTTTAGTTTCTTCCTCACCTTCGGTTTCAGGCTTAGCCTCTTCCTTGCCTTCACCTTCCTGCTCAGGCTTCTTCTCGCCGGACTCTCCGGTCTCAGTGCCTGCAGGCGTATCGTCGCCCTTTTCTGCAGCAGCAACCTGCTCAGCGGCAACATCCTCAGCTGCATAAACATGCATTGCTCCTGTCCCCACAGATGAAACTGTCAGCATTCCTGCCATAAGCAGTGAAGACAACCCCAACATCTTTTTGTGCATACCTTTTCTCAACCTCCTTCTTGAGTGCGTGGTTTTGTGCAATCCCCCCAATTTGCACAGTATCGTACTTCATATTATTCTGTAAATAATAACTAATTGCCTACCAAAAAATGCTAATTTATTATCACTTTTTGCCAACCGCAAATTACTGTTATATACTTTAAGCAGGAATCACATTTCAATGGGGGAAAAATATAGTGTCAAGATATAAACACAGCCGGGAACTCAAAGACATTATCTTCAGCTACATTATGATTGGAATTGGCGCAACAATCGCTGCCTTTTCAATAGAGGATTTCCTTGCGCCAAACAGAATATTTGACGGCGGAATAGTAGGCGTATCCATGATCACCGCTAATTTTACAGGATTTAAGCTCAGTATCCTAACCTGGCTTTTGAATGTACCCTTCCTCATTTTCGGATGGAAGAAAAAGGGTCCTCATTTTGTTATACGCTCAATCTACGCAATGACTATCTTTGCAGTAGCTGTGGCATTTTTCGAAACAACACCCGCAGTCACCACCGAGCATCTCCTGGCCGTTACCTTCGGCGGTCTGATCCTTGGTGTGGGAGTCGGCATCGTACTAAGATACGGCGGCTGTCTGGACGGAACAGAAATTGTAGCCTCCATACTCAGCCCTAAAATCCACATATCCATCGGACGTCAGGTGCTGTACTTCAACATTGTTTTGTATCTCATAATCGGTTTCTTATACGGATGGAACAATGGGCTGTATTCCATACTCACCTACGTCCTTGTATCCGTTGTAATGACGCGGGTTGAGGAAGGCTTCGATGCCCAGAGAGCCTGTCTTATCTTTACCCACGATGACGTAGCCGCAATAAAAGATCGCATATATAAAGAGCTTGGTCGCACCTGCACCGAGTGGAACACTGAAGGTTACATCGGCGGCGAGAACAAAGCTCTCTACATCGTTGTTTCTCAATATGAATTAAAACAGGTCCGTGAGATCCTGTCTGATTTTAACTGCTTTGCAACAATAAGCGGCATAGATGAGATCATAGGTGAGAACGTCAAGTCAACATATCTCTAAAGCCCTGTTTACTTGCATTCTTTCTCCGGGAAAACATCTGCCTTATATACCTTTTTTTCAGGTACTTTCTAAGGTATTCAGAATCCCTGACCTCGGCACCGGTAGCTGATCTTCCTGCAAATCTTTGTCTGTAATATACAGAGAAAATGTGCTCAGACAAATCTCTGAGATCGGTTATATTTAGTCTCTCACCGCTCACACTTTCCCCTTCAGGAAGAGCCGGGACATAGTCCTCCAGGATCCTTGCCTTTTTCTCCGGATCAGCAAACTCTCTGTCCATATACCAGAGTATGTCCTTCATGTTCTTTTCAAGCTTTCCCGACATAGGAGCTCTCTGATATCTGAAAAGTCTGATGAGCACTATAGCTCCCCACATGAGAAGCCCATAGATCAAAAGTCCAAAGACAATTGTTCCAAGGAGCTTTCCTACTACTTCCAGATCTATCACATGCTTTTCAGGTATATCGGCATCACTGCCGTCGCCTTCATCAGGCAAAAATCCCGCAGTATTCTCAGGTATATCCGGAATATATATATCCCCGGCATTCATTGATGCGCCGATTTCTTCAGAGCTCAGCTCTTCCTCAGGCACAGTATAATTCCACGAGGAATCAATCGAGGTACGCCTTGCTGCCGTTGGCTCAAAGGGCACCCAGCCTATTCCGTCGATATAGGCTTCAACCCATACATGAGCTCTGTCACCGCTTACAGTGAACCTGTCATGTTTTGCTTTAGGAAAAGTGTAACAATACCCCTCAACATACCTTGCAGGTATCCCGCTAAGTCTCAGAAGCTCCACCATGGAAGATGCATAGTGAACGCAGTATCCCTCTCCTGTTTCAAAAAGAAATCTCTCTAAATAGTTGGTGCCATCCTCTGCTTTTCCGGGAGTTACGGTGTATCTGTACTGCCGCAGGTACTTCTCAATTCGCCTGCAGGCATCGTAATCTCCTGCAGCCCCATTCGTTATACTATCTGCAAGCTCCTTCATCCTGGAGGTTGCCAGTTCCCCGGGCTTTAAATATTCCTCATAAGTTTCCTTTTTATCGGACTGCGCCTTGTTTTTTTTGTCAGTCCATTCTCTATAATCCCTTTCCGTCACGCTTCTGCTTAGCTGATAGTCCAGGAGTTTTCCGCAGTAATCCTCCATCTCGGAATAAGATGGGATCTCTGCCTTTGCAGGTGACCGCATAATGTTTTCCAGATACCTGCTGCCATAATCCACGTTCAGATATACCACATCATAGCTGTCACCTTTTTTATGAGTCTTTTCAAACTGCAACCCGTCATTTTCCGCATCTTCCTTCTTTATCGCCTGAACGAGAAGCGTGTTTTCAGGCTTTATTACGTCCCTTGTCCTAAGATACCCGAATTCCACATTCAGCTTCATCACCCGGGCAAAGCACCTCGCCTCTTCTCTTCCGATATCATGAGAATACAGAGCATACAGAAAATCAAGGATCCTGTCCCCCTTCATCTCATCTGCAACACTCTCCCTGTCTCCCTCTATATGACCTGCAAGATACAGACTGTTCTTGGTTCCGTCCGTAGTAAGGTACAGCTCATCACGACTATTTCCAGTAATTTCTCCCGGCACAAGCGACAATCCACTATATCCACTCTGATATTTTCCACCGCTTCCAATCCCGGAGAAGAAGTACCCCGTATTTTCAGCAAAAGTCTCAAATCCGTCCCTAACCCTGTAACCTATCTGATAAACTATGCTCCAGTCTATAGGCTTCTCGTTTACGGGAATCATGATGGCTATCAGTTCCATTAGCACAAAAAATACAAGCCACCTGTATACTAGTGACACCGGCTCGCCACCTATATATCTCACATTCTTATTATCTTTAAAAACCTTTTCCTGAAAAAGACTTAGAACTCTCCATAGTTCCAGAGCGGTTAGGGCTATCGCAGCAGCAATGGCAGTCCTGTCCACTGAAAAGTAGTTTAACCCTCTTACTCTGAATATTTCCTGAACAACAATGTAAATATCTGCTGCCACCACCATCATCCCGATCAGCACCGGAACCTTCGAGGCAAAGTACAGCACAACATAAATGACAAGCGCAACAGCAGCAATTATCCCTACTGACTTCAGATACGATGGATCCTCTGCGGTCTCCTGTACCATGAAAAAGACAGGAATCTCATGAAAAAGCAAAAGAAGTGCGCCTGTCACAACCACCTGTCCGCCTATAAGAATCCCTATTTTCTGAAAATACCTTCCAATCAAAAGCCCTCCTTCAAAAAAGGCATAACATATCAGAAGGATCAGCCAAAATCCCGGTTTCCATAGCATGATTCCGGCAAACACCAAAAGAAATCTCTCAATCGCCGTTTCTGATTTCCAGAAAATGTTCTGTGCCATATTCACTTTCTCTAACTGTGATGATAATTCCGTCCTGTCCATTTTGCGCCATGCTCTCACTTTGAGTCTCAAGTTTTTCTTTATCACTATCCCTGTTATAAAAAGGCCCCTTAGATATGTCCTCATAAAACTCAGAGAAATTCTCCAGAGTCGCAACCTGTATGTTTTTTATCTCTCCCCTTGGATATACGACCTGAATGCTCTCACCCTTCTGCGCGTGATAATAAACCGCAGAAACCGCAAATTCCAGAAAATAGTCCCTTCTCTTTATGAAAACCGGATCATTCTTTTTAAGCTCTGATATCTCGGAAATCAATATAAGCGAGATTTTCTTAAGATCAAGAAGTTCCGGTGTTCTTGTCATCATCTCTCCCGCAGCAGCACTGGCCTTCCAGTGAATCTGCTTTATGGGGTCTCCCACTCTGTATGGTCTTATTTCATTTCCGGGCGTAGGTTCTTTTAATAAAAGACTCTTTATCCTGCTGCCGTTTTTTAAATTTTCAAAATCCAGTACATTGTTGGCTACATCCGTGATCATCGGCATAACCGTTACGCGGTACGGCGATGGGATATCAAATGAAGCTCCGTATATTCCAAAGGGATCAAAAAAGCTGACCCTTAAAAGTCCCACATCATAGTTTCCCGCATATTTACAGTTAACCTGTCCATCTATCAGGACTCTCTCTCCCGGGGTAAGATTTACCATGTTCATCTTTTCATCCGCTACCCCCTCTTCATCCCCTGCAAATCTTGTCATGGTAAGCTCATCCTCCATCCGGAGAAGCGAATCATTTATTCTGAAAAAGCCGGCATTTTCAATCGTAAGACTGTAGGGCTGATCCTCACCTTTCATGACCCTCCTTGAAGGAAGTTCCTGATATACCTGGAAAAAGTAATTGCTTGTTAAAATATATATAGCTGAAATCGGAAAATAGAAAAGCACGCTGAAAAGGCACATATACGGAAGTGCACCTCCCATATAAGATGCCCAAACTACAGCTGCTGTTAAGATAATTAGAAATACGAAAAGTCGTTTATAATTTATTTTCATTGCGGCACCGGACGATTGTTCAAAATCTGTAAGATGACTGTTTCCTGAGTTATTTTGTTCATCCTTGCGTCCGCGGACAAAATCATCCTGTGTGGAAGGACATCTTTGGCTGACTCAATAATGTCCATCGGAATGCAGTAGTCTCTGCCTTCAATATAACTTCTTGCCTGCGCCGCCCTCAAAAGGTCAAGAAGTGCTCTCGTACTTGCGCCGCACTTGATGCTGTGATTTTTTCTTGTATCCTCAATGATACTGACAGCATAATTCACAAGATCCTTGTGAATCTCAACCTTTGTCACTTCATTTTTCATTGCAATTATATCTTCTGCACCAAGAACCTGCTCTGTCTCTCCATGGAGTGAGCCTCCAAGGAACTCCTCTGCTATCTTTATGGAACTGTCCTGTGAAGGATATCCGACAGACAACTTCATCATAAATCTGTCCAGCTGTGCCTCCGGCAGAGGATACGTTCCTGCCATCTCCATGGGATTCTGAGTTCCTATCACCATAAAAGGTTCGGGAATGGTTATCGTATTACCATCAATAGTGACCTGTCTTTCCTCCATTGCTTCAAGGAGCGAAGCCTGTGTCTTTGGAGAAGTCCTGTTTATCTCATCTGCAAGAACTATCTGATTCACAACAGGTCCCGGTATAACCTCGAATTCACCCTTGTCCATGTGGTACACTGACAAGCCTGTAATATCAGATGGCATAGTGTCAGGCGTACATTGAATCCTCGCAAAGCTGCATGAGAGCGAATCCGAAAGAGCCTTTGCAAGTGACGTTTTTCCCACCCCGGGCACATCCTCTAAAAGAACATGACCGCCTGAGAGAAGAACAGTTATAACCTTCCTTATAACATCATCCTTCCCGATCAGGCGGTTTTTCATATTATCAGCCAGTATTTGTATTTTTTCTCCGGCCCCATTAAAAACTTTTTCCATGTTTTCCCCCAAAACTTATGGCTTCTTACTTTTCCCCATAAAAATTCAGAAGCCATATTATATAGTATTCTAACGGTAAATCATTTACTATTCTACTATATTTCCGACGTTTTCGAAAGAAAATTTAAATTATATCACTCAAAACAGCTCCGGATACCGCTATCAGATCTTGCGGCGAAAGCTCTATCTGATATCCGACTTTTCCTGCGCTTACAAAAATCCTGTCAAAGCCCTCTGCAGTCTCATGCACAAATGTCTTAAACTGTTTTTTCATGCCGATGGGAGAACATCCCCCGTGTACATAACCTGTAAGAGGAAGCAGCTCCTTCTGCTTTATCATGCTAACGGACTTTTCAGAAGCTGCTGCAGCAGCCTTTTTAAGATTGAGTTCCTCCTTAACAGGAACCACAAAAACAAAGTACTGTCCGCTTTTTCCCTGTGTAACCAGAGTCTTAAATACCTTATCGGGGTTTTCCCCCAGAATACCTGCAATCTCTTCTCCGCTCATGGTAGCATCCGGTTTATAAGAATGACTCGTATACTCTATCTTCTTGCCATCCAAAACTCTCATAACATTTGTTTTTTCTTCTTTAGCCATATGCTTCTTCTTTCCTGACTTTACTCAAGTCTCAATAAACTCCTGTCCACTCGTTGCAACAACAATATTATAACTCTTACCATCAAAGTCAAGCTTCCTTAACTACTGCTTCTCCTGTTTTAATGGTTAGCCGAGCGCAGGAGAAATGGGGCTTGCAGGGAATTTAATGTAGAAAGCAATAGTTTTAGTAATTTGTCAGAATCAGGGCAATTCCTGAAATAATCAGCAATATAATTACGAGTTTTTTTACTGCTTTATCATCTATTCTGTTTGCGCTAAGCATTCCCGCTCCAAGTCCAGCAAGCATAAATGGCACAAGGAAAAGAGCTCTCTTAAGTGCAGACAGCGTTATGATCCCATAAATGCTGTACAGGAAAATCCGAAAAGTGTTTTCTATAATAAATACAGTGCAAATATTGGCTTTAAAAGCCTTTGCATTGTCTGTGGTTCTGCCTATGTATGCTCCCAGAAGAGCACCAACGCCATATAATCCACAAAGAAATCCTGACAGCACACCTATTACAGTTAGCAAAATCTTTGATTGTTTTCCTTTTTTACCGGACTTCTCTCGAATGAGCATCTCAAGACCGACAAATATTACCAGTACTCCAAATATCACTTTAACTACAGTGATGTCTGCTTTTTTTAGAAAAACCACCCCTGCAAGACTGCCGATAATCACCATAATTGCCAGCGGGAGACATATTTTCCATTCTATGGATTTTCTCTCTTTCCAGCTTATTATCAGGTTAGTCGGATATCCGAGCACCAGCTCAACAGGTGATATGTTAATATTTGCTGTGCCAAAACTAAGAATCGATGTAAAGACCAGCGTATTGGCAAATCCGCATAATCCCTTTATATAAAAAGCGCATATAGTCGCAATAATCCAAAAAAACATTCAGTTTTTTCCGCCAATCTATTTATTATTTTGCATATTGTTTTTCTGTTCCAAAGAGCATTATACCACCACAATTATGCGAAAACTCCCCCAACCTGCTCTGCTGACTTTGCTGTATTAAGAAGTATATCGTTGCCAAGAATCAGGCACTGAATGTCATAAAAGCAAATTGTTCTGATGAACTGATCGGCTTTATTCAGTATTTAAAGGCTAACATCAAAAACTAAAAAACACCGGCAGAGAAATTAAACTCTGCCGGCATAATAAGCATACCTTCATTATTCTTGAGTAATTATTTTTGCTTATATCCTGTATACATTGTTAACAGAAAACATACTATAGTTGCCCATGCAAAAAACTTGTGATACTTCATATCAATTCCTTTCTGTCTCATCCCTAAGATTTGTCATACTATGCAGCCCCAATGCTATTGTTGAACTGTTATGCAGCATTGCTCCTGTTGCAGGTGCAATGGTTCCCAGTAGTCCAAGAGCTATAAGTCCCAGATTAAATCCCACGACGAAACGATAATTGAAATGTATCCTCTTCATAAGAAGAGTACTAAGTTCTTTCAATGTGATCAGTTTATATAAGTCATCCTCAGATATCATTACATCTGCGATCTGACGGGCAAGCTGTGCCCCTTCACTAATTGCAATTCCGCAATCCGCTTCTGAAAGTGCAGGAGAATCATTGATACCATCACCAATCATAATGACTGTATGTCCCTTCGCCCTCTCCTGCTGGATAAATCCGGCTTTTTCTTCCGGAAGGACTTCAGCATAGTAGGAATCCACACCTACTTTTTTCGCAACTCTTTTTGCAATATGTTTAGAATCACCTGTCATCATGACAATGTTTTTAAATCCTGATTCATGGAGCTTTTTAATAACGTCTGATGCCTCAGGTCTCAGAGGATCCTCAAGGCATATTACTGCTGACAGCTTGCCTCCTATAGCAAGGAACAGCCTTGAATACTGCTTGGATATGCCATCCAGCTTATCCTGCTCCCCATCCGGAATAATGCACTTTTCATCTTCCATAACAAAGTGCCAGCTTCCGATTACAACTTTCTGTCCATCAATATCAGATGCAATTCCGTGAGCGACAACATATTCAACCTTGCTGTGCATCTCATTATGCTCAAGTCCTCTTTCTGCTGCTTCTGCCACAACAGCATTGGCTATGGAGTGCGGATAGTGTTCCTCAAGGCAGGCTGCTATACGTAGCATCTCATCCTTGTCATTTCCTGAAAAAGTAACAACATCCACAACCTTGGGCGTAGCCATAGTAAGAGTTCCTGTCTTATCAAAAACTATGGTGTCAGCATCTGCAATAGCTTCCAGGAATTTTCCACCCTTTACTGTCAGATGATTGTCCTGGCACTCGCGCATGGCAGAGAGCACAGTCACAGGCATTGAAAGCTTCAGTGCACAGGAAAAGTCCACCATCAGCACAGACAGTGCCTTTGTTACATTCCGGGTTATCAGATATGCAAGAATAGTTCCGCCAAAAGTATATGGAACCAGTCTGTCTGCCAGATGCTCAGCCCTTGATTCCACTCCTGACTTAAGCTGCTCTGACTCTTCAATCATCCTTATGATTTTTTCGTATCTTGTGGCACCGGATGCCTTCTCAACTTTAAGGACAATATCACCCTCTTCTATAACCGTTCCGGCATAGACATAGGCGCCCTCTTTCTTTTCAACAGGGATACCCTCTCCGGTAAGTGTTGCCTGGTTGACCATTGCTTCTCCGGATACTACAGTTCCATCCAGCGGGATTACACTTCCAACCCGCACGGAAATCTCGTCTCCGGGAATCACCTGATTGATTGGCACCTGAATTTCAACGCCATCTTTCTTAAGCCAAACCTTATCTGATTTAAGAGCCATACTCCTTGCCAGGTCATCCACAGACTTTTTGTGTGTCCACTCCTCAAGGAGATCTCCAACTCCAAGCAGGAACATAACCGATGAAGCTGTCTCATAATCCCCTGTCAAAAGTGATACAGTTATAGCCGTTGCATCCAGCACAGGCACTTCCAGCTTTTTATTCTTAAGCAGGCTCACAATCCCTTTATAAATAAATTTAGTGGCCATTATCCAGGCTTTTATCCTTCGTAGCGGTGAAGGCAAAAAAACCCTGCATCCATAATGAAGGATCACCCTTGTAAAGAGCTTCTCTTTATACGAAGCCATTAGTTCTCTGCCGGTGCTTTCCGGTACAAGTGACTTAACATCTTCCGCATTGGGGTTGAAAGCACAGATTCTTGATAACAGTTCTTCCCTGTTACCCTTATAAACAACTACAGCATCTGCACTTCTCTCATATACAGTGGCATTCTCCACACCATTAAGAGAAAGCAGATAGTATTGTAACCTATCTGCTTCTTCATAAGAGAATCGTCTTTGTGGCATGGAAAAGCGAATTCGTCCACTAATCTCATGTTTAATGACAATTTTCATATTTGATTACTCTCCAACTACTGCTTCGTCTTCCTTTGTTTTACGCTCATCATTAATTTCTTTTGCCTCAGCAAGAATATCATCACAATTCTCCTGAACCTTGTTAGCTGTGTCCATTACACAGTCTTTTGCTCTAAGCACAGCAGCTGTAGTATGTGTATAGCACTTTTTTGCGTCCTTACTTGAAAGTATCTTAAGTCCTGCTGTTCCAAAAAGCACTCCGCCAAGAAACCATACACAATGATGCCAATTTTTCATAATGATAATCTCCTATTCGTCTACTATTTTTGTTTAAATGCAAAACAAACAAATGCAGAAATCTCCCCACATTTGTTTGTTTCTTCTAGGATATCACATTATGATACGTCTCATAACAGTTGCAGTTGATAACTTTTCTCACTTAATAAAAAAACTAAAATAAATAATCCAAGGACATGTCAGACGATATATCCTTGGATTTACTTTTCTAATTATTTAATTATGAAATCAAACTGTACATATTTTGATTTGCTTGCAGAAACATAAAACTCCACGTACATAACCGTGTTCTGATAGCAGGCTATAACAACATTCCTCTTCTTCCTTGCCAGTCCGGTATTTCGCGAGCCAAACATATTGCTGTTGGCTATTCTCTCAGAATATAAATTTCCATAAGGTGACATTCTTTTTTGCAAAACATTGAAATAGCCATTAGCATAATTTTTTCTCTTATTTGCATGTACCTTAGATATAGTAAAGGAATATGCTTTTTCCTGGGGTGCCATGAATCTGATGACTCCGTATGCCGGGGAATTCTTGCGCTTTTTTATCTTGAATCTGTAGTGTCCCGGTTTAACCTTGTAAGCTATGCTATCCAAATAAACAGGATCATCATTGAAACTTTGTAAGGTTTTTAAGGTTTTCTTTCTTACTTTAGCCTCTACCGTCACAGGATTGGCCATTGTAATAGCCAAAATCATGACAAGTGCCAGGGACAAAAACTTAATGACTAAACATTTTTTATTCTTACCCATTTTACTACCCTCCATAAGAAAACTACCATTTTTAGCGCCTCGAGAGGAAACTAAATCTCCTGTATCATATTTTATGAGAATAGTAATGAAAAAACCATTAATAAAATATAAAATAATTTTTCAAAACATTATTTATATTATGTGGTGATATTATCACAGCTGATGCTGTTCATTCATGGCATTAACCTTTTTTATAATCTGCTTCACTGTGTAATTCCACAGATTTTCTTTCTGACTGTGAACGTAGTGAACACCATTATTCTCCCTTGCTCTGATATGGTGCCTGGTATATGAATACAGGTCGATTGTTTTTACATGATTCTTTTTTGCCCACTTGTTTAGCATTTTATTATAATTAAGCATTATGCCATTGTTGTAATACAGGCAATCTCCAAGGTCCCCGAGCTTTCCATCGTCTGAATAACCTATCGTGCACAAAACAAGCTTCACATTTTTCTTCATAAGTTTTTTGTAATATGAAGAGTACCTTTCGAAATGTCCATGTTCGTTCGCACCCATCCAGGATACGACTAAATCATAATCTTCAAGATTCACTTTCTTTAATGTTTCCTTCCTGAATCCCATAGTCGCACCATCTCTGGCATATACCGTGATATTATTGTAAACCTCGCCCTTTATTTCATGCCTGGTGGCACTGAACATATCTACCGTTCTTGAATCACCAATAAAAAGAACCTTTACATTACTATCTATACATAAATCAGTATATTTTTTTGAAGATGCCTTCGCACTAACTGAGCAGTTATTGACTGGAGCTGCGAAAAAACTTAACGCTATAACCAGTGAAACCAGAATCTTAATATATTTTTTGAATTTTGAAATATTATTGTCCCTCATGACTTTTCCTCCGTAATATAAAATACTTTTTTGTTGATCTACCTTATATACAGACGGAGGCAAAAAAATGTTGCATGGAATTATAAAATATTTTTGAACCCGTTAGAGCGCGCCCATGGCGCGCAAACTTAAAAAGCTGCCACACTAATTAGTGCGACAGCCATTCATAAATTCACTATTTATTTTTTGAAAATTAGAAAGTTCATTTAGTAAGTGTAGCTATATTATATACATAGTATCCATCTGCTATAGGATATCCTTCACTATATAACTGCTGCGCTATAGCCACAACATCGTCCTGCGTAATACTTGAGTCACAGCGAACATGTGCTGCATTTCCACTATCCAGCTGCTGCTTTATTTTTTCAGTCAGATCGCTGATAGTTTCAGCATAATCATTATTCACATGATAGTACTCATATGCATCTGTGGTCGCAGCAGCATCAAATAAATATGCTGTCTTATCAGCTATCAAAAGCTGCGTCGCCATGCCATCTGTTATGTTGCAAAGACCGTTTGGCACTACATCATTGTCATTATTGGTTGTATCCAGAATGCACCAGTTTCCATCAATGTTTACTCTGTTCCATTCATGGCCACCTGCACCATACAGATCCCCTGTCTCAATTATAATGTTAAGTCCTGCCATTCTGCCTGAAAGCGCCATTGCCTCTGCGTAGCTTTCACATACACCATAGTTTTTGCAGAGAATACCATAAGGTGTGTGCGCATCTATAAATGCCATGGGAAGTGCATTCATATCTTCAACCTTATCAGTTGTAGAATCATGGTCATATGCTGCATTTGCACAAAAATAATCATTTAACGCAACTACCTTATCGTATTCGGTTGACAGTCCACTTGTTACACTATCTGCTACTTCCTTGGCTTTTTTTATTTCCTCAACTGTCTTATTTAGTCTATCCTCTGTATCGTCACAATAATTGATTATGTATGTCTGATAATCATATGAATACTGAATATTACTAATAATTCCGCTGGTAGGATTCTGTTTGTACATTGCATATAATTTATTAGCTGTGCCCTCAACATCCGCACCTTCAGGGAACTCGCTCAAAGGTACCGGTATATACTCAGCTCTGGCCATGAGGCAATATGTAAGCCATTCCTCTAAGGCAGAGTCTGCATAAATCACATTATCAAGTGAAACGCCGCTCTGCTGCTGAATTTTATTGATATTCTCCTCTACGTAATATGCTACTTTCCGGAACAGTTCGTCAGTTGCACCTGTCCCTACTGTAGTCCCGGGTTCACCGGGTGTTGCAGGCTCTGCAGGTGCTTCAGGTTCTTCACTTGGTGTTTCAGGTTCTGTAGGCGTTGTAGGTTCTTCGCTTGGTGCTTCAGGTTCTGTAGGCGCTGTAGGTTCTTCGCTTGGTGCTTCAGGTTCAGAAGGTGCTACAGGCTCTTCGCTTGGTGTTTCAGGTTCTGTAGGCGCTGCAGGTTCTTCACTTGGTGCTTCAGGCTCCGCAGGTGCTACAGGTTCTTCGCTTGGTGCTTCAGGCTCTTCAGGAGTTACAGGTTCTTCGCTCGGCTCTACAGGAACCTCCGGCTCAGGTGCAGGTGCTGGCTCAGTCTGCCTTCCGGTTTCCTTTTCTATTTGCTGTGTATATTTTTCTTCTTCCTCCCTGTTAGGGACGTTAGAAACATTTATATCAGTATCCGGCTCATCAGTCGGCATTGTAGCAGCAATATTGTCCTGTCTTACACCCAGCTGCTGCGCCTGTGCTTTAAATTCATTATAGGGCATACCATGTATAGTTATTCTGAATGGTGATAAGTCCGTGTGGTAAACAGTAGGATATAAATAAAAAGTTGTGGAATCTTCATTCTCATATCTGGCAGTAGAACCATGATAATTTATAAGCATCTGCATGGTCTTATCGTTTACTGTAGTCATATTGACAAAAGTAGGCATATCCATTACATTCCGGATAGTAATCTCCATACCATTATTCTCTACCTTATAAGGTAATAAATCTGCGACGTCATTTGAGTCTACAATATTGCTGACACCGGAAGTCTGTCCATTCTTAATAGTAACTACAGCAAATTTAGAATTCTTGGTATTATGAAGATCTGAATTCATAAACAACTTCTCAGAAGTAGATACATCATAGCCGTTTTCCCGGAGCTCTTTATTAACAATGTCAGCCCACTTATCAGAATCAAGCTGTCCACCAAAATTATCAGAGGAAGCCTTTGTATCTGTTGTTTTATAAACCAGCCAGAAAGCTTCTCCATCAATTTGATAGACCAGATAGCCAGTAGCGCCTGTTACAGGTGCCCATTCCAGATAATAATTATTGCTGGAATCAATTCGCTGCTTAAGAGTTGTCGATTCAATATCATGCCTGATACTAAAAGGTGTAATGATAGGTTTAGCCAGTTTAGAGCCTGTCATAAGATCATATTTCTGCACCAGATATAACTTATTAAGACTACCCCATGTTCCGTCGCACTCTACTTTCCATGCATCAGCTATATTTGATTCTGCAGTCACTGTACTTTCCGGAATGTCGTAGAACTTATCTACAACACTGGGTCTTACTATAAGCTTACCATTTTGAATTTCACATGTTGCACAATTACGGATGTATTTATCTGAGTTATCATAATCAATTGTCGTATAAACTCCAAAAGCATCATAATAAATTGAACTAAGGGCCTCTTCGTTGCAGTCAAATGTAAAAATGTGGTTATTCTCAACGTTATAAACAGGCTCATTAAAATCATTTGCGTTCTCAGCGGCTGCTGATGCATACTTATTTTTTATATTAGTTAAAAGATTGATTGTACCACTCTGACTGTTCATGTCGTCCGTAGCAGCCTGATTGTTCTGACTGCTTAGATCATTTTGAGTGGTCTTACCGATAGATCCTGTTATTTCAGAATCCCAAGAATCATTCATAGAAGGCTTTGCTTCCAATCCGGACTTTGATAGCAATTGGTCTACCGATGTATTGCCACATCCTGCTATCAGTCCTGCGCTCAGAGCAATAACCAGAATTGACGATAATTGTTTTTTCATATTCCCTCCTGACAAAAATTTCTTCATAACAATTTCCTCCAAAATATAATTATATTAGCCTTTATCTTATATACAGACAAGAGCCGGAAAATGTTGCAGGAGAAAAAAATTTTTTCCATATATTATTATTTCTGACATTATTAAAATGAGAAAAACATTACTGAAGACTTAGAATATATTTCATCCAGAAAGTTGACATCAGATATGGAATATTTCTGTAAACAAAAAATACCCCTATTACGACCGCACAAAGGAATAAAAATATATTTTCACAAAGTTTCATCCTTGTGTCTCCGGTCCGTATCAGGACTATGCCTTTATATAATATAAACAGTCCTAAAACCGGCAGCAGTGTAACTGACAATATATTGTAATCCATGGCGGCATGAATATTTCCTTTAAAAAGTGCCAGATATGCATGCGTAAGTCCGCACCCCGGACATTTTAATCCCGTAAAAAGTCTGAACACACAGGGAATTCCTACACCGGTCAAAGCGTAGACAACAGAATTTGCAATAAGTATCCCTGCAATAATTGCTGCTTCCGATAGGACTGACTTTATTTTTTTATTTTTATAATTATCTTTATCTGACTTTAAGCTTTCCATAGTAAATTCCGCAAACGGTTTTCCTTTCATTTAAAAAATCTAAGCCAAAAAACCGTAAATAGCAAGCATATACTACAGAATATTCACATTTGCCACAGTCCCCACCGCAGCCTTTGCTGCAGCAGGATGCATCAACTCTGCGAATAACCCCAATATGCTCCAGATATTCAATCTGTCTTTTTACATCCTCTGTTGTTGTGTGAAGCTCAATTGCCAGAAGCTTTTGAGTCCTTGCATGTCCATCACTTAACAGATCAAGTAAATCCTTCATGGCCACTCCTTTTTTCATCAGAATCAGAAAATGATCATTCCGACCCGATAAGCAATCGCTGCAAGAAGTAGTGCTGTAGCGGTATAATAAATGGCAATCCTTGCGGTCCATTTTACTGAATACGTCTCCTGAAAAGTTGCTGCAAGCGCAACAACACACGGCATGTTAAATGTCATTGCAAAGATAAAGGCAAGAGCTTCTTCTTATTTCTTTACATGAAATGCATCCATTCCCGGATAAACAGCGCTGTCGCCAAGCTGCTCTTCAATTCTAAGAAGCTGATTGTATTTTGCTACGCGCTCAGAGCGGCTCGGTGCTCCGGTCTTGATCTGGCATGTGTTAAGAGCAACTGCCAGATCTGCAATAGTTGTATCTGCAGTCTCACCTGAACGATGTGAAGAAATTGCTGTGTAGCCTGCATTATGAGCCATTTTGATAGCTTCGAGTGTTTCAGAAACTGAACCAATCTGGTTTAGCTTTATAAGGATTGAGTTACCTGCTCCAAGAGAAATACCCTTGCTCAAGCGCTCTGTGTTTGTAACAAAAAGGTCATCTCCCACAAGCTGTACCTTGTTACCGATTTTAGCTGTCATTTTCTGCCAGCCTTCCCAATCCTCTTCGTCAAGGCCATCCTCGATCGAGATAATAGGATACTTATCTACAAGGCTCTCCCAGTGAGCAATCAACTCATCTGATGTAAACTCTTTGCCGGACTTAGGCTGCTTGTAGAAGCCTTTTCCTTTTTCACTCTTCCACTCAGAAGCAGCTGCATCCATAGCAATCATGAAATCCTTACCGGGTTCAAAACCTGCCACCTTGATAGCCTCAAGAATTTTCTCGATTGCTTCTTCATCGCTCTTCAGCTTGTTAGGTGCAAAACCGCCCTCATCTCCAACAGCAGTTACATCTCCCATATCCTTTATCAGCTTTTTCAGATTATGGAATACTTCTGCACACCAGCGGAGAGCTTCTTTGAAAGAAGGAGCGCCAACAGGCATGATCATGAATTCCTGTGTATCTACAGCACTATCAGCATGTGCTCCACCGTTAAGAATGTTCATCATCGGAACAGGAAGTCTGTTGCCGGACACACCACCAAGGAACCTGTATAAAGGAATATCAAGCGACTTGGCTGCTGCCCGTGCTGTAGCAATAGAAACAGCAAGTATAGCATTTGCACCAAGGTTTGATTTATCCTTTGTGCCATCCGCCTTGATCATGGCAGCATCAACTGCATAGGTATCAGATGCATCAAGTCCAACGATTGCATCATTTATTACAGTGTTAATGTTCTCCACTGCCTTTGTAACACCCTTTCCCAGATATCTGGATTTGTCACCATCACGCAGCTCCAATGCCTCAAACTCACCGGTTGAAGCTCCGCTGGGTGCTGTTCCTGTTGCAACAGTACCATCTGCAAGAGTTACCTCTGCCTCAACAGTAGGATTTCCTCTTGAATCAAGAATCTCTCTTCCTATTACTTTTTCAATTTCCAAGTATTCCATATATAAGTGCTCCTTTCCGCTTAAACACAGAATTCCCCTTTTCATAGCCGGTCATAGGTCCCGGAATGAAAAAGGGGAACTCACATGATTTACTCAACAAGTTAGCAACCGCTAACACCGTTAATTTTAATATTGTGGTTTTCCACTGTCAACAACTCTTAATGAGTATTTTTATCAGCTACAAATCTTGAAAAATAGGTTAGCATATGCTAACTTCTCTTTCGAAAGCATTTAAATAAATTACATTTTATTCCCAGAAAGGATATGAAAAGTATGAGTAAAGTTAAGGTGGTTTTTTGGAGTGGAAGCGGAAATACACAGGCAATGGCAGACGCTGTCGCAAGCGGAATCACAAGTGCAGGCGGAGAGGCTGAGGTAGTAACATTTGATTCTCTTAGCCCTTCGGATGCTGCAAATGAATCAGTCATTGCCTTTGGTTGTCCTGCAATGGGCGCAGAAGTTCTTGAAGAAGGAACTGTTGAACCATTCATGGCTGATTATGAGACAAAGTGCAGCGGCAGGAAAGTTGCCCTTTTTGGATCCTACGGTTGGGGCGACGGTCAGTGGATGAGAGACTGGCAGGACAGACTTGTCGCAGCAGGTGCATCGATCATTGGCGGAGAAGGTGTAATTGCCAACAATGCCCCTGATGATGACGCAGTTTCACAATGTGAAGATCTTGGAAGACAACTTGCCCAGGCATAACCTTGCCAAGGTATCGTCTGATCAAGGCATGAGTTGACTTCTCCTGAGTTTTCTTACACCTCAAAAGGCATTGGTCACCTTAAACATGGCCAATGCCTTTTTATCTTGGATTTTCGCCAAAAGTAATCTCCTTTATTACTTTTGCGAGAAGATATTGTTTATCCTCCGCGTCTTGAAAAATCACCTCATGCAAAAAAGAATATATTAAAAGTCATATCTTTTTATTTCACAGTTTTTTATACCAAAGGATGAAAACTCCTCATTATCCATCTCTCTGAAATATGACTCCAATATCCTTGCTATTCCGTTATGTGCAACAAGGATATATGTCCTATCATCCTCTTTGATATCATCAAGAAGATTATAAATTCTTTGTGCCAGCTGGAGCATGGATTCACCTGTTCCAAACCTGCTAGCCATGTCCTTCTTCGCTTCATGGAATTCTCTACCATCTCTGGCAGTAGATTCGTATCTCCCAAAATTCTGCTCTATAAGTCTTGGTTCTATCCTCATTGGAATCCCGGTTATTTCAGATATATGCCGGGCTGTCTCTGATGCCCTGACAAGAGGTGAAGTAAGAATTTCATCTGCTTTGATCCCACTTTCAAGAATCTTTTTTCCTGTCTCTATAGCCTGCTGATGTCCAAGCTCTGTCAATTCTATATCAGTCGCTCCGCATATCTTGTTTTCAACATTCCAGACGGTCTGACCATGTCTGATAAAATAAAAATGTCCCATTTCTCTACTGTCATGCCTCCAAAAAATCATATTCACTGTTGCAATATTTAAACCAAATTCCTTAAGTATTCAATTACTTTAAGCAGATCTTCGCACACAACCTCTGATAATTCTCTCATCTCATCATCTGCAGGTATCATATCAGGTACCATTATCGGACGCATACCTGCAGCATGGGCTGACCTTATTCCATTGTAAGAATCTTCAATAGCAAATGCATCAGCAGGATTAACCTTCATCTTCTCACAGGCCATACTGTAAATCTCAGGATCAGGCTTAGAGACTTTGACAGCGTCTCCACCGACTATTTCTTCAAAAAAGTCTATGAGGCCTGCATCCCGAAGCTCTGCCTCGACCACTGCTTTTCTGGTTGATGACGCTACTGCACATCTGATGTTCTCTGATTTAAGATATTTCAAAATCTCTTTTACGCCATTTTTCACTGGCAATTTACCGCCATCATATTTTTCATGAAACAATCTGCTACTCTCAGAGAGAAGCTTATCCGCTATGCCCTCTCCTAAAGAATCTGCATAAGCATCTTCAACTATCTGGCGGGTCTGATTATTATTTGTTCCAATGCATCTGTCGAATACTTCACGCACATCTGTTATTCCATATCCTGCAGCTATTTCTGTCCAGGTATCAAGACACGCCCTCTCCGAATCAAAAATCACACCATCCATATCAAAAATCACACAGTATCCGTTATTCATAGATTTTCCTCTTCTTTTCCTCGATCATCTTTCCATTCATTTTATTATTATAGAAAACACATCGCAATTTTTTCTTTAAATATGTGCCAGAAAAACTGATTGTATTTTCAACACAGGTATCGTACGATTTTGATGATATGCGCATAATGATTATTGTCACCAGTAATCAATACAAATCGGGAGGAAGCTGAAAATAAATCGATGAAGGATTTTAGAATAGTTTTTTCTGACATAGATGGAACACTTTTAGACAGCCACCATAGAATACTTAACGGAACACTTGGCGCAATAAGAGCACTTAAGGAGGCTCAGATACCGTTTGTCATAGTCACTGCCAGAGGCCCATCATGTGTACGGCCTATTTTTGAGCGATATGGATTTACCTGTCCCATGATATGCTACAGCGGGGCTCTGATAATTGATGAAAACAACAATATTTTACATTCAGAAGGATTTGGGGCTAATGAGGCACGAAAAATTCTCTCATTTATTGAGGATGGCAATTTCCCATGTACCTGGAATATTTATTCAGAGGAGCTTTGGATAGTAAATGACAGATCAGATGAGCGTGTCAGGATAGAAGAGGATATTGTAGAGGTTAGTGCAACAGAGGGTAATATAGAGCTTTTGCCCAAAGATGCAGTAGTAGGGAAGCTTCTTTGTATGTGCGAATCTGATGACATATGTGATATTGAGGATGAGCTGAAAAAAAGATTTCCCGACTTATCCATAGTCAAATCATCTGATGTATTACTGGAAATAATGGGAAAAGATATTACCAAGGCAAGCGGTATTAAACGTCTTTGCACTGATATGAACATTCCGCTTAGTAAAGCGGTGGCATTTGGCGATCATTTTAATGATGCTCAGATGCTGAAAGCTGTGGGATTTCCCTTTTTAATGGGGAATGCTCCCGATGAAATGAAGAAAGAATTTTCATGTGTAATCGGCAATAATGATGAGGAAAGCATTGCATCAGCTTTACAAAGTCTTGGGCTAAATATTTGTTATGCCTAATTTGCATCCTCTGAAAGCTCGGGCTTTCTCGGGAGGTTCCCATACAGAAACCGGAGGCTTGTCGCGTTCCCTGTATGTTTGTCTTTCTAATACATATATCGGCGCAGACAATCCTTCACCTAACCCCTTTTGAAAATATATTATTTTTTCTCTTTTTCCCTCAAAAAATAAAACTAATATTCACTAAGGTAGTTCAGGCCTTCGCCAAACTACTCCCGAAATGGAGTGACGTGTGATCACCTTTCTCGATGATCTCCATATGTATTTTTTCTTTATCTTATACAATGTTAGATGTATATCATATATATATTTGACATTCATCAAACTATATGGTATTTTATATTCATCAAATAGTTATTAGATAATCATCTAACACAGGAGAACACATATGAAAGCAGAGATTCGTGAATTATTCCAGAACAGAAACTATCGTAAAGATTTATCAGCAGAGCTCATCAATCGTTTCGGTGATTCAGTAGACGCCATTGCCTCCTCCTGGATCGTATATGAGATTACAGGTCAGGCCAGCTGGTCAGCTATCATCTATGCCCTGAACCGCATTCCTACAATCTTCCTTACTCCCCTTGCAGGTCCCTGGGTTGAGCGTCACAACAAGAAACTGATCATGGTTATCACAGATCTTATCAGAGCTATCTGTGTAGGAATCATAGCAACTGGGCTTCTCATGGGATTTTTGAATGCTCCCATGATCGCTGTACTGAGTCTACTAATCTCCAGTGCTGAGTCCTTCAGAATTCCGGCAGGCACAGCTCTTTTCCCTCAGATTGTTCCCGAGCACCTCTATGGCGAAGCAATGTCCATGACCAAAGCTGCTTCCAGCACCGTCGAACTTGTAGGTACAGCCATCGCCGCTGTGATCATCGCTCTTATCGGCAGCTCAGGCGCCATATACGTTGACATGGTGACCTTCATCCTTTCAGCTCTCATCATCCTCTCTATGAACCTTAAGGACGACAGCAGCAAAAACACTGAGAGCTTCAACATTTCTACATATATGAAGGACCTCAAGGACGGTTTTATGTACTGCGCTACTAAAAAAAGACTTGTTTCCATCACTATGATCGTCCTTTTCTTAAACGGAATCCTTGTTCCCCTTGACAGCCTTAAGGCTCCCATGGTCAACGAGCTTTTACACGGCGATGCTCTTTTCCTTTCAGCCTTCGGCACCACCTTCGTTATAAGCATGCTCGTGGGATCACTTATATTCCCCATGATTTATAAGCGTTTAAATGCTAAAATGGTGCTGGTAATGGTTTCAGTTGTTATCACTGTTGTTTATTTCATCATAGTTGCTGCGTCACCCTTATACACCAATCCTTACATCGCTCTTGGCTTCCTTGTATTGCTGACCGCAGCCCTTGGTCTTTGCATAACAATCGCCAACATGTTCCTTGGTGTTGAGTCATATCGCATAATAGATAAAGAATATCTTGCAAGAACATCCAGCATCGGAAATGCCCTTGGATCAGCAATCATGCCAATAACTGCAGGACTTATAAGTGGATTACTTCAGTTTTCGAATGTTTCACAGATTTTCCTTGGCGCCGGTGTTGTTGCAATCGTATTTTGCACTGTTCTTATTGCAAAAGGTGATCTTGACGAAAAGGAAACAACAGTTAAATCAGAGTCTATGGAGGCAGTATGAATAATTTTTATCCTGAGATACAGTACGTACCCGAGAGTATCACATTACTTAATATGATTGCACAGCCCGCCGGATTTGAAACGGAGTACATGAACAGGATTGCAGCAAGATACGGTATTACACCGGATGAGGAATGCAAAGAGTATATTGATCTTCTTCAGGAAATCGAAGATACTGCCAGGGCTGAATTTGCTAAGGATTCTGAGGATATTCATTTTTTCTGCGGTATGGAAAAAATCGACGACAACATCAAAACCTTTGCCAATATCCTTATGCTGGTTGGAAGTAGTGTTCTTCGAGAAAACTCGGTGTCAAAATATTACAATGAGCTAAAGAATCTATCCGATGCCGATTACACTAAACGTTTCTACTATGAAGTTAAAGTCTATGACTCCCGCACTGTTGATGAGGATATTGAAGGTGAGATTTCCGCCCTGGACGTATTTGAGTTAATACAACAGAAGGATTTTTCCGATGCTGAGAAGCTACATTTGCAGAAGCTTTTCATTCATCATAAGGAATACTGTGAGAAGTTCGCCGCTCTGATGGAACGCTCCGCCAAAGTAATTAAGAAGTTTGAAAAAAAGCTATTGGCTAAAGGGAAAAAAGTCATTGCTTACTTTGAAGGCATCTTAAACGGAACATCAATGGCAACATACATCATGCAGGGATTCTATGGCGATCTGGAATCCGAGATAAGTTTCGATAACTGTGATATCTATATTTCATATATAAAAAGCGCTGTGATGAGTTTTTTCTTTGAAAAACCTTCATCCTCTAAGGCTACAGTCAACATCGGAGCAATCTATAACCCTTCCGTCAAAATTGGAGATCTGCTAAAAAATCTCAGCAGTCTCGATGAGGATAAGGTGCTCTTAATGCTGAAACTCCTTGCAGATAAGAGTAAATTTGAGATTTTGTCAGCCACAGTGGACAAACCGGCCTATGGCGCACAACTGGCATCAATGCTGGGACTTACCACAGCCACTATATCCCATCACACCTCTGCTCTTCTTGATCAGAATCTGCTGACATTGGACAAAGTGGACACTAAGGTATACTACCGCGCTAATCCTGATATGATCCGCGCATTAGTGAACTATATCCAAAAAGAGTTGTTGCATGAATAAATTCCGACTTTTTAAAGAAAATGTAAAGGTTGAATTTTGAGCGGGGGAAGAAAATTTTACTCCCTCGCACAAGATATCTTTTCAGGTCCATCTACTCCAGACTCATAATGAGCCCGGAATTCCATATTTATCTCCCGAATCTCTTTTTTACCATCGATGTAATCCTGATACATATCAGCAAGTCCCGCCATGCATCCGTCACAGGAACCGCTGATATTTCCTATAGACTCTGCTACAATCTTCTCCCGCTGCTCTCTTGTTGTGTCTTTTATTAAAATTGAAGCCATCTTTCCTCCTTACCTACATCAGCTGTCACAGTCTGATATAACAGATAGTGAAACTATTTTACTCCCTCAAGTCTCATCATGAAAATAGAATACTCATCATTCTGGTAATCAAGATCCGGTGAGTTTTCGCCACCGCCATTTGTGCTTCTCTTTATCTCAGCGTAGAATTCTTCACCCTGATTTACCACATCCATAACAGACATCTCAAGGCCAATCGCTGTTGCAATTTTGCAAAAATCATCCAACGGGTTAATCGACTTTCTTGTATCAAGTAGTCTCTGTTTTAACTCGTCGTCCTCTCTTGCTCTTTCAAGCAGTAAGTCAAGTTTTTCAGTCATCTCCATACAGCACCTCCGTATAAAGCCATTTCGATTCTTCCAACAAAAAGATATTTTTACTATAACAGAAAAAAAGCCATTTAACAGTAAATTGTACTGTCAAACGGCTCTTTTCCTTACACATATTGTTTGTTACCAGACTATATAGTGTAAAAACTTTATCTTATACTTTAGCCTCCATAAACTCATCTATAGCCTTAAGGACAGGCTCGGCATACTTTTCATCACCAAAAAGCCATTGTTCATGCTGCATATCAAATTCTCTGATATCAGGATTTCGGAAGTATTTCTTATAGCGCTTTAGGTATTTCTCTCCCATTTTATTCGCATAGATGAAATGCGGAATAGTATGTTCAACATGAATATCATCCTTAAGATGGGTCAAAAGATCTGTGTAATACTCGTTCTTTATTGACTCAGGATTGAATTTCGAAAAGCATTGCATGAACTTCTCTGCGGTTTCTTCACTCATATCAAAAAAACTTTTGAGCTTCTCTTTAGTCTTGTTTCTCTTCTTCTCCCCTTTGGTAAAACTGGTAAGCAGAGGAACTACTAGTTTTGACTGAAGATATGCACTTACTTTCCCGCTTTGATCCAAATCAGGGCTTCCGAAAATTCCATGGTCGATATGCACTTTTTCTCTCATGATCAGCTGACCCACGAAAGTTGATCCAAGTGATGATCCAATAGCTCCGTCAAGTCTTCCCCCATGATTATCCTTTATGTACTTCTCGATTTTCTCAGTGACAGTTATGATGTCCGGAAAGATCAGGTCACTGCCATCAAAGCCATCATAGTTTACACATATCAGATGATACTTCTCAGAAAGCTCTGTTATAACTGTTCCAAAATTTGTTTGATAATCACAACATGTTCCCGGCAATAACATGAGCGTTTTACCGGACATATTCCCCATTTCTTCAAATTGCATTTTTCATACTCCTTTTGGCTTAATGGTTAGCAATTGCTAACTCTAATATATTATACTACCCGGTTGCCAAATTCCAAGTAGTTCCATCATGTATTCTTAACTAAATCTACTTAAAAAAGTTTATTTATCAACTTCCCATTTGATACCGGAATATCTGCAAGGCCTTTGGGTATCCTCAGCTCTATTACTACATGAATATGCTCTTTATTCCTGCGACTACTGTTACCCTTTATTATAGTTGCATGAGCATCCACCTCTGGATCCTCAAGTAGCGGAAGCACCACATAGTACAATTCATCCTCATCAAAAGAGACACTGCCAAGCATCCTACCTGTGACAATCTCTTCGACTACTGCCCGTCCCTCGCGCAGGTAGATATTAAGCGGCTCGCCGCAGTTTATCCCGGATCCTCTGCTGCCGCGGGGCTCATTTATGATGAAGCCGCTAAAAGAATATACTTCCATGTTGCCATCTTCACGAATCTTCTTGCCGATTTTCCTGGCAGCATCTGTCGGTAGGATATATTCCTGCATCATGAGATGGAAAATATTTTTTACCTTATCAGGAGTAAGCGTGACATCATGATCCGTCATAACTTCCTTACAGGCCTCGAGAACACTCTTTGCAAAAAGAGGGAACTCCTCCATGTCGGGATCCCAGACAAATCTGCCCCTGGCCATCTTGGATGGTGGCAGAGCTTCATCATAGATTTTGAACTGGAAGAAGATGTTCCGCTCTGAGAAAGCTCTTTTGTTCTCAAAAGCATCCCAGGTAAACTCATAAGGTTCAAGGTATGTCCCGCTCTCAGTTTCCCGGATCTTCTTGTAGGCTTCGATGATCTGGCGAATCTTCTCATCATCTTCCGGAGCTCTTTTCCCGGTAGGATCAGAGTCAGGATGATACATGATGAGGAGCTTTTTGTACTTTGCCTTGATCTCCCTGTCGGTATTCTCTTTAGATACGCCAAGTATCTTGTATGCTTCCTTTAGTGTCATAAGTAGTTTCCTTAGTTCAGGTCTTCCCTGACCAAATCCCGTATACTTCTTTTACACAAACATTTCATATCTCTGGTCCTCATTTTTTCTTACTTCAAATCCGTGAAGCAATTTCCAGTGCAATATGCAGTTTTCCAAGATCATGATTTGCAGCCTCTAAGCCGCTTATTTCATAGCCGCTGTCTGCAAGGACATCTCCGGCTTCCAGAAAGTCATACAGAGTAAGTCCATAAAAATCACACAAAGCCTGGACTCCTGCGAGCTCCATTTCAACAGCTATACAGCCTTCCTCCCGTCTTTTAGCCACCAATCCTTTGGTCTCTCTGAGCATAGAATCAGTTGTCCAAACACGTCCCTTGACGAATGGAACATTCATCTCTTCAAATATACTTTCAAGCTTATCGCAGCCTTTAATATCTATGTAATCTGCCGCAGGAGCATAGTAGTATGAAGCGCCATCTCCTCGATAACTCTGAGTCGGAATTATAAACTTACCTGTTGTAACTTCCGGTGCCAGGCTTCCACATGAACCAAACATTATAAACTTTGTGGCACCGGTTATCCAGTACACTTCATAGCAGGCACTTGATGCAACAGCTGACCCTATCGACGTCAGGTAAAATGCAATCTTTTCGCCCTTATATTCAAGGCAATATATTGGTATACTTCCTGTGCACGATCCCATCAATGCAATTTCCTTGCACTCATATTTTTTCAGTAGATGATCATAGATTACTTTAGAAAAAATGATCAGGCACTTATCAACCAGATGCTTTTGTTCTCCATAAAAATGCTCCAACTTTACTATTGGTTCGGTCTCAGCATCATAAAAATCTTTAATCATACTCTACCTCCTAAAAAATAGCCCCCCTGATAATTTATGATTTTTTACTTGACATTCTACTATGATTGCATTTCCCAATAACATTGATCCACTTTTCATTTTCCCTTCCGGGTCTGCTATCTGAGCCAATCTCATTATGGATAATTTCAAAACCTGCTGCCTCAAAAAGCGGAATCACGCTCTTTTCATTAAAGTCGCTGAATCTGCGCTCTCGTTATAGTACTCCACATTTTTATCGATCATTGCTGCAGATATCTTAGGAAGAAGCACCAGATCAGCCGGAAGCCAATCGACACTTCTGAGGCTAAAGGTATCAAGCCACTTAGCTGCTTCATGTTCTAATAGCTGCAACTCACCATCAAGTACTGTAGCCCAATAGCAGTGCATATGAAGATGAAAAGTCTCATAATCATAATCTATGACATCAATGAGGTCATGAACCCGGATCTTTGCACCAAGTTCCTCTCTTATTTCACGAACCAATGCCTGCTCAGGTGTTTCACCTTTTTCTATCTTACCGCCGGGGAATTCCCATCCATCCTTGTACTCCCCATAACCACGCTGGGTTGCAAATATCTTTGTCTTTTTATTGTAATTATCGCAGATTATGGCTGCGACTACATTAACTGTTTTCATGTAATATTCTTGCCCTTTAAACCTTCAAGCCTCCCCTGCTTGATAGTTTCCTTCTCCTCCTTAGATATTTCATCCTGAAGTGTCCACAAAATCACATGTTTAACTATAGTCTTTTACCATTCTATGTCCTACTTATTTTACTATCACGACAAACTCTCCACTTTAGCGTCAAACAGTTCTGCACTTATGACCGAAAGCCACTTCAATTTTGCATACAATCATCTTACACTTACAGACACCATATCTACTATGTTCATAAAGCATCATCCGGTTTCTGCCCGTCATGTGCCTTCCATGCACACTCAGTCAATGCCATGTTTGTAAATTCTGCGGTAAAAGAACTGTCTTCCGGCGAACATGCATATATTCCAAATCTCACCTTGCCAGCACCTTCATGCATGTGGCAGACTCTCATCTGCTTCCATTTATATCCATCATCGGAACACTCGATGCAGTAATCATCTTCCCTTCGGCTCAGTCTGTACCACATGGACTTCACTGACGCAGGAATCTCAGTAGTTGCCCAATCAGAATAGCCATGATTTGTAACCACAGATCCAAGATGCTGGAACTCCTCATTCTCATACTCAATAGACCCCTTTAACCAGTT
Organism: Butyrivibrio sp. NATIVEDY162; assembly: GCF_045999815.1. GTDB lineage: Bacteria > Bacillota > Clostridia > Lachnospirales > Lachnospiraceae > Butyrivibrio. The sequence continues at coordinate 1,854,784 of NZ_CP172573.1, forward strand.
CTCACTATCCAGGTACATCACAATGCCACACTGGTCAAAGCGATGATGGCTGTCAGCAAAATGTGTTTTCACCACAAAGGAAAAAAACTTCTCCTCAGTCTCTATCTGAAATACAGGAGCATTATCATTTCTGAAATGATAATATGTTCTCTGCCACAGGTCTGTATGCGGTAACGTTGTTACAGCAATCTTATTCTCTGTCACGCTATAGCTCTTTGGTTCTCTGGTCCAAGTAAATTTCATCATATCCATAATCGTCCGCTCCTTACACTCATCATTATTCCCAGTTCTTCCACACATCAGGCTGATATCCCAGCGTGGACTGCTTGCCATTTCTAACAACAGGCGTCTTTATTATCTGCTGATTTTCTAATAGCTTTTCCAGTTTATCTTCATCAGCAATGTACTGAATAAGTGCAACGGCATCTTTATCCTTTGCATCAGAATTTATCATGTTCATGATGCCTCCATTAGCACTTGCAACAGATGTCAGCTCTCCCTTACTCATGCCTTTTTCCTTCATATCAATGAACTGATATTTTATTCCGCGCTCCTTGAAGAATCGCTCAGCTTTCTTTGTATCATTGCACTTCTTGGTGCCAAATATTTGTATATTCATCTTTCATCCCCTAAAGCAACTATTTTATTTCCCTAAAAATCACCTATGTGCGTCAATCAGATACTACTATTTTTTGACGATTTACGCATTTTTTAGTAATAGCAAAAGCAAAGGCAAGAATTATCTTCTCCCTCCTTGATCGCACAGAAATGATGCTACCACTACATCATACACATGGACAGTCTTTCCAAACCTATCCGCTTCAGTAGGAACAATCATGAAGATATGCCCATCCTGTATCGGATCACCACTAAAGAGCATTCCGCCGGCTCATTCTGTACGTCTCAATTTCTTCTGCTATAGTGTTATAGTCTCTCTCAAACAATTCCTCATATGCCTGCTTCCAGAGGATTTCACCAGGCACTTTTTCAAGTAGCTTTTCCTGAACAAACAGTTTGCTCTTGTTTTTATATTTGGGAAGATCATTTTCCTCTAAAAGATGGTTCAACTCTGTCCTCCACAGGATAGAGATCTTCCTCTTATCTTTAACTCTGGGATTTACATCCGCGTGCCTCATGACATAAAAATCCGGCGCACCGTTCTCATCAGCTTCAACTGTGATAACGCCCCACCAGTCAGGAACATGCTCCTTTACATGAGCTGCATGTGATGAACCCACCACAATAATGTTGCGGTCATAATACCAGTTGTAGTTTTTGACCTGTTTCTCAAGCCTGGCATATGTATCGGCATCGCTTTTGATTTCTATGCCGTACAGATAATCCGGAGTGATCATGACAACATCTGCCCTGGCGCTACCGGTTCTTTTCTCCTCAAGGATCCGCACTTTTCCAAATGAATCTTCAAGGAAGTCAAACAACGGCTCCCGGATATCCTTGTCATAAAATACGTCCTTCTTCATCATCACCATCAAATAAGCACCCCTGAAAAATGATCGATTTCATGCTGGATTATCTGTGCCGTAAAGCCGTTGTATTTCCCATGCTTTGGCTGAAAGTCCTGATCCAGGTAATCCACCTCAATCTCTTTATACCTGATGCACGGCCTTACTCCATCAAGAGACAGGCAGCTCTCCTCTGTCTTATACTCTCCTGTCTTCTTGGTTATTACCGGGTTTATCATTGGAAAAATGAAGGGCCCCATAGCCACCACAATAATCTGCTTCTTCACACCGATCATGTTCGCAGCCATGCCTACACACCTGTCCTGATTTGCTCTTAATGTATCTAAAAGATCGTCTACAACCTGCTTGTCTGCCTTGGTTGCAGGCTCTGACTTCTGTTGTAAAAAGAATTGATCTCTAACAATCGTTTTTACCATTTCTAAAACCTCGTTCCACATTTCGGGCAAAAATCAAAATCTTTCCTGCCCTCTGTAATTCCAATAATCCTGATGCCGGAACCCATATCCTCATCTGCCTTTTCATATTTGGTTGCATCTCTATAGCTTCCTCCACGTATCTCTCTCCTTAAGTGTTTCCTCACCGGTTGCAAGAATCTTGTCATCCAGTACTGCAAAGATGATCTTGATATCATATTTAGGATTATTCTGAATAAAGTCATCACATGCCTGAATAGCTTTTCGCCATGCTTTATCCACCGGATATCCGAATATTCCTGCGGATATCAACGGAAATCCTATAGAATGAATATTATTCTCTTTTGCAAGAAGAAGAGACTGTTTATATGCGCTGTACAAAAGCTTAGGCTCATTATGCTCTCCGCCAGACCACCTCGGACCCACAGCATGTATCACATATTTTGCAGGTAGATTGAACCCGGGCGTAATGACAGCAGAACCTTCATCACAGTGGCCAATCTTCTGACAAGCAGCCGTCATTTCCTTGGAACCGGCATCGCGGAAAATATATCCACATACTCCCCCGCCTTCCCAAAGTCCTGTGTTAGCTGCATTTACAACAGCTTCTGTATCTAATTTTGTTATTCCTGTCTTCTTGATTTCTATGGAGCTCATACTATATATACCTCACCTTGCTCACTTATATATTCTTTTATTTACATAAAAGAGCTTCCCTCCAATTATCTTCTTTAAATCCTACAAGAACAACCTCATCGGTCACTAGCAACGGTCTCTTTACAAGCATTCCATCCGATGCGAGCAGATCCAGGATTTCATCATCACTCATATCAGGAAGCCTCTTTGATAATTCCATTTCTCTATACATCTTTCCACTGGTATTAAAGAATTTCTTTAACGGAAGACCACTTCTATCATTCAGATCCTTTACAGTATTTCTATCAGGATGCTGTTCCTTTATATCCAAATCTTCATACTTAATCCCATTAGTATCCAGCCATTTTAATGCCTTATTACAAGTAGAACATTTTGAATAGCAATAAACCTTTACCATAGATCACATCCTCCATCATTTTGAAAATGTAAGACAAGTCAAATTCTTGCAGGCCACCCTTCCTGCTTCCGTATCCTTGCATAAGTATCAGAAATTGCTTCCATTCCATCCCCAGTCTTCCGATCCAAAATAGCGTATATACATGTGATCCGGCGCTACTCCCAGGATATCCCCATAGATTCCTGTCAGCTCTTTTGTCATCTTCCCATATGTGTCTGATGAAGCATCCCCATAAATCTTAACCTCAATGAATGCAGTGGGCTGAGAATCATCGCCTCTGAAATACATGGGAACACCCCCCTCGATTGCCAGCATGAGCCAGTTCTCGCTCTTTCCCGGGATTATAGATATAGCTTGCCCAAGGCGCTCCTTTAACTGTGCCTCTTTTTCCTTTGATACGGTTACGTTTGTCTTCGTTGAAATAAATGGCATGTTATTTCCTCCCTTTCTTATTCATCGTGATGGTAGAATCTAATCCCACACATAATATTTTGCATACAATCATTTTACACTTACAGACACCATATCTGAACATCAATACAGGAAATTTTTTACATACTTTTCACTCAATATATTACTATTTTTGTTTGATTGACAAAAAATGAGTTTCGATTACAATAATATTTAACTAAATTCAAACGACGCCAGTTGCTACCGAGTAACTGGGACAACGTCATTTCTCTATCGTTAGGTCTTAGCAGATAGGGGAATGGCGATTTTTGTTTTACGGAGGTTTTATAATGCAGTGGATCATTTTGTTACTTGCCGGCCTTTTTGAAGTAGGCTGGGCGATCGCCATGAAATATTCAAATGGTTTCACCGTTCTTTTTCCATCTGTAATTACAGTTCTTGGCTACATAGCCAGTGCCATCTTCTTGTCATTGGCGCTCAGGAACCTGCCTCTTGGCACAGCTTATGCCATGTGGACGGGGATGGGGATTGTCGGAACTTCGCTTCTTGGAGTTTTTCTTTTCCAGGAAAAACTGTCAGTCCCTCAAGCCATCTGTGTTATCCTTATTTTAGTTGGAATTATTGGTCTAAAATTACTTGCGAAAGAATGAGGTTATAAAGATATGTTCAGAAAAATGAGAAGATTCGCTCAGCAGATAACTGAAGAAAAATGTATAGAGATTTTGAAAAAAGAGCCGAGAGGCATATTATCAGTTCTTGGAGATGACGGCTACCCATATGGCATGCCGATGGATCACTGGTACTGTGAGGAAAACGGCAAGCTCTACTTCCATGGTGCCAAGGAAGGGCATAAGCTTGATTCCATAAAGGCTTGTGACAAGGTAAGCTACTGTGTCTATGACGAAGGCTATTGCAAAGAAGGCGAGTGGGCACTCAACATTAACAGCGTCATAGTCTTTGGCCGTATGAAGCTGGTTGAGGATCCCGATAAGGCAAAAGAAATCTGCACCCACATATGCCGGAAGTTCACTGATGATGAAGAATACATTCAGAAAGAGCTAAAAAATGCCCTGCCACGTGTCCAGTGTCTTGAACTGACTCCGGAGCACATGACAGGGAAACTTGTCAATGAATCATAACTGTCATGCCTCCATATTACCACTTAAATACTGCAAGCCTGTTGTTGATGTTCTTGCCCACAATAGCAAAGAGTTTTCCGCGTATTGAATATTTCTTCATCTCTTCGTTATAGCTCGTCTCGGACACAAGGCTCATCCTTGGTTCGAGGGCAAGGTATTCACGTCCTGACTTTGTTCCCCATCCGAAAGTAGCATTGGTATGCTTCACAGCGTCGTGATGGCTTCCATTCTTTTCAAGGAACGGTGAATGAAGCTCTGCAAGAAGGTATCCATGCTCAAAGCTGTCACAGAGCATATTGATGCATGTCTTAACCTGATCTTTTGAAAAATACTCAAGAACTCCTTCCATTACAATGATGTTCATATCTCGCTTGGGAAGCTGATTTATCCATTCCCCGTCAAGTGCACTTCCATCCAGCATTGTGCATCTTTCCCTGTCAGAGTACACCTTGCGTCTTTTCTCTATCTGGTCCGGAAGATCCACATCAAACCAAGTGATCCTGCCATTGTCCACCTGAGAAAACTTATCATCAAAGCCACATCCTAGATTAATGCAGAGAGCATCCGGATACTTATCAATAAGTCTTTTTAACTCTTTTCTGTACATTATTCTCTCAATACATGATATCACCATCTGTTAGCTTTTGCTAACCTCTTATTATAAAAAATCAGCTCCAAATCCATCTCTGAATTCTTTGCTGATTCTCTACTTTTCTTAAATATAACTTACTGTTTCTGTAAGATCCTTCCTGCTGTTATGATTATCAAGAGGTCCTGCGCCATCTGCCGCATATCCAAGGTCAAGAAGCATCAAAATCTCTTCATTCTCCGGCAAACCAAGGTCTTCAGCGAGCTTATCAGGATCAAAGAAATTTAGCCAGCAGCTGTCTACCCCGGCATCAGCGGCAGCCAGCATGAGATGTGTTGCCACAATTGACGCATCCTCCACTCCGGAATCTCTCTTGCCACCCGGATATGTAAATACATTGTTTTTATCAAATGTTACAATAAGAACAGTCGGTGCTCCATAACGGCAAGGTGTTGCCTTATCGATCTTAGCCAGGTTCTCATCAGTCTCAACAACATAAATATGCTGTTCCTGAAGATTCTTTGCCGTAGGTGCAAGCCTTCCGGCTTCAAGGATGTCATTGAGTCTTGCCCTGTCTACTTTTCTTTCACTGTATTTCTTACATGAATAACGGTTCTTTACTACTTCTTTGAATTCCATGGTAACTCCCCTTTCTTTACTCGTCTTCTTCCCATCCCTTACATACATCGCACCAGCCCTCGGCTCCGGTAACAGCTTCAAGTTCTGAAGGTGTCACTTTGACTGAAGTGAACTCATTACCTCCTGCAGGATGAACATATTCAAATCTCTTCATGGATACATCAAGCCAGATAGGAATATTATTAGCCACAGCAAAAGGACATACTCCGCCTGGTTGAAATCCCGTGATACTCTCCACCTGATCTCTGGGAATCATGTGTGGTTTAGTGTGAAATAGTGATTTGAACTTAGAACTGTTAACCTTACCATCGCCTGCCATTACGACAATTACAGGCTTTTCATCTACAACAAAAGACAATGTCTTTGCAATCTCCGGTTCGGTACAGCCTATCTGCTGTGCAGCATGTTCAACTGTATCAATCGTTTCTGTATGCTCTGTAATCCTGTCACCAAGATTATTGGAGACAAGAAACTCTTTTACCTTTTCATTGACCATTTCTACTTACTCCATCTAATCATTTAAGAAGCTTGGAAAATTCCATGGCTTTCCCTACATCACCGTCAACCTTAAGTTTGCCGATAGTAAAAGCTGATACAGGATCTAACTTGCTACTGATAAGCTTATTAAAATCATCGGACTTAATTGAGATAGCGCAGTTCCTGTCATGGTAATCGTAAGGCTCTATATTGATCTTGTGATCCTTAACTTCAACATAGAACACTCCGGGATCCTGATCTGTCAGATTCACCTGGACGGCAAGAAAATCCACATTTGAAACATCGGCATTTTCTGCCAGCTTTCTAAGTTTAGTAACTACTGTATCACGCTTCATATTCGTCCTCCTCAGAAAAAACAACTGCCACAGTTACCATTATATAGTTAGTAGAGCTTATTCTGCGTATGTTTTTTTCTATAGCCGATGATAGCCTGGGGTTATATATACCTCCAACCACGCTAAATTCCCATGTATCCACTCACTCTATTATATTCAAAAAAGACCCCTGACGCTATATAAGTCGCCAGAAGCCTTCACTAAAAGCTTTTTTCAATTATTCACTACCGGGCTGATTACTGGCTTACTTTCTTGCTACCAGATGCATTCGAAACTTCTTTGCTGCCTCAAGCTTCTCAATCTGAAGCCCCGACTTATTGCAGAATTCCTGCATCTGAGTAAGTGAATAAGCTCCAACATCTCCATGTCCGATAAGGTTAGCCAGTGGCATCTCTGTATGATTCATGAGCCATAGAATAGCTTTTGGTGCAGTATAGTCCTGCAACACAAGTCTTCCGTCAGGCCTTAATACTCTTTTAACACTGTCAAAGAACTTCTGCGGATTGGGATAATGATGAAAACTGTTAGTGCAAATGATCACATCAAAAGACTCATCATCAAAAGGAAGATTCTCGCAGTCTCCCACAATCCATTCTGTGCCTGCAAGCTTCTTACTCCTTGCCACTTCTATCATCCTGGGTGTCAGATCAAGTCCCACATAGTGCTTCGAGCTGTCTTTTTCATGCAAAAGAGATATCATGGGTCCGGTACCGCATCCGCAGTCCAAAAGATCATGATATTTGATATGAGATAGTTCCTCTTCAATATATGGATAATCTTCCTTACACATTTCGTATATTCCGGCATGATCTGTCTCATATACTTCTGCAGCCTTTGTAAATTCGCTGATAGTCAGCTTCTTATATTGTTCTGCTGTTTTCATACTAATCCTTCACCTCAATTAAAGTTAGTCTTGACCAACACAATAATATCACTTTGACAAAAATCCGCCACTATATTGGCTTATTCAATTAAATAGCATACAAAAAAGCACCAGCACTGTACTCTTCAGTACATCAGCTGATTACCAACCTTTTTTTCTGATAACCTCAGCAAGGTTCCTTCCATAAGTCTCCGCGCCCAAAAGATTAGGATGGAGATTATCAAGAAAATACTCACTCAGATGTGGAACAAGTGTAAATCCATCCACAACTGTCACATTTTTATAGCTGCCGGCAACTTTCTTGATCATGTTGCAATATCCCAGGAAATTATCATAATCTTCAGGATTATCTCCTCTCCAGATAGGTGAAATACAAAGAATTGGAATATCGCTTCCATAAAGATCAATCAACGTATCATAATACTCTGTGATGTCCGATGTCTTTGTTGCATCATGATTATTATTGGTACCAAGTGCCACGATAATCTTGTCAGGAACATAACCGGACATCGGCATTAAAGATTTCTTATCATAAATGTATCCACCAATCCCCTGATTGATAACATCATAATCCAGAATCCTGTTTGCAACACTTACATATGTCTGAGCAGAACGTAATGGGCCATAGCCCTGAGTAATAGAATCCCCAAGCCATAGCACTCTCTCCTTTTTATCCGGTCTTTTTGCCTCTGCATTGATTTCAAAATCTTTTAAAAGGACTGTAGCATCCGCAGGAAGATAAATTGCAACACGCTTATTACCTTCTGGCAAATCCCATTCTATATGTCCCGATGTATCAAGGTCTTTGACATATTCAATACGGTTCACCAGTCCATCGATAACAAGTTCAAAAGAATCCTGAGACCCTATCCAAACGATTTTGTAATCAAATGACAGCTTCGTAGCATCTGTCACCATCTCAATGGTCTTTGCCGTAGATGCCATGCACCGATCATACCAGAAATCAAATGCTCCCTCAAAATATTGCATTTGCTTATCAGAGTACTGATACGCCTGCAGATACCCATCTTCCGTATCATGAAAACTGTATGATCCAAAATAAAAATTCTTTAGCTGTTCATTATTAAGTCTTATTGTACTTCCCATCTACTTTTCCCTTTCCATGTCTAATTCCAAATGCGTTTTTGTAAAAGTATTATGCGGTAGTCCGCCCTTCTTCGATATGCTATTAAGAAGTAACGCAAAAGCAATAAATCCATAAACCATCATTATAGCCGCACCAAAAATCGGAGCCTCAGAATTAGCGCTGAAAAAATAGTAGTAATAATACGTGTAGAGAATCATTCCTACAATGGTAGATACTACAAGCATCAGCGATGAAATAAGATACTCCTTCATTCCAATCCTCCTCACTTATCTATGTATGTACAGCCTTGTAGGCTCAGGCTCTCCATCCCCTTGTGCCATGCAAAAGAACTCCCATCCATACCTCTCATAAAAACCAACATGATCTGTAACAAGGTAAATTGGAGAAATGCCCTTGTTTTTCGTATCTTCAACCACCATATTTAAAAGATTACCGGAAATGCCCTGGCACCTGTATTTCTCTTCTGTGTAAACAGCACAGACATTGGGAGCAAGATCTTTCCTGTCATGGAAATCATTGTCGATAACCCCAAGGCCTCCGATGATTTTTCCTTCATCCAGACATACATACCAGCCATATTCCGTAGTACCTTCAATATAGGCATCAATGCATTCCAGGTAAGCCTCTGTAGGCACTCCCCATTTCTCGTGGAACCAATTCGCAGCTGTTTCCTTTAGTTCTGGTTTTTCTCTAAGATTGATATATTTATAATTGCTCATATTTTTTAACCCCTTCCTTCTCAATTCATTGCCTTGCAGTTTTAGCTCTTTTCCGGAATCCGTTACAAGTTCCTCTGTCTCAAGAACTATAATTTCATAACCCTTAGATAGCTTGGCGAGAAGTTTATTACTGCCAGCATTTCGCACATCTGCCTCATAGAAAAACTCTGTCTTTCCATACTTCTCATAGGCATACTCCAAAATATATTTCAATGCCTCAAAAGCATAACCTTTTCCCTGTTCCGACTCAATTATCCAGACTCCAAGTTCCGGACAAGTCTCTGTCATTCCGTGCATCTCTACGCTTCCAACAAATCTATCTTCGTCGTCAACAATTGCAAATATCAGTGTTTCTTCTTTTTTCATCTCATCGAGAAATCCCTGAAGCAAATTTCGTGCATCCTCAATATTTTCGAACGGATCCGGCCATTGATACTGTGTTATTTCCTCGTCAAAATACTTATAGTAGTCTTCAAGGTATTTCATATCAAACGGATTAATTCTAATTTTTCTCGTCATCGTCTGCTTTCTCCATGAATTCGCAAGCCGCACATGAAAAAAAAGTCTATTTTGCATACGCAAAATAGACTCACACAAATAGACCTACTAAAAATATAAAAAAGGTTTATAATGCATGATAACCTAGTTTAAGCGCACACAAAACAACTGCCATGGCAGCTTCGTCAACTCTGATAGTGTTCACTCAAGCTAAATTATCTGATAAACATTCCTTCACCTATGCGTTAAACGCTCTTTCTTAATTTTTTTAAACCTATTTAATACTAACATTGATAATTAACGGTTGCAATAATTTTGTGTACATATGCTCCTTCTTAAGTTCCAGGAGTTCTATCTGCTGCAACATAAGCGTCAAAGCGATTCGTTAATTACTGCTTTCAGAGTTTCCGATGACTTCAGTAATGCCTCTTTTTCCTGCTCACTAAGTCTGATCGGCACAGAACCTTCAACGCCACCTCTTCCGACAATTGCCGGCATGCTTAGTGCAACTCCATCAATGCCGTTTTCACCATGCTGCATGCTCGATACAGGCAGAACTGATTTTTCATCACGTATTATAGCCTCACAGATACGTCTTACACTCATGGCAATTCCGTAATAGGTCGCACCTTTTTTCTCAATGATCTCATAGGCACTGTTCTTAACATTTTCAGCAATCTCTTTCATGGCTTTTTCATGTTCGAAATGCCCCCTCATCTCACAGAAATCATGAATTGGAATCCCTGAGACATTTGCACTGCTCCATGCTGCTATCTCGCTGTCCCCATGCTCGCCTATAATAAATGCGTGCACTGAACGGCTATCCACACTTAAATGTTCCCCAAGAAGATATTTGAATCTGGCTGTATCAAGAACTGTTCCTGAACCAAACACCCTGTTTTCAGAAAATCCACTGAACCTGACTGCTGCATACGTAAGAATATCAACCGGATTAGCCACGATAAGAAGTATTCCCTCTTTGTTGTACTTTGCAATCTCAGGAATAATAGACTTAAAGATGCCTACATTCTTTTTAACAAGATCAAGCCTGGTTTCGCCGGGTTTCTGTCCCGCACCTGCCGTAACAACCACAACAGCAGCATCCCCTGCGTCCTGATAATCACCGGCATATATCTGCATTGGCTTTGCAAAAGGAAGTCCGTGACTGATATCAAGAGCTTCCCCCTCAGCCTTCTCTTTATTCACATCTATCAGCACCATCTCGGAAAAAAGCCCGCTTTCCATAAGGGCAAATGCTGATGCCGAACCAACAAATCCACAACCTACTACTGCTACTTTTCTTTCGTTTAATGTTGCCATAGTGTGCCTCCTTATCTTTCATTATACTAAGTATAAACTCACTCATCTGAACCTTACGCAAAAAAAATGTTTGTTGAGAAATTTAATCAAGTACCTCTCCGTTACGAGAGATGGTTACAACCTGCCAGGGAAGAAACTTTCCACTGTTCTTTATAGCATTCTCTGCGGCCCTCTGGAGTCCTCCGCAGCATGGAACCTCCATCCTTACTATGGTCACGCTGGCGATGTCGTTATTTGTTATGATTTCTGTCAGCTTTTCTGTGTAGTCACCATCATCCAGCTTTGGGCATCCTATCATTGTAACCTTCCCCTTCATGAAGTCTTCGTGCATGTTTGCATAGGCGTATGCTGTACAGTCAGCTGCAATAAGGAGTTTGGCTCCATTATAAAAACCTGCCTGTGTTGGAAGAAGTTTTATCTGGCATGGCCATTGCATTAATCTTGATGGATGAGTGCTCATTCTTGAAATCACGTCCTGACTGGGATCATTTTCTTCCTGGTTACCGCTCTTGAGCATCATAAATCTTGACCCCGGGCATCCATGCCCGGCGGCATGTTGTTCCATTTCATTCATCATCTTGTTCTCGCACTGATGCATATCTTTTACAATTCCTTTCTTTTCCTGCGCTTCCTTTACAGCTGCTTCATCATAAGCAGGCGCTTCCCTTTCTTCAAAAGAGATTGCTCCCATAGGACATCCCGGTAAACAGTCGCCAAATCCATCACAGAAGTTCTCTCTTACCAGCTTTGCTTTTCCGTTCACAATATCAATAGCCCCTTCGTGACATGCACTGGCACAAATACCACATCCATTGCACTTTTCTTCGTCGATCTTTATTATCTTTCTTACCATCTTTAAACCTCTCTGTTCTTAGCTTTAACCTTGTTCTGATGGTGTCAGTATAATATACTATCCATAACATGTATGTTGTTTAAACCACATTTGGGGAGAAATTTTTTATGAATCTTGAAGGTATAGAAAAAAGCAGACTGTTCCAGGGAATGACAGCAAAAGAGCTATCCTCATGCCTTGACTTCCTGGATGCAAAGGAAAAGAGATTCCGAAAAGACGATGTAATTCTCCACGCCGGAGAACAGACTTCCAAAATAGGCATGGTGCTTTCTGGTAGTGTTACTGTTGAAAGCAACGACATCTGGGGCAACCGTACTGTATTAAGCCATGTGGGAAAGAACCAATACTTTGCCGAGACCTACGCTCTTCTTGGCGAAGTCCTTCTGGTTGATGTCAGAGCAAATGAGGAAAGCCGTATTCTCTTTTGCAATATAAAGAACCTTCTTGAAGATAGCAAAAAGAGCTCTCCCTGGAAGGAAAAGCTCCTTAAAAATATACTTATCATCTCATCACAGAAGAACCTTGTCCTCTCCGGACGAAGCTTTTACACTTCTTCCAAGAGCTGCCGCGGACGCCTCCTGTCATATCTCAATGCCATTGCACTACAGACTGACTCCAGAGAATTTGACATTCCCTTCACCAGACAACAACTTGCTGATTATCTGAACCTTGAGCGCACCAATATGTCAAAAGAACTCTCACGCATGCAAGATGAAGGGCTTATAGAGTATAAGAAAAGTCATTTCAGACTTCTTAAGACTGATTAGCCAGTACTTTTTCATTTCTAGTAATAACTGAAACATGAGTGATTTCATTAGCCGGATCCGGATATTCTTTTTCAAAATGCATCCCTATGGATTCCGCAGTTTTGATCGATGCAGTATTTGTATATTTACAATATGAGTAAAAAGCTGGATAATCTGTATTCTTAAAAGCCCAGTCAAGAACTGCTTTGGCAGCCTCTTTAGCGTAACCCTTTCGCTGACAATTCGCACGTATGTGATATCCTATCTCAGGAAGCATCTCTCCATCAATAAGCTGCAATGTCAGCCCACAATCCCCTATCATTTCACCTGTATCCTTCAGGCAAACAGCCCACAATCCAAAACCATTCTCGGTGTACCGCTTCATGTTTCTTTCAATCCAGCTTCTAACTCTTTCCTCGTCAAAAATATATGGATAATGCTGCATAATGTTTGTATCAGCCAGTATCTTGTACAATGCATCAAAATCATCCATATTCATTTTTCTCAAAAATAGCCGGTCTGTGTAAATTATCACCTTATACTCCAATCTTTATTCTCCCCCATTCATATATTGTTTCTTCTCAAACAAATTAAAAGCTTCAAGGGAAAATGTCAGATTTATTTATGAAAAGCCAAAGTCTTTTCTATATCCTTCCTTGGTCTTGGATTCGGCATCTCATCAGCATAGCCTACTGCTATCGCACCAATAAGCTGCCCTTCTTCACCAATAGCGCCAACAAGATCCTTATAAGCAAAACATGTATTTGCAATCCACAATGTACCAAGGCCTATTTCCGTTGCCTTTAATAACATGTTTTCTATTGAAGCCCCTATGGAAAGAGTGTCACATATCTCCGTAATCCTGTCGTCTGAATTAATGCTTTCAAAAGGTGATCTTCCATTAGTATTCATTACAATTATAAGAACCGGAGCCTGACGCATAATTTTCAGTGTGTTATATGCATCAGGTATTCCACCGGCAGAATCCGGGAGAAGCGTATGTGACTCAGATTCCTTATTGAGTGACTCTTCCATGATATCCAAAAGTTCCTTTTTGGCAGTCTCAGAATATACAATGTATTTCCAAGGCTGTCTGTTCTTGGCAGAAGGCGCCTTCACAGCTGCTTCTACAATCTTTTCTATTTGATCTTGTGGAACTTCCATTTCTTTATATTTTCTAATGCTGCGTCTTTCAACAATACTATCCATCTGTCCTCCTTAGCCACTTTAGATAGCTTTATATATTAAAATCAAATTTTAAATAATAATTCTTATAATACTAACATCCATCACAAATCATTTTTCAGTCATTTTTTTATAATACTCTGAATCGGTAGTTGCATCAAAGCCATCAAGTAAATACTCTTCCGGAATGTACTTTGTATAATCAAGATCCATGAAATAGTTCAATCATTTCCTATAACAATGCCAGGGCACATACAACAAATGCCAGCCCTTCTCCTGTAAAGAATCCTTTTATGTGAAACCAGTAATTGTGATATTCATCCGCCATGGACAGTCTTACCGAACCTATCCGCTTCAGGCTTTGTTGTGAACGTAACTTCTTTAAAGCCAAGCTCTTTATCAAAAGAAACAAAGCAGCTCTCTGCGCCTTTGATCTGGGAATACTCTTTGAAAATCTCTTTTATAATTTCGTTGTTCTTACAGACCCCAACATTAAATTATGACATTCTCAGTCCTCTTCTGTCTTATATCCGCACTGTCTGTCCTTTATAGGCAGCTATACCTCCGATGCTTTTTGCGTTATTGTAACCCATGGCCTTCATTTTGCTCACTGCCTGAGCACTCCTCGTTCCTCTAAGGCAATACACAAATACCGGAGTATCATGGTCACTAATTTTGTTCTCAACATCCTCAATATTACCTAATGGGATATTTATACTTCCCGGGATATGCCCTTCCTTAAATTCATCTTCATTTCTTACGTCAAGGAGGACTGCCCCAGCAATGGCCTTCATATTCTCAACTTCCTCATTAATATCAGTTTTCCCTGCATATCTATCCTTTATCACCACTACAACAGTTCCAACTGCGGCAACAGCAAAAGCAATAAATCCATAAACCATCATTAGAGCCGCACCAAAAATCGGAGCCTCAGAATTAGCGCTGACAAAATAGTAGTAATAATGCGTGTAGAGAATCATTCCCACAACGGTAGATACTACAAGCATCAGCGATGAAATAAGATACTCCTTCATTCCTTTAACAAGGAACATATTCATAACTCCTAGGGCTACAATAATTATCAGTAAATACCTGCTGATCAGTGTTCCTCTCAGCTTATCAACTATGAAAAACATAATAAGCGGTATCAGATTAAGCCATTTTATATATTTCATCCTTCTCCAAATCTCCTCAAACCGTAATCTCTATCTGCTTTACCATGCCTTAAACCTCATAATCCAGGCAGCTTCTGATCTTGGTATAAGGTCTTACCTTAGAATCAGCTACTGCTACATGCTCAGGATGTATAGAATATCCCTTAAGTGCCTCTACACTCTCAAAAGTTGAATCAAGCATCAGGTCTGCGTTAGAGGACTCAAGGCCATTGATGTTAACCTTGATATCAACGATTCCGGGGACCTTGCCCTTTAATCCCTCAAGCCCTTCTTTGATCCCTTGCTTAATAGTTGCCTTCTCCTCTCCAGAAAGCTCGTCTTTTAGTGTCCATAAAATCACATGCTTAACCATTCTCGTTTCCTTTATCCTTTCCATCAACTCTTTGTTCCGATCAAGCGCATTGTAGATTCCATCTTCAGAAAGGACTCCACGCTTCAAATTCTTTGGTAAACGTCCATCTTCATCCAAGGCAAAATCATCTTTCCAATCCTGGCTGAAGTAATACTCATCAATCTTCTTTATCTCTGACTGATAGGCCAAAAGAGCTTTTGGTGCCTCCTCAGCCTTATCCATTCTTCTAAGCGCCTCTTCCAGAATGGATTCCATTTCAGTAATGCGCTTTACAACAATATCAATCGAATCCATCACCAAATATCCCCATCTCTGCATTCTTTTATCTATTCTCATGTACCTCTTAACAGCCTTTCCTTCCGCTTTTATGATCTTCTATTGAGCAGGCATCAGGTGTTCCATACTCAATAAGGCCCACAACGGCAGGATCAAGAGTTATGCTTCCGTCTTCAAGAACGAAGGCCGGTATACCAACATCGCCAATTTCCTTGGAATGATCGAATGCCGGATTGGTATCACGAAGTCTTGTAAAAGCCACCTACCTCTTTATCATATCACTCGTCCAAAAGTCTCTTTAGCAGCTGTTCCTTATTTTCTATAAACATCTTTGTTATCTGATAGCTGTCAGTATCCTCATAGTCAATCGGATGTATCTGGCCATCGTCAAAACTCAGGATCTCAGCTCCAGGAATTCCTAAGAGAATTGGAGAATGAGTGACCATAATGAACTGAGCATCCTCTTTAGCGCAGTTAACGATCTCCAACAAAAGAGTCAGCTGCCTCTGCGGAGACAATGCAGCCTCAGGCTCATCCAAGAGGTATAACCCATTTCCCCGGAAGTTAGACTGTACAAGTTGCAGAAAGCTCTCTCCATGAGATTTTTCATGGAAATGTTCCTGTCTGCCTCTCGGGTCCTCTCTTGCATACATTTCCTCAGCTGTAGCCACATTATAAAAGCTTTCTGCTCTAAGGAAATATCCCCATTTTGGCTTTCTAATTCCTCTGAAAAGTTTAATAGCATCGCACAATTCAGAGTGTGAATCATACGTTGAAAAACTGTAATTCTTTGTTCCACCTTCAGGGTTAAAGCCATAGCAGACTGCAATAGCCTCAAGCATTGTAGACTTGCCACTACCATTTTCACCAACAAATATGGTTATGTTCTTATTTAAGGCAAGGTAGTCCAGACCCTTTATGGCCTCAATCTCACGCAGATAGCTGAATTCATCTATTTTATCCCAGTTAATGCTCACTCCTTGAATAGGTAAGCTGCTTCCATCATCTAACAATTATCAAAACCTCGTTCCACATCAATATACTTCCATATCCTTGCGTTTATTCACGGTTGGATTGGCCGCATTTATCCTTTCATAGCATGGGCAGGTCTCATCATGATCATTGATTATTCCACATGCCTGAAGAATTGTCTTATTACCTGAATACGCCCAGATTTAATCCTCATAAAGTATCTGCTTTTCATCTATCAATCACATAGAAATGATGCCACCCCTACATCATACACATGGACAGTCTTACCGAACCTATCCACTTCAACAGGAACAATCTCTCCTCTTTCAACCTGCAGCGCCCCTTCAATGAGCTTTGGCACAATAGAATAATCCACCGGGAGTGTTCCATGATTGGCATATATCCCTTTTATGTCATCCTTGTATTTATCAAGTCTCCTGAGACTATGGATATATGCACTTAAATCCCTCATCTCACCAAACATGAAGATATGTCCATCTTGTATGGGATCCCCACTAAAGAGCATTCCGCTGTTTTTATCCAAAAGAGCTGTGCTTCCCGGCGTATGTCCCGGGAGCGCTATTGCCAGCAGCTCGCGTTCTCCAAGATCGATCACATCTCCGTCATATACGGGAACAATCTTCTGCGAAGGATGCGGCAGCTTGTAGTTAACAAGCTCAGCAGGATTCATCATCACTTCATCAAACTCTTCATTACTGCCAACATGATCTACATCCGTATGTGTATTAAAAAGCCTGACAGGAAGATCTGTCAGCTCCTCTGCAAGCTCCTTGGCATTATGCGTCTGCATTCCACTGTCAATCAGCAGAGCTTCCTTCTTACCTATTAAAAGAAAAAATCTCACTCCACCTTCATCGTATTGATATGTAATCTCATCAATCTTTTCCCAACTCATCTTTACCCCTTACTTTTCTACCCAGGTTACCGGATTACCTTTTCTCTCAAGAGGTTCCCTGATTGGCTCTCCTGCCTCAGAATATCCCAATATCAGGCCTCCGGTTATCGTTTCATCTTCCCTAAGACCATACTTATACATGAAGTTGCGCACAGCCTCATTTTCATCGAGCCAGTGGAGCTGGTTGATCCAACATGAGCCCATGTCAAGAGCATTGGCTGCTATCATCATGTTTTCCAGTGCACAGGCACTGTCTGCTATAGCGTTGCCATAGCCTTTTTTATTGGCTGTAACTATGAAAACAGGTGCTCCGTAGTGAAATATATATCCACCTTTCTTTGCCGCATTTATCGAATTCCTCAGGGATAAATACATACCCTCAGTGATTTCCATTTCTGCAAACTCTTTGCAGACTAATCCCGCCATGTCAGAAAGGATTTCGGCATCTGAAAAAACAATGAAGTGGGTAGTCTGATTATTTCCACCGCTAGGCGCATATCTGCCTGCCTCAATCACTTTTTCTACAAGCGCTCTTTCCGGCATTTCTCCGGAATATCTTCTGGTACTTCTTCTTGTTAAAATAGCTTCTATCGCTTCCATCTTTTGCCAACCTTTCTCATACTCCTGCCGGCCACTCAGAGCCAACGTCCAGCCCATTCTCCGTAAGCCAGTCATCTTCAACTGCCACAAGCTTCTCACTCCCAGCAGCATCCACAAGAGTAACCGATACCTTAGGTTTCTGTCCCGGCTGTAATTCCTCGCAGCCATAATCCCCATCAAATATCTGCTTAATCTTCCACATAAGCCTCAGTCCAAGTCCTCCACATCAATCATCTTTATTGAAGTTTCACTAACCATCTGTGCAAGCACTCCCATGCCGGGGATCTTCTTTCCGGTAAAAGAGCCATCGTAAACCTCTTTTGCTCCGCAGCTTGGGCTTCTTGACTGAAGAATACAAACCTGCGCACCAGAATCCATAATCTTCTTAAATGCTGCCTCTGCTCCGGATCTGAATTCTTTATCAACAACCTTGCCTTCTCTGTTGGTAACAACTCCGTTCACTATCTCAGCCGGAACCCTTGGAGTAGGAAGACCTCCCATTACCTCCGGACATACAGGAATCACCTCGTGCCCTTCACAGAAAGCCCTGACTTTTTCACTGTAGTTATTACCACCGTTATATTTGCAGTTCTCACCTAAAAGGCATGCGCTAACAGCTATGACCATTACATTTTCCATCCTTCTTAGCCAAACTGTTTGCAATAACAACATTTATGGGCTCAATCTCAATCTTCTCCCAGACCTCTTCAACAACATAAGGTTCGTTAGCAATATAATCATCAAGCTCCCCTCGGCTATCGAAATCCATGATAAGGGCTGATCCTTTCATCTTTCCATTATCATCCAGCAGCCCACCGGCACTGATTATATGCTCGCTCAGCTTTTTCATTCCTTCCAGATGGCGAGGGCGTACCTCCATACGCTTATCAAGTTTTCCTTCGCCATCATACGCTCTTATAAGAAATTGCATTATCGTCTCCTCCTTTTACCCATTCTTCTACGTATATCAAAACCTCGTTCCACATTTCGGACAAAAATCAAAATCCTCAGTTGTCTCATATCCGCACTGCCTGCATCTCTTATAGCCGGTAGTAAATCCTCTTCCGCCGCTTACCTGAGTCAAATGGCTTGGCAAAATCTCTACTTCCTCGCCCCTGGCAATCATCTTACCAATCTCTGAATCAAGCTCATAAACAGTTCCGCAGCAGCTAGTCTGCACATAGTAATGTCTGTTCCACTTGAAAGTCGGTATGAAGAAAAGAGACAGCACTGTATATGTCATGAACACATTGAAACGTCCATATTTTCCGCAGATGGAACAGGTGATCAGCTGATTAAAATCAAAATCTTTCCTTCCATCTATAATCCCCATGATAAAAAACATCTACTTTGTCACTCCGTTCTTACATAAGCTCATCCTCATGCTAACAATTCCGTCTTTTTCTCCAACCTCTTCAAAGCCCATACGCTTATACAGCTCATATCCAACCTTCATCACTTCCTGTTATTCTCATAACTCCATCTGGCTATGTCTGCAATAAGTTCAAGTGGCAGGTCTTTATCATTAGGGAGCTGTATTGCTCCCTTACTTGTTTTGTATCCAACCAGCTTATCCGCAAATGCCTCTATTGCCTCAGGTCCCGGATACAATCCTATATGTTTCTTGGCAGGAGCAAAATGAATTATATTTCTTCCCTTCCAAAACGTAGGCATTCCCCAGGATAACCGTTCTTCTGCATCAGGTATTGCATAGTGAATTGTATTATAAATCAATTCCAGTTTTGGCTGAATTGTCTTATCTTGCTCACTTATATATTCTTTTATTGACATGATCACACCTATTATCAGATAAATTCGACTCACACCATAAAGTTTGCTATCTCTTTCATCCTGCTAATCTGATCTACCCCGAACGGGCATCTGCTGTTGCAGTGGCCACATGATATACAGTCGGATGCATTCTTTTCCAGAGTCTTGTAATGCTCTACTGCAAGGGAATCTCCAACCTTAGCAAGATCATAATATTTATTTACAAGACCAACATCTATTCCTGCAGGGCATGGTTTGCAATGATTGCAGTACACACACTTGCCTGCAGCCTGGGACGGAGCAAAAGTGCCTATGATAGAATAGTCCAGCTCTTCCTCAGACTTGTCATAATACGAGAGTAGTTCATCCACTTCTGCAATGCTCTGAGCCCCCGGAAGGACTGTCAGTACGCCAGGTTTATCCAGGCAGTATCTGACGCACTGGTAAGGAGTCAGTGCCTGTCCAAATGGAGATTGCCTGGCATCAAGCAGCTGCCCTCCGGAAAAAGGCTTCATGACAGAAATACCAATACCCTCTTTTTCACAGCGCTTGTATACTTCCGCCCTTTCATCTAAACCTCCATGAGCATAATCACCCTGCCCATAGTCATAACCCGGATTGATAGAAAACATAAGCATATCAATATCTGCATCATCCATGATCTTGTGTATGACTGCCGGAGTATGTGATGATAAACCGGTATGCTTTACAACACCTTCATCCTTCATCTGCATGAGATAGTCATATACACCATTTTTCTGATAAGTCTCCCAATCTGAAAACTCATCCTGGCAATGAATGAAGCCATAATTTATATAATCAGTCTTTAAATCATGAAGCTGTTTATCAAGAGACCTTTTGACGGTATCAAGGTCAAGCGACCATCCGTAGGTTCCCCTTGAGTAATCTGCCCCGAAGTGTATCTGATATAGAATGTTGTCCCTGACATCTGATAGCGCTTCTCCATACATAGGAAATGCACTCCCATCTCCGGCAGCCATGTCAAAATAGTTGATTCCGCTTTCATATGCATGTCGAATTGTTTTCACCGCAGTGTCAAATCCTGCCTCAAATATATATGCCGAGCCAAATCCAATTTCACTGATTTTGTCGCCGGTCTTCTTATTTTCTCTGTAATTCATTGTTGTCCTCCGATCATAAAAGAGCTTCCTTCCATGCATCTTCTTTAAAGCCTGCAAGAACAACCTCATCGGTCACAAGCAACGGTCTCTTTAATCTTCATATTACAAACGTCGGTTATATGCTTACTCATTTAATTCCCCAATCAAACTATATTTACAGCCTCTCCTTTAGCGGCGTGTTACTACGACTAATTTTATATATCTATTCTACACCAATTACATTTAACAAAAACACAAAAACTATCGGTCACATACATCCACGATATACATGACCGGTATATAAAGTTATCAGAATTTGCATATTCCGTGATTCCCTCTTCATACCCCAAGCATCATGATGTCGCATCCTGCGCATTTCATGCTTCTTTTCATTGCGGTCATACTCATGAAATGCTTCTCCCTGCTCCTTCGACATAACACATAAGGCATATAATCCGCGAGTTCTTTGCCATACTTCTCCATTAGTACTTCAATATGTCCTATCCCCTAAAAAGGACACTACCCAGGAGAATTGATACTACTGTCAACCTTATTGAATTGGAGAATTCACAAACCTTTCACAATCTCACCAATTTCTTTTAGCTTCGCTTAAGGATAATAATCTAAACTTAATCACATCAAGAGCAACAAACCTCTTGGTACACCCCTCATAGAAACTTTTCTTCATAACACAAGCTGCCAGAAACGTGACATCCTGGCAGCTAACCCTCAAAAATTCAGCTGCAGCAATGCAGCTTTTATATTTAACCAATTTCACTTCACGTGAATATTTGAAAATTATTTTCATAAATATGCTCTAAAAAAAACATTTGAAAAGCCCTAAAGATTTTTCGCCTGACCATCGATATATTTTTCGGACGCGCAAAAAGAACATTCAAATGGCCAGTACGAATGAAACAAATATAATGATTTTTGGAGGTTTTCACTTATGTATATGTATGAACTGTTTCTTTCAAATGATGTAAATGGCAAGAAGATTCACTTTATCCAGACAAATCACAAAGTAGGCAAACTTGATAAGTGGCTCAAGAAGCTTGTTAAAGATAACACTATCACAGAAGATATAGCTAATGCTGTAGCCTACGTTTGGTAATCCATATATAGCAACCAGAAGATTTCGGAAGGGATCTTCTTTTTTATGTTCACTTTAGTTTCGGATACTAATATACATTCATCGGGAGATGAAAATCTTCTGGAAATTATAACAGAAACTTTTTAATACAATCTTCATAACAACGCACCCGGAATAGCGCAGTTCCGGGTGCCACAAAAAACAATGCCGCGGTACTTGTGAACCAATACAAATGCAGGTGCTCTCAACTTCACCTGCATTTTCTCATCTATTTTATGGTTTACATCTCTGGCACGGCTTAAACCCTTTTTCTAAAATCTCATCCCTCGTAGTATCCTCGAAATAAACCTTATTTTTCTCCTTCATATCCTTCACGCTATCACAATCCGAATAATGGAATACATGAGAATTCCTGTTTCCAATATATGAATAAGCCTTTTCATCGGACTTATCGCTCTGGTATGCCTCCTTACCCTGGTTCGCATTCCTACCCTGATCCGCCTTATAATTCCTATCCAACCTGTTAGATCCATCAGAATAATCAATGATTACACCAGGTTGTACGTTGTAGCAGAACACATTGAAGCTGACACCTTTGCCACTATCTTCAACGGATAATGCCTCTATCTTCACTCCATCGCACAGCAGATTATTACCTTCAAATACCGGTGTAACTCTGTACATCACATGATTACCGGTGTTTCTTATATAGTCAGCAACCTCATTCTCATAAGGCAGCATACCCTCAGCATTGAAATATCTTGTGCCGGTAATAAGATTCTTCTCATTAGCATTCTCGCCAGTCAGTTGGAATCCGATCATATGGCATCTGTTATAGAGATACGGAGGATCTGAATCTACAAGTCCGGGATATTTCTCCTGATCCCATCCGGTTGGTTTTACCATGCTTATGGACTCACGGTCCTTTTTAGGCATGAGATCCTTACCAATACTTGCCATCGCCGGAGTGCATCTCCCAAGCTCATCCAAATCGCCATAGCTTTCAAAAGACACCTTTGTTATCTCACTCTTTGTAAACTCTGGCTTATTGTCATTTATCTCTACTGAAGGTATGCCACTATATGCTGGAATAGCTTCATCTGCAGTCTTCTCTCCACCTGCAGCACATGTCCATATAAAATCCGCACATAGTAAAGCTGTTATCAGAGTTACAGTTCCTACTATTTTTGAAAAATAATTTCTCATAACATACCTCCGCTACCATGTACTTAGCCTATCACAATCGTTTCACGAAAGCCTTAGAATAATCCCATATCTTTCCACCTCTTTACATCCCTTAGTGGTTATCATTCCAATAGTCTTCGGCTGCATCATATGCTTCATCCTCATCTTCGTAATCGTCCTCGTAGTCATAGAACTCTTCATACTTATCATCAGCGAAATCCTGAGCAGATTTATAATCATGCACTCCGTAGTAGTCATAGCTCTTCTTGGATTTGCTTGAGCTACTGCTCTTCTTGGAATAACTCTTGCTACTGCTATAAGAACTGCTACTCGATGTATCCTTAGGCTTATGCTCGTAGCAATAGATGCTTCCGGTACTTCTCTTCCTGGTGCAGCCTGCCTTAGCACAATGCTTTGTGCTTGTGGTAGAGGAATAACTCTTGCTGCCGGAATATGAGCTACTACTGGAAGTCGCCGCGCTCTTATGCTCGTAGCAATAGATACTTCCGGTACTTCTTTTCCTTGTACATCCGGACTTAGCGCATTGGCTATTGTATGCAAAAGCGCTCATAGATGTAGTTCCAAATATGGTGATTACAACAGCGAATGCTATTAAAAGACTAATTATAGATTTCTTCATAACTTACCGCCTCCTTCTCTTATATGAAAACGGTGTGGTACCTCTTTATACAAGAATAAACCTGTTTTATCTACAAATACACACCAGTTTCTGCAAAATATGGGGCTTTATTCTCCCAAGGTAAAAACACATCATAAAAAATACGAGTCTCCATCAATTTATCTGGTTAAAGTCACCATCTCTATGGCAAATTTCATAATATTCACAGGTGCAGCAGAAATGCTTGCAATACTTATTATGTCCTTGTACACATTTTCTGACCCAATACACAAATCGCTTCATATTGCCTCCTTTTCACCTGACAACCAATGGCATCATGAGCATCATAGTTACCAAAATTACTGCCGGTATTCCAATTGTTACAAAACCAATAGTCTTTCCCATACGTGAATTTCCCCTTCTCCTCAGCTATTTGTATCTTCTTTTGATAATACAATTATCCTGCTTTACATGTCCCATAAAAATGACAGTTCTTAATCCGGTGTTACTATTCACACTTTCCCAAATATGGTATCTTTCACATAAAGAGATTTCGGTTATTTCAAAATGCCAAGAAAGCTAGAAAAAGTCTAACTTTTTTGGCATTTTTTGTTGCAACAATTATCTTTATGTGTTATACCATACACATAAAGATAAAGGAGGCAAATTATGGGAATTGTATATCAAACCGATAAAAGATCCGGCATTACTTATGCATATGAAAACCAGTCCTTTTGGGATCCGGAACTTAAGCGTTCCAAATCTAAAAGAAAGCTGATAGGCCGCGTTGATCCTGTTACAAAAGAAATAGTTCCTACTGATGGAAGATGCAAAAAGCGCAGCCCTTCCTATGAACCCGGTAGTGATGATTATGAAATGCCTAAGACTATGAAAGGTCTTAAAGATGAGGTTCGAAGGCTCCTAAAAGAAAATCAGGAACTTCGGGAGCAATTAGAAAAATATAAATCAAAATGATGGTTGGGGATTACCGGAGATGGACTTAAAAGAAGCTTATGAGGTTATAAAAAAAGAATGGCATGCTGCTGAACGCAAGTCAAAAAAACTCGAAAAAGAGCTTGAAAAACTCAGAAAAGAAGGTGCCTCAGACTCCTGTGTGCAAAAGCTTCTCAGCCAGATACAAAGCCTTAACAAAAAGATTTCGCAATACAAAGCCCTTGCTGATCGCTATCAGGAACTCTATGAGAAAGAACGAGCCAAAGTCAAAGAACTTGAGAACGATAAATACAGTCTTGAACTTGAAAACCTGCATTTAAAGGATAAGCTGGAACTTCTGGAAGAAGGTTCTTCCGAAAAAATCACAGCTTCAAAAGAAGCAGAAGCTCAGATTGCAGCGCTTAAGGATGAAGTAGCAAGACTTACTGCAAGGCTAAATAATAACGGAACCAATACCGGCACTCCTACATCCAGGACAGCAATTGATCAGAAAAAAGTCATCCCAAACTCCAGGGAAAAATCAGGCCTTTCCAAAGGCGGACAGCAAGGTCATGAGAAACATGAAATGGCACAGTTTTCTGAGGAAGAGATTACTGATACCATTCCACATGAGCTTTCTGAATGTCCCAACTGTGGAGGTCACAACCTTGAAGAAATCGAAGTATCTGTCAAGGATGAATTCGATTATGAAGTAAAGGTCATCAAGCACAGGCATAAGTTTGTCATATACAAATGCCTTGATTGTGGAGCAACGGTCAAAACTCCTCTTGGCACCCTTAAAGCAGCAAACCAGTATGGCAAGGTGATTCAGGCAATGGCTTTGTCCCTGATGAATCTTGGATTCGTAAGTATCAACCGTACAAAGAAAATACTGACAGGCTTTTCTCCCGAACCACTAACCCTCAGTGAAGGATATCTGGCAAAACTGCAAAAGCGCTATTCCAAAAAGCTTCATGCTTTTGTAACAGACCTTAAAAATTTGATCATCGGACTGCCGCTTATCTACTGGGATGACACTGTAGTCTTTGTCAATACAGCAAGAGCATGTATGAGGTTTTATGGCAATGAGCGCATTGCACTATATACTGCACATATGCACAAGGACCTTGATTGAATCCTCGAAGATAACATCCTTCCTGTACTAAGTTCCGGAACAAAAGTCATGCATGATCATAACACCATCAATTATCATGAAGGCTTTGTCTTCAGAAATGTAGAATGTAATCAGCATCTGGAAAGAGACCTGCAGAAGCTGTTCGACTCATCAAGCCACCCTTGGATCAAAACGCTAAAAGAGCTAATCCAGTCCATGATGCATGACCGGAAACATCTGATAGCCGAAGGTGCTACTGCTTTCTCAAAGGAAGCTGTTGAAGCTTTTCTCATGAAAGTGGATTCTCTTTTGGATAGTGGATATAAAGAGTACATTGCTGATTTGGGGCATTATTATGAAAGTGATGAAAATGCTCTTCTCAACAGAATCAGAGAATATAAGAGCAACTACTTTGACTGGGTTAAGGATTTCTCAATTCCGACAACAAACAACCTAAGCTTATGCGAACCTTTTGTTTATGCGAACTTTCTAAGAGACTGGACAAACAATCTTATGAAGGTATGGAAAAGTTCGCATAAAATGAGAGAATGAAATCACCAGTTGATTCTGCTTCGAAGGAGGTGATTTCATGGATGTTTTCCAGACCAATTCTTCTATTGTTTTGAAATATCTGTCAGAGAATAATGCAAATCCAACTGTATACTGTCTTACTCATTCTTGCCTCTCAAAGCTTGGAAAATTCCTACATGATACTTCAATTTCATATTCATTGGATGTAGCAAAAGAATGGCTTTCTCAATTATCGCTGTGCGCCAATACAATCCAGACATATGGCAAAGCAATTCGCCAGCTTGATGATGTTTATAAATATGGGCATGTGAGCTTTGCCAATCGAATACACAGTATGATACTCTCAGGGCAGTTCAGTGGTGCTGTTTCCGATTACCTGTCCGACATATCCGGCAAATATAGTAAAAAGCATCTGCCAAATATCCGTATCCGGTGCAAATATTTCCTTGAATACATGCAGGTTGAACATCAGCATTCTGAAATATGTGAAATAACATATACAGACGTTCTTTCGTTTCATGCAACAGCGTTAAAACGACTCTCTAAAGCCGATTATGGTATGTACAAGGGCACCATTGCAAACTTTCTCAGATGGCTTTCAGAGAAAGGAGCCTGCCCTATTGGTTTTTCAATGCTTCTTTTTATGAATCATGCAGAAAAAGTTTTTATGCTCAGGGATTTTTCCAATGGCACTGCATTATATATCAGTGCGGTAGGAGCCTCATGCCTCATGGATTTTTCCCCGGAGGAGTTCTATACTGCATCTTTGGACTTTTGCATGGAATTAGAAAGTCTTGGATATGCAGATACAATGAAAACTACAGCCAGGACAGCGCTTGATCTGCTCTATCTGTTCCTTGACATGAATCGGCTTGGATATGATCCAAAGCTTGTAAACGAATGGTTCCATGAAAAAGGGGATTTTTGCTTCAAGAAAAACAAATATATGGCACGCAGGATATTTGCTCTTTTTGAGGTGTTCACTAAAGAAGGAACTATAATCACAACCCATTATTTCACCTACAGGCCTCTTCTTTGCGATGGACTTCCTGACTGGTGCAGAAGAACTCTTGATCAGTTTTTATTACAGAAAGAACGTGAAAATCTTGCAGCATCTACTGTCTGTATGTATCGCTCATCGATTACAAGATTCTGTTTTTTTATTGTTGATAATGGTATATCTTCTTTTAGTGAGATTACACCAGAATTATTAAAAAGATTCAATATCTCAGATATCCATTCTACCCCGGAGGGCAAGAATGCTTATAATGTAAGAATTCGAAAATTTCTCTTTTATCTTGCTGATAACTGCTATACTGACAACTACTTTCTTGGAAATGCTCTTCCATGCGTTCATGCACCGTCTACAAAAATCGTAAAAACACTTACCCCTGATGAATCGTATGCTTTAGAAAACTACATGGATGAAGATTATTCTATCGGCCTAAGAAACCAGGCCATTGCATTGATAGGGTTAAAAATGGGTTTAAGAGGCTCTGACATAACCGAACTTACCTTTGAACAGATTGACTGGAGATTAGGAGCAATACGCTTCATACAGAAAAAGACTTCGGTAGAAAGAGTACTGCCAATGCCAGTAGAAGTCGGTAATGCATTATATCGTTACATAACTGAAGGCAGACCGGATAGCAAGAGTAAATATGTATTTATAGTGCATAAAGCTCCTTATGGCAGGGTAAAAAGAAATATCTGTAGAAGAATAATTCAAAAGGTATTTCCAGAGGGGCGTGATGACGGCTATGGTTTTCACATCACACGCAAAACATATGCAACAGAAAGGTTCAGAAATCATGTGGGATACACTGAAGTAGCCTATCTTATAGGACATACAACAGATGAAACTGTTAAAAAATATATATCCCTGGATGAAGAGCGTATGCGCCTTTGTCCTATTTCTCTTTCAGAATCCGGGATTACCATGAAAGGAGGATTCCGAAATGCATAAGGATTATTTAAGAAAAAGTGTCGTGGCGGATTACATTTCCGGATTATTAGAAGAAAAACGTTCTATGGGATTCAGCTATGTATTTGAAGAATACCTGCTAAATGAATTTGATAATTACTGCATTATCCAC
The DNA here is from genome assembly GCF_045999815.1 of Butyrivibrio sp. NATIVEDY162. GTDB lineage: Bacteria > Bacillota > Clostridia > Lachnospirales > Lachnospiraceae > Butyrivibrio. Next base: position 1,883,411 of record NZ_CP172573.1, read on the forward strand.
GGATTAGAAAATCCATGCTTTGACCGAGATTTCCTTGAGGAATGGTTAAAAACTCTCCCTGATGAAAGTCCGAGTTATCATGGTCAACGAATCTCCTTTATCAGACAGCTGGCTCTTTACATGAACGGACTTGGAATAAATGCATATATACCTGTAGAAAGTGTCAGTAAGGGATATCCTGTACCTCATTTTCTCAGTTCGGAAGAGATAAACGATTTCTTCATTTCCCTGGATAATGATACTCCCAAAGTTACTGCTACTTATGCATGGAGAGCATGGAATGAATACAGGGTTATATTCAGACTGTTATATAGCTGTGGCATGCGTAATTCAGAAGCATGCTGCCTAAGAACCGAACACGTTGCTCTCGATAGAGGCTTCCTTGAAATATATCATTCAAAAGGCAGAAAAGATCGTCTTGTTTATCTTACTGACGATATGCAGGAGCTTCTGATACAATACCAAAAATATCTGTCTGACACTCTTGGTTTTATTCCGGATTGGTTTTTTCCATCACCGGATCCCTCAAAGCACATACACAAATCAACTCTTGATAGTCGCTTCAACAGGGTATGGTCTGGAACTCAGCACGCTGCACGCACTAATAAGAAGCCAACGGTACACAGCCTTCGCCATAGCTTTGTGGTGGACAGAATGAACTCATGGCTTGAGTCCGGCCTGTCGTTTGATGAAATGCTCCCTTATCTAAGTAAATACCTTGGTCATAGTGGTGTTGAAGAATCATTGTATTACTATCATTTAAGTGAAGAAGCTAACATTATCATTCGCAGGAAAGACCGCATTATCGGCAGGGTACTCCCGGAGGTAAGTAAATATGGGGCATAAGGATATTTTACCGGACAGACTGTTTTTCTCAAGAACCTCTGATTTTTTGGATGTTTATCTTGTAAAACAGTGTGGACGAAGTGAAAAAACAAGGGAATCCTATCGGGATTCACTTACCGTATTCAAAAGATATGTGCTAACAACCGGCAAGGATATTTTAAGCTTTCTATATACTGACTGTACTTATAACTTCCTGCTGGGTTATAAAGAATACTTGTCATCCGAGCTGAAATACGAACCGGCAAGCATAAATCATAGACTTGCGACAATAAAAACATACATAAAGTATTCATACGGATGTGATATCTCTCTACTGCAGACTTATATATCAACTGCATCGGTGCCATTTAGCAAAGTTCCTAAAGTGCAGAGAGACATACTTGATGAAAAGGCGATAAGCTGCCTGCTTGACCAACCACCTGCATCGAAAAAAGGGTTGAGGGATACAATTATCATGTCCCTACTATTTGATGCAGCCATTAGGCTTGAAGAACTTCTGTCTCTGACAAGAGGAGACATTTATCACAATGATGGATTTACATATCTTCTCATACATGGCAAAGGTAACAAAGAAAGAAAAGTTTCGTTGGATCAGAGAACTTCTTCTTTGCTTGAAGCCTACCTGGAACAGTATCATCCTGATAAAAATGACCTGAAAAAACCTCTGATTTATACGACAATCAAGGGAATCACAAAGCCTATGTCTCATAGGAATGTACAGAAGATGATCAAAAAATACGCCGAAAGGCTTTCTGGTAATGATGAGAAATCCATTTCTGTATATCCTCATCTCTTAAGAAGGAGTCGGGCCAGTGGCTTATATCAGAATGGCACTCCTATTGAGCTGGTTTCAAGATTTCTTGGACACAGCTCTGTTGAGACCACCAAAGATCATTATGCATTTCCTTCACTTGAGCAGCTCCGTAACGCAATGGAAGCTGGGACACAATCTGATGCTGACAAGAAGCCATTATGGGTTGGACATGAGGATGAATTAGCAAAACTGTGTGGGTTAAGATAAAAAATTTATGCGAACTTTTCTGAATGCAATAAAGTTAGTAATTAGTATCAGCAGAAAAGTTCGCATAAACAAAAGGTTCGCATAAGCTTAGTTATGCGGAATTCCGCATAACTAAGCGAAAGATCACTCAGATTCGTAAAAACCAAGGACAAAGTCTCCGGGCAGTTCCAGAGTATTGAATACGCATCATATTTCGCAGATATCAGGACTTATCTTGAGACCTGCGCAAGAAATGGTGTTAATGAATTCACTGCTCTTTTGAGACTGACTTCCTGTGAACCATATACCGTAGCAGAGCTTTTAGGCGGAGCATAACTCCGCCTAGAAATAGTGCTTTCATTTCAACAAACATGAAGTTTGTTTAATACGAAAATTCTAACCTTTTCATACATAAAAAAGCCCACCAATGTGAGCTTCATTCTGTATCCTCATTTAATCTGTGAATGGTAACAAGAGGCCTTATCCCTTATCAAGAGGCCTTATCAGTAAAAAATGCGCCTGACAAAACAAGCGCATTTCTTATCTATAATATAATAGATATTCTTATTTTTTTTCGAATTTTTCATCGAACACATCTGCTACTGTCTGGAACCAAGACAAAGGGTCGTTTGGGTTAATTCGTTTTTTGGCTTCTTCCACAAAGTCTTCTTTCTGTCGTGCTTTTTCAGAATTTAAGGCAAAGCGGCCTAACCGTCCACCAGCTACATTTTCGAGTTCTTCATCTGAAATTCTTTTCATGTTTTTATCAGCCATAACTGTACCTCCTAAGGTCTATATCGACACGGAATTTACTTTGGTCAATAATTTATACGAACCAATTAATAAAATGGCAATTTTTTCAAGGAGTATCACCATAAATGGAATAAGGCTATATTTACCTTATGCCTTACATGCTTGATAACCTTCAGAAAATCTGTGAATAGTAACTGTATAACTTAATGCAAAATAAAAATATAATACATATTCTTATTGGTTTCTGGCGTTTTCATCGAATACGTCACAGACTGTTTGAAACCAAGATGTAGGATCGTTTGGATCCATTCGTCCTACTGCTTCTTTTGCCAGTTGTTCAACTTTCTTCTGACGCCTTATCTCTCTTCTATTTGGATTGACACCATTGCTTCCACCACCAGTTACATTTTCGAGTTCTTCATCCACTAAATTTTCCTTATTATTTTCTGACATAATGAATCCTCCTTCGACTAAATATCATTTTCATTAACTATAGAAATGAAAAGAATCTGTGATAATAAATAACTGTAATCTACTATATAACCGTACTACCTTCTTAACAAATAGATATTCTTATTTTATTCCGCCTCTTTCATTGAACAAATCCGCAACTGTTTGAAACCAGGATGAAGGATCTTTTGGGTTAAATCTTTTTTTTGCTTCTTCGACAAAGGCTTCCTTTTCTTGCTTTTTTTTAATTTGTGCTCCTACTCCAAATGTTGTTGTTCCACCAGCAACCTCTTCAAGTTCCTCATCTGAAAAGTTTTTTATATTTTTATCTGTCATAACTGCACCTCCTAAGATCTATATCGACACGGAATTTACTTTGGTTAATTATTTATACGAACCAATTAATAAAATGGCAATTTTTTCAAGGAGTATCACCATAAATGGAATAAGGCTATATTTACCTTATGCCTTACATGCTTGATACCTTCAGAAAATCTGTGAATAGTAACAATCCGGTGTTTCCAAGGTTCAAGTTTAAGATTCCAGTATCAGGTTAAATCTGTCCCCAATAAAAAGGGAGCACTGAGTCTCCCTTAGGCATGTTCATATGAACTAATTATTTACAAAGCTCCTCTATCCACTCCCTCCTCTGAATAACTTCAAGCCATTCCTCAGGTATTCCATCATATCCGTAGAAAAGCCCAGCCAGTCCTCCCGCTGTGGCTCCAACAGTATCACTGTCATCCCCTAGATTGACCGCTTTCAGCTCACAGTTTTTGAAAGAATCTGTAGAAACAAGTGACCAAACCGCAGCCTCTATGGTGTCAACCACATATCCGCTGCTCTTAATCCCGGATTCAGGTATTTCTGATAGTTTCTTCATATCTCGTAACCTGTCATAACATGACAACTCCGATGTATTTTTCAAAAATCCATCATAGAAATTAAAGCCGGTATCAAAACCTTTCTGTAGCCTTTCCATAAGCGTTCCATCTTTATCAAGTACGCTTTTCACACAGAAAAAATATAGTCCACATGCAATCTGCCCTCTTATATGATTGTGTGTAAGCCCGGCAACCTGATGGATCAAGGAAACAGCATCTTCATCAGAAAGATTATTTGTATATGCATATATGCATGCCGGAAGAATCCTCATCAGAGACCCGTTCCCATTATCCCTCTCAGTAATACCACCACAACTATTCAGATCATCACCCTTCATATACCGCAATATTGCAGCCATGGTGCCATTTCCCACATCAAACGCTTCACCAAACGGGGTATATTCCCCTTTCCGGATCCATCTGACAAACCTGTTCATGATGTCTTCAAGATTAATGCCGTCTTTATCCCTGATACTTGCAAGGAGCGCCAGCGTCATACTGCTGTCATCAGTCCATGTACCGGCAGGCATATCATAAGTTCCATGGCCAAGCATGGTAGTCACAGGATCCTCCCGGACCTCTTTTCTGCTCCTAAACTGAACAGGACATCCAAGAGCATCACCCACAACAACTCCCATTATTCCGGAAAACCATATATTATCAGCATTTTTACTCTCTGTATTATATTTCATCATGAAAACCGCACTCCCTTTTTAGTTTCTGATTCATCAATCCAATCTCATTGCATCATCTTCTTCGCTGACCGCTGCGCTTTGCATAGTCCTCCCGAATCTCAGCATCCCAATCACAGCAATTAAGCTCCTTCTCGGCATCCATTGCACTATCCGCCATCATAACAGAACAAACTGCTTTTGAAACTCCGGCATACAGATTTGCTGTTCCCACAGAATCATGCATATAGTTGACGGCTCTTTCCTTTTTTATGCCGAAGCGCTGAGCCTCAGCATAGGAATCGATATTTGCACCTATGAAAATAAACTGCCATCCATACTTCTTCTGCTCATGCCGGATCAACTTCTTTATCTGTCCATATGAGTACCTGCTGCTGGCATTCTCCATGCCGTCAGTTGTTATTATGAAAATAGTTTTATCAGGCCTTTCATCCTCAGGCGCATGTCTGTGCGCATTTACCGTATGCCTGATTGCTCCGCCAACTGCATCCAGAAGTGCTGTGCAACCTCTTACATAGTAATCATCCGGAGTGATATCCTTCACCTCTCTGATATCCACCCTGTTATGAAGCACCTCAGTCACATCATCAAAAAGGATTGTTGATACATAAGCCTTTTCACCGGTCGCACGCTGCTTTTTTATCATGGCATTAAATCCGCCTATAGTATCAAGCTCCAATCCACCCATTGATCCGCTTCTGTCCAGTATATAAACGATTTCTGTATATCCCTTACTCATTTTGACACCTCCATAGTCATGAAAATTTTTACATCTCAGCTCCAGCAGCCTCGTCTCATATAGATCTCTCGTACCCTGCTTGCATGCCAGCCGGGTGCTGCTATCGTCTGCCTCGGAGCTCTATCTGATAATGCAATGTTACTATGAAGGCAAATAAAAATGGTCAACCCGAAGGCGACCATTCTATCATCCATTTGAAAGCGGATCCAGTCCGTAATCAAACAATGCAATATCTATTTTCATAACACTGTAGTCATTGTGAATTATAAAATATTTGACCACAACATCTGTCTGCGAAATCGGCGAAAAAGCATATCCTGCAAGTCTTAAGAAATCCACCGTCTCATCAAGGGTTAGCCTGAGTCCTACAGCCAGACAGAGCACTTTTTCTTTTGAAGGCTTCACCTGCCCTTTAAGAAGCTTTGAAAAATACTGCTTTGAAATATTTGCTGCCGTATATATCTCTGAATTCTTAAGCCCCTTCTTGTTGATCAGCTGTTGCAGATGCTTTTCAAATGAATCCTTATACATTTCCTTTAATGCTTCATCCAATGACTGTGCCTTATGTGCTGCATAAGCAACCGGCTCATCAGAATAACCAAAAGCTTCTTCCTCGTCCTCAGCTGTAACGTCTGCATCTTCCTGAATCTCTGCATCCTCATCTTCTTCATCAGAAAAAGCTGATGCCTTTTGAAGAAGCATCACACTATCTTTAGGAATACCGTCATTTTGATATTCATCCTTAAGAGCCATGCTGACGTATTCCTCATCAACAAAGCTTTTCACCTCATCAAATATCTTTCCGGATACATGATAGGCATACGCTCCGAACACAACAAGAGTTATCTCCATCTCATGTTCCTTCAGAAAGTCTGTAAAAGCATCAACCGCTATCTGTATTCCAAGCTCCTTAGGAAATCCATATGTCCCCGTGGCAAGAAGCGGAAAGGCTATTGACTTACAGCCATTCTCAAAAGCCAGTAATAGTGCCTTATCATAGCACTGCCTAAGGAGTTTATCCTCTCCATAGTCTCCTCCGTCCCACCATGGACCACTCGCATGAATAATGAATTTTGCATTCAAGTCAAAAGCCGGTGTGATCCCCACATCACCTGGCTCCAGGACTCCTATCTTCTTTCTGGCAGCAAGGAGTCTGTCCTCACCGGCAGCCTTATATATGGCAGAATCAACACCATCCCCTACTACAACATCAGGATTTGCAGTATTAACAATGGCATCTGCCTTTGCTTTAGTTATGTCATTACGAATAATCTGAAATGGCATAGAATTTCACCCCTACTCTTTTTATATAGTATCCTTCTACCGCATATTTCATCATTCATTTGTAATACGCAGAGACTTCAAGAAAATTCTTGTTGCCATCTATGTAATCTTTATATGCTGTTTCTGCATCTTTTCCATGAAACACCTTACAAAGTCCGCACATGTCACAGTCAGAAATGCATGGATATCTTTCTTTTATGTATGCTCTGCGCTCTTCCAAAGTGGAATTTCCTATCTCAGGTGCACCTGCCATAACAACAATCTCCTCAATGTATCTGCCTGTCCTGGCGATATATTTCCATATACTCCATGTTTATCTCACGAATTTCCTTTTTACCATCAATGTAATCCTGGTATATGTCCCAGGGACTTCCGCCTCCAAGCCAGCATGAAGAACAATTCTCACAACCACCTCCGCAGTCAAGAGAGTTCTTCACTATCTGTTCACGTTCTTCTTTAGTTGTATCTTTGATAAGAATAGACTTCATGCTTCTACCTCCCATCCCAAATACTGCTTAACTATCAAATCCATCCAGTTTTTCCTTTATTCCTCTTGTCATCAGCGTAACATAAATCTTTCCCATAACCTTTTGAAGGCAAGAGTAGATCAACGTTTCCTCCCAGTCTGTAAACAGGTCTTTTACTTTAGATGTATCATTTAATTCGACAACCATTATCGCACCACCGTTGAATAAATCTCATTTACAATCTCATCCTTGCTCTTTTCTTCAGTGATGGTGGTCTCTTTTATAAGGTCCAAATAATCTTTTTCTTTCCACCAATCACGCATCTCATCGGCTCCAAACTCAGCTGCTTTGGATCTGGTCTGATGCCGTCTTACGGTTTCTTCAAAAGGAATGTCAAAATAATACGCATATATGTCGGCGCCATACAGTTCGATCGCTGCTTCAAACAGTTCTCGATACCAATCCGCAATAAATATCCCTTCCAATATGACCACTTCGCAGTTTTCGCTTCCGTACTCAAGCATCTGCTTTATCAGGGGAAGTGCCGGCGGGTCTATTCCATCCCTTTCTTTAAGCACTTCTCTTCGGATCATATCCTGCGAAAGGACCATGGTACCTCGTCCGAAAAGTGTCTGCAACTCCTTGGCTACCGTTGTTTTTCCACTCCCGGAGTTCCCGCGAAGCATGATTAATTTATGCATATTCGTACCTCACATACTCCCAGACACATAAAATTCCGTTTCATTCTTTTAATAACTCGCAAACCATAATGTATTCTTCTTCGTCAAAAAAGAAATCTATGACTGCTTTTAATGCTTCATCTTATTCTACTTTCCCTTTTCCCTATCATCTTTTCCGACAACTTATAGATTATCATACCTTTTTTCAGACAAAAACAAAATAGCTCCGGACATTATTTACCTTCTCCAGAATCTGATATTAATCAAAAATAGTTATAACTGTTCCAACACCAGTAATTATCAGCCGCGTGTTCATAGGTGTCACATCACTAAGTTCATAGCATAAAAAAGCGACAACCAAGCATCCTATAATACTTCCCAGGATCTTGGCAATAGTAAAACAGTGCTCAAGAACAAGCGTAGCAATTACAGTTACACCAAATATAATCAGGCACGTTTTTGAATCCAATCCAATATTGCGAGTAGGGAACAATGGAATAACGTCAGCACTGGCTGCATTGAGAATTATGTAATCACTCCCGATGACTGGAATGCTTCTATCCGTCCCGGCGAAAGCGCATTCTTTGGCGTACAGGGTTCAGGCTCAATCGGAAGTCTCTATTACACTGGGTTTTGTATTTTGCTTAAATTCCAGTGCACTGCTGAAAATGAGACTACCCTGAAATTAAGGTATTTTTAAAATCCCAGTGCACTCCAAAAAAGTAGCATACATTGGGATAAACATTTTTCTAAATCCCAGTGTACTCCAAAAAAACAGCATACACTGGGATAAACATTTTTCTAAATCCCAGTGTACTCCAAAAAAATAGCATACACTGGGATAAACATTTTTTTAAATCCCAGTGTACTCCAAAAAAACAGCATACACTGGGATAAACATTTTTCTAAATCCCAGTGTACTCCAAAAAAATAGCATACACTGGGATAAACATTTTTTTAAATCCCAGTGTACTGCTAAAAATCTTGTAAAATTTTACTACACTGAAAACAGGAATTATTCATATCCCAGTGTAATCAGTTAACATACTGACATCTTGAATTATTTTCACCACTTATATCAGTAAAATTACTCTCGCCGATGCACCAAAATTTTATCTATTCAGGATTTAGGAGAGTCCCCTGTTCAATCATGACACCCTTAGGACGCCCTGTAGAACCGGATGTATAGATGCAGTAGGCCAGATCTTCAGACCTTATACCATCAGGCGAAGGATAAGTATCGTCCGTCTGCGCATCAAAGATATCCTCCATAGTAAGAACTTCAAAACCGGATCCGGATAACGCCGGTCGCTGCTCTTTAAGACGCCTGCTTGTCAGTAAAATACCAGCAGAGGCATCCTCCATACTGAAAAGGATTCGCTCATCAGGATAGGAAGTAATAAAGGACAAAAGTTAATTGCACCCTTATCATCATTATATTGTGTATTAGGTCATGAAATTATAAAAAACAGGAAAATGATAATTAACTTTTGAAAATATTTGCGTGAAAGCATGGGATATTCTTGCATGTTCATGGCGGTGCCTTCAAAGTACTTACCCGGCAAAACCGTCCGCACAAGTACAAGCATCATTTTGATGTACATGCACCTCCGCTGTTTTAGTTGTTCCTATCAATGACTATACTTTCGGAAGTTTTACTATGTATGATGAATATTTGATCTTCTTGATAAATTTTGCAGGAACACCTCCTACAGTCGTGTTTTCCTCAACATCTTTTGTCACAACAGCTCCGGCTGCAATTACAGCACCATCACCAATTGTCACACCTCTTGTAATTATAGCTCCTGCTCCAATCCAAACCCTATTTCCAATATGCATAGGCGCACATAGAAGGTGTCTGTCATATCCTCTATTCTGTCCGAATTAAAAAATTCCAGTATTTCTTCAACCGTTATCATTACTTCAGATTCTCCTTAAAGAAGTTCTCCAGCTTATCAAAAGGAATATAATCCTTATCACCGCCATCATATAGATCAGTATGTACTGCATCAGGGATTATCATTAGTTCCTTGTTATCTGCATACTTGCTGTCTTTGATCATATCTGCATAAGCATCTTTTGAGAAATAACATGAGTGTGCCTTTTCTCCATGGACAAGTAAAACTGCACTTCTGATTTCATTGCTGTACTTAAGGATTGGTTGATTAACGAAAGACTCACAACCGATCACGTTCCAGCCGCCGTTGGAATTAAGGCTTCTCTTATGATGCCCTCTGTCAGTCTTGTAATAGTCATAGTAGTCTTTTACAAAGAAAGGTGCATCCTCCGGAAGTGGATCTACAACTCCGCCTCCAAGCTTATATTCGCCAGTCTTAATGTCCTCAAGTCTCTGAGCACACATAGCTACTTTTTTCTGATATCTCGCTTCTTCACTGTCCTCGGAATCAAAATATCCCTTGGCATTTACCCTTGTCATGTCATACATTGTCATAGCTACCGTAGCTTTAATTCTTGTATCAAGAGCTGCTGTGTTTACAGCCATTCCTCCCCAGCCGCAGATACCGATGATTCCGATCCTGTCAGGATCTACCATTTCATTTAGTGATAGAAAATCAACTGCTGCCATGAAATCTTCTGTGTTGATATCCGGAGATGCCATGTATCTTACATTTCCACCAGACTCTCCTGTAAAAGAGGGATCAAATGCTATTGTCAGAAATCCTCTCTCTGCCATTGTCTGAGCATAGAGACCAGAACACTGCTCCTTTACTGCACCAAAAGGTCCACATACGGCAATAGCCGGAAGCTTACCTTCTGGATTTTGGGGAACATACATATCTGCTGCAAGGGTGATTCCATATCTGTTTACAAATGTGACTTTGCTGTGGTCTACCTTATCACTTTTCTTAAAGGTCTTATCCCACTCGGTTACAAGGTTTAGTTCTTCTTTTCTGATCATTTTACATTCCTCCGTTTTAATCATTTCTCTTTCTGAATCTGTCGTATCAAAAAATCCATGTTGTCTACTTTTTTCTGGCTGTCATGAAGTTCATCCATGAGGTGACATCGGCATTTCCTGAGATCTCGAAGAAGTGTATCTATATCCCCTTCTTCATACATCTTTTTCATAAAGCTTATTTCTTTCTCATTGCAGCCCATGTCTGAAAGGCTTTCAAGAATCTTTTCTGTATCCATCTTTTTTGCTCCTTCTGATTTCATAGTAAATCCTTGACCAGGTTTTCGCTAATGAATAAAATAAATATCATGATATTCACTTTTGGAATAACACATAAATTGTCAGCTTTAGGGAGGTTTTCATGGAAATAAAAAATCTCAGATACTTTCTTGCAGTTGCAAGGGAAGAAAATATGTCAAAGGCTGCTGAGCTGCTTCATGTATCGCAGCCTACTCTTTCAAAGACATTAAAAGCATTAGAGGAAGAACTTGGAAAAAAGTTATTTGTCAGGCATAGCTTCAGTATTTCACTTACTGATGAGGGGATGCTTTTGCGTGACCGCGCTCAGGATCTTGTGGCCATGTCAGATAAGATCGAACAGGAATTTAACTCCCTGGATGATATAACCGGTGGAGATATATATTTTGGACTGGCTGAGAGCTATCAGATCAGATACCTCGCCAGAGAGATTTATAAGTTAAAAGAAAAATACCCTAATTTCACTTATCATATAACCAGCGGAGATACTGAGCAGGTTACTGAAAAGCTTGATAAGGGTATTTTAGACTTTGCTGTACTATGTGAAACACCTGACAGCAATAAATACGAATATGTAAAATTCCCGGAAGCTGATGTGTGGGGAGCAATCATACCTTCATCTCATCCCCTCGCCAGGAAAAAGTCCATCCGGGTCTCTGACCTGACAGGACAACCTCTATTTGTCTCTGAACAGAGCTGGAACAATGAAATCAAAGCGTGGGCCAAAGACAGATTTAATGAGCTTAAACTTGAAGGCTCTTTTAGACTTTCCTATAACGGCTCTGTATTTGCAAGAGAAAACCTTGGAATACTTCTTATATTTAAAAATCTGATAAATACTGAAGGAACTGACATGGTATTTAAGCCTCTTTCACCTGAACTAGAATCAGAGCTGTATCTGATATGGAACAAGTATCAGACCTTTACTCCTATTGCGGAAAAATTTCTGGAGCAGATAAAAAAGACTTTCAAGTAATTATAATTCTTTCGCCTTGAACAAATCATCAAGTGTAACCTGCTTCTGAACTATTCCACTATACTGATTTGATTCCACACCATACGTTGTCACAAATACTATCTGTACCGCTTGTCTGACAAATAATCCCCCAAATCCTTTGGTACAATTAATGCTATGGTTATACTGTTGTGGCTCTACTTCTCACAATAAATCCTGATTGCCTGATAAGCGAATTCTGCTGTACCCTCGCCGCACTCCCTGTTTACATTCTCGGCAACTTCTCCACCGCCTCCGAGCCATTTTCCAAGTCCAAGAAGAATCTCATCAGTGCAAGTATACATATTTTCAGTGATAAAGTTCTGATAAGCCTTTACCTGCTCCTGCACCTCCTTTGAAGCAGGGTCGAGATCTCGAAGCTGGCCAAATCTAACAAAAATCTGCATGAGATTTTCCATCAGAGTCTTCTCATCATCCTTTGTCCAGTTTTTACTCTTATCTACAAACTCTTTATACTGCGAGGTTTTACCCCACTGCTCCTTTGCTCTCTTAGAATATTCATCAAGTTTTTTTGTATCAAATGCTGTAAAATTCAATCTTCTCACTCCTCTCGCCTTTAATCCACGAGCCAAGGTGATAAGGTTCTCAATGTGCTCCTTTTTCAAAGTCAAAAGCTCTATCTGTTGTTCCAATGCCTTTGACTTATCAAAATTCTCACTATTTACTATTGCGGCTATATCCTTAAGAGGAAACTCAAGCGCCTTAAACAGTAAAATCTGCTGCAGCTTTTCCAGTCCTGCATCGTCATACAGCCTGTACCCTGCCCCGGTGTATTCTGTAGGTTTTAAGAGTCCAATCCTGTCATAGTATTGAAGAGTGCGTATACTCACTCCAGTCAGCTTGCTTACTTCATTTACTGTCATCATAGTATTTATCTCCTTCGTCGTGATAATTATACCGTAAACTATTACCCAACGTCAGAGTCAACACTAATTTCAAATTTTTCATAAAAATAGAGATTCACGATTCAGCGGACCTCCATTTACCTTCCCAGTCTGTCATCCATTCTTTATTCCCAGTTCTTCCATCTATCTCATTTAAAAAAGAATATCTTTCAATTGTCCTGACTACAGATCCACCCCCAGTCTTCCGATGCTCTGTTCCCCAGTTAAATTCTTCGCCGTACTTTTCTTCCAGTTTTCTGATCTCGCTTATCACATCATACATACGACTAATTTTATATATCTATTCTACACCAATTACATTTAACAAAAATAAAAAAGAATGTCGCTCGCGACATTCTCGCGCCGTTGCAAGATGTCCGGGGGACATCTGCTTTGCAACGACCGAAGTGGAACGTAGACGCGGTTGCAGCATGCAACATATTCCTTTCGCGCGATGCGCAGATCACTTGGCGAGGTTTTTTCGAGCCTAGTGAAATGTCATACACAGTAGTGCGCATCCTCACGGAGTGTTTTTTATAGCATAGGAAAGCAATTTCCTATGCTATAAAAAAACTACCGGTCACATACATCCACGATATACATGACCGGTATATAAAGTTATCAGAATTTCAAATACCTCTTCAGGTTTTTAATTGCTCCAAATGCCAGCCAAACAACTATCAGCATAGCCTCTCAAGAAAACTTAACCGCTGTTCCATAAGCCATTATCTCAGCTGCACTCTGCATTACTGAAGATGAAGAATACCTTACTCCAACAATTGCATCTGCCCTAAGAGCTTCCGCTTCCTTGACCATCCTATCTGTGGCAAGTTCTCTGGCCTTGCACATCATCTCAGTATAACTTCCAAGCTCACCTCCTACCAGAGTCTTAAGACCGGATCCGATATCCTTAAAAGCATTAACTGTCTGAATAGTGCTTCCCTTTACAAGTCCCAGCATTTCCAGATCCTTTCCGGATATTGTTTCTGTAGTAACTATCAACATACTTCGCCACCTCCTTTAAAACAATTTTCGTCCAAGCTATTTTTAACCATTCAACAGACTGCCTGTTGATGATATAAGTATATGCCTCATTCATATTATAATACATATTCATAGTTGCAATATCGATAACTATATTTCCCATAAGTGGTAAAATATAGAAAAGGATTTCTTATGTGAGGTGACGAAATGGCAAAAGAAAACAATATTTCTCTATTCAGTTTCTGTCAGCTTCTTCTTTCAAAAACAATTTCCGCTGCATTTGAAAGATCGTCTCTATAGAAGTATCCCAGTCTGTCAAAGTTCTTAATATCCCCGGGATCTTCAATCCCATTCTCGGCCATGTACCTGACCATCTCTCCCCTGGCCATCTTGGCGTAGGTACCCTTTGTTACAAGCTTGCCTTTTACCATTTCGCCAAATATGACTGTTACATAATAGTCATTGGACTTAAGATATTTTTCTATACATTTTGAATACTCTTTGGACGCAAGATTCACTATAACACCGGTTCCATCTGACACCTCGTCGTACAATCTCTGTCCCCACAGATCATATAAATCTTTGTGTCCGCTAATAGCGGCCTTTGCCTGCATCTCAAGTCTGTAAGGTGTTACTCCATCCAGCGGTTTTAATACGCCATAAAATCCTGATAATATCCGCAAATGTTCCTGAACATAGTCAAAAGAGCTATCTTCAAAAACAGCGGGAGCCATATACTGATAAGCAATCCCTTCATAAGACAGGATCGCGGGAGTCAACCTGTTATGGAGATCCATTTCTTTTATACGCTTATAATTCTGCTCCGATATTTTGTCATTACATCCCCACAGCTTCTGCAGATCACCTGGAGACTGTTTCCTTAGCCATTCGAGAATTTCCTTTGTCTGGTCAAGAAACACCGGAAGGCCCTGGCACTCAATCTTATCAGTATCAACATTCATTTTCTTCGCAGGAGAAAGAATTATTCTCATCACAGTTCTCCCAGCATCTTTTCCGGATCCTCAGCCGCCTTAACCTTATCATTGGCTCTTATAATGATTCCTTGTTCATCAATAAGATAAGTTGTACGGACTACTCCCATGGACACTTTCCCATAGTTCTTCTTTTCTTTCCAGACATCATAAGCCTCTATTACCTTTCGCTCAGGGTCTGCAAGAAGTGTAAATGCCAAACCATATTTCTCTTCAAACTTTTTATGTGATGCAACAGTGTCTTTACTTACTCCAAGTACTATTGCACCCTTTTCCGTAAACAGAGGGTACCTTTCAGAGAAGCCACAAGCCTGCTTGGTACAACCGGAGGTATTGTCTTTTGGGTAGAAATATAAAATGACTTTCTTGCCTCTATACTCTTCCAAAGAGTGCATAACTCCGTTCTGATCGGGGAGTTCAAATAACGGTGCCTTTGTTCCTACTTCCAACATAAAAGATATCCTCCTATAGGTTTTACTTCATATTCTAAAATCCATTATAGCATCACAATCTCATATGATTTGAACAGCTTTTAGTGCTTTTTAATCCTCATGAAATAATGGTCCTCGTCTTCACCTGCTCTGTATGCCCCATTATTCAGCATTACCTTCTGGGATGCGATGTTGTCTTTATTGACACGAAGATAAATCTCATCCTCAGGAATAATCTTCTTTGCCTCAGAAACAGTAAGCTTTAAGCCAGCTGTACCATATCCCTTTCCTCTTTCATCCCTCTTGATGCTGTAACCTATATGTCCTGCACCATTCCTAAGAGCTTCTGTAAGATGATGTCTGATACGAAACTCTCCAACCAGTTTCCCTTCATTCCATAAGTAGTAATACGTTTCAGGCACAAACCAGTCCGGCATATTTATAGGATGCTCATAAGATATGAGAGTCGGAAGTACCTTTGCAATATATTCATCATATGAAACGCCGTGATATGGATTAGTTAATCCATTCTCATCAGCAGGTAGCTCTGTTGTGTATTCCCATTGTGATCTTGCATCCTCACTGTTTATTTTTCGAAGTTCCATTACTGTTCCTCTCTTTCCTAAGCAATTGCTTATCCTGAATTATTACAATTCCTTAACCATATGGATATCATCCGCATAAGTACCATCCTGGTACTTGTTTGCCTTCGGTATCCTTCCGCACTCCTTAAAGCCAAGACTCTCATAAAGGTGATATGCCCTGTCATTACCAGCAACTACTGTCAGTTCTGCCTGTTCATATCCAAGCTCTTTTACTTTTTCAAGAAGCTGTTCCAGCATAAGCCGTCCCAGTCCAAATCCGGTATATTTCTGATAAATAGCAATTCCTATATCTGCACGATGCTTAGCCCTGCGTCTGCTTCCTATAGGCTGAAATGAACAGTTGCCGGCATATTCTCCATCAACAAAAGCAAGCAACAGCATGGAATCCTCGGAAGAATTCTTTTCATTAATAAACTCTGCCTCAGACTCTGCCGTGTACTTTACTTCATCAGGATCGCAGAGAAGAAACCTTGTTTCTCCGCAAACAGTTTTCAGATAATCAACCAAAAGCTGCGCTTCTTCCGTCTTAGCGCTTCGAAGCAATATTTTCTTATCCCCGATCATATACTCTTTTTCTTCAAAAACCATTTTCTGCACCTCTTCTTTCAATTTTACACAAACATTTCCATATATCTGCGGTATGTTTCAAAGCCTGCTGCCTCATAGAAAGCCAGGGCCCCCTGGTTGAACTCCCACATATTAAGCTCTATTCGATGAAATCCCTGTTCTTTGCCATAGGCCTTTATAAAAGATACTAGCTCTGAAGCAATCCCCTGTCTTCGAAACTCCTTGTCCACACAGAATTCATCCACATCAAGAAAGTCTCTTTCCTTCATAAATGGATTCTCCGGCTTATTTATATGGTTTATCACTGCAAATCCACATATCTCCTCGCCATTGTCAGCAACAATTATCTTTTTGTCAGGATCATTCCATATTTCATGAATGAATTTTTGTAATTCGGCTCCAAATCCTGGCTTGAACACGTCTGGCTTTCCTTCAACATGTATATCATTCACCTGTTTTCGCAGTTCATTAATCCTATCCAGCTCATCTTCTTTTGCAAATCGTATTTCCATATGTGCCTCTCCTAAAAAAGAATGTCGCTCGCGACATTCTCGCGCCGAGCGCGGTTGCAGCATGCAACATATTCCTTTCGCGCGAGTGCGCATCCACACGGAGTGTTTTTTATAGCATAGGAAAGCAATTTCCTATGCTATAAAAAAATTGCCCCATCAAATCATTCTGTTTGATGAGGCTCATGTACCATAATTAAAATACAGCTATGCTCTACTGCAGCTATTCCTCATCATGCATATCAAAAACAGACCCCTGATAATATTTCACGGATACATTAGTCAACATATTAGAATTGACAAGGATTCTCTTAATCATAGCTTCTCTCTTTCTGAAAATTATTAGTTGTCAGTATAATTAACTGACAAATTGCTGTCAATATGTTTTTTCACTGATTATTATTCTGAGATCATGATCATCTCCATTATCTGTTCACTTAAGCACAAGCTCTTCCCCAGGCTGCAATATTATCTTTCCGGGTCCATCGAAGATCTCCGCAACGCTTATATCAAAGCCGCTTTTATCCTTTACCGGTTCCATATGGTAGGGGATTGTATGCTTCGCACCTATAGTTTTTGCGCACTCAGACGCTTCTGATACGTCCATGTTATAGACACCATCACAGCACAAAAAAGCGTAATCAAGTTTCTTGTCAGCATATCCAGCCATCGAGGGCGTTGTGGATGTATCACCGGAAAAATAAGCCTTTACACCATCAGAAAATGTAAATATAAATCCGACACACTCAGAAACATCATGATTCTTGTTATACCCGGCTTCCACAGTTTCAACGGAAACAAAACCAAAATCATAGTTCTGATATTCACCATTCTTTAAGGCATCTGACCATTTGATAACAGTGCATCCTTCATTCTTCGTAGCAATCAGATCTTCCTGAGTATGATCATAATGCCCATGAGTCATAAGAATAAGATCCGCAGGAAGGTCATATCCATCTCCCATGAACGGATCAAGATATATTACCTTTCCTTCTCCTGTTACAATTCTTACACTGCCATGTCCCTGATAAAGTAATATTGCTGCCATGTCTTCGCCCTCCGTATTTTCTGTATTCTCACCCTGCTCATTCAATTCTTTGTTATCTGAAGCTGCTGCATTCTGCGTATCTGCCAATGTTGTAGTCTCTGATTTTTTCATACCACTTCATAACAGCCTCAACTGTAAGTGAATGCTGGATATGAAATGGATCCTTGTTGTACTTTTTCAGTAATTCAAATGCATCATCCCTTGTAATCATACACA
This sequence comes from Butyrivibrio sp. NATIVEDY162, assembly GCF_045999815.1. GTDB lineage: Bacteria > Bacillota > Clostridia > Lachnospirales > Lachnospiraceae > Butyrivibrio. The sequence continues at coordinate 1,901,632 of NZ_CP172573.1, forward strand.
TCCTCCTCATTTCCCCTTAATTTCTATTCTGTCCAAAATGCCTTGAACTCCGACATTCTGGTGTGTCAGGTACATCCTCGCCACATCTTCAACGAGAGTGCTGTCCGTTCCGGTTTTCTTCTGAATCTTTTCAAGGCTTACACCTTTATCAATATATTTCATGATTCTTGAAACCAGCTCATACCGGTCACCGCTCTCTCTTGGCACTTTATTTAAAACACCTAGTTCCGCCACTTTGGCATGACCGTAATAAACCTTTTTCGGATTCAGCTTCATCAGCCTGTTCCAGCTATCCTCAATCTGTGTGCCTTTATGAAGTTCAAGTTCATACAATGGATTCAGATCTCCAACGAACAATTCCCCAGTATCAAGATACAACGAAATGCTGTCATCGCTATGTCCCGGCGTATGAATAACCTCACCGCCAATACCCATGGTCTGTAGAAACTGTCTGCTCTCTTCGATCCTGACGATCTTCACCCCGTCATCAATAATGGGAGCAAAGGTAGTATTATTCTCTTTTTCAAAAATGCTATCAGCTGCATGAACATAGTTCTGTTGCACATCCATAACAACTATAGTTGCTCCAAGGTCAGCAATTTCCTGTGCAATCCCCATGTGATCCGGGTGAAAATGGGAAATCATGATGTATCTAATATCCTGAACCGATATATGTTTCTCTCCCATGGCATTACAGAATGCCTTAAAAGAACCAGCCCATCCAGTGTCAAAGAGAAGGTTCCCAGTATCTCCTTCTATGAGATATGTATTTGTATTGGTATACTTCATCTCATGTACTTTCATAACAGATCTCTTTTTATTCCCTAATATTTCCCTTCCTGATATGCTCGAAAGTCTACAACAACTTTTTCATTACTTATAGCTGCCTGCTTTCCTGCCTCACAAACCTCTAAATGAATTAAACCATGCCCGCTCTTCAAAACCTTTTTTCTTCGGTGCAACCGGTTCATTCTCTGCTATTCCCACAGGCAATATACATACAACCTCGTAATTATCAGGAACAGAGAGAATTTCTGCTATCTTATCGCATATTCTGTCTTCATCCGTAATATGACCTTCATACCAACAGCTCTGATATCCCAGTTCTACGATAGTCAACAGCATGTTTTCAATTGCAGCGGAGTAATCCTGAATAGCAAAGCATCTATCACGATATGCATTTATTCTTTGCGTCAGTACTACAATCATAGCCGGTGCCGTTTCACATATCGGTGGATCTATTGCTTCATGAATTTTCTTCAGAACAGCTGCATCGTCAACTGCTATAAAACTGGTTGTTTGTTTATTGCAGCCAGATGGAGCTGCAATTCCCGCTTCCATTATCTTCACTAAATCATTATGAGAGACCGGTTCAGGGAGATAATTTCCTCTGTAGCTATGCCTCTTGTTGATTGCTTCTGTTACATTCATATGCTAAGTCCTCCGTTAATTTCAAAATTAAACTTGCTTTCCTGAAACTAATCCCTATAGAACCGGTAACACTTTTTCCTCTATGAACTCCACTCTGTCAAAAATCCTTGGCTTGAATGTACCCGTAATTCCTACTGAAGCATTTTCCTCTTTGTTTACATAGATTATATTTCCACTGTCGCCAATCGCCGCGTAAACTTCTCTGTCGTCATAAGGCTTATACCATAAGTAGCCGTAGTTCATGTGGCCAAATCGCTCCCCAAGCTTAATATGTGGTGTCAGCATCTCTCTTAAGTAGCTCTCAGAAACAATCCTCCTGCCATCACACATCCCCCTATTAAGAACAAGTTCGCCGACTACAGCCATATCTTTTGCCGACATGCACAATCCCCACCCTGCAGTAACACAGCCCCCAGGGTCAGTATACCATTCATATTTTCTGGGATTTTTGTTCATGAAGAAATCAAACTGGTCTTCCTTGGAGCTATCTCCGTGTGGTATTCTCTTCGGAAGATCCAGCGGCTCAAACAGCTTCCTGTTGGCAAAATCAATGCATTTCTCCCCTGTCGCTCTCTCGATTATTCCTGTCAAAATCTGAATACCAAGGGTAGCATACCTGAACTCTCCCGTGATTCCCTTACGACCTCCAAGATAATCAAGTATGGCAAGAGTAAAGTCCTGTGAAGTACACACTTTTTTCCAGGGTTCTGACTTGCCCTTATATGGAGCTGTCATTGTAAGCAAATGCCTGATTGTTACATCATAGATAGTTTTCTCGCCACGCTTTACAGTGTAATCCTGAAAAAAATCCATCACCTTCTGATCTACACTCTTAATATGCCCCTCATCCAGTGCAATACCGGCAAGCAGCCCCATCACTCCTTTGGTAACGGAATTGACATTCATCGCATCTATTGTTTTAAAGCCATGCCAGCAGTCATCAAAAACAGTAGAGCCATCCTTAATCGCATATATCTGGCAGATGTTGCTCTCGTTACCGGTGCTTTCGCTAATGTACTGATGTAATTGCTCTTTATTCAAGAAAATAGCCTCCTCTTAGGTAAGATTCAGACGTCCTAAGAAAAGGCTAATATGATTAAAAATTGTTTTCAAGAAAAATCTTAAAAATATTTGTATTCAAATAACATAGCTATCCCCAATCTGAAAACTCAAATCTGTCATGCCTAATCTTTCCTTATAAGAATAACTCCATGTCGATGCATTCCCATGTACCTATTTTCATTGTGCACAATCGCCTACTATACTCCCTGAACCCTACTGCCTCATAGCAGTATCTGGCGTTGTTATTATTTTCAAATACACCCAGGTCAATCCTTTGGACCTTAAAGTGCTCCTTAACATACTCTATCCCAAGAAGGAGCATTTCTTTTCCATAGCCCTTCCCTCGCAGGTTCGGATTGATCACAACAAAGCCGAAACGGACAGCAGAATCATCATCAGTTTTGGGATATCTGATGATAAAATGACCAACAACATTTCCTTCATCATCCACCGCTGAAATCGGGAAAAACCTGCCACTTGTAAGCTGCACTCTATAATTTTCATTGATATCCTGAGGCAGAAGTGGGAAACGGTTGATCCTGTCTGCTGACCATTTGAACATTTCTTCTTCCGAGCGAATCCATTTACAAATGAATATAGCGTCCTCTTCCTGATATATTCTGAGCTTCATTATCTATCCTGCCTCTCTGGTTTATATTTATTGATACAAACTCTTCAAAAAAATATTCCTAACCAATTATCCCAAAATTATCATATCCACCATTCAGGTGTCAGCTCACCAAGTTTCATCACACGACCTGCAGCGTAATCAATCATGATATCTATATCTTTATAATTCCCCGGCATGAGCTGAGTCATCAATTCTCTGCACGCGCCACAAGGAGCACCTTTTCCTTCATTCGGTGGAATGCAAAGAACTCTGTCAATTTCATACTCGCCATTAGTGATCATATTAAATATTGCGTTTCTTTCTGCACATATCCCAAGCGTGGAACAGGTATCAATACAAACACCCGTATATATCTTTCCGGTTTTAGACCGAACTGCAGCAGATACTTCCCCCGCAGACACATAATCAGAAATAGTTACCGGTTTAAGCACTGCCTTTGCAGCGTTATACATTTCTTCCCATATTTTATCCATAATCTAATCTCCTCGTTGCAATGATAAAATATAGATATTTCCTATGAATGCGTCCTACAACGCCTTATTTATCATTGTATACGACGCTGAAATGGCGCACAATTACTATTTTATAAAGCCTATCTACATTGCCTACCGCAAAGCCTTCCTGCGTTCTTAGGTCAATACGCAGTAAAAAAAACCTGCTCGGTTTCCTTGTATTGTTTTTAAGTAAAAGCTTATCTTTTTTTATACAGAACTAGTTCCGGGTTGGCACCTTCCGCCTCATAGGTGCATACCATAATGAAATCCATATTTGCAAGGATACCAAAACATCTGTCACCGCCTAACTCGGATTCAAGCTGGTTACCAAGATATGTCACATTATCATCTAGAAATTTCACCCTGGCACCACTTGGAAGAGGATATTCAAGGTTGACATAACTTCCTACAAGCGCATTTAGCTTATCTATCTTGGGCATTCCTTCAATATGAAGTTCATTAATCTCATTTATCAGCTGTTTCTTGAAAGCTTCAAACTGTCCATCATCACTGAGTTCTTCGTATCTTTTCCAATAGTCCAGTTTGGGGAGTTCCTGTTTCAAATACTCACGAGCCTGATTCTCTGTGAAGTTCTCATTAACCATGTTAGGAATACATACTTCAATAAGATTATCCATATCGCTGTATGTAAATGTTCCATCAGCATAGCACCATTTACAGTAATCCTCATTAAAAGATCCGTCTTTGTTTCTTCCAATAATTGAATCTTCCAGTGGCATGCCACAACACTGACAAATCAGCTTATGCGGTGAACCTAGCAATGTGTTTATTGAAACATTATAAAGGTTAGATAACAGTTTTAACGTCTCAGTATTCGGAACCGTATCACCATTTTCCCAACGCGAAACTGCCTGGCGGGTCACAAAGACCTTTTCAGCCAGATCATCCTGAGACATATTATTCTTGGTTCTAAGCTCAAATAAAACGTCTTTTGTATTCATGTTAATCCCTCCTCTACTATTATTCTAATACAGAGGTATTCATAATACACGCAACTCTCTGTTGCTCCTATTATCTTTGAATTATTTAGAAAAACTAAACATAACACGACACAGGTGTGTCATTATATTTCACCAACTAATATCTGCTATGTTCAAATTTTCATCCAGATGAATAGTGTAATATATTCCTGCTTTCTTAGCCAATTCAGATAGATAGTCAGTCTGTTCCAGGCACTGGACCTGATACTCCGGAAAGTTCATATTTAATTCTATGAAATTAAGACCCAGATTGTTGCAAAGATTTATATTTTCCTCAAGCGTATGGTTCTCAACAAGTGTTGGCATCCCAAACTGCATCATTCATCCCCCCATAGTCAATTCTACTGATAATTATGCTAATTCTGTTGCGTTACTTCTGTATTTATTCTCAAAGACACTCATGCTTTAAAACAAACTCCTGATTAGGATAGCCAAATTCTACTGTCAGCTCCCCTTCCTCAAATCCAAAGCTCTTATATAAAGCTCTTGGAGCTATACCCTTGTCATCGTCATCACGGAACGTTGACACCGTAATATCCTTATTTCTATCAAGTTCTGATAGCGCCTTTCTCAATAGAGCGGATGCAATTCCTTTTTTACGATACTTCGGGCTTACCGTCAAACAACAGATCATGTTTTTATTCCGTGAAAACAATAGTATTCCAATAACATCAGTATTATCTTTCACACACAGCGCCTGTCTTTTGTCGATAAATTTAAGAACGGTCAACTTATGTTCTTCAATACTATCTTCAGTTTCAAGCCCTGGAAAATTCCAGCTCACTTGTTTTACCAATTGCATCCAGGAATCGATGTCAGATGCTTCTCCAAATATCACTTCCTTAAAATGCGGCTCCCTCACATCAGTAGGTCCGCCCTGTTCCATCAGATCAAAAACATATCCCTTTTCGTAATCCATCTCTGTCACCGTCCTTTTTTAGATCAAACCGTTTGCCGCAAACCACTTCTTTACTACATCCCCGGAATCAGCTGCCTTAGAGCCAGTGATCGCAAGTCCACTCTTTACCGTTGCTCCTTTGGCAGACTTTTTAATATCACTCTCACTGGATCCCATTCCGCTTCCTTCATTGGTGCAAAGTGGAAGGATGGTCTTTCCGGTGAAGTCATATCTTTCCAGGAAAGTTGCGACTGCCATCGGGAAAGTTCCCCAATAATTCGGGTAACCAAGAACGATGGTGTCATACTCATCGATGCTGCCTAAATAATCAGTAAGCTCGGGTCTTGCATTATTCTGCTTGTCCTTCTTCGCTTCATCGATGCAGGTCATGTAAACCGGTGAATAAGGGTCCTTCATCTCGATCTTAAATGTATCCGCATCGATCAGCTCCTTCATGATCCCTGCTACGATCTCGGTGTTCCCGACCTTTACGTATCTCATTGCTCCGCCAAAATAGTTCTCATCTGCTCTTGAAAAGAATGCTATCAGTGTTTTTGCCATCGTGTTATCCTCCGTTATAGTTTTCGTGAACTGTGATTATTCGCTTCGTTGCTAAAATTATCACACAGAACGCTTGAAATATCCAATTGAATTATCCTATAATTGATTTAATTTTTAAATGACTGATTCCGGGGGGGATTTTTCAATGACCACCAAACAGATCGATTACTGTATAGAACTGGCGCGAACACTTAACTTCAGTCGCGCTGCAGAGAATGCCTTTGTAAGCCAGCCCACATTTTCCTATCAGGTAAAACTGCTGGAAGATGAGGTCGGCTTTAAGATATTTGAAAGGAACGGCAAGGGAGCCACACTCACTCCTGCCGGTCAGCAGTTCGTAACGTATCTTTCCGGTATGCGTGAGGATATGAAGAGAGCAATAGAACAGGGGCAGAATTTCAGTGCCAGGTATACTGACAACATAACAGTTTCCATGATGGTCAGACAGGCCATATATTTCCTGCCTGAGGCGATTCGCATATTTGAAAAGGAGCAACCCGGTGTTCAGGTCACTCCTCTGTTTCAGTACGATAATGGTGTAGAAAGTTTTTTAAAGGATGAGTCCGATGTCCTCTTTGCGCTCATCGAACAGACTAAGCATATCCCGGGGATCAACGTACACAAGCTCTTTGATTCCGGGATTTACCTTATTGCTGATAAAAACGATCCGCTGGCAAAAAAGAACCTCATCACAGATGAAGATATCTACGGACGCACACTCATGGTAGGAGGTGGCTCTCCGAACGCTTTACGTAGTGTCCAGCAAAAGCTCATCGCCTCCGGGAAGATCGAATATTTTAACAGTCCCGATCACGACTCTACTCTTGTAAATGTTGCATCCGGCAAAGGCATCTGCCTTGCTCCCGGATTCTTAAACGACCATAGCGGACAGTTTGCATGGATCCCTTATGACTGCAAGGAATGCTTTCACTGCGTTCTCTGCACTCACAAGACGGATAGCCGAGAGAGCCTTGCCGCATTTATCAAGACGCTTCAAAAGCTGTACAATGATGCAGTGGCCTTCCCACTTTAACTTCCATTTTTCTCTTAATTACCATATTTACCTTATCTTCAACAAATCCAACACCAAGTGCTGTATATTTTGAACCTTCATTAGCTATAGCATGTGCCCACACAGGCTTCTTCCCCTGAGATATTATCTCTCGACACATCCTGTCAGCAACCACCTTAGCCAGTCCCTGATGGCGATAGTTTTCATCAGTTTCAACACCGATATCAACCTCATGCGAACTAACTGCAGCAGAAAATGCAACCGCTATAACTTTATCTCCATCAAGCGCTACAAATCCAAATCCATTTTTAAGAAACTGTTCTTTATCCGACCAGGAAAATGCAGGAATGATATTTCCATGAATCCTATCATAATTAAATGCCGATATGGGTTCTACTTTGTACCTACATTCCGGAGCTCTCTGTAATAAATTGCCAAAACGATACTCTATTCTTCTATCTATCACAACTTCATCTTTATAGGAAAAGTAGTCTATCACTTTCGAATTATCTGTTATTAGAACAAATCTTCTATCTAAAGTTTTTACATAATAATCCTGATATATCTTCTCGAGAAACAAATCGCCTACACTACCAGATAGATATGCAAAGCCACAATAATGCCAGAATAAAGCTGTCTTTAAGTCACCAGAATAGAAAGTCTTTCCCTCTTGAAAGCCTTCTGCTATCGACAAAGGATAAACGCCATTGCTGCTACATTTTCTTGCAAACACCTCATCTTTATATTTCTCGAACAATTCATGCGAATACTTTTTGGGCTTATCAGACTCCCTTACTATTTTCCATAGAGCCGCAGCAGCCTTAAGTCTCTCATCAAAAACCCCAGTCGATTCGTCTGCACAGAAATCTTGTAAGAACTTATTCCACTGAAGCATTGACTTATCATACTTTGCATAGGTCCTCTTTCCGTAGTAAATATCCAGCAGATCACCTAATGTAAAAGACTCATCACCATTTTCCTTTACAGCCTTAGCTGACGCAACCATATCAACATTGAACTTGAACGGTCTTACCCCTGTCTGCTCTGCATAGAAATCCCGGAATCTGTTACCAAATGTAAATCCGCACTCTATAAGCCCTGTATCCAGAGTCAGATCCTTTACCAGAGACTTAGAGCGATTACTTTTTCTCTTTTCGGGCAGGATCATATCGCCGGAGAAATAAGCCTTGATAACATTGTTCAACTCTATTTTGCTTCCATCGGCCTTAAGTCCAAGCTCTTTACATATTTTGATCAATTCTTCACGATACCAATAATATTTACAAAATTCGTCATAGTCTTTTATTTTTTTAAACTCAGGGCGTTCCATATCAGCTATCTCTTTTCTTTGTGAGCAGTAATTCGCGTGAAAGATTTTTCTTTATTCGATTCACGTCCATGTCGGTTGTATGTACTCTGTCTATGTTATCAATAAGTATCTGTTTATCCATTTTGCGCCTATGCCATTCTTCCATTCAAGCCATCTCTGTGGATCACAGCTCTTTGGCGAATGATACGTGCCCTTCTAATTCGGTATAGCCGTTCTTTTTATAGAACTCATAAGCAGGAGCATGAGCTTCTGTCTGTAAAAAGATCTGCTTCAATCCAAGTTCTTTTAGTGTCTTTTCTATTTCAGCCAAGAAAAAAGTACCAGCTCCAGCTCCTTGCCTGTCAGTTCTTATGCATAGTTCATCGATATAATATTCTGTTTCTGTATACCAGTGCTTTATGTAGCCCAGCGACATCCCGATGAGCTCATCACCATCATATAATCCATATGCAAGCGAATATCCCTGTCCAATCAGATCATCTATATAACAATCCAGCTGATTTTCATCAGACCAGTCATCGTTCCAGGGTTCAATTGTAAAAACACTTACAAACAGCCTTTTTATTGTTTCCTTTTGCTCAATTCCTATTCGTTTAAGTTCCATCTGTCCACCTCAGCTTATCCGCTGTATAATCCCCGCCACATCAACTCCGGGATGGGTCAGATACATTCTGCAGATGCTCTCTGCCAGTTCTTCTGAAATCTTCAGTTTGAATCGGCTCTTCATGGAATTATATTTCTGCTCCACTTCATATTCAGGCACCCAGATCTGCGCCTCATTTATCTTATTCCTTTAGCCTCCCTTCGGTTCAGTACAAGCATTACAAGCCTGCACACTACGCCCAAAATAAAGATCTTAAATCCATTCCTGATCAGCGCATCACCTATTCCCATGTTAATAACATATTGTATCCGAAGTTCCTCGGTAGGATCCTGATATGGAATCCCAGCCTTTATCATCCAGTAATACAGTCCTATGACCAAAACCATAACTCCGGCAATAATCATGCCATTTAATATATTCTTTATCACACTCCCCAATATCGCTGTTACAATCCTTTCTCTTTTAGTAGCATTTTTCATATTCATTAGCCTCTGTTTCAAATCAAGTAGCCGTTTTTAATACAGGAAGAAATCATCATCATCATTAAATCTGCGACACTCTTCCTGCCAGTCTGCCATCTCTTCCTTGAAAAGAGTACACAGTTCCTTATATTTTTCTTTGCTTATCTCCCCATGATCTGCCATGCACTTGTAAAACTTCTTTATGCTGGCACCGGTAGACTTAAGATTATTAGGTGTGGACCACATACACTTGTGGATATAAAAGTATCCAAAAAAATCACGAAGATTGAAGGACTCTGCTCCAGCTTTCATGTCCGTGCATTCCTCATCTGTAAATGGCAGATAATCCGTCAGATAAAAATCAACGTTATCCATATGATTCTGTATGGTCTTAGCAGAAATCCCTGAAGCCTTCAGATCTTTTAAAAACATGTCCAGATACTTTTTGTTCTCTTTTCTGGCTTCAATGGCTTCATCAGGTTCTTCATCATAATCATCATCGTCGTCCCAGTCATCATAATCCGGGTACTGCTCAACACTGCCCTTTTCTTCTATCACATGGGCGATAACACGGGTCTTTTCATCATGTATATCCTGCACCTGAATCTCAAATACCCAGTCATCTCCAAAATCGTAATGCAGGATAAACTTCTGTCCCTTTTGAAGTCCCAACTTATCAAGCTTTGTATCAGTCGATGGCTGTCCTTTATATTCCGGATAACAGGAATAATTGTCATCCGAGTATAGTTTTCCCGTCATACTAAATTCATACATATGCTCATGAATAAAATCAAATGCTGCAAGAATCACCTCACATAGTCTGTCCAGGGTATCATTCCCCGATATCTCTATCACCCTGTATGTTTTTCTTGCCTGTCCCTGCGGATAGACTTTCAAAGTATATTGTTTCATTTTGTTATCAACTCCCCTTTCTCTATTTCTAAAATCCCATTCTCCACACTGAATTATTCCCATCTATCCCAACCAGTTTAGGATTAATGATATCAAGTCCGGTCTCTTCCCTCATCTCACGCTTAACGGCATCCACAAAAGATTCCCCCGATTCAACATGACCGCCTGGAAGTGTATAGCCCTTCCAATCCTCTTTAATTCTATTTTGTAATAAAACTCTTTTCCCATCCTGTATCAGGCACAAAACAGTCAATTCTACTTTTTCTGTTCTTTGTTCCATGGTACTATTCCTCTCTTGCAGACTAATGCCTCTGCTATTACCTGCGTAATCCTCTCAGCGCATTCTGTTTTTTGTTTGTCAGTTCTTCCTTCAAAACATTTGATTTCAACATGAGGCATAATTTCCACATTCCTTACTCAATGAGTCCTCCGTGGAAATAGCATTCGTATATGATATTTCCTTTATAGCTGATTATTTCCTGCCTTGGAACCATTCAAAGTCCCCATCAATGCGACATTCATATTTGTAATCACCGTTAGCATGCTCATCTGGTCCTCTAAATGGCTTTTCCTCCGGAACCAGAAGCAATGATTCCTTCAAAAAATCTCCGCTGAAGTTTTCTCCGATTACCCTTCCCACATAATTCATGCTCCAGTATGGATTTTTCTTTATCCACAGCGCTTCTTCACCGGCAAATTTGTTGCCTCCAAGATAGGTGTCGTAATACATATAATCGCCATCTTCATATACAAGGTCGTGAGATTTTTCTCTTGAAGGTACTGTCTCAGCTCCCTTACCTGCATAAGTCGCCCTCTTTGCCCTGATTAGGAAATCTATCATCTGTTTATTCATTTTCTTATATTTCCTTCCTCATAAATCCACATGTAAATGGGAAAAAATCAAATTTCTTTGTCCCGACATGAACAGCTCCATTTTGCTCATACCATCTGCGCAAAACTACATTCTCTTCAACAATTCCTATATTGATTGCCTTGCATCCTGCGTTCCTCGCTGATTCATATGCATGTTCTAAAAGCTTTTTTCCTATTCCAAGATGTCTGTACTCAGGAAGAACAGAAAGATTATTAAGCTCACATTCTTCATTCTCCTGCATCAGCAGTGAATAGTATCCGCATGGGACGCCTTCCTGCTCATATATATACATAAGACGATTCTCATTATCCATCTGCCAGATGAGTCTATCTTCTGTTGTTGCAAATGCTGTAAATCTCGGAGCATTTTCAGGCGTAAAGCCAAACTCATCTGCCACAGTAATAAAGCTCTGCCTTATAATATTCAAGCATTCCCCTATATCTTCACGTTTAACTTCTCGTATCATTTGTTCTCCCATGAAAATTTATAATCCTGCTCACCAAAGATAGTCATCATGTTTCCTCTAATAAATCACGAATCGTATCTTCCTTAGGAACAGGATCCCAGTGGCCTTCAAGGCAGATAGTTGCCTCAGATTTCCTGATAGTCTCTGCCAGGCTCTTGCTAAGAACAGGATCCTTTTTCCATTCCGATAGTGACCCACAGGCTGCATCCCCAACAAACAGAACTCCTTCATCAGAAACCTCAATAAAAGTTGAATCATCTGTATGCGGTGCATCAGCCTGGTAAACCTTAACCCGGCAGTTACCTGCATCCAGTATCATATTGCCATGGAAAATCATATCTGCAGAAGTTACAATTACCGGTCTGTTATCGGAATACTCATTACGTATTCTCTCATCCAGATTCAAAAAGAATTCCGTTCCTTCCTGTTCTATCCTGTTCCTAAAATCGTTTAGATACTGATTTGTCCGGTCATTTGCAAGGCAAAGACCATTTACCACATGCATTCCAAATGTATGATCCCAGTGCCAATGTGTTATTACTGTGAGCTTTGGAAGCGGTAAACCATTCTCTTCTAAAGCCTTATAAAACTCTCTGGTATGCCCCTCCGAATGCCCCGCATCAACAGCAATGCTCCAATTGTCTCCACGTATATATCCCAGATTAGGTCTGTCCCTTTCCTCTTCCATGGGATAGTACCAAATCCTATCTGTTAGTCTTTTCAGCATCTTCGCACCACCCTTCATCTGAGTGTATATATATATTTTTCAAATGGTCAATTGTAGTGAGCGGCCACTCATTGTCTTCTAAGTTTAATATCCATTCTTTCTGCCCCATATTCCCTCCACTCAAAACTCATATTCTACTATATCAGAAAAGAAGCCATTTCACAGCATCTTCTACCGCAAAATGGCTTACATACTGCTTCAATTATCTGCTAATTTTTAGTATCCCAGAACAATATGACTTTTGCTCAAACTCAGTCTGTGGGAACACTTTTCTTATCTCATCTATCACAAAATAGATTTCATCATAATCCCAGTCATCCCCAGCATCAGCTCTGCATTTTTCAAGCTCTGTCCTGTTCCCAAAAGCGACATCACCTATAAGTAGCTTTCCCCCTTCATTAAGCTGATTCAACAGAACTTTGAAGAAAGCTGTTTTCTGGTCATCTGATAAATGGTGAAGAGAATAGGTTCCGATAATGAAATCAAACCTACAGTCACTTAGTTCCGGAACTAATCCCTTGGAAAAATCACCTTGATATAGGTGTGCATCAGGCATTTTTAACTTTGCAAGTTCTATCATGCGCTGAGAGAAATCCTGCCCATACACATCACAGCCATTTTCATAAAGCCTCGTTGTCAAAGTTCCTGTTCCAAATCCAATATCTAAAACACGGGCATTCCCCTTAGTCATTACTTCTTGGAAAATACCACCCAAAACATCCTTATATCCAGCAAACGGATAGCTGTTTTCTTCATCAGAAATTCCCAACTCTGCGTCATATCCGTCTGCCCATAAATCAAATCCTCTGTTGTCTAACATTCTACATCCTCCCTTGGTCGCTGTAATGACTTCTATGTCCGGGAACTCTTGTTGAAGCTGCCCAAATATTCCTCCTACTGCCACCCTGCACTCTACAGGTCCCATTCCAGAGCTGATCTGCATAATCATCTGGCATTACCTCCTTTGTAGTTGTAGACAGGCTTGATGATTTTCTCAATCATCACTGTATCTTTTACAGCTTCTTTTATATAGCCCTCTCTTCTGTAAGCAAAAGGAGCTTCATCCAGAGTCTCTTTTCCGATGCAGACAGAATATACCCCCTTCATCTCTGCCTTAAACTCAGAAACCGTATGATTCTGTAGGACATTCTCCCTTGAAGAGATTCTCCCGCTTCCATGAGGAGCAGAATAGTTCCACTCTTTATTTCCAAGTCCTTTACCAAGAATAACCCCGTCCTTCATATTTATAGGAATTATGACTTCTTCATCTGCCCTGGCTGAAATTGCTCCTTTTCTGAGAACCGGCTTATCTCCAGAAAAGTCCACATAGTTATGGATGCAGGAAACCGATTCCTTTTCTTTCCATTTCATTCCTTTAAGAATCTCTCTTGCAATAACTTTGCGGTTAAGATCTGCATACTCCTGCACTATGGCTATGTCATGAAGATAGTCATCCATGAGCGTACCTGTGAGGTACGTCAGTTCATAGGGCACATCCGTGACACCTTTTGATTTTAGCTCTTTCTGACCGGCATCCATGTAATACTCAGCGACTTCTTTTCCCAGATGCCTGCTCCCAGTATGGATCACCATGTAAGATTCCCTGTCATCATTCTGATCAATCTCGATAAAGTGATTTCCGCCTCCAAGCGTCCCAATGCTAAGCATGACCTTTTCATTGCGGATATGCTTGCAGCATCTGAGCCTTGAAAAATCAAAATCAGCATTACTGTGTGCACACCCTCTGATACTAAACCCGACCGGTATATTTTCCCTGATAACGCTGTCTAGCTTCTGAAAATCGTTTCTGACTTTACCAAGCTCAACTGCCAGCATCCCACAACCAATATCTATGCCAACAAGCTCAGGAAGAATTCTGTCTTCCACAGTCATTGTAAGTCCTATCGGTCCGACTTTTCCTGGGTGAACATCCGGCATAACCCTGATTACTGATCCCTCAGATGCCTCATTGTCACATATCATTTTTATCTGCGAAAGGGCATAATGATCCACATCTGAGCCAGTGAGTTCCTGCATGCACATGATCTGTGCTTCTGCATATTTTCCTTTTACTGATATCAAAATAAAACCTCCGTCTGGGATGTCTTCTGCTTCTAAGCACGCAAAAAACACCTCCGTCGAATCAGAGGCCAACAATAGTCCTGCCAGTTTAAATCATGAATAGTCTGATAGAATAATCAGAAATATAGATGGCGGACAATCATGCCTCTGTCATTTGCGTTATTAGTAGCTGTTATAGTCGTCATGTATCTCATGATCGTCCTCCTTTCTGCTCATACGAGCGACATGCATTATTTGTTACAGATTGAAGTATATCACATTTCTTGTATCGCGCAATACTCCTATTTCACCAAGACTATATCGCTTTTATAACGAAAGAGTGTTGTTTTTATGTCGTTTGGAAAAATGTGCCAAACATTTCAAAATATAAAGGCTGAAAATCAGCCCCTATACTTCTTAGTTATAACCATAATGTAAATTGCCATCATCACTATGGTTTCCAGCATCACTCCTAACACCGAGAGTAGAATAAATGGAGAATTTTGTCCGGTCAGCAAAGGAAGCCCTAGCACAATGAAAATGATGCCATAGCACATGAACAAAATTCCGGTTGAGCGATTATATCCCTTGATATCATTGACAGGGAATTGTCTGATATTTGCCCAAAAGCCTATAGCTGTCTTCATGAACAAAGCCCTAATTCCGAAACCGATCATTATAGCACCAAGAACTGCCCATACCAGAAATCCCATTGTCGCTCCATTCATAGCGCCCCTCCTTTAAAGATTAACCTCGTCTGCTTTCTGCTCCATATTCTTTTTCCTGTCTATCATGGCACCAATCATCATACCAACAAGCATACCAAGTCCTATTCCCAGGCATATCCCCGTTGAAACTCTTCCAGTTGAAAAATAACTTATGACAGAACCAGCAGCAACACCTACGCCCATTCCCCAGCTCTGCCCAAGAATCAGGTATCTGTGCTTTGCTCTGTTTTTCTCATACTCTTCCTTGTTCTTTTCAGACATTTTCTTAACATTCTTGGAAGTAGCCACCCCGAACAAGAGATAAACCGGCGCAAGCACTGCTATCAATACTACGAATAACCATATTTTAGCTGTCATATTTTATGTCTCCTCCTGTAAGTTCTTCCTTACAAGATAAATTATAGTATAGATGCCTATCTGAAAACAGACAGAAAACGGTAAAATATGACTTCTTATTTCACATTGGCAGCATATTTTTTGCACACCTTATTTTCAGACATAATCGACATACATTTTTTCATAACTCGAATAGGTCCCTCCATTTCTTCAGCTAATTGCTACTATAATATCAATTTTGACCTTTTACTTCATAATTTGATATAATAATAGCATCAAAAGGAGATGCATCATGACAGAATTCATATGGGAAACCCCGGCTGAGATCACACTTGACCTTGCTAAGAGGGTAAAAAAGATTCGCAAAAGACGTAAGATTACACAGAAGCAGCTTGCCGACAGGAGCAACGTCAGCTATGCCACGCTCAAGAAATTTGAACAGACCGGCCAGATATCGCTCATGTCTCTAGTCAAGATTGCAATGGAACTGGGACTTGCTGACGAGATCAAAACTCTTTTCTCACAGCCTGTCTATCTTAATATTGATGAGGTTTTAAACGATGAGTAACAGAAAGCTTGATGTCTTTTATCATGATAAACTTGTGGGAACGCTGGCTGAAATGCCAGATAAACGTATTGCTTTTCAGTACAGCGATGGCTGGATCCGAAGCGGTTTTTCCATAAGCCCTCGTTCTCTCCCGCTAGCCAATACCGTATATGTTCCACCGGAAAAGAACCGCGATATCTTCCACGGTCTTTTTGGCGTTTTTGCTGATAGTCTGCCTGATTCATGGGGAGAGTTGCTATTTGACAGGTATCTCTCCTCTGTAGGAATACTCAGAGATCAGCTTACAATCCTGGACAGGCTCGCCTATGTAGGTACATCCGGAATGGGAGCCCTTGAATACTATCCTTCCAAAGAAGCAGATTTCAATATAGATAGCGCTGCCCTTGATTATGACGAGCTATCTGCCGCCTGCGCTAATCTCATCTCATCAAAACCTTCAGATCAGTTAGATCTGCTGTTTAAGATGGCCGGTTCCAGTGGTGGTACACGCCCAAAGATTCTTCTCCATGAGGACAATGAGGATTTCATCGTCAAATTCCCTGCAGCCAAGGATCCATCCATATGCGGAAAAAGAGAATACGACTACTCCTTAAGTGCCAAGAAGTGCGGAATAGAGATGACTGACACATACCTGATCCCATCCAAAATATGCGAGGGCTACTTTAAGACCAAACGCTTCGACAGAAAATCAGGAAAAAAGATCTTTACCATAACTTTCGCTGGTCTCCTGGAAGCAGACTTCAGAGCGCCCTCCTGTGACTACTCCACATATATGCGCCTGATACAGATCCTGACCAAGGACAACGCTCATGACAAAGAGCAGATGTTCCTTACTATGTGCTTTAACACTCTTTGCCATAACAGGGACGACCACACCAAGAATTTCTCTTTTACCTATACCGAGGATCACAGCTGGAGGCTGGCTCCGGCATACGACCTGACATACAGCACGACCTATTTCGGTGAACAGACCACATCTGTAAATGGGAAAGGAAAAGATATATCAGATAAAGATTTTGTTAAGATTGGCATAGATGCCGGACTATCCAAAGACTACTGCTTGGACAGCCTAGAGAAAGTAAAAAGAATCACTCAGGATGAGCTTGGAGTTTATCTTGAAGAACAGCGTCTTCGTAAGAGAAAGAAAACTCCACTATCTGACAGAATCTCAGAGATAGCAGAATAAAAAAAAACCAATACATTCAAAATGCCATGCGACGGTAGTGTGAACTACTATTTTAAATTTACCACCTCGCATGATCTGATATTTCCTCATATGAATATTGGGATCTATTCAGATAATCCAAAGCCGTAGCATGCGGATTCTTCAATAGCTCTCTGACAGCCTCCGGAGATATTCCTATTCTTTCATATGTGCTGTAACAGCTATCCAAGACCTGTTTGTTATCAGAAAAGTATTGTATGTCAAGTTGCACATTACCTGTGCTGGCACTATTTCTTGTTACTCGCATAGGTACCGGATCAGTAAATCTTCTCAACCTTTTCCGTAATCCCATACAGATGCATAAAATCAGCTATTTCTGCATCGTTCTTTACAAGCATCACTTCATCAAAAGCCCCGGTATGAATATCCTGAAAACCGGCAACCATTTCACCATTACAAATGCTTGCCTTAATAACTGGCTTTTTATTTTCCTTGTCATAGGTTAGCTTTTCTCGTCTCTTCTCGAAAAACATTTTTTCTTGTCTCCCTATTCCAACGTCACAGTCACATCCTTACTTCCCAGCAACTCTGTTAATTCCTCCTGTGACATATCAATATGCCCCAGCCTTGTATACGCCCATGAGTTACTGCCGTAGAATATGACAATCTGATTTCCTGAGTACAAAACTATATCTCCATAGTCAGTTGTAGTCTGCTTATCATCTTTAACAATGCTCTTTCCAATAGAGCCAACCTGCTCAAAGCCACCATACATTGACATTTCCACAGTAAGCGGGCTCAAATTTTTTAGAGCATCGACAGAATCATTATCTTCCCAAGTCACAGGAACTTCTATACTATCAATCTTCAATTTCATTGAAACAACTTCCTCCGTCTTTTCTGCTGCTTCATCAGTCACTATTTCACCAGTCCAATCGATTATTCCACCAAATTCATAGACATTCGTATATCCGATATCAGCAAGCTTTTGAGAAGCCTCCTTGCTCCTTCGTCCACTTCTGCAGTAAACAAGTATAATCTGTTCCAAGTCCGGTAACTCTGTTGGCTGCTCAGTGCCTATACTTTCATTGGGAATCAAAATCGCCTCTGGGATATGTCCTTCAGCGAACTCGTCTTCCCTACGCACATCCACAATTACATGTCCGTCATCAAGCTCCATCATAAGCTTTGCGGTTTCCTGATCAATCTGCGTGAAATTATTACCTGTGTCATCACTTGCGTTTAAATAGATTGATGTCGGTCCATTCGCTCCGCCTATGACAGATACATTATCATCATTTTTGTTTACACAGCCTGATAGAGCCAGCCATGTAATTATAAGACAAAATGCAACAAATCTTTTCATAAAAACCTTGTTTAGAAGACCTTATTCATAAGTTTTAGCAACAATCCCAAATCGAGGAAGCAGCAAAGAAATATAACCATGTCCAGAAGATATGATTATACCTCTTTTTATCAGTCTATCACGGTATCTTGAGAAAACAGCAGATGTCATGCCTACCTTCTTACATATTTCACTGACTTTGGTCTCATCCTTTTTTATTGCAAGAATGACTGCTCTATCCTGCTTTGATAATGAGGACCATATTTTTTTATATACAAAATCATCAAGCATATCATCAAGCTTGAGGAGAATTTCTCTTAACTCCATTTCATCTCTATATTCATAATATAGAAGACCTAGTGCTTGGAATGCAAAAGCATATCCCTTAGTTATCCGTGCAAGGTTCTTGGCATCGTCTTCATCAATCTGAAAAATATCTGCATACTGTTTCGTTATTTGATGCAAGCTTAGTGGTTCTAATGTTATTTTCGGGGTTCTAAGCAAAAAAGTGAGAGCTGGGTCGTTCTGGATTGCATAGATATTTTCATATAATCCTGTCATTAACAGGAAAACCGGATAATCTTTTCTAACAAAAATTTGAAACTGGCTCGCAAAGTGACGCATGTTGTCATCATGCATTACTTCATCAATAGTAATGATTACTTTTTTATTATGCTTTTTTAATGAAGAAAGCATATTATCTATGATGCTTACGTTATCCTGAGGAGTATCATTTCCATTAACACCAATACCAAAACTTGCGATGGATATGTTGAATCCCTGTTTAAAGAAATCCGGAATTTTCTTGCAGGAATCGATCAAACGCATAGCACAGTCATTGATAAGATCCTGCGTTGAATTTAGGTCTATTACAATCCAATCCTTATCCTTCCCAAGTTCATTTGTTATTGAAGTCATAAGTACAGTCTTGCCACTTCCTCTGATTCCTTCGATAAGATATGCCTGACTGATTGGATTGTCAGCCTCAAATGTACTTAAGATCATATCCGTATTTTCATATCTGGATATATATTCATTTGGCTGTTTTCCAAAAGTAAGAGTAAATGGATTATTCTTTTTCATAACATGACATCCTTTCATAATTCTTCATAATCCATTATACTTTCATAATTCTTCATAATTCAATATAGTTTTCATAAACTTTCATAATTAAATTACAATGCTTCTATATATTTCCTCGTTTCTGTATCCACAATGTATATCTTCTGGTTTCCATACGGATCACCATTTGAGTATGTTGAAAATAGATCCAATGTCAGTACTCCTCCCATGTCAAGAGGCTCTTCTACCGGTATATGACCAACAACCTGGTAAAAGAGATCATCCCTGAACATTCTGTAAAAATCAACCTGAGGTCTTGCCCAAATTGGTGAATTGTCCCTCCACAGTTCCTGCTTACCCATACGATTAATCCTTGCAAGGATAGGAAAAGAGTCCCAGGAATGGGCTATGATCCCATAACCTTCCGCGTATGAAACGGATGCTCTACCTCCCACGCTATCCTGGAATAAATAATCCCACAAAAGGGCAATTTCATGGAGGTTCTACCACGTCGGCTCGCACGACTTAGTAGGTCGACACAAAAAAATCCCGACACATAGCCAAACCCTCATTGCCATGTGTCGGGATAAATGTATTATGATATTTTTAACCTATTACTTTTTAAACAAACCGCTTGCCAAATTCTTCAGATCACCAAGATCAAGCTTTCCATCCGCCACTGCTGCCTGAACTTTCTTGATGTCATCTTCAGAAACATCAATGTTGGCTTTCTTGAGAAGCTCCACTCCCTGCTTAGGATCAGCTTTTGCTATCTGCGCCATAAGCTCTTTGTTTTCATTAACCTTTTTAATGATTTCAGTAATGTCTGCCATTTCGTTCCTCCTCCAACAATTTATAATTGCAACAAATATATTATACTACTTTGGCGCCCTGATTCCTGTATGTTTTATTAAGTATTGGTAGATCAGTATGCTTCCAACATGTAATCACTTCGTACTATCTTCATCTATCGTCTCAATCAAAAAACTCACCGGCCTGAATCCATCATTGCAGGAAATCATCGCGGACTTAGGATTCTTCATCCAGCCGCCATAGAAGTTTTCTCCGCCATGGGCCAGAGTCATTACAAAAGGAGAAAGTGTCTCCCAGGCACTTTCACAGAAACCTTCCGGTCTTTCCCATCCATTGCAGACAAAAGTCTGTCCGAGCTTCATAAAACAAGCATGTTCTATTGGATTTTCATACTCTGCCATAAGATCCTCATATCGAGCAATCTTCTTAACCGTAATTCTAACCTTCTTCATATTCTCATACCCCTGATGGCCATTCAGTCGTAAAACTTGATCACAGAGCCCTGATACCCTCCACACCGGGCATATTCGACCAGGTCATACAGATCAGACGTATCTGACATTGCAAAAGCAAGTCTATCCTGACCGTAGATTTTTTCTATGTAAAGACCACTTACCTCTTTGAATCTCTTTATCATTTCAACTGCATGCCATCCTTAAAAGCATTGCCCACCTTTTCTCCAACTCCGTAATATCCATTACCAAATGGATCAAAGCTTATAGGCTTAACCTTTGTGATATCAACTGCTCCATCTGTCACTACGCTCTCATCTGCAGAGACATTTACGATTTCTCCAATCAGAATGCCATCTTCAAAGCTCTTTACCTTACACTCAAGAGCAACAGGAAGTTCATCAATCAAAGGTGCATCAACAAACTCACTTTTTGTTGCGTGGAAACCGGCCTTTTCAAATTTATCAGGTACTTTTCTTCCTGATTCTATCCCAACATAGTCGCAGGGAATCACCTGGCCTTCTGTAGCAAGACTTACTGTGAACGCACCTCTCTTTGCAAGATTGTCTGTAGTCTTGTGCTCAGACAAACTGATTGAAATCTCTTTAAAATCAGTGGTTATACCCCATGCTGCGTTCATAGCATTCGGCACTCCATTCTCATCATATGTTGCAATGATAAGAACCGGCTGCGGGTACATTAGTGGTTTTGCTCCAAAATTAACTCTGCTCATCTGTTTCCTCCTTTAACACACAAACTATTTAACTTAATATACTTCCACAAGTGCAGCGCACTCATGAGCTGATGCTCAGTATTACGACTATATTTCATCCATCTCAGCCAGACAGCTAACTATTTTTTTGTATTTAAAAACATCCATACTGGCTATTTGTGCAATTCCCTTGGCCAAAAAAGATGCCGAGGAATGCTTATCGGTTTCTATAGCATCACAAACACCTTCACGTTTTTACTCATCCTGCAACTCTGCCGGAATCATTCCAACAAAATATATGTATCGCATCCTGATCTTTATCGTCCAAGTCCTGATATACACAATCCTGCTCTACTACAAAAATCTCCGCCCTGGTTTTTAATATCTCATAAAGCTCTGTGGTGCTGAGCTCTTTAAAATGCTTTATTACAAATTCCATCAGTAAATCTTCTCAACCTTTTCCGTAATCCCATACAGATGCATAAAATCAGCTATTTCTGCATCGTTCTTTACAAGCATCACTTCATCAAAAGCCCCGGTATGAATATCCTGAAAACCGGCAACCATTTCACCATTACAAATGCTTGCCTTAATAACCGGCTTTTTATTTTCCTTGTCATAGATTAGCTTTTCAGATTTCTTCTTGAAAAACATTCTTCTTATCTCCCTACTCCAACGTCACAGTTACATCCTTACTTCCCAGCAAATCTGTCAATTCTTCCTGTGACATATCAATATGCCCCAGCCTTGTATACGCCCATGAGTTACTGCCGTAGAATATGACAATCTGATTTCCTGAGTACAAAACTATATCTCCATAATCAGTTGTAGTCTGCTTATCGTCACGGGCAATGCCCTTTCCAATGGAGCCGACCTGTTCAAACCCACCATACATTGACATTTCCACAGTAAGAGGACTCATATTTTTCAGAGCATCAACAGAATCATTATCTTCCCAAGTCACAGGGACCTCTGTACCATCAATCTTTAGTTTCATTGAAACAACTTCCTCCGTCTCTTCTGCTGCTTCATCGGTAACTATTTCACCAGTCCAATCGATTATTCCACCGAATTCATAGACATTCGTATATCCGATATCAGCAAGCTTTTGAGAAGCCTCCTTGCTTCTCCTTCCACTTCTGCAGTAAACAAGTATTATCTGTTCCAAGTCTGGTAACTCTGATGGCTGCTCTGTGCCTATACTTTCATTGGGAATCAGAATCGCCCCTGGGATATGCCCCTCAGCATACTCATCCTCTGTACGAACATCCAAGATCACATGACCGTCATCAAGCTCCATCATGAGCTTCGCAGTTTCTTGATCAATCTGTGTGAAATCACCTGTGTCATTATTAGCCTTTAAATAGATTGATGTCGGCCCATCTGCTCCACCTATGACAGATACATTATCATCATTTTTGTTTCCGCATCCTGATAGAGCCAGAAATGTAGTTATAAGAAAGAATGTAATAAATCTTTTCATAATAATTTTGATAAAAAAACCCTATAACCTTCCCACTTTTTCCCGATTTCGTACCAGTTTTTCCCGAAAATTTCCTGAAAGAGAAAACACAACATTGATCATCCTCAATGTAAACTGCCTGGCCATCTGCCAGTAATATATCTTCTCCTTCTTCAGGCAGGCTATTTCCATAAAGCATAATACTAATGCAACAACAATTGTTTTTATCATTTCAAACTTCTCCCAGCGGAAATTATTGTTTTTACCCTGCCAGTTGCATAACCCATGCCAGGATTGCCGCCACTATCGGAAATCCAAGCAAAGTCCCAATCCATTTACCCGCCAATGTTTTCCCGTGAATATAAGGCATGAACTCCTCTGTTCCCGGTATGATCCACGCCCTGGTATGTCCAACCCACCACCAGTCAATAAAGATCCGGTCGAATAGACCTGCAATCAGATAAATACCTGCGAGCTGAATAAATCCATCGAGAAAATCACTGACACCATTATAGAAATAAACAGTTAAAGGGATTACTGTCAGCATGGGAAGAAACAATGCCAAGCTCGTAATAATACTTACATGCTTTATCTTTTCTTTTGTAATAAGGCCAAGTTCAACCACCTTATCCTGAACTTCCTGTTCATAAAAAACTACAAGTCCAACAGGACCATCTTTAGCAATACCAACTACGCAGATCAGTAACAGCCAAAAGCTCAAAATCAACCCTTCAAAAACAACTAGCATACAGTTCCTCCTCACTTCTTTTTCTTTGGAGCCGGAAGTTCATCATACATTGCTTCAAAAAGCTCTTTCAGAAACTCCTTATTATCAACATCATCCACGAGCAGCATCTCTTTTGCCCCTTCATAGGGAAGATCCAGATCAGCGTCAGGCATCTTGTCTACCGCTGCCTTTACGTTCTTTACAAGGAAGCGGTCATCATAGATACCACCAACGATCTTGCCGCGATAATAGATGATGTATTCGCCCATCATTGCCTTATATGTTATTTCATCAAGCCCCGAAAGCTGTCCTAATATAAAATCCAGGTACTCTTTAGTTGATGCCATACTTACCTCTTTCACTCATGTTCCAAAGCAAATCCCTATCTTTTGCTTCAACTCTTTGTAGTCTGATCATAATTCTTCATTTTCTTCCACCACACACAAATCCAGATAATCATCCACATAAATTTCAATAACATTATCTGGCACTATTTCTTCATAGCACACCCACTGTGATCCCATTGCCGGCTTAAACTTTCCCTTATCAAGACAGTATAAATATCCTTTTCCACCATAATTAGGATGACAGTGTTTAAAAATCATTTTATCCCCATATTCTGGCATCATGATACGTTCTGCATCCTCTCCTTCCGAAACACATCCAAGTGCAAAACAAATAGCCATATTCTTATTGGAAGTGGCATATACAGCTAACTGGCACCCTTCCTTAAATCCAACATCATGAGCCTGATTAGGTATCAGCTTATCATATTTATTTGGGGATCCATGATATAAATATTCTTTCACTAAGGCAACATCTCCCATGCTCGAGGAATCTTTTCTCTTACAAGCTTTGCGTATGAGCATTATCCAATGTATACGGTTCTTCTATATATTCCATAACTTCTGAATCCGATAATGTCCCATATAGATTCAAAAGGTCTGATTCAGTCATTTTTCTTATGTTCATTTCTCTTTTTTATTTCTTTCTAAATACCAGGTGATTATAAAAAGCGACCTTCTTATACTCATCAATTGCTCCAGCCTTTGTTTCCAGTTCAAGCATGTTGCTATACCATTCTTCATTGAATTTGATCTCATTGTTTGATGACAAGCCAAATAATGTCCTTATACCAAAAACATCTTTTAGCTCTGCATCATCAGCAAAGAAATCAGCAAGATACTCGTTGCTATACACATTTCTGCTTCCAAAAGCACTTTCTTCGGTGTACTTATCAAGAACATCTAATGCTGCCGCGGGATTGTCGTTTAACACAGCATACGCAAATGCCTTACCATATTCATTATGCTTTACTATTGATAGAATGCCGCCTGGCTTTAGGACTCTTATTAACTGTGCAAGCACACCACTCATATCATCAACATATTCAAGAACGTTATGACAGATGACCACGTCAAAAGTATTATCTCCTATACTCTGTAAATAATCTATTCCTCCAGGCACCAATGTATAATTGCAAGTATTAACGCGAAGTTCACGCATCTCTTCACTGGGCTCTACCGCAGTAACATCATGATTCTTGGCATAGTGATCCGCAGTTATACAGAACCCTGCTCCAAAATCCAGTACCTTATTTATATTGTCATTGGGAATAATTAACTGTTTGTAAATAAGATCATAGAACATTTTTCCCCAAGGCTGCTCTACCATATTTCTGTAATCTTTAATTGTCCCCAATTTTCTTCTTCTCCTCCAATAATTTTCAGATATTTATCTTCTACTATATCCGTTTTCACACAATAAAAAAAGCCACCTGGCAGTATTTATCCGCCAGATGACTATGAAAACATTTATATCTTATACCAATTCCAGTCTGTCTCTAACAAAGCATATCCCTGAACCTTTGCCTCAAAGATATCTCCGTCAAAGACAATGACCATTTTATCTCGATCAGAATCAAAGCCATTATCCGGATTCTTCTTTTGTTCTTCCGCAAAATCAACAAGCCTTTTTGCAACGATTCATCATTATAGTATGCTTCAGTATTTGAAATACCAATGTTTCTGTCAATCTTTTCGTATAATCTTCTATATCCACTAGATTATTCATTTATATATCACCTATTATTTGGAAAAACTGCATTATGCGGACATTTTACGGACATTTTCAAAAAAAGCCCGTTTTATTCAATGCTAATGGTTATAGTAACATCTCCATTGGAAAGAAGATCAGTCATATCTTCCGTATTCTTATCAGATATATGTCCAAGTCTTGTATATGACCAGCTATTAGAACCATAGAACACTACCATCTGATTTCCTGAGTATAGTACAACGTCGCCTGAACCCGTTGTTGTCTGCTTATCATCTCTCGGCAGACTCTGTCCAATTGAGCCCACCTGTTCAAAACCGCCATACATTGACATCTGGATTGTAACATCACCGTCTTCAGCCATATTCCTCAGTGCCTCTACAGCCTGATTGTCTTCCCAATCCACATTAACTTTTGTATCGCCGATTTTCATTGTCATAGAACTATCTCCAATAGTTTCATCCTCTGCTGATTCATTTTCTGCGGCAAGCTGGTCCTTTATATACTGCAATATGTATGTCATTGCATCTTCAAATGGCTGTCCATAAAATTCATGTCCACCATCTTTTATTACATGAAACTCACAATCCTTTATAATCCCGGCTGCTCTTTCCGAATACGAGACCGGAACGGTACCATCCTTATCTCCATGCAGGAGAAGAATCTTATCTTCATAATTTTCCAGAAGCTCATAAAAGTCTGTTTCCCAAATATCTGTAACATAGTTCTTTCCTACATGCATCCAACCACCAAATAATGGCACATCATCAGGTACATCTTCTACAGAGCTGTACTGGGTAATTCCATGATCTTCTTTAATCGAAAGTGCAGGATACATAAGCATCATTCCTGCTATTTTCTCCTGATTCCTTGCCCCTGCAACTATGGTAACAAGACCACCCTGGCTTCCTCCAAGAAGAAATACTTTTTCCGGATCAACGAAATCCCATTCTTTAGCTACATTAAGCACCAGCTCGAGATCATCTGCTTCTGTCATGACTGACATTTCTGAATTACTTCCACTGCTCTTATTATCGGTTCCCGCTACACTTCCTCCGCCATAGTCAAAGGTATACGCAGCAATCCCATTTTCAGCCAGCCTCTCTGCATATCTTATTCCTGCTTCGTGATTATTTCCAAGTTCATGAGAAAAGATTACCAAAGGATATGTTCCATCACCCTCAGGGATATAGGCCATTCCATATATTTTCTTATTGCCATTCTCACACCATATTTCTTCTGTATGATACATAGCTGTTCCCTCCGACATAACATTCTCTTCTGGACTTTCCGTTTCATTATTTTCTGATGCTGATATTTCAGTTACGGCACCCAGATCTGAGCTTGTGTTTTTGGTTGTCCCTGCACAGGCGCTCATGCAAAACATTATGGTCATACAGAATGCCAGAAAAATCATTTTCGTTTTCATCGCAGACTTCCTTTATTTTAGAGCTTTACCAAATTCGAAGGCTTCGTTTAACTCTTCTGTTTTCCCGGATGCCTCACCCATATCACCTATGCCACCGCAGAATAAGGAGCCTGAAAACTGAGCCTTTTCAAAGCAGTCAATCCATCCCTGAAGTCCGCTTTCAGCCTTTTTAGGCACAAACTCTTCATCCTCAGCCGCAACAGAGAGCATATATACATTCCTAAACTTATAGTCTGAAGGATACAGCGGATTGAGCCTGTCCAAAAGAGTTTTCATCTGGCCGCTCATCTCGTAATAATAAATCGGAGTTGCAAATACAAGGGTATCTGCATTCTTTACTGTTTCTGCAATCTCAGCAGCATCATCCTTAATGACACATTTCTGGGTATTCTGACAGGCAAGACAACCTATACAGAAACCGATATTTTTCCCTTTCAGGCCTATATATTCCACATCATGACCTGAAGCTTTTGCTCCCTCTATAAGCTTTTCCGTAAGTATGTCGGAATTACTCTTTGCACGAAGGCTTGTAGAAATCACTAAAACTTTACTCATATCATCCCATCCTTTATTTCTTTTCTATCGGTTCAACATTCTCTATCTTCTTGATAAATTTTGCAGGAACGCCTCCCACAATTGTGTTTTCTTCAACATCCTTTGTCACAACAGCTCCGGCTGCAATTACAGCACCATCACCAATTGTCACACCTCTTGTAATTATAGCTCCTGCTCCAATCCAAACCCTATTTCCAATATGTATAGGCGCACATAGAAGGTGTCTGTCATAAGGGTTCAAATCATGATCCAGAGTTGCAAGGACGACCCTGTGCCCAATCAGGGTATCATCGCCGATGTAAATGCCGCCCTGATCCTGGAAGCTACAGCCGGAATTGATGAATACATTTTTTCCAATGTGGATATTTCTTCCAAAATCGGTATAAAAAGGTGGAAACAGTCTGAAGCTCTCATCCACTTCCCCACCTGTCAGCACTGACATAATCCGGACAATTTCTTCCGGTGTATGATACCTGGTATTTAACTCCATGGTCTGCTTTATGGCCGCCTGGCTCTGCCTCATGGAACACTCATGCATCTCCTCTGTCATATCCTCTATTCTGTCCGAATTAAGATATTCCAGTATTTCTTCAACCGTTATCATTATTTCAGGTTCTCCTTAAAGAAGTTTTCCAGCTTATCAATAAAGGATAGTACGCTACGCAAATAAAGAATCAAATAATTCAGTCAATACCAGTCATGCTTTTCACCTCGATCCAACACTGAGATCTGCTCCATTTCATCTTCTGTAAGCTCAAACCCGAACAGATCAAGATTCTCCTTTATATGATCCGGATTTCCTGATCCCGGTATGACCACGATACCTCTTTGCAGATCCCATCGCAGAATAACCTGCGCAGATGTTACTCCGTGAGCTTCTGCAATTGATTTTATAGTCTCATCACCGAGAAGTTCTGATGTGTGTCCTCTCCCTCCCAATGGATCGGCATAGCTGTGTCTGATTCAAAACTGGTCGAAGTGTCTTCGGTCAGTTGCTCTGTTTCTCTGTCAGTATCCTTTCCCGTACAGGCTGAAACAATAAAAAGCATGACAAAAAGCAATAAACCCAGAAATACTCTTTTCATCCCATCACATCCTCTGTACCATCTCACTGATCTTTTCCATAACTCCCTTGTCATGATTCGTAAAAATCCCCATATCCTCAAGTCCAAGATATCCGAGGAAGTCTCCGTCATAAGAGAATTTGGCTCCGTCATACATATCGGGATCACCGGAGGCCAAAAACATGGCTACTTTCTTCAGCCTTCCCGGCGCCTTCGGATACAATAACGCATAGAAACGGTCGATCACGCACTTAAGCTGTCCTGATACATTGTGGTAATAGATCGGAGATGCAAGAACCAGCATATCCGCATCACGAAGCAGCACATATATTTCTGACATATCATCCTTTTGTGAACATTCGCCGTCACCTTTACCATGACAATATTCGCAGGCGAGACAGCCGTGTATATTTTTCCTGCAAACATCCACGGTATTCACGGTATGTCCTGCGGATTCAGCTTCGGTCTTGAAAGTTTTTATCATTCCTGCAGTGCTTCCGTTTGGTCTGGGAGACCCATTCAATATAAGTATATTCATAATATTCCCTGTTCTTCTTTAGTCATAATATAATTTCCTCCACCAGATCACATCGACATTTTCGAAGATACTTTACGAGCCCGTCCATATCTCCGGCTTCGTAAAGTGCTTTTGCTCTTCTTGTTCCTTCCGCAGAGCATCCACTGTCTGTAAGATTTTCTATCAGGGCTTTTACTTCCATCTGTCCTACCTCGTATCCTCATTATATTTACCTGATGAATTCTTCGCTAATGAATAAAATGAATATCGTGATATTCCAAAACGGAATGTCATGCAGTAATGAACAGTGCATACGGATTTGTAATTAGTGCGTTGGGAGCTTGCTCTCATAAGCACTAAATTATAAATCCATATATTCAGCAAATGCCGAAGAACGAAAAAATGCGAAGCATTTTTGAGTGCATTGTGAACAGGAGAATTCTATGGAGATCAAAAGCCTGCGATACTTCCTTGCCGTCGCAAGGGAAGAGAATATGACAAAGGCTGCGGACATGCTTCATGTCACACAGCCTACGCTTTCAAAAACATTAAAATCACTCGAAGATGAACTGAGAAAGAAGTTGTTCACACGTCACAGCTTTAGCAATCTCATTTGTCACAAGTAGTTTACTCATGTATTTCCAAAGGAAGCCCGTCCGGGTCACGGAAAAACGTCATTTTTTCACCCGTGAAAGCATCCCGTCGTATCGGTTCACAAGGGATACCCATAGACTCCAATTCTGCGACGGTCTCATCTACACTATCTACACGGAAAGCAAGATGACGCAATCCGTAAGCTTCGGGAGAAGGACGGAGTGGATGATTCTTCATAATAAAAAGTTCAATTTCGCTATCATCGAGCTTAAGGTCAATCTTCCAATCATCCCGTTCCGGTCTATAGTTCTCTCGCAGAATTCGAAAGCCAAGCTTATTATGGTAAAAGTTCAGAGCAGTGTCTTTGTCGGAACAAATCACCGCAATATGATGAATGCGATTTAATTTCATGAGGCGCCTCCTGTTTTAACCAGAAAAACCGATTTGTAGTTTTTTGGATTATCCTGAAATATTATACTACCATCAGCAATGTTCCGACTCCAATCAAGATACATCCTAAGATTGATTTTACTGTAAACTGTTCATGCAGGAACACGAATGCAAGCACCAGCGTAATCACCACACTGAGCTTGTCTATAGGCACTACTTTGGAAGCTTCTCCCATCTGCAATGCTTTGTAATAACATAACCATGAAGCACCCGTAGCTAAACCTGAAAGAATAAGAAATATCCAGCTTCTTTTACCGATCGTTGATAAACCGTTCTGTGCATGAGTTATAAAAACCATAATCCAAGCTATTCCTACCACTACCACAGTTCGAATGGCCGTAGCCAGATTAGAATCAACTCCTTCAATTCCTATCTTAGCCAATATTGATGTCAATGCAGCAAATATTGCCGATAACAGTGCAAACACAATCCACATATATCTAAAGCCTTCCCATCTTTATTTTCTTCCTACAAACGCCACTTTGATTAAAGCTCATGGTAATAAGGGTAGATGCTTTCATTATGCCCATCCATCCTTCATGCGAAATCCTTTGGTATTATTCCCACGGTCTCTCCGGATTACCCTCTTCAGAAGGATCCTTATATTCATATCTTTGCGGATTTTTGCCTATGTTTCTGAAATACTCTTTTATATCTTTTTCATGACCGATATCATTCGGCTCATAGAATGTCATGTCTTTTATCGCATCCGGAAGATACTGCTGCTCTATCCAATGATTGGGATAATTGTGAGCATATTTATATCCAACACCCCTTCCAAGCTTTTGGATCACAAACGACATAGCTGGAATTATTATCTTCAAATTTTCCGTTCCATATACTATCTCAATCATGCTCAATTTCTAGTAAATCAAGAAGCTTTACAAATGTATCCTGTCCATCAAGACAAGTATCTATGAGCCATCCTTTTTCATTTCTCCATTCCTTGAGACCTCTGTAGTAATAATTCTTCTTGGAATCCTCAATGATGAATGGCACAATATTGTGTCTGAGGCATTCCTTTAATGCTACAAGCCTTCCTACCCTTCCGTTTCCGTCCTGGAATGGATGAATATATTCAAACTCAGCATGAAGTGCTATTATATCTTCTACTGTTACAATCTTTTTTAAATTATACTCTTTAAGAAGTGCCTCCATATGCTTATGCACTTCAGATGGTTTCGAAGTCTCTCTGCCCCCTACGACATTTGCACGTTTTTTATAATCTCCAACCGCAAACCATGACAAAGTTGAATCCTTTGTATCATGCTTTATTATGTAGTGAAGCCTTTTGATTATATCCTCTGAAAGTTCTTCCTCTGCTATATCTATTACATAATCAATTGCGCGGAAGTGATGCACTGTTTCAAGAATATCATCAACAGGAACGCCATCGCCGATATCAACTGTATCAGTTTCGAAGATATGCCTTGTCTGATCTTCTGAAAGCTTACATCCTTCGATATGATTGGAATTATATGTCATTCTTACCTGTAGCTCATGATAGAGCCCTCCAGGAAGCTTTATAT
Organism: Butyrivibrio sp. NATIVEDY162; assembly: GCF_045999815.1. Lineage (GTDB taxonomy): Bacteria > Bacillota > Clostridia > Lachnospirales > Lachnospiraceae > Butyrivibrio. Next base: position 1,933,720 of record NZ_CP172573.1, read on the forward strand.
CTTTTTCCTCACGAAGCAACTGCAAGATTTTATTATCTGAAACACTTTTCATTAAAAAGTCAGGATCTTTTCCGAGATATTCTGCTATCTTTTTTATGCTTCTTGGCGACAACTTCTCACCCTTTGCAATTTTAGCCACAGTCCTTGTAGACAGACCAAGCTCAGTTGAAAGCTCAGTCTTACCAATTCCTCTTTCCTTTAGTGCATTTTCCAAACCTTCATATGAGATCATATTGTACTTCCCTCCATAATCTTTACTTATTTTACCTTTTGATCCCTGAAAAGTAAAGATTATGAAAGACTTTTGTATAAAAAGTAAAGCTAAGAAAATAGCCAGTTCTGCAGTTTTACACTGTGCTCTTTATCAAGATCACTTCCTTTAAACCTGATGGCATCTCCCACCTTGTACTTTGGGCAATGACTTTCTGTCACCGTCACTTTTACCTTGTTGTCTGTGTAATCCATAGCTAGTCTCCTTTTACAAGTTTGTCTTTATGATCTCATAGGCTTCATCTAAGAATGCCTCGATACTATCAGCTTTTCTCTGACTTTTCCCTGCTCAGGTAATTACATATAAACCCTGCATTTATCTCTGGATCTATCATTGAAACCTTTAGATCTGGTATATACATATTTCACTCCTCACTGTGCTGATATCTGCTCCCATTAACAAAAATCCCAAGCATTAGCCCAACCAAAAATCCAAGGAAATGGACTACAAAAGTCCCAATGCCAAGGAAATTTGAGATTATCATATAGCATAAAAGATACCTGAATCCTCTTAAGCTTAGGTATTTACTGATAAGATTTCTGTCCTTAATAAGCCATAAGGCCTAGACAGCAGAAAATGGCTGGAGATGCGCCATACATGACACCATTTGGAAGAATAAAGAGAAACACTGCGCATGGAACGATGAGTCCCACATGATAGATCACGAATAGCCGCGTAAGTCCAAGTGCCTTCTCCAGGTATAGCCCCACATACCACAGTGCATATACATTTGCAAGAAGATGCCATATGGCTGGCTGCAAGTATCCGTAAGTGATAAGTCTATGTACCTGAAAGCCACTATAAACAGATGCATTAGTTGCGCTTAAGATGTCTACAAGCCTTCCTCCGCCTGTCAGCGCGATCATTATAATATTATCCTCACGTGAATATATCAGATTTAATATGAAAACAACTGCCATAATGGCATTAACGCCTGATGCGAACCTGTTATCTTTTGTTTCAGACATTTTCCCTCCCAAAGCAGTCCCTTTATCAAGTTTATAAACCACAGTATTTAAAGGACAACCCACCATTTTGAAAACTCACTCACTTACTCACTCAACAAAATTAAAGATTGATGGATATAATCTATATAGCTTTTGGCATAACCTCTCCCTTTTGTTCATATTTCAGACTTGTTGTTATGATAATTATACGAAACCTGGATACCACAATGCATATCCGCTATGGTAAAAACTGAGTATCTATCCTTCTAATAGCGCAAAAAAGAACGGCACCTCATTACAAAGCACCGCCCTGCATAAATACTATTATTACATCAATGCCTTTCCACTTCCCCATAATCCATACCGGCTGCGGATAACTAAATGGTTTTGCTCCAAAATCTTTTCTGCTCATATTCAGGTCCTCCTTTTTCTGTATTGCTTAACTACAAAATCCATCTTTTCTCCAAACAATTTTTTAGCACATCAATACTTTATCCCTTCAGCATCAAGTCTCAATCTGTAAAACTCCTGCAACCATTCAGGTTGTTCCTGCACTGTCTTAGAAATATCCCTCAGAGTCCTTTTTCCCACTCTTCTGTCAAAAATCGCCAGCATCCTTATAATTGGATCTTCGTCGGCAAGGCTATCCTTTATATCCTGATTAAGATACTTTTTTATGGAATAGGGAACTAAACAGGAATCAACGATACCATCTTCTGCTGCCCTGATCCTACCCTCTTCTTCTGCAGCAAGATTTACCTCCTGATTGATTATTTCCCCATCATCAGTCCACTCTCGTCCGGGAATATTCTGCTCCCTTTTAACTTCAGCTCCATACCTGAATATTGCCATTTCATTATATGGATTTGCCTGAAAAACTTCCTTCCCATCTATCCTTACAGCAAATCTTCCGTAATCATCCGGTGCTCCATGGTAATTTGTCCTGAAATACTGAACTCTGCTTTTTAAGTTCTCACATAAAAGATCCTGCTCAAGTTTTTTCCTTATACTGCTCCACGACTGTGGCATCACTCGTCTCCTTCTTCTCCTTCAAATATATAGTCATTTGCATCTAGCTCCTCTTCCGTTCCGAAGATTGTGAGCTGTTTTGCATTCTTAATCATTTCATCATAGGCTTCTCGCTCAGCCTCTGTTAATTCTCTTATTTGCAACAATAACCCCTACCTTTTTGATAATACACGTAATATCCCTTCAAACAATTGCCGATATCTATACTGTCACAATCATTCTTTGGAGGGTTATCTGATATGAAAAAAGATAAAATCGCATGCTCCTGCAAAAACGTTAATTATGGCAAAATCCTCGATGCAGTCAAAAATGGTGCTGATACATATGAAAAAGTCCAGGAAGCAACTGGGTGCGGGACTGGTTGCGGAAAATGCCGTGACTTCATCACTACAATGATCCGCGATATCATTATGTTTCCCGAAGATTACGCTTGATCATATCCCAGATACTTCATCACTGTCTCAAGTCCCTCCATCGGAACACAGAACGTTCCATCCCGATGTTTGCAGCCTTCAAGTACTTCATCTATATTAAACCATTTAACCGATTCTACTTCCTCGGTCTGGAGGACAAGCTTCGTCTCATCCACTGGCTTTTCATAGACATATACAAAAGCAACCTCATTATCCCTGAACATCTTGCCATGGAATTCCATCTCATACTTGATATGGAACTTACCTGCGAAGGTAAAGTCACCCTCATGCGCTTTTATTCCCAGTTCCTCGAACAGTTCTCTCTGCGCTGATTCCAAAGGATCATCACCTGCCTGGATATGCCCTGCTGAAGAAGTGTCATACATCAAAGGAAACGATTCCTTATTGGCGCTTCTTTTCTGCAGCAGCACCTGATATGAATCACCAGCCTTACGGACTATCCATATATGAGCTGTTCTATGAGGAATTCCCTTATCATGAGCCTCAAACCTTGTAACCGTCTTGCCCACAGGAAAACCATTATCATCTGTTACATCAAAAATCTCTTCCAAAAATCTATCCCCCTCACTTCATCATAATGTATCAATATTATAACGTAAAAGTCCCCGGAGCATTGACCAAAATCGATCAACGTCTCCGGGGATATATTATTCTATTCCGTTTCATTTAAGTTTCATCTATCCTTTGAAGAATCAGAGAGTGAATGTTGCTCCAAAAGCTGCTGTCATCTTCTCTTTATTGTAGAATGCTGAAAGCTTCTCAAGGCAATCATCATACATTTTGCGGAATGCTTCATTTCTCTGCTCTTTCTTAACTTCTGCTTTTCTTGTATCCTGAACATCGTTAAATCTCATAATATTTACCCCTTTCTTGGTTGTGTAGTATGTGTTAGCCGTTTGGCTGCCCGTTTTCTCTTTCTGAGCTTATGATATTACTTCCTGGTTTGTTAAAACACAATATTCATCGCTTTTTCTACCTATTTGTTTTGTACCCTCTCTGTAATTATGTTATACAACACCCAGCAATATCCACATATCAATTTCATTGGATTTTTATAATTATTATCATGTATTTTTTGATTGGCTCATTGTTACTGAGGATGACTAAAAAAAGAATAAGGGAGTATTTATCAAGATTTCAGGATTTAATGGAATCTAAATAGACAGTTGATGTACCAATTATGACAGAAATGGACTTTCATAAGACAGTTATGGAATTCAAGTAGTCAGTCTGAAATTATATGCCTCACCTTGGCATTTCTTCAAAATCATGTATAATTTGCAAGGATGAACAAAAGATTGCAAAAGGACGTAATTATGCCTATTTCAAATAAAGCTAACAACAAAGAAGGCTTCTTACCCTATAGCCTGATCGCAATGGATATGGATGGCACCCTTCTTACATCGGATAAAAAGATTCTCCCTGAGACGCTTGATGATCTTTCATTGGTAGCTGATAAAGGAGTACATCTCTCCTACGCAACCGGCAGAGCGCTTGTTGAAATGAAGGAGTACTTTGAGATAACTCCCATGATCCGCTATGCCATCTGCTACAGTGGCGCAATAATATATGACTGCATGGCCAAGAAGGTCATTTACAGAAAAGAAGTACCTTCTTCCTGCTTTGAAAGAATAATTGAAGTCGCAGATAAATACGACGGAATGCTCACTTTCCTCACAGAAAATGAATCCATTGTATCTTCAGCTGATATCAACCACATGGACGATTTCCATATGGGAGTTTACCAGCCAATGTACCTTAAAGTAACCAGGCAGGTTGATGACATGGCTGCTGAAAGTCGAAAGCACGATTCCATCACCAAGATAAACATATACTTCAGAAATCAGGAAGACCGTCACCGCGGTTATGAGGAATTAATAAACCTCCCCCTTACATTTGCACTTGCAGAAGAAACAAGCCTTGAAATGAATGCTGAGGGAGTATCAAAAGGTACCGCCCTTAAGACTCTGTCTTCTCTCCTGGATATCTCCATAGAAGAAACAATGGCTATCGGAGATGCCGACAATGACCGCGATATGTTAAGCACCGCAGGAATTTCTGTCGTCATGATGAATGCACGCAGTGATATAAAGAAGCTTGCAAACTATATTACAAAGGACAGCGACCATAACGGTGTTGGCTTTGCTATCAGAGACTATTTTGATCTTTAATTGGAGATAACAATGGAAATAAACAAGAATACCCTAACTGAGTTCCGTAGAGACTTTAAAGAAGCTGTCGCAAGCCTTGAAGAAAAATATGGTGTGACCATCTCTCTTGGCAGCATCTCATATTCCGAAAATGACTTCACCAGCAAACTTACCGTAAATAACGGTCATGACAAGGATGATATCGCTCAAAGGGAATTTAACCGTGATGTATGGAAGTATGCCCACCTTGGTCTTGGGAAAGGCATGTATAAAAGGATCTTCGTTGGCCTCGATGGCAACAAATATGCCCTTCTCGGATTTAATACAAAAGCCCCCAAGTATCCGCTCATCATCCGGAACATACGCGAAAGTACCGTTGTCAGAGCGCCTGAGGGCTTTATAAAAGAGCTTACAAATGAATATTACGCTGAAAACTTCCTGCTATAAATTGCATCCATGCTTTTATAATCAGTCCTGCAATAATACTGCAGGTTCCTCAGGAAGCCATGTGATCTTGTCAAACCAGGCATATATAGATTCAATTCCTATGGTTCTACCCTGATATATTGCCTCAGTCCTCTGAGCCATCGTGTTCTGCTCCTTACATCTTCATTCACATTCTCTACTGATATCCCGATAGTATCTCTTTTAGTATTTTTACTGATTAACTTCTCTCTTTCTCCATTTGATCTTGTAATACAACAATGCCAGTCCAAGACACAATACAGCGATTATCGCAAACCACAGGATTATCACACCAGCAGACTGCTCATATACCTTTAGAAAGAAATAAGGTCCGTCCATTATTCTTACAGCATTCAGTACCAGTGCTATCGCACCATATGTAAGACTCGCTACCGCCGGCCATATGATTGTACTCAGCGAAAGCCTCTCAGTCTTTTCTAAAAAGAGAAGTGAGATCACTGATAATAACGGCCCGATAAAATGGTTTATTGGCGCAACATCGTTAAGAAAATAATATGCAATCCCGCCTTCCGGAGCAAGAACAAATGCAGCTATTAGAAATGTGACCGTCAGGCCAACTGCACTAATAAAATGTGCAACAGTGAGGATCTTCGGAAATTGTTTATTTCTCAAAACGCAGTAAATCACCCATACCGATACAACAAGCTGTAACACATTGCTGTCCACTGTGTACCACTCAAAAAGTCCAAACCGAAACGCATAGATATCGTGGGCAAATGCTACCGTTTCAAGTATCACCAGTATCAGATTTACATAAAAAACGGCTCTATCTTCTTTTTTTATCCTGTTCACGCTATATCCTTTCGATTACCCCTACCTTGTCAAAATTTCAAACACGCCCATGCTTATCGCCTCTGTGATAAGTGGAACCATGCCAAAGAAATACCCCGTCATGGGCTTAACTTTGAAATATTGCAGATAAAGATACAAGCTCAAAACTGCAGCCACTGCTACGATTATCAGGAACACAATGCCTCTATCTATAGACACCCTTTCCCACGCAATCGCTCTGTTAATCGAGGCCACTTCAAGCATTGACCAGCCTATTATCAAAAAGAGTTCCGACGTTACCTGCCTGTGTAAAATGATCCTTGAACCATAAAGGAGCACTACATATGTAACAATTCCAGCAACTATTATCACAAGGCCTGATACCAGTCCTCTTTTAGGTGGTGTTTTGATAATTCCAAGCATGTTGAGAACCAGGCCTGTCAGTCCAAAGGCTGCAGTGATAAGCAGCAGAATCCCATCAATCCCTGACGTGTGACTGTCGCCATGATTAGGATGGAATGCTACGCCCCACCATATCAGATAAAATACACAGCATATAATCAATAAACCCTGTCCTAACCTTATCTGGTCCATACAGATTTCCTCTTTTATTCAACAATTTCATTTTCATTACCAACTAACCATTCTCTCAATAGTTTCCTTGGTCTCATCACTGAATTCCTCCAGATCATCCATAGAGATAACCTCGCATCTTACAAGTGATGCCAGATGCATATGAAAGTTGGATCTTCTGACATCCTGCAACAGAACTCCTGGATTCTTCTTATCTTTTTTGATCTTCTTTTCAAGCTCCCAGAACTTGTCAGATGCAAGTCCGTCGCCTTTAAGGAAATCTACGTATTCTTTTATCAGCTTTTCCATGTAGTTTTCCTGCCAGTCAGGAAGGTTCTTTCTGAAAAGCTTCCAATCTTTTTCGTTTACATCCATGCTCATCACCAAATATCCCCATCTCTGCATTCTCAGGCATAATCAAAAACCGGGAACCACTGAAACTCAGAGTCATCCTTCATCAATCTTTCTTAATGTATTACAATAGTTTATCCAACTCACAAAGAAGCTTCTACTCCTTTACATCAAGTAAGTCCTTAGCACGCTTAAGAACAGGTACTTCCCTATTAGCTACCAGTCTGCCTAGCTTCATATTCCCACCAAAACTCCACTTCAAATACGGTACTCAAACCATTCGTCATCTGTTCTGACAAAACCTACGGACTTAAACATCCGCTGGCTTTGAGTGTTAAAAGAGTAGATGTTAGCTCTAACTTTAGTCATACCTTTTTCTCGGGCAAGTTCAATCATATTCAGTATGCATCTTCTGCCAATGTGACGGTTTTGATACTCCTTACAGACAACTATTGCAAGCTCTGCATTATCCCTAAGAGATACATCCCCCACAAGTCTGCCCTGATACTTTATGTAGTAGCAGTTACCATGGCTACTAAGAAAATCGTACATAGCATGCAAAGTATCAATATCATACACATGGTCTATGTTATCAACCTGTTTGCAGACATCAGTATCCTGATACCACGGAAAAGATTCGTCATCATTTCTGTAATAAGGAATCAGCTCAATATCATCGTCAATCTTCCGATTTAACTTTAGCAAATAAATGTCCAGCCCATCCTTTTGACCTTCATATTCAAAGCCATACTTAACTGCGATGTGCTTTGTAACTTCCTGTTTAGGACTACACTCAATGATTACATTCTTTCCATCAAGCCTTACGCTTTACGCATCCTTTCAAAGTTTATCTAATCGCTTTTATACCCTGAGCAATTTTCTTGAGATCCTCGCCCTCTATATCTAGGTTCTGAAAAGCTTCCTGAATTACTTTTTCTATAGTCTTTAGTGAACTGTTTGATTTTATGCCCTGAGCTATTGTATCTGCTTCATAAGAATAGACTCTGTAATCCTGTGAAGCTTTATATGTTCCTTAAGGATTCAATTGATTGAGGAATGCCATAATCTTTTCTGCTTTCGAAAGTGACATACTAAATTTCATAGTCCTATCTCCATAATGTTTTTGTCCCAGTATCCATCAATATGCTTTTCTGCTGTCACAATACCTTCCATATCTTTCCAGGCATCGTACCATTCGTCTGGAATAAGATCATCCAACACTATCGGCCCTACACCATCCACGTACGGGACCAATTGTTCAAGTGTCTTTCTCAATTTTGTCCTGGCTTTTGTTTTCTCATTATCCCTGAGAAGATCCAGAATATCATTAGCCTGCTCAACCTTAACACCATCATAAAGGCCATAATAACCGCCATCATCAAAAGGATCATCCTCATCAACAATACGCGATATCACGATTGGATATTCCGCTACATCTGACGCTGCTATAATGTACCGCTCACTTCTTTTATTAGCAACTATTACACCATATCTGACATGTATAATAGGCCATCTGTCCCCGACTTCAAGTTCATTATCTGTTAGCCACTCATCCTCTACAGAGACATACTTTTCATTCCCATCATCATCTATAAGTGTAACTGAAACCATTGGCTTTTCTCCAGGCTTCAATTCTTCACATCCATAGTCTCCATCAAAAATCTGCTTGATTGTCCACTGTATCATCTATATGTCTTATTGCCTTCCTACTCTCACAAGTGTCCTGTAAAACTCCACTGCATCCTTAAGATCATTCTCATCAGGACGGCCTATAGCAGTCCCCCCGATCAGCTTAAATGGACCAAAAGTATTATAGCCAGGACAGGTAAATTTCCCAACAATCTCAGCATTCTTACCCTTTATGGACTCTGCCATTGATTTTGAAAAATCCTTATTCATGGCACTTGTCATTATGAAGAATATCTTCTTATTCTGAGGAAGATTAGCCTGTGCAAAACTCTTAATCTGCTGGTGGAATTGTGCAGCGTAGATACCTGAAGCAAAACCTATAAGTTCATACTCACTCAGATCTTTCTCCGTAGTAACAGTTGCGTCAATCAGATCAACCTCGAATTCCCTTGCAATTGCATCCACTACTTTCTTTGTATTTCCATGATGTGTTGAAGCATAAACTATCGCCGTTTTACTCATTTTCCGAACCCTCACGTTCCAATATTTTTATATCCACTATAGATTATATCCCAGATGCGCCCTTCAAAATAGCCATACAGTAGAAAAAGCTGCCCATCAAGGCAGCTGTTGTTTTAGGGAGGATGCTGTCTGGTTCTTCACCAGACAGCAGTTATGAAAAAGTGTTTTATCAATATTAACAAGAGGTTCTGTCCTCTTGATAGCTTTATGATAAATTCAAAACCTTAACTCATATTAAAAATGCTTTGAACATATTGTTAATAATCTCCGTGTAACGTTCATAATCTGTTTACATGACTTTATGTTTTGCTTTAGGTTGGAAATGTATAGTAATAACATCAAGAGGAACAAACCTCTTGGCCCCCTCATAAGAACACTTTTCTTCATAACACAAAAGCCGGTAGTCATGATGATTGCTGGCTTTCCCTCATTTAACAGAAAATACCGAAAGGGGTCTTCTGTTTTATGTTCACTTAAGTTTCGAATGTTAATATACATCCATCGGGAGATGAAAATCTTCTGGAAATAGAAACAGTAACTTTTTTCATACAATTCTTCATAACAACACGCCCGGGACAGCGCAGTTCCGGGCAACTCCAAAAACAATGCCGCGGTACTTGTGAACAAATACCACGGCTTTATTATACTCTTCTACAGCCTTGCTTCTATATTCCTTATTCCTCTGCCCATCTCTTCATCATTATGATCCATGATATGACCATAGAACTCGCTAAAAGGCATAACCCTGACATCGTTCACCTCGTAGCGGTCGAAATCAAAGCCCCCTTCAGGAACATCAACACGCAGCATGAAAATCGATGCCAAAAGTCCAGTCCCGTCATCCCAGTCCTTGATATATTCAAAAGCCAGTTCCAGATCGTCAGGTGATACTTTTATCCCAAGCTCTTCTGCCAATTCCCTTACAGCAGCTTCTTTGGCTGTTTCATCGGATCGTACTCCGCCACCTGTCATATCCCATTTACCGGGATAATATCTTGCCCGAAGAGATCTCTGCTGAACCACGTACTTGCCCTCACCTTTTCCGGGAGCAGGGCTGTCACTCGTCTTCATTATGATAAGAACATGCTTTATATAATCTCCGGGCTGTTTCTTCTCATGCTTTTCTATGATCTTCCCTGTAGGCCTACCTTCTCTTGTAAAAATCTCAATATATTCCATATATTCTTGCTCAGCCTTCGTTATGGATATTAGCGTAGTATTCAACAATCATTTTCTGTACTGAAGGCGGATACATCAAAACAGTGTAATGATTGCCCTTCACACTCTCCTTGTCCACGGAGACAATTCCCAGTTCCTTGCCTTCTGCTGTAGGATACTTTTGGTTAATACCACCAACAAACTTCTCTCCTATCAGACCTTTCTCTGCCAGTACTTCCCAGATTCGTGTCCCCACTATCTTCTTTACATTATCAGCTGAGCATATACGGTTCAACTCATCCTTGATCTCAGTTATGTAATAGAGGTCTTTATATTCAAACTTCTCCATATCTTCCTTCGGGAGATAAAAATCGACTTTTTTCTTTTTTGTAGTACCTCTGCTATACGAGGACTCATTATCGTCCTTATCACCAGAGACTGGCATGCTGATAACAGCATCCGGATTTACACTCATGAACTCAGCTATTTTTTCCAGGAATTCCTTGCCATATTTATCAAATTTATTGGTACCAACTCCGGAAACTCCTAGCATTTCCTGCTCGTTTGAAGGAAGTTTGGCGCACATATCAATCAGAGTCTTGTCACTAAAAACAATATAAGGAGGCATTCCTTCCCTTCTTGCAATTTCCATCCTGAGTAACCTGAGTGCCTCAAACAGTTCATATCCTGCTTTGGTAAGTGAATCCGTACTTCTCGTCTTGGATTTTCCTGCCCTGGTACTGACTTCTTTTTCTTCATAAGTCCGAAGTAGCACTTTCGCATCTGGTTCCTTCAATGCTGCTATATTCCCAAGTTTCACCACACTGTATTTATCATCAGTCTGAATTATATATCCGTCCATGATCATCTGATTCATTAAAAGACGTATATCTGCTTCACTGTGATCTTTAAGGGCACCATATGTCTTATAGTTATCAGTTCCAAGCTCACGAAGCCTTGCTCTGTTTGCACCCACAAGAGTACCCAGAACAATATTCATCCCGTATCTGCCTTTGGTCTCATATACACAGTTGATGACCTGTTTAGCAGCATCAGTCATATCAATCTCTTTATATTCACGATGGCAGTTCCCGCAGTTATCGCATGGAGCGCTTACTTCTTCGCCAAAATACTCAAGTATATAATTCCTCAGACACTCGGTTGTCCTGCAATAGCCTTCCATCACCTTAAGGCGCTTAAGATCTCGCTGTCTGATGAGTTCTTCATCTTCAGGATCTACCTCGCTGAAATCCTTTTTATCCAGAAGAAACTTATTGATCATAATATCCTGGGCAGAAAACAGCAGAATGCACTGTGAATTCTCACCATCACGTCCAGCTCTTCCTGCTTCCTGGTAGTAGTTCTCCATGCTCTGAGGCATATTGTAGTGAATTACGTACCGGACATTAGATTTATCTATACCCATGCCAAAAGCATTGGTTGCAACAATAACCGGTTTCCGGTCAAATATAAAATCATTCTGACTGTCTTTTCTGTATTCATTATCAAGACCGGCATGATACCGGGCAACAGGAACACCGTCAAGAGTCAACATTTCAAAAATTGCATCAACATTCTTCCTGGTTGCACAATAAATAATTCCGCTCTCGTTACTATGGTCTTTGACATATTTTCTTATATAGTCATCCTTATTCTTTATATGCTCAACAGAAAAATACAGATTTTCCCTGTCAAAACCCGTAACAAAAACACTGGGATTTTGGAGTTTTAATACGCATTCTATATCACGTTTAACCTCTTCCGTAGCGGTTGCAGTAAATGCACTGACGATAGGTCTTTTGGGAAGCCTTTCAACAAATTTCACTATATTCAGGTAGCTAGGTCTGAAATCCTGACCCCACTGTGATATACAGTGTGCCTCATCAACTGTAACCATTGATATATCAGCGCTGTCTGCAAAATTAGTAAACTCCCAATTGTCAAGGCGCTCAGGAGCAACATAAATAATCTTGTATGTCCCTGACTTTGCCATCTCAAGGGCTTTTGTTATCTGTGAATCCGTAAGGGATGAATTGATATAAGCAGCATGAATCCCCGCTGCATTCAGAGATTTTACCTGATCCTGCATCAGTGAAATAAGCGGTGAAATAACAATTGTGATGCCTGGCAGCATTATAGCCGGAATCTGATAGCAGATGGACTTACCTGCACCGGTCGGCATTATTGCCAGCACATCCCTTTTCTCATCTAATATTGTATTTATAATTTCGCCCTGGCCAGGTTTAAACGAATCATAACCAAAGTATTGCTTTAAATTTGCCAGTGCAGTATTTCCAAATTCTGTCATATCGCCTCTTTTAGATGAGTTTCTTCTTACCTATAGCATTGACCCACATCTCATCTTCTCTACCGGGTCTGTTATCTGTACCAACCTCATTGTAAACAATCTCAAATCCTGCATTCTCAAACAACGGAACTATACTTTTCTCATCAAAATCGCTAAATCTGCGATCTCCACGCATCTTAGTACCATCGCCATATTTGAACGAAGCATATATAACTCCGCCGCTCTTAAGAGAAACATTAAGCTTCTTCATTGTCTCCGGAAGCTGATCTACCGGCACATGAAGAAGTGATGCGCATGCCCAGACTCCATCAAACTCATTATGAAAATCGATATCCTCAAACCTCATATCCAGAACTTCCTGTCCCAGATATTCAGAAGCTCTCTTCCTCATTTCTTCAGAAGCATCAAAAGCAGTTACAGAAAAGCCTGCCTCCATAAATGCCTTACTGTCTCGTCCACTTCCACAGCCTGCATCTAAAACACGGCCATGTTCAGGAAGAAGTGCGATGAACCTGTCCCTCTCGTATGACATATCTGCGTTAACACTTCCGGCAAAGAACGAGTCAGCATTCATGTCATAATACTCAACGGTCTTATCAACCATCGCTTCAGCAATCTTCGGAAGAAGTGCCAAATCTGCTGGAAGCCAGTCCACACTTCTAAGGCCATTAACCTCAAGCCACTTCTCTGCTTCATGCTCCAAAAGTTGGAGCTTACCTTCTGCTACAGTTGCCCAGTAACAGTTCATATGTAGGTGAAAAGTCTCATAATCATAATCGATGACATCTATCAGATCATGGACCTCAATATCCGCACCAAGCTCTTCTTGAATCTCTCTCACAAGTGCTTCTTCAGGAGTTTCACCTTCTTCAATCTTTCCTCCTGGAAATTCCCAGCCATCCTTATAATCCCCATATCCACGCTGGGTTGCAAATATCTTCGTTTTTCTTTTGTAATCATCACAGATTATTGCTGCGACTACGTTAACAGTTTTCATAATCATCCTACTTCAAGTTTACTTGTCTTCTTAATGTATTTAGCAGGTATCGGATTATCAAGGTGCCATGTGATACTCATTGGCCTGCTTCCATAATGACTCACATATTTTGCAGTTCCAAGATATGTATACGGAGCTGCACCTGCGATATCCTTCTTAAACTCTCTGACAAATAGCAGAATCTTGCTTCCATACTTCACATGATTTATATACCTTTGACCAGTAGGTGACGTGTCAGAAGTCGTGCTCTGACTCTGCCAATGGAAGAACTCCTCATTGATAGAGTAGTCATTGTACATAGTGGTGGGTGAATAATCCTTATCTGACTTATTGAGCGTTACAAAGAAAGTATCAACCTTCTTATCCTCAAGCCACTTTGTACCCTCTCTTACAGTCTGTGGCTTCATAAAATCCATAGCCACAAGTATCTGATCTCTGGTATAAGTACAGTACAATTCAAGCGGACAATCAAATCCCAGCTCTACTTCATCACCTACCACATCTATTCTCTCAAGATTGTAGTTAAGGATTTCGATCAGCTCACTAAACATATTTTTGCTATTGCAAATCTCAGCCAAATTCTGTTTAACTTCCGGAACATCCCAATCTTCCACCGCACTCTGCCACAGTGTTACGTAGAACATCTGCATCATCCGCTTCTCAGCTTCAGGCAACATACTAATGTTTATGTCGTTTAACCTTGGCAAAACATCAAGTAAAAACCGGATCCATTTCGCAGAATCCACAGCGATAAACTTTGCAAAGGCCTTTGCCATTTTCTCTTCAATCGGTTCATTGAAATCACTAATCACACCGGCATCAGCGCATAGTCTCGCAAAGGAATATTTCGCATAAATACTATATGGACTCAAATGATAGTAGCTCAGGAAATTCTTAAGAGACAACTCTAATCCGCTGTCCTCTGTAAATGTCTCAATTCTTGATACAAGTCCTGCCCTGCTATCAAAGGACTGCTTTATATTGTTCAGAATAACCTGAGACGCCTTCTTTTCCAGCTGCACATAACAGCCCTTTGGAAGTGCTGTAAATCCATGTTTTATTTCATACTGAACGCTATGATTTGTATTAGCAAGTAGCGCTGAAAACTTTTCTTCGAAGTTATATTTCTTATTTGCCTGTCCTATAAAATCAAGAACTGTCAGACATTCCTTTCCATCCGACAAACGCAGACCTCTTCCAAGCTGCTGTAAGAACACCGTAAGTGATTCCGTAGGTCTTAGAAACAAAACAGTCTCAACCTCGGGAATATCAATACCCTCATTATACAGATCAACAACAAAGATAAACTTTATCTCACCAGATAGTAACATCTTCTTCGCATTAGCCCTGTCACTGTCTGAAGAACTGGATGTAAGCGCTATAGCCGGAATACCTTTTTCATTAAAGTAATCACTCATGAACTTTGCATGCTCTATGGAAACACAGAATCCCAGGCCATGAACACTGTCCATATCCGTCACATATTTATATAAAGAATTGATGATATGATTTGCTCTCTTCTCTGCAATAGTCCTGTTGAGTGAATACAGATTACTCAGTTCAGACTTATCATAGCCACCTCTGACCCATCTAACCTCTGACAGATCTGTCTCATCGGATACTCCAAAATACTGGAAAGGACATAATAGTTTTCTCTCAATCGCCTCAGGAAGTCTTATTTCTGCAGCTATTCTGCCATCAAAGTAATCCAGGACGTTCTTTCCATCCATACGTTCCGGTGTAGCTGTGAGCCCCAACAATATCTTTGGTTTAAATGAGCTTAGCAAACCTTGGTATGTAGGTGCTGCAGCGTGATGGAATTCATCAACAACAATAAAGTCATAATAATCTGGTGAGAGTATCTCATACAATTTCTGCGATGCCACTGTCTGTATCGATACAAAGAGATGGTTAAAGCTTTCCGGCTTCTCTCCACCTACATATAATTCACCAAAATTTGGATCCTTTAAAACTGCTCGGAATACTTCTCTACTCTGCCTCAGGATTTCTTCCCTGTGCACTACAAAAAGGAGTTTATTCTGTTTCTCTGGATTTCTCTTGCAAAATCTCCTGTAGTCAAAAGCTGCTATAAGCGTTTTCCCTGTACCTGTGGCAGCCACTACAAGATTCTTATTTCTGCCCCTTATTTTTCTCTCGGCATCGAGCCTATCTAATATTTCCTGCTGGTACGGATATGGATTGATGTCTACGATAAAGCCATAACCCTCTGTCTTTTCCCCATGCCTCTCCGCTCGTAACGCCTTTTTCAATTTGTCATAGCTATCATGGGTATATTTTTCAAAAGTCGTAGAATTCCAATAGCTGTCAAACGTAGCCTCTATCTTCTGTATTGTCGAAGCCATATCCTTTGTAGTCACTTTAATATTCCACTCCAGACCGCTGGACATAGCTACGTTAGACATGTTGGATGAACCTACATATGCAGTAGTAAAGCCTGTCTTTCTATAAAAAATATATGCCTTAGCATGAAGCCTGGTTCGCTTAGTATCATAGGATATGCGCACTTCGGTGCCAGGAAGCTTGTTAAGCTCTTCAATAGCTTTAACATCCGTAGCGCCCATATAAGAAGTTGTGATTATCCGAAGCTGGCCACCACGGTCCACAAAATCTTTTAATTCTTTGAACAAAAGCCGTAATCCGCTCCATTTTATAAAGGAAACCAACATATCGATTCTATCCGCAGTTTCCATTTCCTTCCGAAGCTCAGAATACATCTGCGGTTCATGAATAGCCCCGGTAAACAGGCTACTCTGCGCAACTGATGTTTCTGGACGCACTATATCCTTGGCCTTACGCTGACCAATTTTGTACATAGGATCATTTTCTGAAAGCAGCGCCAGCAGCTGCTCAGCACCATCAGCTACTGCCAATTCCTTCAGATCATTTAAATCATTTTCTTCTGATATCAGACCAACGACCTTATTAACCAGATCAATCTTCGCCTCAAGATTTTCATCATCAGAAATACGATCCAGAGCCTTATGAAGAACTTCCGAAACATACTTAGAAAGGATCTCTGATGCTTCAGCTCCATCAATCTTCTCAACTCGCTTTAGATCATCTGAAGATCCTGTAAGCTCTGACTGTATCTGTTTATTAATGACCTGTTCGTATAATCCTGGTTCCAACATATATGTTCCTCACGTCAGTTTTCTGACATTTACATTAAACACTCATTTTATTGGGCGTCCATATTTCGTTATAACCATTTTTCTGTGCCCAGGTATAAATCATTTTTATGCGCCTTGCTGATTCCTTATTACTCTGATCCCTCTCAATCATGATCTCATTCCGCTCAGATATCTTAGTAAGGAAATCAACCTGGGCCAGCTTATCTCTCTTCTTGTTATTACATTCAGGGCAAGCCAGGACAAAGTTCCATATCTGATCATCTTTTATAAACGACCACGGAATAAAATGATCCACCTCTACGCTATGTTTCGTGACAGGCTTGCCACAATAGAAGCATTTATTTTCGAATTCTTGGAATAGAATATCCCTGTAATACGCAAGGCTACTACGGGTGCGGAGGGTGCTCTCATCAATTTTGCTAAGAAGATGATCTACGGCGCTATCCTCATTAACTCTCTCAAGAAACTTCGCCCATTCATAATAGTTAAGCTTCTCTATAGCCACCTTGTGCTTACAAACGAACTCGTACATCCTTGGATTAATCCTGATCCACTCGCCCTTCTTGGAAAATGAATAAAACAGCCCACCAAGGTCTGCATACAATGCACCAACTACATTTTCCTTACACTTCATTTTGACTTTATGACAGATATCAATACGCATATCTTCGGATAAACTCTCAAAGGGAATATCTTCAAGAATGTCATATTTCTCCTTGCCATATAAAAGTGCACTCTCAAGCTCAGACCGGCGATTCAGCTTACCTGGCTTCTTCTGTTTGATATGATGCTTCAAAACCAGGTTCCAGTATATTTCTGCAAACTTTGCAAAAAGCTGATCAAAAGTCAGTATCAGCTTACTGTCGGTGTTATATAAATTGTCCAGAATAGATTTCAGAAATCCAAATTTATAACTTGTATCATTTACGGATTTACTTGAAAAAAGGTACGCGAAAGCAGACCACATCTCATCATCTGATAGTGGTCTGTCTTCGTACTCTGCTTCTTTTAACAAGTATCCTGCTGCCATATCTAATTTAATATCTCCGATACTTTATTGTTATAACCGTATAACTAATTATATACTGCCTGTACTTATAAAATCATTATTATTTAAATATCAATCAAAAATCATCATCATCCCAATCGCCCATAGCCCAATGCCAGGCTTCCTTATCAGCCCTGTCTCTTTCAAGCTCTTCTTGCCTGCGCCAGAACTCTTTCTTCTCTGATCTCGACATGTTCTGAGTAAGCTTCTCTACCTCTTTATCTGACAGTCTTACATCGTGTTCATCATCGCCACCAAATAATAAATGCATTAACATATTCGCACCTACCTTTCACAAATCGTACTTATCCAGAGTTTTCAACTTCTGTTCTTTCTCACCAATTCTTTTAAGCATATACTCCAAAAACTCTGTCATGAGTATTGATAATACAAGAAACGTTGCAAGGATAATTGATATAACCTTCAAAAAGGCTCTCTTACCACCTCTAATAATCTTATGTCTATTCTTCTTTAAAGACCGATACCCCAGGACTATAAGTGTTATCAATAATATGAGGATTGTTTCCATATTGTCACACCCCTCTCACTGTAAGGTTATCAATCAATATCTCCGTAATATCCCGGCATTGTGTATCCATCCTCGCCTTCAGGAAGACCGATCACATGAAGCTCATCCGCATCATATACCCAACCTTTACCTGCACCGGAATATCCTGATGAATAGGATTTATCTACATCGCCGTAATAACCAGGTTTCGTATATCCGTTTGAACCCTCAGGAAGACCAATTACATGCTGTTCATCCGAAGAATAAACCCATCCTTTTCCTTGTGTTGTTCCGGTTCCGTTGCTCTGAGTATTACTACCACTGCTCCTGCTTGATTTGTGATTAGGCTTTCTTGTGCTATTCGGTCCGTCCAGAGCATCTATTGCATCCTGTGTAAGATTACCTGCTGCCTCCAGTTCATCCAAAAGCTTCTGGTCATACTCCTTGTTCATCCTATCAATCTTCTCTCTCCTAGTTTCAGCATGAACTGTCGTACCTACAAAGCCAACAATTATTCCAAATACTAAAAAAGTTGAAAATGCAATCACAGTCTTTTTCATCATAACTACTACCTACCTTTCAATGAAGCAGATGCTGCATCCCCAACAATTCTTTTTTCAAAACCCCAATCCGTATTTAATTTGTTTTCTATAATTCTATGATTACACTTTACTCTTTTTGCTGTCCAATAATCACACCAGCAAAATCGAATTTTTGTTTGTTTTTCTTTTGCACATTGTAACTTATACCACCATCATGAAAAAGTTGAGATATCGAACGAAGAATGTGCCCTTATCTCGCCATTATCTGCCAAGATGGCCGTCTTTCTCCCCTATATCCCAGCTTATTCAACTAATTTCCCAGAAGTTTTTACATTTCCTTGTTGATTCTGGCATACAATGCTGATAATTCTGGAGAACCTTTCCCCCCTGACATCGCATATGCCCTGTTGGCCATTTTCATAGCCAAATCATACATTCCCAAATCAGCATAGGCTGCACCATTCGAAGTTAGTAAAGCAGCCGATATAACCCTTTCTCCGTATAAACCATAATATTCATCCGATATATCAAGAGCCTTCTGCGCCATATTCATCTTCCTATAGGCGGCAGATATCATTGGTAGGAAATATCTTGCGGATTCCGAACCTTTCCTTAATCCTTTTTCGCACGCACTAATTGCAAGGCTATAATTATCCCCCGCAACAGCTCTTTGATATAGTTTCTTTAGTTCTTCGTCATCAGATATTGTCACCTTTGTTGCATCTGGATATAGTTGGTTGAGCTTTTTAGTTATATAAACAGGCGCTGTAATATTCCTATCATCAAGCCACTTGCCATTCTCAAAATGATATATTACATCCTCATATTCGTATGTTACGCTTATTTCTGGTTTGACTACTGAACCTCTAGTGAATTTCTCCACTACTATTTTCTGAACAGCCAGTGGATACTTTAACCAAACGTAGAGGACTCCTGCCTGCGTTATTTTCCTTATTTCGCTGATTCCTAGATTTTTCCCATACTCTGTGCATAGTTTATTATGTACACCATTACTATCATCAATTAGAATTATTCCCTCAGAAACCAGAATGTCCGATATTTCTGCAGTAGTTACCTTTTTGACATTAGCAGTACATACTCTATTTAACTCTTCTGCTATTTCTCCCAGGTTATAAAACTCACGATAAATAAATTTCTCACCATCTCCTGCATTAAGATAAAAATCTCCCCTCTCCTTCGATTTCTTATCTCTCTCATTTAATTCAACATGCGCTGTATTAGTAGGCTGATCGCTCAATCCAAATGTCTGGTTATTATCGTTATACTGCTGTATTGCCTCAAGAAACTTATTTCCATATTTATCATATTTTTTTTCACTAACACCACGTACGTTAAGCATCTCTGCTTTCGTGCATGGATGCTTTTTGCACATATCAATCAACGATCTATCCTGAAAAACTATGAACGGAGCAACTCGATCAGATTTTGCATAATCATATCTGATACCCCGAAGTACTTCAAACAGTTCTTTTTCTGAAGCTGTCAATTCTTCTTTACTTGCAGTTGAATCTGATTTTGATTCATCTACTATTTCATAAGCATTTTGGGAATTATCCTCATCGATATCACTAATCTGAGTATCATTCTTTTTCAAGTTCTCTTTTATTAAATCGAGCTTCCCAGTTGAATATAACTCAAGGCACGTGTCCAGAGCATTGATTATTCCCATGACCTCAGCTACCCCGCATTCAGGTTCCAGAACACTCTTATCCTTGGTAAACAAAATATTATACTTGTATCCCTCATCCTCAAGAAAACCCACACGTTTTGCCTGAAGTAAAAGACCATATTTTTCAAGCCTGCGCAATTCTTTTGTCAGTGCATATTCATCCTTCCTCATCGACATCACCCTCTCAATAATCAGTATTATCAAGCATCATCTTTGTGAGTCTTGCTCTAATTGCACCTACCGTCCTGCCATGAATATTAGCTATCTCAGATAAGTTTTCTCCTTCAGCCCATTCCCTTTGAAGCTGCTCGTCCTCCTCTTCTGTCCAGCCTGTATATGCTTGAGGTCTCACTTTCTTAATTCTGTACATATATGAACCTTCCACACTATTTGGTGATGAATCCAAAACTCTGTCAGTATCCTCATCCCATTTATGCTCATCAAATTCATAACCAAGAAGTTCATCATCCAGATCATCATAAAAATCACGGACCACCTCAGATGTTCTCAGATATATTTCATCAATATCTCTGGCTAAACTCATTTGATCAGCCCTCTCTACACGACTAAGTGCAACATATAGCTGGCCCTTATCGAAACACTCAGGAGAAACATTCACCGCTGAAAATGTCTGTCCTTGAGACTTATGAATTGTAATGGCATACGCAGGTTTTATTGGAAACTGTCTAAAACAGCCTATACGTACCTTTTCTACCCTGTCATCAACCGTCTCGTAATCAAAAACCTCCCACTCAAACCTTGTAATCGTAACTATGCGATTATCACCAAGCTCTATATCTATCCGATTCTCCTCCATTCCAGTAACATACCCAATTGAGCCATTCTGATAGTCTCCATTATGACTGTTTATCATGAGCATAACACGCATCCCAATTTTTAGAGTTATATCTATTTCAACTGGTATTTCCTTTACATTGACCTGTCCTTTCACATTAGCAGTATAAGTTCTGCTCTCACCATCCACCGATTCTATCTTTGAATCATTTATTTCCTTTGCACGGTCATTTCTTCCACAAATGAAGACAGCGTCATGAATGGGTTCTCGTTGTATATGCGTGTTAAACCACTTTATTCCCGAAACATCTCCAATTCTAATCTTATTTAGGTTTTCAATATACTCCATATCTTCGTTTTGACGTACAGGCGTTTTCAAAATAATGTTTACAAATTCCAATTCATACCAAAGTGAGGAATTGAATGCAAAATAATCCTCAGCCCTCTCTAATCCCCATATATATGTAAATTTCTCTTTATCTTCACCAGAAGCTATAGGTGGAAGCTGATAAAAATCCCCAGAAACAATGATCTGCTTTTTTATATGACTTTTATCTTCTGATAATTGCTTGCGAACAACAATATTCTGTATCGTACGTATGACGTATTCAAAAATATCTATCCGGCACATACTGATTTCATCGATTATTATAATATCTGCCTTTTCTAGAACATGCCTTGGATTGGTATTATAATCTCCAATTAGTAGGACCCCTTTGGGAATCCAAAAGAGCCTATGTAGTGTCGTCCCACGGACATTCACTGCCGCAACTCCAGTAGGTGCACAGACCACAACATTTTTATCCCGATTTTCTTTAATGAATTTACTAATCAGATATGATTTACCAGTCCCTGCAGCTCCCGACAAAAAGATATTCCGCCCTGATCTCATTATTTTCAGCGCACGTTCCTGGTCCAAAGTTAATTTTTGAGAAGAATTATCTTTATCCATATCCTGCCTCTCGGTATTTGTCAAAAGCGCACAACAACAAAAAGGGGGCATCTGCCCCCTCCTCTGATTATAACATTATATCGATTTAAAGAATCTCAAAATAGCGATAATTATGATTAAAATTATATAAACTGATCTTGACTAATTTCATAGCACATCTGTCATATGTGTGATATCTGTCTCCAGACCTTTCCAGTTAGTTCCCGTATTAAAAAATTGTTTCCAGGAAACAAGCAGTTCCTGCTCCGTTACACTCATACGAATATTGCCATAGTTATAGAATGCCATTAAAGCATTAAACACAAAAACGATATTAACGAGAATTTGCTAAATAGACCTTTGCTTTGTATGCTTCCTGCCACATAGATGAACTGATAACTGTCACTTCATACGTATCAAACCCACTGAATTTTCCCAAATCAAGTGCACTTAAACTTGCGCTGCTACCTATTAGCTGATTATTCTCATCATATACATTCACTTTTATGTATCTTCTGTAATGTACATGTTCGCACCTCCATTTTCTTTCTTGGAGGTTAGGCTTGTCGGCTTGCGTCACCTCTTGCTTACACATGCAATTCTACGGAACTCTATGTAAAAAGTCGTTCCCCAAACGGTCAACCATAAGTTGACCGAACGACAACTATCCGATATAAGCATCAAAAAAGGACCTCCGAAGAGATCCTTAGGGCACATTGTTTTATTCCGTTCTTATCTTTACTCTTTTTCCTGAGAATGCTATCCCGAATTTTATAATCTGAGTTACACCCTCCTCACACATTTCTGTATCGTAGCCTTTGTCGTTTATCTGATCAAGAGCTTCTGCAGATAAGGCATCCAGTTCCTCATCATTCAGATCTTTATCCCATTTCAGTTCCATGATCATTCCCGGATATTTATTTTCCCTGGGGAACATGCTGATATCATATCGTCCGTCGCCGGACTCTCTGTTGGACCTGATCCGATACTGGTTATCCATCAAAGCAACAAGCCCAAGAACAAGTCCATGATAAAACCCTTCCGCACCGGCATCATAGAAGCTGATGCTCTTCTTTAAGTATTCTCCGATTCCGTCCTGCAGTTTCTTTGTATCCTGTGAAAAAAGACTCTCAGCGATCTTATTGGCTGTAGCTCTCCCCATTGCGCCGATCTGCATCAAATGTGAGAGGATCTCACTCTTATATACTGCAGCTATCTCGCGGTTCGGTATCGAAACCTCACACAGCCATGCTCCATCGCCCTGAAGTTCCTTCTTTGGTGTCTTCAGATATCCGGCTACCAGAAGCAGACTGTATATATTCGCAGGATCTTCTGCAAGAGATCTGTACACCACGTTCTGATCGATCCTGGCAATCACACGCTCGCCCTGAAGAAGAGAATACAGTTTCTCCGTGATATCGCCCGTTGCAGCCTTCAGTACATCTTCCAGTACTTCGTTCTTTCCGGTATTCACCCAGTATGCCTGCGGCAGGCATCCTCTCGACAGATAATTGATCACTGACCACGGGTTATATATTTCCCTGTTCCCGAATAAATATCCATCATACCAGTTCCGAAGTTCCTCCTCCTTGTCGGGTGCTCCGTAATAAGCAAGCATTTCACCCACTTCGGATTCAGTGAAGCCAAAGAAATCGTCGTACTCCTCGTCCATTACCGAATTAACCGTAAGATTGTTCAGACCACTGAAAATGCTCTCCTGCGCTATCCTTAATATACCGGTCAGGAATCCATATGACAGGTTACTGTTGTCCTTGAATGCTCCGGAAAAAAAGTTCCTCATGAATCCGATTATCTCATCATAGAATTCCTTCGAATACCCTTCCTGGATCGGAGTATCATACTCATCAATAATGATGATCGGGGCTTTTTTGTAATGAGCTGCAAGCATTTTGGAAAGCCTTTGAAGAGAAGCCGAAAGCTCTACTTCATTCGCCTGTCCGTTTAATACTTTCTCAAAATAGTCTTTCTCATACTTTTCGAGTTTATCACTGTTTTGCAGTTCAGAATGTCTTCCGAATTCTTCCTGCAGCAGCCCGGAGATCTTTGCAAACGTTGCTTCCCAGGAATCATATTTGACATCTTTAAATGTAAGAAATATCACAGGATACTTCCCCTGATGCTTTCTGTACTCATCCCCGCACTTCCAGATCTCTTTGTTGGTAAAATACCTGCTTGTATCTTCATCGGATATTTCAAAGAAAACCCGAAGCATATCCATATTCAGAGTCTTTCCGAAACGTCTTGGTCTTGTAAATAATGAGACAAAAGCTTTACGATCAAGAAACTCTTTGATCAGGAGTGTCTTGTCCACATAATAGTATTCTGACTGTGCACGGATATAATCCGATATTCCTACCGGAAGTGGTTTTTTTTCATTCTCTACTCCCGACTTGATATATCGTCCTGTAACGATACGCTTATCAGCTGGACGCTTTGCATCATCCGGTATCTGCCATCTTTTACCCACCTTAACAGCTCCGGGAATCATACCTTCCTTGCAGAATTCCGTCACTCTACGCTCCGATATTCCCCATACCACAGCCATTTGCTTGCAGGATTTCATATGAATATCCCCCCTCGCATCTATCATCTCCTACAGTATAAGCATTATTCGGAAGAATGTCAATTTGCATTTGATATCCTTCCGAATATATTTCCGAACAAAGTCATCTTTATTTGGTTGATCTAAAATCTCACACGTTAAACGCCCAAATCGGAAGAATATCAGTTTTTCAATCGGAACAATGTGAGGTTATACAAGGGCCTTCATCTGTTTTAGAAGCATTCCTAACTCTATAAACAAAACCGGCAAAGTCTTTTGGATCCTCTGAAAAATCTTTTGATGCCTTCTGAAGATTTGGTACTCCATTCTCAATAAAATGCTGTATACTGTTTAACACAAGGGGACTCCTCCATTTAGTTATTTTAGGCTTGGACACCGTAAATAACTATATCATGAAGGAAATCCCCTTTTTCAATTAATCCTACAAAAACTTTACGCTAGCTTATACAAATCGTTTAACAATAATCATAAATAATAACGGAAACTCATAATAAGCTGCTCTGGTTTCTATATAATCTCACTTTTCACACTCCATAAATACTTGCTATAATAGTAATATCGATAGGCATTTATCTTGGGGGAACAATTATATGGACACATTTAAAACAAATTATGCTGATCTCGTAAATGCATATGGTAATGACTTGAAGAGCTACTATATTCACTATAAAGATGTTGGAAAAGCTGAGGGCAGAATAGGATATACAAAAATAAAATAACAAACATAATTCAAGCCCACTCAAACGAGTGGGCTTTTCAAATATCCTATAAGATCATGGATGACAATTCCCGCAGGGATCGTATCCTTGCGCAATCAACTCATCACGACTTGCAGAAGATGTTGCATAATTTTCAGGCTTTATCTTCTTAACAGAACTGCAAGAAGGATAATGAAACTTCTTAGTAAAGCTGCAGTCATTAAAGTGCCAATAAGTAACATACTTATAAGACTCATTCTTTTTTTTTCATAAAGCCTTGCTCCTGTATCCTTTTCACATCTACATAATCACGATTTCGCCACCTTCATGAATGCCGTGCTTATCACACTATAGATCAGATATGTGATGAGTGTTCCAAAACATACATCAGTCAAAAAATGATTGGTCATATGAATGCGGTTATATCCATAGACTATTACAAATATGCAAGCGATCACAAAAGCTACTATGTTCTTTCTTTCGCTCCTGTTTTTAAATACATCAGTCAGCATCGGAAGCGCAAACATCATACTGGCTATAGTCATGTTTCCACTAGGCCAGCTCTTGAAGCTGTCATCACTTCCTGCCAGATTAGGTATCATCTGCCACCAGTTCCTGAATTCACTCATGGGATCATCAAGAGTTATCAGGTATTTGTATCTGGGTCTTGAACCGACCTGCTTAAGCCATAGATTTACATTATCAGCTGCAATACCGGCTACAATGATGGCAGCTCCTACCGCAATAAGCTTATCCGGATCTGCATCGTTAAGGAGCCTTACTACTACAAAAGGCACCCATCCATAAAGCACCGCCCAGAACAGCCAGCTTAGAATCGAAAGAAACGGTGAGCTTTCACCTGCTGTATAGTTAAAAAGAGCTCTTACAGTTTTTCCGTTGTAACTGTTTGAATAATATACAGCCATAAACCAGCACAAAATAACAAGCACCCATGCCAGCATGTTATATTTCTCACCTTTTTTCTTTAGTCCCACAAAAAAACATGCTCCGGCAGCCGGATACAGACAGTAAGAAAAGTAGGAACCGTATGTTGCAAAAAAAGCTCCAATATCAGTTTTATTGGCAAGTGCCACATTGATGTTAAAATCCCATACCGAACCAATAATTATACCAAGAATACAGACAATAACTACGCTCCAAAAGAATTTCATTGGCATTGTCATAATCTTTTTCTCTTCCATAGCCCTGATCCTTTCTGCTCATACGCTAATCTTTCAGATTTCACATTTTTCTATTCTATCGATGACTCTTCATTAAAATCCTGCTTATGCCGATTAAGCTCAGCTCTTGTTTCTTCAGCAAAAGAATATTGAATCATGTATTTACCATTAAAAGCATGGGTTACTCCCGGATCACCCTCCAGAAACCTGTAATAATCACAGTCCACCTTAGAAATATCAATTCCTACACCCACACGGTCTTTATGTCGTATAATGTCCTCTATACCAACTGAGGCAAACGTATCCCTCAGATCCTTAACATATTTTCTTATTCTTGCCTTGGTCTGTTGATTAGCCGGTTCATCCGGCCAGAGGCAACCAATCATTGTATCATTAGAACACATAGCTCCATGTCGATCCACCAGACAGGCAAGAAGTTCCTTACTCTTGGAATAAGAAAAGTCTACCGGAACTCCGTTATGGAAAACCTCAAAAGTACCAAAACATCTGATTCTAACCTTTCCCCCTGGCTTTCCCTCTTCCTTATTCTCCTGTTCAAATCTCAGCACTGACAGTTGATGCTCCACTGCGCCTTCGGTTATAGGTTTAAGCAAGTACCCGCTTGCGTCCAGTTCAAAAGCTTCTATGGCATATTCCTTATGTCCTGTGATAATGACAATGTTAAGCCTTGGGTAAATCTGCCTAAGCCTTCGTCCCAGGTCAAGGCCATTAACCTCCCCCGGCATTTCAACATCAAGAAATGCTACATCAACTTGTCGGTCTTTTATCTGTCTAAGTGCCTCTTCAGGACTTGTGGCACCTATATGTGTTCCTTTCGGATCAAGTTTTCGCAATATCGAAAGCAATAGTTTGACCGTCAGTTCGCGGTCATCTACAGTGAGCGTGTACATTTACTTCCTCCCCTTTTGTGGAATCATTATTACCACCTTTGTTCCCTGACTATCTGAACTGATTGACAAGCTCCCATCACATAGTGCCTGAAGGCGTTTCTTTGTATTACTGATACCAATTCCTTTTTTCTTCTTCTGAGCATCAGTCAGGTCCACATGTTCAGGTCCATTATCAGTAATAACAATCTGAATATAATCACCCAACATATCCGTAGACATAAACACTTTTCCAGTACCATCGCGATGCACAAGTGCTCCATGCTTTACCGCATTTTCTACCAAGGTTTGAACACATAATGGTGGTACGGAAAAATCCCTGACATTAAGCTCATAATCAAAAGAAAAACTCTGTGACGGATCGGCATGCTCCAATGCTACGTACTGATGAATATGTCGCATCTCTTCGTCAAAGGGTATCAAGCCCTCACAGGAAAGCGCATCAATATTGCCCCTAAGATACCCTGCCAGATTATCAATGCTTTCTTCTGCAGCCTCCGGATCTGTACGACATAATGTTTTAATGGAAGACAACGTATTAAAAACAAAATGAGGCTGCATCTGAATTGCCATCTGAGCCGCCCTGGATAACTCAAGCTTTCTCTCTTCCTCTTCAAGCCGCTCCTGCGTATCTATAAGGTTCATATAGTAGATCAGATTAAGTGAAACAGACCATGCAACAGAGTATAAATGCAGTTTAGGGAGAAAAAGAGATATGCAGAAAGCAAATATCATTGGAATTACCATGCATGCTATCTGCCTTACCGGAATATCACATCCATGAGGAATTGTTAGATTACTATTCTCATCGCAAAATATACTTACTGCTATTATCGCAACAGAAAAATATATAAAAATTCGCGACATTGCGTCACATACAATCTCAACCTGCTTCGCATCGGCAAAAAATATACATAGGTTCCCTATCAGATTGATAAATAAGACATAGTAATGGACCGCCATGGCATATATAAGAAATCGCCCTCTAAGATTATTCTTTTCGCCGATATTTTTCTTAACATATGCCGGTATCAGAAGAAGCAGCAGGATCAATATACCGCAGCTGTCCAGTATCAAATTGCAAGCTATTATTGCATTCATGATATGACCTCTTCAGAGATAACAGAAACTATCCTTGCTACTTCCCTGGCACATAACCATCCCCGTAAATATGCTATAAACGTATATATCCAGACAAAAACCATAAAAACAAAAACGACTACTGTGACCCCCAACGGCATTTCCGGAGCAAAATGGTCAGCTAGAATTACGATTCCGAGTATAGGAAAAGAAATAGCAACTCTCATAGAGAGGGTCTGATTTCGATACACTGCCACTTCCTCTCCTATGCTGCGAAGCACATCCATGTTTCCACGAAGCAACATAAATAAAGAGGCTCCAAGGACTATCTTTATCAGAAAATCTATAACTGCATACAGCGATTCAGACCATGCATAGAAGTCCCCTTCACCGGTTATCAAAGATACTATTTTAATTGTAAGTGCAATTGCATTTACCAGGATCAGCGTAAGAAAGCCTCTTCTGGAATTATTATACGAGGCAGAAAGTTTTAATACCTCATCGAGTCCGCTTATAACAAGTAAATAGCAAAGCGCTGACCCACAGTACCTGAAGATTTCAATTACATAGAGAAACTTTGTAGTCACGCTGGAATACTGCGTCACGCTGCTCATAGTAATCTCACTTGCAGCATACCCGTCATCAATCATCTGATAATTGAGGAGCTGCCCAAACAACAATATTAATAAAGGACTTACTATCATAATAATAATATCAAATAGCAGCCATTTATGTATTCGCCTAAAATTCGATGCCACTAAACCTTTCAAAAGAATCACCTCTATGATCTAATTATCATAGTACAATTGTACAACATTGACACTTTAAATCGTCAATCATTTAGTATTTAGTTATTGTGGATCCAGTGGCGCACCCACTTACCAGCAAGGACTGCTTTTTCTGTCAATCTGATATACATTTCCCCGTTCCTAGGTTTAAATATCGAATCTTTAGTAAAACACAGGGCGTTTCCCCTATGTATTAATTCCACATCTGGTAAACGCCCATTTTTGTCATCATTAATTGTTACACAATATTACCCATTTGATTTCTTTATCGTATTGGCAGCTATAAAGATCAGTATAGAAAGTGCAACACCAACTATTGCACCGGCAACACCTTTTGCATCATCTCCAATGCTTGATATGAGAGTTCCAATACTGCCTATAACTCCCAAAATTGCAAATATCCATGCCGGCATGATTTTGGCGTTGTCCTTTGAAGCCCTAACTGAGAACCATCCCTCAAGAATCTCAACTATACTGGATATCAATAAAATTATACCAACAATAAGAGATGTCGCCCCCATACCAACTGCAGCTGCTGCTTCCTCTTCGCCAGGTGCTACATCAGCAACAGTGCCAAGAGCACGTGCTCCTATGATAAGTACAATTCCCGCAATCACACCGAGAATTCCAAAGATCAAAGTGATAATACCCGTTACTTTTAATATCTTATTACTGGTTTCAATACTCATGATGCTTTCCTCCTTAAATGGTGCTTTCTGCAAGCTTCTTTAATATAGAGTGTATAGAACCAAGCGTTCCGTATGTGTGAATAAATGTAAAGATTTTGACTACTTATTGTAAAATTTTTATAAAATCAAAAAATCCTCAAATACTATTGTTAAGCTCCAACTCCAAGTTTATTAAGCAGCTCGTCAACTCTTTTCTTCCATCCACCTCTAAAAAACTCACATGCGACCATATCTTTACCTAAATAGTCATCAGGAGTTGTATTCAAGGCCACGGCCCGGCAGCCTCCGCAACACATTGTCCGATACTCACATTCTCTGCAATCCGTATTGTGCTCCATAAAATCACTTACTCTGTAATTAACTATATCCATGTACAGTGAGTCTGAGTCAAGAATCTCTTCTAATGGTGTTTGTAGCATATTAGGAAACATTCTATATTTTTTATACGCTATTTAATAACAATCAGTGCAGTACTAATTGCTGCTGTAGTAATTTGGTGTTGGAAAAAGCATAAAAAATTGGAGCCCGTCTGAGCTCCAATTTTTATGCTTTTTTATCTATTTTTTTTGAAGAGGAATCTATCATCTTGAAAGCATTATACATGGCAAGCTGTTTGGAGTAAAAGCCCTTAAAATCTTTTAGCTTTGCGCTATTGCCCTCCTTGGCCATATCATCAATGATCATGTCCATGCTGAACTTGATGTTATACATAGAATTGGCCATACCCTGCATGATTCTGAGAACATCGACATGGTTCTTAAGAATGAAGTCATCTATATCCTTTTCGGTAATTCTAAGAAGAAGCACATCAGAGTACGTCACCACGGTATAAATGGCTGGCTTTCCACCTGTGAGAAGCCCCATTTCTCCGAAATAATCATCTTTAGATTTTATACCTATTATTGCCTCATCCTTGGTTTCATAGCCCCTGTAAAGCTCAACATTACCGGATATAATCTTGTACATATCCATATTGGCTTCACCTTCATGCATTATCACAGTTCCTTCAGGTACTTTTATAACCATTGGCATCTCCATTTTTGCTATTATTCATGTCAACAACAATTATAATTTAAGCCTTGGCAGCTTTTTATACTGCATCGGCCCAACTTTTACTTCAATACCCTCTGCCTTTAGTTCTTCTACAAATGCATCCAGATATTCTCTTTTCTTATTAACCTGTTGGAAATTGAGGAACAGTTTATCCTGTATTGCATTCATCTCCAGCATCAGATGACCGTCGGTTATGTTATAGATTGATTCGATATAATCCGCCATATTCCCCCAATCAATCCTGCCTGTGTAGCTTACGGTATATGAGTCTGCAATACCTTTTCTAAGGAGAGAATTGTTCGATGCATACTTGCATTTTCCCTTGTGAGTCTTTGGCCTGTCGATATTTTCTCTATGCTCTACTACTGTCTTATATTCCTTAAAGCTTACTTCCGGTTCCATCTGAAGAAACATACCTGCCCTGGTCACAGTACTGATCTTGCTGATAGGCCAGTCCAGCATTTCATTCTTGTATTTTACATGGAGCTGACGAACAAGATCTCTGTAGGTATTAGGGCACCCTACATCAGCATTATAATTCATTGAAATTCGGGCTGAAATCTCAGTTGCCTTCTTATTGTCTGCCCATACCTTTCGAAGTGCTTTAAACATAAAGGCTGCAACGATAGAATTGGGACTTCCATCGTTACTCTTGGCGTAGCTCATCAGCTTTTTAAGATCTATCTCAATCGGAAAATATGTAGCATCTCCCGAAAAAGGATTGAGGTAATAAGCCAGGTACTCTCCGATAGGAACAAACGAATTTCCGCCTTTGTATTCCGTGATAGGTGCATCTTCAGGAAATGCATTCACATCCGGAAGTGCCATTTCGCCTTCTTCCAATGGGCTTCCCGGCAGTTTTAATCCCTCTGCACTAAAGGTGTCTCCTGTTTTATCCGAAAGATATTGCCAAAGCGTTGTCTTTATCCAGAACATTGCCCCAAAGCCTCCGCAAAAGCAGTGGCTGAAATTAAAAAAGATATCTCTATCCTCATAGGTTATCAAAAAGAATTGATCATTTGCATCATTACCGCCAAGGACAACGGGTTTGGGGGATTCTTTTGTCACCACTATAGGCTTATCATTATCAAGGAGAACATATCCGCCTTCCTCATCAATCATTACCTTTTTATTGAAATAAGGGAAACGCTTAAATGCTTTTTTAGCAGCATCCTCTAGAATCTCTCCGTCTATCCTGTCTTTAAGTCTTACCCTGATTCTTACGGTAAATGCGAAGTTTTTGGAATACTCATAAAACATATAACTATCATAATCATACTTCATAGAAGATTCCTTTCCATAACCCTTATGCCTTACAAATAATCTTATCCTCATCATACATATCAAAAACAGACCCCTGAATCATATTCACGGATGTTGTAATGACCATGTATGTTGTGACGAGAATAAGTCTTTCCATAGCATCTACCTTTCTGAAAATTATTAGATGTAAGTATAGTTGACTGACAAATCGCTGTCAATACTATTTTTCTCTGATTTTTTAAACCGATGGGTTCAAACGTCAACAGCTTGTTGACGATTTTATATTCATCAGTTATTCTCAACGCACTCTCTTATAACACGTGCTACTTCCAAAGGAATCTCTACAATCTCATCATCAACATTTTCATTTACCGGAATCCAGTCACTGTCAGGCAATGTGAAATCGTATGCCTTTAAAAGGTCATCACCCGGAAGTTTTCCTGTGATAACTTTAGTCAGGAGCATTGAGATAAGATAATCTCCAATGGCTGAAGCATGCGCACCATCTTTATAATACAGATCTGCATCTGCTCTGTTCTGTAATTTCTCAAAGGCCTCGCTCCATACTTCTCCAATAGGCGCAAGCAGTACTCCATGATTTTTTGAGAGTTCCTGATAGCGACGGTTCATCTCTTTCTGATTCTCAGGACTTCCCTTTTCAGCCCAAGTCTCAAAAATAACCGGCTTAGTATTAGCTTTTTGGCAAAGTTCAATTATTCTTCCTGCATACGTAATTGTGTCAGCTTCTTCCGTCATGGGATGCGCCTGTTCCTGGATAATGCAGTAATCATATCTACCATGGAGGATATTAAATCGCTCTGAGAAGTATTCCTCTCCCATGTGCCATTTAAGCGATCTTCCAGAATATGCCAGCATGAACACCTCGCAGCTCTCACCCGTTGTATTCTCTATCATTTCCCTGGTAAGCTCAGGCATATCATTCATATAAGTATGGCTATTGCCAATAAAAAGAATTTTCATTGTATTCACCTTTCATCCGTCAAGAAATGCTTAACCTCATTTACCGGATGTAATAATTCTGTCCTGAAGAACTCCGGGTAGAACTTAATCGGATCATCCGGAGCAATCCACTCAAGAAATTCCTGGTGATCATCCTCAGTAAAGCTGCTGCACTTTGGTTCAAAATCCTCCGGGACCTTCATGTAGAAAAAGAATGATATTTCATATATCAATTTTCCAAGGTTAGACTCCGCATCCCCATAAAAAAAATTCTCATGAACGAACCCCAGCCTGTCTACTTCCATTCTTATGCCAGTCTCTTCATACACCTCACGTATTACTGCTTCCTCGGCAGTCTCTCCGAACTTGATCCTACCCCCCTACAGAATATAAATACTCTGGTCTGATATGGTTCCCAACCATAAGGAACTTTCCATATGTAATTTAGGCTATCATTTACAAAAGCTGCGGCAATCATTTAAATCGCCGCAGCTTATAATCATTTTTTAATGGTCAATGTCCATTTATAAGTCTTGCCTTTTAACTTGGCTGTGACTTTTGTTTTTCCAGCTTTAAGCATTTTTAGTTTTGCCTGTGTTTTTGTTTTTTTCTGGAACTTAACATTTTTATTTGATGCAGTCCAAGTGACCTTTTTCTTATTCCCCTTAATTTTCAGGATGATAGTATCCCCAACATGAACAGATGCCTTTTTCTTATCAATAGTCAAAGATACGGTTTCTTTTTTTGAATCAGAATTGCTTTCTGAACTGGTATTATCATCAGATGATTTCTTATCTGATGACGAAGAATTAGAATCGTTAGAACTACCTGAAGAGCATATACTACACGCCGTCAATCCACTTGCTTTAGCATCAGATAATGAAGTCTCATAGATATTCTTGGCTCTGCTTAGCCCTCTACAACTTCTTGAGAAATGATACTTGGTGCCAGTTGCAGTCGTATATACCGTTGTATCTGCATGTATTGTAGTCATCGGAAGTTCTAACATCAATACTAATGACAACAATGTACATACAATCGACTTTTTTAAATATTTTTTCATGTCCACCTTACCTCTCTTTCAAAGAATCATAACAATAATCTTCCCTGGGCATCTTTAAATTTCCCAGTAGCAATGAGAACAATGTCTACCATCCAACCTAACCCAAATAAGCCTACAGTGAACAAATAGATCCATCCAAATCCCTTTCTTCCAACATAAAACTGATGAACACCAAAATAGCCTAAGAAAATGCATAATACCAATGCGACCCATTTGTTCCTAGGAGACGCTGCTTGATAATCTGTATAAAGTGGTTGAGCATCCTGTGCTGTTATCCAAGTGTGGCCACAATTTTTGCACATACCCACGGTTTTGTGATATCCTCTCGTCCCACTTGATTCTCGTTGAAAAGAGATTTTATCACTACCACATTTTGGACATAAAATTGTCACTGCATTAACGCCTGGATTACTAACATTCGGTGAGTTCGAACCATAATAATTGTTTGTAATACTAATATTAGGTTGCTGCTCAGGCATTTTTGATCCGCAAAAGCTGCAAAAGCTACCATTAGATTCTGCTCCACAATTTGGACACTTCATATAATTGTTTCTCCTATCATTTTTGTTCTATTGAAATAATTGTATCACAAAAAACACAGCCCATTTCACTAAACCTCTGCTTATTAAAGCTTTTTCCCTATAGCGTTGACCCACATTTCATTTTCTCTACCAGGTCTATTATCAGTACCAACTTCATTGCAAATTATCACAAATCCCGCATCCTCAAACAGCGTAACAATACTATTCTCATTTAAATCGCTAAATCTACGATTTCCGCGCATCTTCGTACCATCGCCATATTTAAACGAAGCATATATAACGCCACTACTCTTAAGCGAAGCATTCATCTTCTTCATTGTCTCTGGCAGCTGATTCACCGGCACATGAAGAAGTGACGCGCAGGCCCAGACCCCATCGAACTCATTATGAAAATCGATATCCTCAAACCTCATATCCAGAACTTCCTGTCCCAGATATTCAGACGCTCTCTTTCGCATTTCCTTGGATGCATCAAAAGCTGTTACTATAAAGCCTGCCTCCATAAATGCCTTACTATCCCGTCCGCTTCCACAGCCTGCATCCAAAACGCGACCATGTTCAGGAAGAAGTGCTATGAATCTATCCCTCTCATATGACATATCTGCATTAACACTTCCAGCAAAGAATGAATCAGCATTCATGTCATAATATTCAACGTTATTATCAACCATAGCCTCAGCAATCTTTGGAAGTAACGCCAGATCCGCAGGGAGCCAGTCCACACTTCTAAGCTCATTAATCTCAAGCCACTTCGCAGCTTCATGCTCCAAAAGCAGTAGTTTTCCTTCTGCAACTGTCGCCCAGTAGCAGTTCATATGAAGATGAAAAGTCTCATAATCATAATCAATTACATCAATAAGGTCATGTACCTCAATCTCTGCACCAAGTTCTTCTCGAATTTCTCTTACTAACGCCTCTTCAGGAGTTTCACCTTCCTCAATCTTTCCTCCAGGAAATTCCCAGCCATCTTTATAATCTCCATATCCACGCTGGGTTGCGAATATCTTTGTTTTTCTTTTGAAATCATCGCAGATTATTGCTGCGACTACGTTAACAGTTTTCATTTATGTCTTTTCTCTCTTACCTTTTATTTAGCTAATCTTCCACAGCTCATAACCCTGCCGTCTTGCAGAGTCATAGACCGGTCTCATATTCTTTTCCAGTATATTTTCAAATTCTTCTATCGTATTACCTGGCCGATATAATTCCTGGTTTGCCCAAATAGAATGAATATTATCCTTATAGCACGCCTCAAAGCGCTTATGGAAAATAGGTCGTTCTTTATCATGTATCATCTGATAAAGAAGATACTGATTATTTGCAAACTTTATAAAAAAGGGCTCCCACTCAGGAAGCTTATTACTCTTAGACGAATTAAGCGATGAATCCATTGGCATAAGATTCCATAACTCATCATTCATTACAAACGACCATGGAATAAAATGATCAACATCATATTTTTTAGAATCAATAGGATTGTCAGTAAAAACATCTGAAACAGATTCTATCTCCAATACAGCGTCCCATAGCTTTCTTACAGCATTCAGCTTCCGCATTTTCTCATCCATTGGCGCCAGCTTGTAAACAAGCCCTGGCACCTCGGGATTATTATTCTGAAGCCACTTTACCTTTTCAAATTGTATCCACCCCAAAATTGAAACAGTATTATCCTGTATCATCTTTATCCAAGACGGATTAAAATACACTTCTTTTTTGAGTTTACTACTACTCCCCAAAGTATATGGAAGTATATTCACCTTATTTACACGTTCAATATAGGCAATCATCCTGCGAGTGCTTTCCCAATCCGCAGTTTCATCTACTTTGCCGAAAAAACCAGCAAGTGCCCTGTAGGGCACCATGTTTGTAAGCTGTTCTTTTTCCGCTTTAAGTTCAGCGTCATGCTCCTTAATAGCATTCTTTATCTCAAGCTTCGATGCATTTGCCGGAAGCTCACTGATATCACTAAGCTTTTTTACTGCCCTTTCCAAACCATCCTTTACTTCACCGACCACAATCCCGCTAAGATGAATATGAAACTCCAGTACAGAGTACCAGGCATTGACAATCATTTCATTTATGATTTCATCAAAAGTAGTTTCCGTTACGTCTTCTGAAATCAAATTCACAATAGCTTCCAGCCAATAAAACTTATAGCAATAAGACGGATTCTTCATCATAAGAGAGAAGCCCTCTATATCCAGCTGGTTATAGTAGTCTCCTTCTATTCGTAAGCTATATTCGATTTTCTTAGGATCAAAATCAGCCATTGTTTTTTATATTTCCTCAAATCCAATGCTCTTCAGATACTCATAGGTTCCATTATAATATTCCGGTAAGCGTGTCTCATCTTCCCAGAATCCTGTTGTTGTCTTATGCGAATTCCCTTCAGGTACACATATGATCATTCCTGATCTGGCACGGGTAAGCAATACTCTATATGCATTCAGCATGTACTTCATCTGCTCTAAACGACTCTCGCTATTAGGTATAAGTTCATTCCATCTTTCTTTGCCATTAAACTTGTAATAATGCCAATCGCCATTCTCATAACGCATATCCGCATCCCATAAAAGGCACGTATAATCCAATTCCAGTCCCTGCACCTGAATTTCAGTAGCAGCATCCTCCAAGTAGTTTGAAGATCTGGTATCAGCTTTGTCTTCTTTATCTTGGCGAGCATATTATCCCTATATCTGTGGATAATTTGGATAAACTTACCCACTTCACGCCTGGAATCCGAAAGCTTCTTCGCTTCTCCCCTTTCCTTGCACTTTGCAAAGTTATCTTTTGCCAAAGCTTCATTGAGTACCGCCACTAGTGGGCCATTCCCCGAAAGATAAACTGCCCCTTCATCCTCTATCGGCTTATCAGAGCCTTGGTAAGTCTGCTTCACTGCCACATCCAAGCCAACCAGGGTTTTACCCGCTCCAGGAACTCCGGTCACAAAGCAGATACTTTTCTCACCATTCCTTTTACTCTTTCCATGGAAGTACGAACAATCTCTTCCACCTTCCTTTCTGCTTCTGCCTGCCTCATCAGGGCTGCATAATAATTATCCGTTTTATACGGACGTTTCTTAGGCCTTATGAAAATAGCCTGAATAAAATGCCCCAGGTATACTTCCAAAGGTCTTCCGTTCTTTTCATACATGGCAAAGAAGAAGATAGGCATCATTATCACCATCATCCCCATCACTGCCACATTTACCTCAGCCACGCTTTTGATAAGAAAAAATGACGGGACTCCTATGAGCGCCGCCACCAAAAAGCATATGAGCTGTCGTTTTGTAAGATTGAAAATGATCTTACTCTTTACCTTTGTTAAGTCCCTCGGGACACTGATATATGAAGCTGCCATATGTCTCCCTTCTTCCCTGCCTGTTTAAATCGCATTAAGTATTGCTTTGCTTACTGTGCTTGTCTTGAATAATGAAAATCCAAGGAGCAGTGTGTTTCCAAGTGCCATCCAGATCGATCCCACGATATCAGTTGTAAATGCCACCGATCAATAACAAGAACCTTTTCACCGAGATTTGCCAGTCCAGCCGCCAGATTCACTGTAGTAGTTGTTTTTCCTACACCGCCTTTTTGATTTGCGATAGCTATGACCTTACCCATTACTCTTTTCCTCCTTCGCTCTTTTTTCAAATTTCTTAAGCAGTTCGTCCTCATCACCCTCGATGAGCTTGTCTACCTGCTTGTAGTGCTGTCTCAGATATTCCTCAAATATC
This sequence comes from Butyrivibrio sp. NATIVEDY162, assembly GCF_045999815.1. GTDB lineage: Bacteria > Bacillota > Clostridia > Lachnospirales > Lachnospiraceae > Butyrivibrio. Next base: position 1,972,554 of record NZ_CP172573.1, read on the forward strand.
TCTCTTTTTATCAGAACCTTTTTTCCGACCTTATATACAGCACCCGACGCCCACGCCATTCTGATCATTGGCTTCTCACCTATTCCGTAATATTCACCCGCAATTTTATAGCTTACAAAAATCCTATGCGCGAACATTATATCTTCATCATCAAGATACTGTGAGAATTTCCAGATGCATCCACTCATATTTCGCGTCCTCCGGTCCTAGTCATCTTCGGAGGCTGATGAAATCTTTCAAGATATGCCTCAAAAATCTCTATGTTTATAAGGACATACCCATCAACTCTGTAAAGTGCACCTGCTTTATCTGCAAGCTGTAAAAGCTTTTTGTGCTGAATACCATAGACATACTCTGCTTCCTTGTACCTTATGTACTTTCTTCGAAGCATCTTCGCCTGATTTCTTATTTCCTGCTTACTCTCAATATCCTTATACTGCTCAATTTCGTAATCCATCATCGTAAATAGCCTCCTACTGTTTTTGAATCCTTTCCAACATACTGGAATGATTCAATATACTCGCTCATAATCTTCCTGTTTATCAGGACCATGCTTCTCACTTTTCTTTTAGCTCCGCATTCCTCAGCAAGCTTATCAATAGTGTCATCTCCAATCTGAAAGAAATAAGATGCATCCTCACGTCTGATGTATTCCGGTAGTCCTTCGTACTTTTGTCTCTTTGGTGTTGCCATGTTCTTTTCCTCCTTATCTGTCCTTTTCATCCACATAAACGCATGACTCAAAAAAATCCTTCATCATCTGATAATTGATCAGAACCATATTTTTGACTTTTCTTAATGCGCCAATTTCTCCCGCTATTTTCTTGATCGTATCCTGATTCATAGGGAATACTTTTTCTGCATCAATCAGTCTCAAATATTCTGGTTTGTCGTATCGATACCTTTTTTGTGTTGCCATTTGCATCTACCTCCGTTTCTTTTGGATGATTCCCGCAGATAACGAAGCATGACCTGAACATGAAACAAAAAAAGAGCCACTCCTGAAATTACATTCAAGAATGACTCTCAATTTACATTATTTTCTATTTTGAATTCACGCCAATATCATTTTGATCAGCTCAAAAAACCCTTATAGAAATCGACTGATTTCGACATTTCTGCTACATTTTTGCTGTCAGACCTCTTTTCCGACCTTGCAAACATGCATGAATACTGGGCTTTACTTATCGAGTGACTTCAGCGTCGGGACGGATTTGGGGGTTTTATACACTCCGTTCCACCCTGCTCCTCTATATTCCGCCTTAATCCATCTAGCGTTTCCCGACTCTTTACATCCCGTTCCGTGGTGATGTCTTAACGTGTGGTACCGGGTGCGTCAAACCTAAAAAGACGGTTGCTCTATGGACTAAGACGTATGGTATTTTGTGTGAAAAATATGCACTGTTTTCACAGGCACTTTTACAATACAAAAATCTTATCTTCCATGTTCTTGATGACTTCCTTCTTCTTGTCCTCGGTGCAGTCAGCATAGATATCCAAAGTAGTCTGAACATCCTTATGGCCCATGACCGACTGGATCACCTTGATGTTGCTTTCGTTCTCACAAAGCCTGGTGCAGAAGGTGTGCCTCAAGTGGTGTGCGGAGAAATCCGGAAGGAGCAGAGGCTCTCTCTTTTCTCTCTTCGCTTTGGCAGTCTCTTCTTTATTATAGTCTGCCGTGATGTTGTGGATCGCATGATTCACTTCGGAAGGTATCGTTATCGTTCCACCTGAACTAGCAAATACGAACCCGGAATAACCATCGATTTCCTGCGTGCAAAAGCCGGTGATCTGCTGGATCTGATATTCCTCCAGGAACGCATCATACACTTCCCCAATCATCGGGATTCTGCGGCATCCTGCCTCCGTCTTCGGAGTGTTGATGTGGAAGTTGGTTCCCGAATCATCCACCTTGCGGTGTACAAGGCTGTGATTGATATCGATGATCCTGTTTTCGAAATCCAGATCCTCCCATCTGAGACCAAGGCACTCTCCGATCCTCATCCCGCTTCCGATCAAAACTGTAATGACCGGTTTCCATCCCTGATACTGATGGTTGGAATAAAGATAGTTCATGAATGCTTTCTGCTCAGGTACCGTGAGCGACTTACGCTTGGTCTTAACCCATACATGACTCTTCTTGATCTCTCCGAGAACTCCGGCTGCCGGATTTACACGGATGAGTCCATCACGGACTGCCATCTGGAATGCCGGATGAAGCACGGTATGAACGTTATCGACTGTTGCCGGGGAAAGCTTCTCCTCTAATAAGAGAGAATAGTAGTATTCCCTTACATCCGTATAACGCACCTGTATCAACCGTCGCTTTCCGAAAGTCTCCCTAACATAGTGGTCATAGGTATAAACGTAATTCGTCCTGGTCGTAGGCTTGAGGTCGTATTTCTGTTTGATGTACGAATCAAATACCTCGTTGACTGTAACACGCTCTGCTCTCTGGGGATCCAGTCCATCCTCCAGATCACGTCTGATCTGCTGTTCCTTCTTTCGAAGTTCCACGAGATCTTTTCCGTAGACGGTGTGACGCTTTCTGTTTCTGTCAGTGTAAGAATAAGAATAGCGTCCGTCTGCCCGTTGACACTCACCGCTTCTGAGCGCATAGCCGCGGGAGTCCTTCCTGCTCTGTGCCAATCTGTTTACCTCCTTTTTGGAGAGGCACAGCTTTCTTAGGGTTTGGTCTTGTAAAGGAGCTCAAGTGCTTCCTTAAAGACCTGTGCTTGGGTGAGATTCATCTTCTCGCAGTATGCCAAAAGTCTGTCGCGTTCCGCTTCGGTAACTCTAAAGCCAACTTTAATGTACTTTTTGTCTTCTACCGTAGGCCTTCCGCGTTTTGCCATTTTCCTGCTCCCTTCAGATCTCTACTCACATTATATTTAATGCCCCACAAAAAATCAATGTATTTTTAGAAAGCTGTGCATCTTATTTTCATTCCATACTGTTCCATTAAATGTCTCTGAAGTTCTCGATGTACTCGTCGATGATCTCCGTATTTACCAGAACGATCCTCCTAATGCGGTAGATTGCTTTCGCTTCCTTGGCAAGTTCGGTAAACGCATGGATCCCCATGGAGTACATTGCTGCGCCTTCTTCATATTTCACGAACTTCTTCTTGCCGTTCGTAAAAAGGCTTTCCATATTCTCATATTCTTTTCTCTTGTATCCCATGATCTCATCCTCCTATATGGTTTCCCTGAAGAAAGCAATCGTCTTGCCTTCCAGCTTTTTTCTCGTTTTCGATACAATATTCAGGATCGTCTGATACGCCTTATCTTCTTCCTCCGCGATCTCTACGAGCTTTCTCCCGTCGTGCAGATGACTGTAGGTGATCTTGAATTCTGCCAGGGGAAGTGCTTTGAGGCTTGTATCAAAGACCTCGTATTCCCTGCGCATCATGTGGATCGTCAGGATGTCCCGCTTATGCTTCTCGGGATCATCGGTTTCCTTTAAGATGTTCCCGGAAAAATTACATTCCTCAATGGCATCGCGGATCATGATATGCTCGATCGCTTTTGCAGCAGTCGGATCGCTGCGATGACTGGTCTGGATCCTCACGCCCAGGTCATCATCATTCTTTTTCCGTCTGTTGTATTCGACCTCGAAGAGGATCCGGTTAAACAGTCCGGTTTCGTAGCAGTCCACCAGCTGTGGAAAGATACTGTAGTTCTTGTAGATCAGTCGGAAGCGTTCACGGGGAGTTGCTTTCCCGTAGCTTTCCACCAACTTATCTTCTGTAATGCACATGTTCGCACCTCCATTTTCTTTCTTGGAGGTTAGGCTTGCCGGCTTGCGTCACCTCTTGCTTACACATGCAATTCTACGGAACTCTATGTAAAAAGTCGTTCCCCAAACAGACAACCTCAGGTTGACCGATAGACAACCACCGGACATAAAAAAGGTACCGGTCTCCCGATACCCTGTTCTTACATATTAGAAACTGCCTTGATCTGTGCGAGTAAAAGCGCTCTTACCTTTTCATCGGTAATACTCTGAAGCAGACCTTGCACTTCCTTTTCAAAAGGATCCTTTTCCTCTTCAAAGCCAAGCAGATAATCCGGCGTCGTGTAAAGAGCCCTGGCAATCTCGGCAAGGCAGCTTGCTCTCATCTCTTTCTTATCGGTCTCATAATATGAGATCGTAGACTTCTTCATATATAAGCGCTCTGCCAGTTCCTCCTGGGTCATTCCAAGTCTGATCCTCTGTGCTCTGATCCTCTGTCCTAATGTTTCTTCCTTAATAGATATGTTCATCTTCTCCTTCTTTCCGGGCGAACCGGAAAAAAGAGATGTACTGTTGTGTCCGTTACAATAAACAAAACGCACGAAAAGACTCCGTTTTACCGGTTATCTTTTCATGCGTCCGCGGTGGGTCATGCCCCCATATCATGAAGCCCTCATTTAGTTGTAATTATGCGTGTCATGCACGCTTGATTTCGTCCTGATTGCTAAAGCTTATAAGTAGCACTTTCCGAGAGCATCCATTCTCTCGGCAATCTGCCCCTCTGTAAAATTCTTGAGGGTCACTACTCTGGTACATTTGTGAGTATGGCATTTTATCATGATGCCGTTCATAGCCGGAGCCGTCCTGTCTCCGGTCAGTGCGTAGGAGATCCGCATGGATTTCCTGCACTTCTTGCAATAAAAATCAATCGCCTGCATTCGGCTCTTCACCTCCAATTCACCAATTTGATCTGAAGTCTGAAAAGGAAAGGGAAAGTCACCTTTACAGATTACTGCGAAACGTTGATTAGTCGATCCGCAAAGCGAGCTGACTATAATACCCCGAGGTTCGGGCAGCTCACCAAAAGCCTCTATATTCAGTTTTTCTTCCTGCGCAGAAAGAAGATAGTTCATATCCTCCTACGCGTGTAAACAATCATAGGCATGTTCATTACCTCCATCCCAAACAAGCAGCGAACCAAGTTCCGACCGCCGAAGGTTAGCGTGGTCCGCAAGCCCCTTCCCATAAAGTTGCTTGTGTATGGGGTATCATTCTGCCGGCCGGCCAGTACGTGTACCCCTTACGATTACTTAATATAAAACAAGTCTAATTTGATTTCAATAGAAACATGTTTCTGTTTTCTAATTATATTAGATTTTCCTATTGATTTTATCCGCCCTATGAAGTATATTAGATTCACAGACGTGTGGGCTGTATCCCGCACTTAGAAAGAGGTCACTTATGGACAATATCGGAAACATATTTGCAGCATATCGGAAAAACCTGAAATACTCACAGCAGGATATCTGCGATAAGCTTACCGGAATGGGAATTCCTACCAAACCTGCAGCATATAGCACCTGGGAGACCGGTAACAGCATTCCGAACGCAGTACAGTTTCTTGCGATGTGCAAGATCCTCGGGATCACGGATATCTTCAATCAGTTTATAGGAGGACACAATCCGGACGATCCTATGGCTGAGCTAAACGAAGAAGGCAGGGCGATGGCACTAAATTACATTGACCTGCTGAAGGGCTCCGAAAAGTATCAGGCAGCTCCCGTCCGTATCCTACAGCCTGTCAGGATACTCAATCTCTATGATATGCCTGTATCCGCTGGAACCGGTCAGTTTCTTGACAACGATAGCTATGAAGAAGTTGAAGTCGGACCTGAAGTTCCTGAGACAGCTGATTTTGGAGTACGCATCAGTGGAGACAGCATGATGCCGAGATACCTGGATAAACAGATCGTGTGGATCCAGAAGACAGATGAACTGAATGATGGAGAGATCGGGATCTTCTACTACAACGGAAACGCCTACTGTAAGAAGCTTCTATGCAAAAAAAAAGGAACGTACCTCATTTCACTGAATGACAAGTACGATCCTATTGAGATTGCCGAAGGAGAAACCTTTAAGACTTTTGGCCGGGTTGTGAGTTAGAGTCCAGATTATTGTACATGTTGATTGCTACAATATAATTGCTCCCAGTATCAGGTCAACCAAAAAGGAGGGATTATATGGCAGTCAAAAATGATCTGAAGAAGCTGCGCAAGGAACAGCGCATAAAACAGGCCGATCTTGCAATAGCTGTCGGTATGTGTGAAAAAAGCATCAGCAACATCGAGCTTGAAAAGAATCCGGCCAGCCTTGAAACAGCTCTTCGTCTTGCAGCATATTTTAAAGTCTCTGTGGAAGATATCTTCCATCTGGAAACGGAAGAAAATCAATAAAGGCCAGTTGATCCTGTGTCATCCCGCTGGTTTCTCTTTTGCGCTTTATCTCGCACCCTATATCGTGGAAATCAAATTTGCGCTCATCGCGTTCAAATTTCATAGACATCACCCAATGTAATTTTATATTTCAGGTAGTAGTATTTGAACGAATTACATTTTCGTGCAACTGCTGACTTGAACACACCGGTACTTTCGAGACTAATCTTCGTTGATCTAACAGTATAAAAAGAAAACTTTTGAATTATACTCCAAAATACTTGACCGATTCGGTTATTGGTGCTATACTCTAAATAACCGAAACGGTTAATATGTAAAAAGGAGGAAATGAATTGGACAAATTTTTGGCCCTGACCGAAGAAAAGAGATTGACCATTCTCAATGCGGCGTTCCAGTGCTTCGGCAAGTTTGGTTATGAAAAAGCCTCAATCAATGATATTGCGGTAGCCGCACACATTTCCAAAGCGTCTGTGTTTCAGTATTTCGGCAGTAAAAAGCAGCTCTACATTTACCTACTGGAATACTGCAAGAAAATCATAGAGGGAATATTTGACAAGGAATCCCTCAATTCCCAAACAGATTTGTTCGACAGAATCCTGGCATCCAGCCGCATGAAAATGGAGGGACTCCAAAATCAGCCTTTTATCTTGCAGTTTATTACCAGTGCCTGGGAGGAAACTTCTCCCGAGGTGGCAGATACGCTAGCGATCCTGACGGAGGAGGCCAGCGGATTCCGAAACGATCTTGTTCTGCGGGAAGAGGATGCTTTGAAATTCAAAAACCCGGAGGATGCCCAGCCGGTCTTTCAAATGCTGCTTCTGATGGCCGAGGGCTATGCGGCCCGGTACCGTGGGGCGGCGGCCTTCGATTTTCAGGCTGTCATGGAGGATTTTGAGGAGAACATCGCAATTCTGCGGAAAAATTTTTATAAGGAGGAATATCAAAAATGAGTAAGCAAGCAATCGTCTTAAACCAGCTGACCAAGCACTATGGAACCCATCGGGGGATCAATGACCTCAGTTTCTCGGTGAATGAGGGCGAGTTTTTCGGCTTCATTGGCCCCAACGGTGCAGGAAAATCCACCACCATCCGCACGCTGATGGGCCTGATCCATCCCAGCGGCGGCAACGCCTCTATTTTCGGTCTGGACTGCCAGACCAAGGCCAGTGTCATTGCCAGAGATGTGGGCTACCTTCCCAGCGAGAACAGCTATTATGAAAACATGAAGGTGCGGGAACTGCTGCAATACACCGCTGACCTGTACGGCATGGACTGCGAAACGAAAATGTATGAGCTGTCTGAGCGCCTCAATCTGGATCTGACCCGGAAAATCGAAGACCTGTCTCTGGGTAACAAGAAAAAGGTGGGTATCGTGTCTGCCATTATGACTTCACCCAAACTGATCATTATGGACGAACCCACCAGCGGGTTAGACCCACTGATCCAGCAGGCTTTCTACGATATTCTGAAGGAGGAAAACAGCCGGGGCGCTACCGTGTTTTTTTCCTCCCATGTGCTGAGTGAGGTACAGAAACTGTGTGACCGGGTGGCCATTCTGAAAGAAGGACATCTTATTGGCATACAGCCCATCAAAGAACTGCGTGAGAGCGGCTATAAAAAAGTCACTCTGAGTGCAAAGGAGGCTATCCCTCGCGATTTCTTTAATTTGTCCGGCATTGCGAACTATGCGGAGACTGCGGACAAGACCTCTGTTTCCTTTATGTATAGCGGCAATATCACGGCGATCATTGACAAGCTTCACCTGCTGCATTTGGACGATGTGCTTTTGGAAGAGCCCTCTCTGGAGGAGATCTTCATGCACTACTACGAGTAGGGAGGTGTCAGGCATGATCATTTTGAAATATGAACTGAAAAGGCACCGCAAATATATTTTGGGTTGGGCCATCGCCTTGGCTCTGTGTGTTTTTGTGATGACGCCTACCTATTACAGCTTTATGGATGTTTCCACCGGAGACCTCTATGAAACGCTGGGTACGAGTGATTTTTACAAGGGCGTTGGCGTGTCCATGGAATATCTGACCTCACCGTTGGGCATTTATGCGTTTCTCACCAGCTTTTTTATGATTGCGTCCGGTATTTTCGGGATGCACTTCGGTATCGCCATTCACACCAAGGAGTGCTCGGAGCGAACCTCTGAATATCTGTTTACAAAACCCCATACCCGAAAAACGATTTACTGGGCAAAGGCGTTCACGGTTTTTTTCGGCGTAGTGGTCGTGAGCATGGTATATCTTCTCGCCTCTTTTTTGGCGCTGGCCCTGTTTCGCTCCGGTATTGACTGGGGAGAGTTCTTTCTGATTGCTCTTTCCCTTATGCTGGTCACGCTGTTCCTTGCAGCTATGGGGCTTTTGGTAGGAATTCTTTTTTCACGCAATCGAAGCCCACTTTTGACCGCCGGGTTAATTGTCTTTGTCGAGTACTGCGTCACCAGCTTCTCCAACATTGTCAGCAACCGTGCCATTAGTTTTCTGTCCCCGTACTCGTTCTTTAGTGCGGCTGAGATTTCCAAATCTGGCTTTTATGAGTTGGATTACTTGGGATGGTGTGTGCTGCTGTTTGCCCTGTTTTTGGTGCTTTCTTACGGTGTCTTTCTGAAAAAAGACATTCAGTTCCGCAGCTAAGGAGGTGTGAACATGAAAACATTGATTAAAAACGAATTCCGCCAAACCAGAAAGACCCTGCTGATCTGGCTGGGGATCATGTTACTGCTGTGCGGATTCTGCTATTTTGAACTTTTATCCTTGAAGGACAGTTTGGATGAGATGGCCCGGACAGTCGACCAATTCCCTCGCTTGATTATGATCATGTTCGGTGTGAAAGGGGATCTCACGACTGCCCTTGGTTGGTACGCGTGTATCTATTTTTGGGAGGGGCTGTTGGCCTTTGCCTATGCAATCTCTCTGGGCCTGTCCTGTGTGGCGAGGGAAAAGAAATTTGGAACATCCGAATATCTGTTCACAAAGCCTGTGGAGCGAAAAACCATAGTTTTGGCAAAGGTGATTGTTTCATCGGTGAACCTGTTGGTATTTTCCCTGTTCAGCGGTGTGTGCAATTACTTTGCGGTCATCCTCCCGATGGGGGGACTGGAACAGCCGGGAGCTGGAACTGCAACTGTGGTTGGAATGTTCTTGACACAACTTCTGTTCTTTGCCTTGGGCCTACTGTTTGCCAGCCTCTTCAAATCTTATAAGGCTGCGGTTCGTGTCGGTACGGTTTTCGTATTGGCCGCCTATGCTGTCGCCATCACCGCCGAGTACGCTGGGAACCGTTTCTTAGACTATCTGACCCCTCTGCGGTACTATGATGTGTATGAAGTAGCACTAAATGGCGTCTATCTTTCCTCCATCGTCTTAACAGTACTCATTGTGGGCGCGTGTGTAATGGTTTCTACAAGGCGGTGGAAACTGCGTGAGTTGTAAATGTAATTGTCCATAGATATTCTACTATCTGATGAAAAACAAAGAATGAAAAATACCGAATGGCTATTATGCCCCAACTGCAACAACAAAACGAGAATTAAAATCTGTGATAATACAGTACTTGAAAATTTTCCGCTATACTGTCCGAAGTGCAAACAGGAAATAATAATCAGCGTAAAACAATTCAATACCACAGTTATCACAGAGCCAGACGCATAGACGCAGAGCCGATAACCCGTTAGCCTTGTGCTGCGGATTATCGGCTCTTTTTGCTTTTAAGATAGAAAAGGAGACAAAACCATGAGTAATTCTATTAAAGACAGCGCACAGGCTTTCGCCGTCAATCAAGTGCTGAAATATGTTGACAGCAATCCGCAGGAAGCATTCCCCAAGTTGTTAGATTGGGCGGATAAGTTCGATAAGGATAACCTCTATCTCACACAGCGCCAGCAAATCCGTAAGGTGATGGAGCAGCCTGACAGCAACTGGATGCGCCTGATCAACAGCCTTTGGACGGACATTGATTCTGAAGTCCGCAAAGTGTTCTTCCGCAATTTTATTGTCAATGCATCTCTCTTAGGCAGCCGCAAGCAGGTGGCTAATCGTGAAAAGTACGGCTGCAATATCCCCTGGGCAATCCTGATGGACCCCACTTCCGCCTGCAACCTTCATTGCACCGGCTGTTGGGCGGCAGAATACGGTAATAAGCTGAATCTGAGCTATGAGGAACTGGATGACATCATCAATCAGGCCAATGAACTGGGAACCTATATGTTCCTCTACACCGGCGGTGAACCTATGGTACGCAAGAACGATCTGCTCCGCCTGTGTGAAGCGCATCCTGACTGCGTATTCTCTGCCTTTACCAACGGTACCCTTATCGATGAGAAGTTTGCCGATGAGATGCTGCGGGTGAAGAACTTCTACCCGGCCATCAGCATTGAAGGCTTCGAGGAAGCTACTGATTTCCGCCGTGGCAAGGGTACTTATCAGGCTACTATGCGGGCGATGAAGATTCTGAAAGAAAAGAAGCTGCCTTTCGGCGTATCTGGGTGCTATACCAGCAAGAACATCGACTCCATCAGCTCGGATGAGTTCTTCGATCATCTGGTGGAGTGCGGTGCGAAGTTCGCATGGTTCTTCCACTATATGCCTGTGGGCAACGATTCCGCTGTGGAGCTGCTCCCGTCTCCTGACCAGCGTGAAAAGATGTATAACCGCATCTGCGAATACCGTAGCACAAAGCCTATTTTCACAATTGACTTTCAGAATGATGCGAAATTTGTAAACGGCTGTATTGCTGGTGGCCGCAACTATCTGCATATCAATGCCAATGGTGACATTGAGCCTTGCGCTTTTATCCATTACTCTGACTCCAACATCCGTGAAAAGACCCTGCTGGAAGCATATCAGTCTCCGCTGTTTATGGCCTATCACGACGGTCAGCCCTTTAATGATAATATGTTCCAGCCGTGTCCTATGCTGGAAAATCCTGAATGTCTGCGTAGCATGGTAAAGAAATCCGGTGCCCATTCTACCGAGTATCAGTCCCCGGAAAGTGTTGACCATCTGTGTGATAAGACTACACTTTATGCAGAAACCTGGAAGCCGAAGGCCGATGAGCTGTGGGCTGCTTGTCAGGGCTGTAGTGGGTGTAAGAAGTGATGGACGGCTATCAAATTTTCACAGATGCCACCTCAGATCTCGCACCGGAGTTAACCGCAGGTCTGCCATCTGTTGAAATGATTCCTATGAATGTTGAGATCGGCGGAACAGAATACTCATATGGTTCCCCGGAAGGAATCACAGCCAAGGAGTTCTACCGCTTGCAAAGAGCTGGGAATTTTGCAACGACCTCACAAATCAACCCAACGATTTATTTTAAGCATTTTGAACCCTGTCTGCGACAGGGAACCGATATTCTGTATCTCTGTTTTTCCTCTGGTCTGTCAGGTACATATCAGTCTGCGTTTTTAGCGGTTGAAGAACTACAGCAGGAATATCCGGAAAGAAGAATCATCTGCATTGATACGCTTGCTGCCGCAGTGGGTGAAGGGTTTTTAGTCAGAGAAGCTGCGAAAAAGCAGAGGGAAGGACTGTCTATTGATGAATTGGCTTCTTGGGTCATGGAACACCGATTAGAGGTATGTCATTGGTTTACGGTTGATACCTTTACCCATTTGAAACATGGCGGGCGGGTTTCAGGTGCCGCAGCCGCAATGGGAACGGCTTTGCAGATCAAACCGTTGCTTCATGTGGACAGCGAAGGAAAGCTGCAAGCAGTGGAAAAACCTCGTGGAAGAAAAAAGGCTGTTACCACTCAGATTGCCCGAATGGAACAGGGCTGGAAACCTGAACTTGGTAAATCGATTCTGATAGGTCATGCCGATGACCCTGAAGCAGCAGATATGCTGAAAGAAAGGTTGTTGGAACAATTCCCGGATTCTGAGATTTGTATTGCTTATATTGGCCCTATCATCGGAGCACACACCGGTCCCGGCGCACTGGCATTGATTTACTGGGGAAATAATCGATGACGGAGGATTTGTAGATACGCAAAAAAGCATTCTCCATCATAGAAAAATATAGTTTTGTTTAGAGCTGCCGGGTAACTTATGCTCGGCAGCTTTGAACTGTCTGCTAGAAGTAGTAGGAGGTGAACATATGGTTCCGCATGTATTGGGCGTAGGATACGCCTATAATGAATATGAGGTTACTGCTGGCCGATGGAAAGAATTTGAAATTGAATTTGACTATGCTGATAATATTAAACAAGCGGCCGCAATGCTGTCTTTTAAAGAATATATATGCGTAGCTATTTGCTCTGATGTGATTCCACAAGACGATTTGGATATCTTGAGACAAAAACGTGCGGTACCAATTATTGTTGTGCCACCTTCATATTCGGAGGAACAGCGGTATGCATGTGTCCATTTTGGTGCTGCTCAATATTTACATACCTATAATCATCCTATGGTAGAAATGTTTTCAGAGAAAAATAGTATGAGAAATTGTTTGAAAATACCAAAAGATAAAAGAAGACCGCTAACAATCATCACTGTGAAAGACTTGTCTTTCTGCTTAGAGTACAGGTCTGTAGAGATAGCTGGGGTATGCATTGATTTGACCGAAAAAGAGTTTGATATTCTTGCGCTGCTAATTATGAATCAACGGCAAGTCTATACTTATGAAATGATAATGGATTCTGTTTGGCATGATGATTTTTCGTTTTATTCACGCAATGCGATTTCAAGCCATATAAGTAATTTACGGAAAAAGTTAAAAAGTTCGGAAACTGCATCAGAACATATTAAAAGCATTCGAGGAATAGGCTACAAATTCGAAGTATAGGTATTTCTTGTGCAAATCTTGTATAAATCTAAAGTAAATCTTGCTTTCTGTTCTATACCATAGCTCTCAATAATGGCGAGCAGCTGTTAATTGAGTAATGGTTCAATGAAAACGCGGCTTGCTGAATAGCTGCCGCTTTATACTGCGTAGACAGAAAGGTTATTTACAGCGGCATATAGGAGGATGCCGCTTTGTTTGTTTTAACCTTTTACAGTTCTCATAATCTTCACTTGCTAAAAAAAGCGTAGCTCCTCCTCCGGGGCAGTACGGCAATCTGCCGGTATTATCGTTCTGTGCAAACCGGAATAATAATGGTCTTTTTTGTTGCGCCAGTTTCCTGGAATGGGAGACTGGCGCTTTTGTTTGCCGTTTTTTGCCGAATGTCCCCAAACGGCCTCGATGCCGTTCCCCGCCTCCATTCGATTCACCCGCTAATCACCCGTGAATCGAAATGGAGGTACATAATGCAGAAAATCAATCTTCGGGATCTGTATCCCGATGTTTATAAAACCGATGCCTTTTTGGAAGTAACCGATGAAGTACAAGCGGTGTTTCAGGCTGACGAGCGAGCTGAAGCAGCCTATGAGCGAAAAATGTATCGCTATAAGGCGCAGTACTCCCTGGACTGTGAGAATGGAATTGAAAATGCGGTCCTGCGAAAGCCGGAGACGCCGGAGATGCTTCTGGAGGAAAAGCAGCTGCGCGAGCAGATTTACTCCGCCGTGATGGCTTTGCCGAAGAAACAGGCAAGGAGAATTTACGCCCGGTACTATCTGGGGATGAGCGTAAATGAGATTGCCAGAGCCGAAGGCGTAGATCCGAGCCGTGTTCGTGACAGCATCCGGCGTGGGTTGAAACAGTTAGCAAAATATTTTTGATAAACTCATTTTTGCCTTTTGAGACCCTCCCACACTCCATTATCCACATATCATGTCCAAAAAAACGGACTTCAACTGGTTTTTTCACAAATTGGCAAGCAATGCATTTGTCCGACAAATGCGCAGGCCTGCTTGTTGGGAGTTGCTCCCAATCCCTTCAAACATCAGATTATCATCTGCTGATCCACGCCCCGCTCCGCGGTGCTGAGTGCTTCTGCCTAAAAGCCAGAAACAAAAAAAGAGGGGCATCCCACCGGATGTGATTCCGATGAGATGCTCCTAGGGACTAAAGTCTCTCTTCTTTTGTTTTTGCTTTTTCTCTCGCTCTGGTTTCCTCTTCTTTTTCAAGATTTAGGAACCGCTCGATGTCATATTTTGCCGTAGCGAAGTCCGTCATGTCCTGCTTGGCTTTTCGGTATTCCCGGTAAGCCTCCTTCTTCCTGGCAAGGAGTTCTGCATATTCTTCGTTCAGCTGTTTGACTGTCGGAAGCTTCTCCACTCCTAACTCAGAAAATGCCTGCTTCGCCGCTTTATGAAGAGTGATCTCTTCGCGGTGAGCTTCGAAGAAGGCTTTACTGTACCCTGCCTTTCGGTAAGCCACATAGATATCCCTGGTCTTGGCATAGTTCAAAATATGCGTCTTTAAGACCGAGATCTCTGCCATCCTTTTCTCAGCTGACTTGATCGTGTTGGATAGTTCATTGAAGTGATCAGCAGCTTCCTTGGCTCTCTGATTTAACGAATCAAGGTCCCTGATGTTATGCTCCTCTAGGAAGAGAAGCGCCTTGGCCACCTGCTTCACATTGTAAACCTTCGCCCATCTCTCATATCCGGCTCCTTTGCCCTGGGCAAGCTTTGCCTGGATATCGATGAGCATGTCCACCTTCTTTTCAGGCTTCGCATTTTGCTTCCGGATCTCAGGGTCACGCTCCATCTCGCCGGAGATGATCTTCTCAAGATCGTCAGGTCTGTATCCTTCCCCGAGGGACTTAAAACGGATAAACCGCTTCTGGTCTTTTCTCTTTATGGCTGGATTCTGGCCACGCTTTATCTGGTACTCTTCCTCTTCCAGGAGACGAAGCAGCTCTTCAAAATCTTTCGGATTTCTCGCGATTGCCCTGTCGATCGCATCACGGATCGCATCTCGGTATGACTCTCTCTTTGGATAATCTGTCCGTTTTTCCTGATCCCGATACTGTTTTGGTTTGATGACCGACAGCCCGTGTTCCAGGCACAAGGTATCACTCAGATGCCGGACCACCAAGGATGATAAAAAGAAATTCCTAAACTTCTTGGTACCGGAGATATTTGTGGAATTGAAGATGATGTGATTATGAATATGAGCCTTATCAGTATGGGTCGCAACGATAAATGCATAGTCGCCTTTTGTAAATCGTCTTGCCAGTTCGTAGCCGATCGCATTGGCTTCCTCCGGTGTGATCTCACCGGGCTTAAAGGACTGCCTGATCTGATAAGCGATCACATCATTCGTTGGTACCCGGTGATTTCTGATGTACTGACTTCTGTCGGAATAGAATTCCTGATCTACGATCTGTGGGTTACACTCATAGGCAGTTACATATTCACCCTTTTCAGTTTTTTCTCCGTTCTTCGCATAATCGACTCTGTCCTTTAAGCACTGCGAGACGGTCTTGCCCTTATTCTCATGTAAGGGGATCAGTCTTGTAGCTGCCATGAATGCCTCCTAAATACTCGATAATCTTTCCAGAATCTCACCCATCCGGGCGAGGATTTCCTGATGTCCTTTCTGCAGATCTTTTATATCTGCCTCATAGATGCTGCCGGTTTCATTTGCTCTTTTTGCGTACTGATTGAGATTATTGGAATTGATGCGAAGGAGGCGAAGCACCTCCTTCACATCTCCCAGATCAACATTTATAACATATCCGTTCAGTGCCATCTTTCTGATGTATGCACTGGTATTTGTCATCCCGGCTTCACGCATACGCTCACGAATCAGATCCCATTCTTCGGGAGTGACACGGGCATATACCATTCCGCCCTGCCTTGACATTTCAGATCCTCTCCCGGTCTCCGCACAGCACGCATCCGGTCACAGGCTTTGCACCTTCAGGAACAGGAACCGGCTCCTGCAGCCTTTTTAAGACCGACTTCTTTTTCTGCTCTTCCTCGATGACTTCGGCAGCACTTACCTGGCAAACGGGCTTGGGTTCAGGCAGGTTATTGATGACTCCATCGAAGGAATTATCATTCTGCTCAACCATATCCTCGATGCCTCTCATGGGATTTCTGCTCACTGAAGGACCGGCACCGGGAGTCTCTTCAAAGGAACCTGCGACCTCATCGATCTCAGTTTCAACTGCTCCACCAACCTCATCCCATTTCCGGATCTTCGTCCTCTTCTTTTTCTCCATATCACTTCGCTCCTTTCGTAAAATCTAATGTGAACTGCGGTATTCCGTTATCCGATACGGACAGAACAACTGTGGTATCATAGGTCTTTCCCGTTTTCACGGATCTGCACTTTTTAAGCTTCGCCCTGCCTCTGGACAAGAGCTGCTCTGCCACCTGCTTGGTCAGCTTCTTTGAAAGAGAATCGAAGAACCGGTTATCCTTCCAGAGCGCGAACTTACAATCATTATTCTCGCAAAAGAAGCCCTTGGACTTCTCAATGACATCAGCTCCGCAGTGAGGACATTTCCCAAGAGGCGCATATGCCGGTTTCATCAAAACCTCTGCGTCCTGCACGATCTCATAGGTATCAACCAGCTCTTTTACCATGCTTTCGATCTCATCCATAAACTGATCTGCACTGTAGGATTCCTTCTCCACCTCCAGGAGCTTTTGTTCCCATTCGGCAGTCATGGATGCAGACTGAATCGCTTCCGGGATAACTGTGATCAGCATCTCGCCCTTATGAGTCGGAACAAGATACTTGGTCTTCTTATCACCCTTTCTTTCGATAAAACCGATACGGACAAGCTTCTCGATGATGCCTGCACGGGTTGCCGGAGTACCGAGACCTTTACGCTCAGCCTCATCCGGAGTCTCATCACTACCCGCTTTTTCCATTGCGGAAAGCAGCGTATCCTCCGTATAGGATTTCGGAGGCGTGGTCTTTCCGGCTTTCACACCAGCCTGAGTGATCTTTATCTCATCACCTTCGTGAAGAGAAGAAATGTCGCCCAGTGCAATATCATCCGGATCATCCTTTTTCTTCTCACTGATCTTTACCACTCCTTTCCATCCGGGATCTGTCACAGACTTTCCTTTTGCCGTAAATCGCTCGCCTGCGCATTCACCCTCCAACACTGCCTCTGCATAAATACAGGGGCTTGAAACAGCCTCTAAGAGCCTTGTAGCGATAAGCTTAAGTACTTCTCTTTCTCCGTTTGGAAGTTCCGAAAGATCTGCCTTATCGACAGATGCCGTAGGGATGATTGCATGGTGATCTGTGACCTTCTTACTGTTGATAACACAGTGATGATCCTGTACTTCGGTAGGCTTAAGACCACTGACCTTTTCCGCTTTTGCGATCAGGTTCGGAAGTGAAGCTTCCATATCATCGGTCAGATACCGGCTGTCGGTTCTCGGGTAAGATACCAGCTTCTTTTCATACAGGGACTGGGTATAATCCAGCGTCTGCTGTGCTGTATAGCCAAGTCTCTTATTTGCTTCACGCTGCAGAGAAGTCAGATCAAAAAGCGCCGGAGCCTTCTCTTGCTTTTCCTTTTTCTCCGCCTTTGTGATCGTAAGCTTTCCGGCCAGCGTGCACTTAATAAGTAGTTCCTTAGCTTCTTCACTGCTGCTAAGTCTCTTACTCCCCAGATCTCCAATCTCAGTACTAAGTATCACGGTATAAAAATCCTCCGGTCTGAATGCTCTGATCTCAGCTTCACGTGCTACAGTCAGCGCAAGTGTCGGTGTCATCACACGTCCCACATTGAGAGTCTGACCATACAGGGAAGAAAATAGCCTGGTGGCATTGATACCAACGATCCAGTCGGCACGTTCTCTGCATAGTGCTGCTTCGTAAAGTCTGTCGTATTCCCTTCCGTCCTTGAGACCTGCAAAGCCATCACGGATTGCTTCATCTTCCATCGAAGAGATCCAGAGCCTTTTCATGGGCTTATTGCATTTCGCCTCGTCATATACCAAACGGAAGATGAGTTCACCTTCTCGTCCGGCATCACATGCGTTTGTAACACAGTCCACATCATCCCGGTGGAGCAGATCCTTCAAAACCTTAAACTGCTTTCTCGTAGCGGCGGTTACCTGATATTTAAATTCCTCAGGGATGATCGGAAGGTCTTCCTTCTTCCAGGTTTCATATTTACTGTCATAGGTTTCAGGTTCGGCAAGCTCAACCAGGTGCCCGACGCACCAACTCACAAGATAGCCACCTCCGGAGAGGTAGCCATCCTGCTTGTCAGTACATCCAAGGACCTTAGCGATCGACTGAGCCACCGAAGGCTTCTCAGCAATCACCAGGTTATTCGCCATAAGTGCCCTCCTCAAGCTCTCTTAAAATCCTTTCTGCGTATTCGCAGCACTTCTCATCAGACCCACAATCTTCATCGTCCAGATCCTCGTCCCAGAAGTCGTCGTCATCATCGTCGTACATATCAAGCTCACGGAAAGCATCTCTTCTCCTTTTGTGACAGATGATCGCCATGACGATTCCTCCAACAACAGCAACTCCGGCTACAATTCCAATGATCAATTTCTTACGCATATTCATTTCTCCTCCTTAAATAGCTTCCTGAAGGTCCTTCTTCGGATCCTTCTTGGGTGATTTTGTTTTCTGTGACTTTGCTTTCTCAGCCTTCAGTTTTTCTTTTACCGAAGTCTTTTTAGCACTTTTCTCTTCCTGCGCTTTCTCAGGCTTTTCAGCCTCCGGCTGTTCCATAGTGATCTCGATCTTTTTGTCAGTCTGATAGGAACCGAAATCTACCGGAGGTTCGATCTTGATAAAGCCGATGGGCTGACCGGCCTCCGGATTATCGAAAGGGAGCTCGTCACCGTGAGCCGCGATAAACTCTTCTACTTCCTTCACACTGTCGCGTGCCTGCAGTTTCTCATCGATCTTCACGATCATGTCGGATGCAGTCTTTCGGATGGTATCCAGGGATGCCTTCAGCTCCGGCACTTCTTTATCCGCAGACCAGGTCGCAACGTAGGCGAAAGAATAATCCGAGGTATCGATGCCATAATGCTGGCATACAACGTAAACAACGGATTCGGCTTCCGTCTCTTTCTGATTCTTGGACTTCTTGTCACCGGATGCATCCATAGCATCTTTGGAATGAAGCGCCTGGTGTGCAGCTTCATGGATCGCAGTCTTAACGGTCTGTGCCTCGCTCATGCCCTCCTGGATAGCGATACGGTTCTCTTCCAGATGGAAGTAGCCCTTTGCACCGGAAGGGATCTCCTCGAAGGTGATAGGCACGGGAACCACTTCCTTGATTGCATCAAAGAGTGCGTTATAACCTTCCACGGTTCCTGTAAGTTCTGTTGTTCCCAAAGTGGGAATCGGATCACCTTCCGTCTGACTCACATCAAAGGTGCTGACCGGCTTAAAGGCATTTACCGTGATCTCCACTGTTTCCTTTACAGGCTCACCATCCTTATCCAGGATTGGTTTTCCGGAAGGATCTGTCTTATCCTGCTCTTTCTGCATCTTGTAAGGTGACGGAGCCAGAATACGGATTCCCTTCTCGCCTTTTCTTACGAAACGGTTCATGTCCTTCCAGCCGGTGAACGACTGACACATGGTGGCATCAGGTTTCTGCAGCATGATCAGGATCTGATTGTTCACGGAATATCTGGGGAGCTTCGCGCAGAAGTTCAGATAATCCTTATAACCATCGGATGTGAAAATATCCTTTACTCCCTTTTCCAGCTTTGTAGTGATCTCATCCATCTCGGCCTTACGAGCTTCTGCTGCAGCCTTGGGATCAAACTTGCTCTTATCAAAATCTGCCATGTTACTTGCCCTCCTTTTCAGGTTTCCTGTTTACGGTCTTTGCTTTCTCCTTCATCTGAGAAAGTCTGTCCTTAACGGAAAGAGCAGGCTTTTCAGCCTGCCCCTTCATCGCATTTACGTATCCTTCAAAACGTGATCTTCGTGCCATTATTCCTCATCCTCCTCTTCATCGTTAGGCTCCTCATCATCAAGATCGATGATCTCGGGCTCTTCAACTTTTTCATCCTCACTTATGATGTCATCCACCTCATCGGCAAGACCGTCGAGCAGATAATCATCCTCATCCTCGTTGTAATCCGCATCGGGATCCGGACCGTTATCTACCTTAGGCTTTTTGTTCTTAACCTTCGTGAAGTAGAAGTATCCGCCCGCACCGCCAAGAGCTAAGATCAGCACGATAACTAACGCACCGGAGCTCTTCTTTTTCACAGGTTCCTCAGGCTCTTCCTCGGCCTCAGGTTCCTCTGTGGGAGTAGGCTCCTCAGTGACTGCAGGTTCCGTCTCCTTAGCTTCCTTCTGGGCGATATAATCGTTTACCGCGTCCTCATCCATAAGTGCCAGGAGGTCTGCTTCATCAACCATATTTAAGAAGTGAACAGTCTCTGTTCCGTTATCATCACGGTCGATGATGATGTAAAAGTAATTACCGGCCTTAGTGACAACGGTTATGAACTGCTTTCCTGCCTGGCTGGGCGCACCGTAATCATCCACAAGAGTCATGTTGCCATCTGGAGTAAGAGGTCCCCACTCTTCCTCAGGTTCCTCTGTAGTTTCAGGTGTCTCCTCTGCAGGAGCCTCAGGATCCTCCGTCTCCTCATCGCCGCAGCAGAGAGTGTAGTCGATCTTGCAGAGCTCACAGTCGGGATTGATGCAATCCTCAGTGCACTTATGCTCGCAGGTGCATTCATATCCGCCGGCATGTGCCATGATGGGAGTCGTCCCAAATAAAAAAGCTGCAACAATCGCTGCAGCTGAGATCATTCTGATCTGTATTTTGTTTTTAATTCTCTTCATCTTCGAAATCCTCCGTTTCGTCTTCGTTTTCAGTTTCATCATCAGTGGCATAAGCACTTCTGTCGGATTTTTCGACAAAAGCATTCCCACTGCCTGCCGCACCAAGCTTCCCGCTGGTGGCAAGCTTTAAGAACTCAGCCAGCTGTTCGGGCTTCAGCTTCAGTGCACCGACATCAGCCAGGATCTGTTCATTCTCAGCTTTTTCAAGCTTTTCCTGAGCAATCCTAAGCTTTGCCTTATCATCTTCTATTCTTTGCTCCCAGCGCTTTACTTCTGCGCGGAGCTTATCAAGTTTTTCGTACATAAGTCCTCCTTATCTGATTCTTCCGTAGCAGTAAAAATGCTGCCGCCAATAGTTACTGTCATAGCTTGCATACTGGATCGGATTACCGCAGTGGATCATGATCTTATTTGCCGGATCGACTACGATCCCCACATGACTGGCGCCGGATGTATCATAAGTTCCCTGGAAAAAGATCAGATCTCCGGGCTTTACATCACTTGTGTTTACCCTTGCGGTCGTATTCTTCCATCCGTTTGCGGTGAGTCGTCCATAGTTCCATCCGTTCCCGCAATTGTTGATCACATAGCTTACAAAGCCTGAACAGTCAAAGCTGGTTGACGGACTGCTTCCTCCCCACACATACGGATATCCGAGATACCTTTCCGCTTCATTCAGCATATTTGCAAACTGCTGATCCGTAAGATATTCCGCAGGAACATCATAGTCCTGGTATTCTTCAGACACGCCCGGATTTGCATAAGGGTTATCACCAAAGATATCCGGTTTATTCCCTCTCATCTCCAAGATCACTGCGTATCTCTGCAGCTGTTCCTCGGTAAGCCCCAGTGCGTTTACCGCAGCCTGTATGCCGTTATTGGTGAGCTTCGTCTTCAGGATGTAATAGTCATACTCAACTTCCACTTCGTAGGTGTATTCTTCCGTAGTGGTCGTACCGTCTGCATGATGGATCGTCCTTGTTCCCGTTCTTTCCTCCGTCCGGGTCCTGGTCTCCACGACCTGTGTAAGGGTCAGCGTATACTGGTAATCTTTGATGGTCTGCAGCATCGACTGAACTTCGCTCTCCGTATAATCTTCGTATAGGACAGTAAGAAGCGCTGCCAGCTCAAAAGGATTATGAGCGATCTCACTCAGATCATATTGATATTCGTCATACCCCGGATGATCAGTCTCGATTCTGTTCACGGTATTTTGCAGATCCGTTTCAAGTGAAACATAATCGCCTTCAACCGCTACGATGTCAGCATCCTGAGCAGTAAAGCTTGTTGCCAGGATCGAATTGCTTCCACCACCTGCCATAAGTGAGCATGAACTGAGCGAGCCGGAAATGACCAGGACGATGATCAGTACCGCACCTGCGATCAGGAAACCAAGAGGATGCTCCTCTATGAATTCAGCAACCATTTCGGCAAGTCTTCCTGCCATATCCTCCGCTTTATCGACGAACCTCTTCATGAACCCGCCGGATGCATTTGCCGTCTCTCTGGCACGTTCCTTAAAGGCCTGCTTCTGGATCTCCTTTTTCATGAGATTCTTCTGTGCCTGATGTTTTGCTGCATCACCCTCGGCAACTGTCGCATTTTTTGCACCGGTTCCTCCTTGGGTCTCGCCATGCTTCGAACGATGGAGCTTCACGCTATAACCATTGGCATCTGCAGATTTACCACCTTTCTTTTTGATACTGTAGATACCGGCTTCAGCTGCCTGACTTCCTGCTATGATCGCATCACCGCCGGCATTCTGGTCTTCATTGGCTTCATTCAGCTGATGTCTGATCTCAGCATTAACAGCGATATTCTTTCTTGCAGCCTTTCTTCCCTGCTTATGGATTTTCGCTGTCTTTTTGATCTCAAGCTTCGTTTCAGCTGTATCCGCTTTTCCGGTACGAAGTTTTTTACGCATGGCCTCTGCACGGGAAGTCTCATTCTTGAGCTTCCCGGCATGCGCCCTGCTTTGTGTCTGGTTTTCAGGTTCTACACGCCGTTTGGCGCCCTTATCCCTGGTGTAAATGCCTTCATTCATTTATCCATATCCTTTCATGCCTTAGCCTCTTCCTTCGCCTCAGTGATCTCAGAAAGCTTCGTAGTCATGATGCGGTAGAGCTCGATATCCGTAGGGAATCTGTCTACAAAAGGAAGTATTACATTGCCGTAAAAAATTAGCCCTTCACCGGCTCCGCTATGCGTTACATACGAAAGCTGATGAGGACTGATATTGAGCTGCTTTGCAAGGATCTGTCTGTCACCGACCGCCTGGTTTAACATATAAATGAAATCGGAGTTCTCAAAGATATTCTCGACTTCCTTCGATGCCAGAAGGTCTTTAACGTTCTGCGTGATACCGGTAGGAATACCGCCCCACTTTCTGAAACGCTTCCAGATCTCAACCGTATAGGCTGCTGTCTGATCTTCACGAAGAAGAAGGTGCATCTCATCCATGTAGTAACGGGTCGATCTGCCCTGGGCGCGGTTCTGGGTCACTCTGCCCCACACCTGATCCTGTACGACCAGCATTCCGATCTTCTTAAGCTGCTTACCAAGTTCCTTGATGTCATAGCACACAAGTCTGTTGGTGATATCTACGTTGGTCCTGTGATTGAACACATTCAGCGAACCGCTTACATAGATTTCAAGAGCAGTCGCAACATGCTTTGCCTCCGGCTCATCCTGTTTAAGGAGTGCATTGTACAGATCCTCTAAAAGAGGCATCTTCTCGGGTCTCGGATCTTCAAAATACTTCTGATAGATCTGATGGATACAACGGTCAATGACCGTCTTCTCTACCGGCTGTAAGCCCTCCTTACCGCCTACGATAAGTTCACAAAGGGACAGTATGAAATCTGCCTTAAGAGCGATAGGGTTATCATCATCCGAATAGTTCATGTTGATGTCCATCGGGTTGATATACTGCGTACTGGTCGGCGCGATCTTAATGACCTGACCGCCAAACCTTTCTACCAGCGGTGAATACTCTGCCTCGGGATCCGAGATGATCACGTCGTCGTCCGTTACCAGGAATGCATTTGCGATCTCCCTCTTCGCAGCAAAGGATTTACCGGAACCGGGAGTACCGAGGATCAGGCCGTTCGGGTTCTTAAGAAGCTTCCTGTCCACCATGATCAGGTTATTGGAGAGCGCATTCAGTCCGTAATAGAGACTCTCATCTCCTGACTGGAAAAGCTCCTGGGTTGTAAACGGAACAAAGATTGCGGTGCTGGAAGTCGTCATGCCTCTGTGGATCTCGATAAGGTTGTTTGCCAGAGGAAGCGAACTCATAAGTCCCTGCTCCTGCTGGAAATCCAGACGAACCAGGTTGCAGTTATGTTTCTGTGCGATAGACTTTGCCTGGAACACATTATTCTCCAGCTCCTGCTCCGTTCTTCCGGTATTCATGATGAGAAATGTAAGTAAGAACATTCTCTCATTCTGGCTCTGCAGCTCCTTAAGGAGTGCCTTTGCATCCTTACCGAAAGTCGCCAGATCCGAAGGAATGATATCCATGTCGTATCCGGCACGCACTGCCTTTTTCTGCTCCTCAATTTTGCTACGGTCAAGCTCCGTGATGGTATGCTTTACAGTTTTGATGGCTTCATTCTGATCCACCGACTGTATATGCATGGTCACGATCTGACTGGATTCCATGTTGAGGAAATCTGCCAGCATTCTGTCGCTGATATCCGATGCGTCGATGGACAAAAAGCTCATTGCCCCATAAAGACTTCCCATCGTAAATCTCTTTCCCGTAGGAAACGAAAAACTGCTGGGTGCGATAAAATCCTTTACGGAAAGACCGGTACCGGGAAGATACTTCCAATCGAAGTGGAATCTCTCCTTGTCTCCCATATGAAACTGCTGATGCATGAGAGCCAGTCTCTCTTTTCCGTTCAGGACTCTCGCCTGCACGCCCAGACGCTTAAAGTTATTTAAGATGTCTGTCTCGATGTGGATGATCCTGGGCTTTGCTGCCTTAATGGAATCCGCATGGATACCGAAGGTCAGATACTTGGTCTTCGTAAGACCGTTATTTCCTGCCTCCATCTGATGAAAGAGCATGGAACTGTACTCATCTCTGACTCCGTTGTACTCATCCTTTTTATGCGGGATGGCGATCCCGGTCCTGAAATCCTCCACATCCGTTGCCATGTTCATAAAGCTCAGTTCGAAGTGCACCGAGCTGTCAAAAAAGTTAAGGAATGCACACCATTCCTCAAAGATCTCTGTCTTATCCTCCTGCAGAGCAAGCTGATAGTTGATATCCTGGAACTGGATCGTCTTTGTGTAATAATCCGACCCTATCCTGCAGATACCGTCCTGAAACATTCTGTCGAAGGGAATCGACTGCTGTGCTGTCCTGGGAATGCCGTCATCATTCTCAGCTCTTTTGATGATCTCACGGATCTCCTTCTGATCAGCTCTGCTTAAATGCGCAGGCATTTTGATCTCTCTTTTTTCCTGCTTCTTAAAAATCGAAAACATCGTCTCCTCCTTTCCTTTTCTCCGGTCTCATTGCCTCGCTGTACATGATGATCTCCATGATCTCCTGATCCGCTTCCTCAAATCGTTTCAGCGCTGCATATTTGTTGTCTGTCTTATAAGGCCTTTCCTTGGGCCTCACAAAAGTCGCCTCGATCAAATGTCTTAAGATGACTTCCAGGTGCTGTCCGTTCTTCTCGTACATTGCCAGGAAAAAGAATGGCATCATGATGACCATCATTCCTATAGCTGCCGTACTTGTAGAAGCTATCTGCTTTATCAAAAAGAATGACGGCACCCCGATGAGTGCCGCCACTGAGAAGCAGATCAGCTGTCTTTTTGTCAGATTGAACATCACCTTACTCTTCACCTTCGTAAGATCACGAGGCACCGATATGTATGATGCTGCCATATTGTTAGTTCCTTTCTTTTAGTGCGCGTGGAGTATGCTCTTTGCGACCGCTCCGGTCTTAAAGAGTGTGAATGCCAGAAGTATCGTATAGCCCATGACTCCCCAAAGGGATCCGATGATATCGGACGAAAATGCTACGCTCTGGATAAGCACTGCATAGATTCCTACACACACCATGATCAAAAATCCCTGGAAGCCCAATGCAAACAGTGACCTTAAATAGTTCTGTCCGATCATGCTCTGCTCTCTGTTGCCAAAGGTTGCAAAAGGGATCGGTGCAAGAGATACCATCAGGTAGATCTCGATCATACGTGCATATACGATGACGAAGATCAGAGCCGACAATAAATACATCAAAAACTGAACCACAAAGGATTGTAAAAGTATTGATAAAAGCGGCCCGATGTCCATGGCTTCAAGGTTGCTCTGCATCGTTGCAAGCGTGCTGCCGTCTATCGCTGTAGTTCCGCCGATCAGTCCTCCTGCCTGGGAAACCACATGCTGCGCCACATCAAATACAGCCATGGTGATGTTCATCGTATTAGTTATCAAGGTTACTGCTACAAAGGTTTTGAAGATCCACTTCCAGAAGATCCAAGTTTCAAAGTTTGCCAGATTGTTATGGCCGATGACCAGCTGGATCAGCTCGTAACAGGCGATAAAAGTTAGTATCAAGCCGGCGATCGGCATGATCACGTTCTCGGAAAGAGTACGGATCATGTTGTAGACCGCCGGTGAAAAGTTGGCGGGAGTCTGTCCCACCTCAGTTGCAATCTGACCCACCTGCGCATTTACCGTGTCAAAGGTATTGGTGAGATTGCTCATAATGCCTGAAACAAGCAGCTCGCGAAACCAGTCCTCGATTGACTGAAGTATGCTGTCCACTTGTTACCTCCTGTTCTGTTCCCGGGAGCCGGGTTTCATTTCCCGGCTCCGCATCTTCCTCTTACGTTCTTATCAGAAAAGTCCGGAAAGAAGGGGTACAAGAGTGATACCGATGAGTGCAACACCACCACCGGCCATGAGCTGCTTCATGCCCTGGGACTTAGAGCCGGGGTTATCGTTACCGTAACCTTCCATGAGGTTGATCGCTCCCCAGATACCAAGACCTGCACCAAGAGCTACTACGAGAGTCTGAAGTACGCCTACTGCGCTGTTGAAAAATGCCATAATGTTAATCCTCCATAAAATGTTTTTGTTTTGTTTGTTGGTTTACGTGTTCTTTGCAGAAAGCCCGTCGACTGACCTTCCGCGATACGGCCGTATAAGAAAAGGCCCTCTCCGTGTGGAGAAGACCTTATTCTTCGGTGATTTCGATGACTTCGTATTTGTCATCAGGTTTCAATATTAAGTTGTGATTCAGGAACTTTTCGATATCGAATGTGTTCCTTTTGTCCGCATCTGCTGTGAGCGGATAGTTTGGATGCTGTGTTAAGTCATACTTACTCGATAGAAAAGGTCTTACGCCTCTGACCTGGACAATACATTTGCCTCCGTCCATGACCGCCAGTTCATCGATGCTCATAAGATCATGACCTAACTTTTGGTAGTTCATGTTGTAGCTCTGACTCGTTCCCCTGGTCTCCCCCGTGTTATACATGTCAATCGTCTCTTTACCAAGAGTAGTGTTGAGGTCCTTAAGAGTCGTCTGTTCAGAGCCGCCCAGAAAGATCTGGGAGTCGCAGTTACCGATGATGGTATCTGCATTGTCTTTGTAAATCGCCTTTAACTGCGATTTCGCCTGCAACACAAGTGCTGCAGATATCTCACGGCTACGGATGGTAGCCATAAGCTTCTCAAGATTCGGGATCTGTCCGATATTAGCTGCCTCATCGATAAGGCACCGCACATGTACCGGAAGTCTCCCACCGTACACATCATCTGCTTTTTCGCATAACAGATTGAATAATTGGGTGTACACCATACTGATCAGGAAATTGAAGGTCGCATCTGTATCCGACATGATCAAGAACAGTGCTGTCTTCTTATCTCCCAAGGTATCAAGTTGTAATTCATCGTATGCAGTGATCTCACGAAGCTCCTTTATATCAAAGGGAGCAAGCCTTGCACCGCAGCTCACGAGTATAGACTTAGCCGTCTTGCCGGCACTTAATTTGTACTTGGCATATTGCCTTACTGCAAAGTGATCCGGATCTCTTTCCGCAAGCTCATCAAACATGAGGTCTACAGGATTTTTGAACTCTTCATCATCCTCTCTGACTTCCATCGCATTGATCATTTCAAGTAAGGTTGAGAAGTTCTGCTCCTCCTCCGGCGCTTCATAATGGATATAACCTATCAGTGCTGAATATAACAGCTTTTCCGCCTTTTCCCAGAACTCGTCTCCGCCTTTCCCTTCGCCTTTTGTGTTGGCGATCAGCGTGGTGACGAGCTTTAAGATGTCCTTCTCGTCATGTACATATGCGAATGGATTATAATGCATACTCTTCTTAAAGTTGATGGTATTGAAGATCTTGATCCTGTATCCATGCTTTAAAAGTGCATTTCCGACCTCGGGCAAAACCGTGCCTTTCGGATCAGTCAAAACGTATGAACTGTGCATTTGTAAGAGGTTGGGTTTGATAAAAAACCTTGTCTTACCTGAACCGGATCCACCGACAACTAACGTGTTCTTGTTCCTGGCATATTTGGGCTGAGCCGGACGATTGTTCATCGTCAGTCTCTCTGTCTGTGACAGGATCACGTTATTTGCAAACACAGGATCCATATAAGGTTCTATGTCTGCATGTGTCCCCCACCTGGCAGAGCCGTATTCCTGGTTGTGCCGAAACTTCTTTGCATTCTTACTTTTCATATACACCGCCAGTCTCAGGATCCCGCCGATAGCAAGTCCTACGAGTAGATCCACCGGATGAAAGCTCGGAAACGGATTGGAAAATGCCGTTCCGAAATATCCCTCCAGGATAACACTCTGCAGCTTTTCCGAGGCATTGGTACCTCCTGCTATTCGGAATGCTTCTCCGATATTGGTTGCCACAAGCCCAACGATCACATAAGGGATATTCAGGATTATGAGCTTCTTTATGTTTATCTTTTTCATCGCTCCATCTCCTTCCGTTTTTCCTTATCCTTTCGAGGCATGGATGCCACCTTTTCCTTGAACTTCTTCAGTTTCTGCAGGATACTCGGGCGTTCCTTCTCGGCTGCCTTTTTACGCTTGGTCTGCTTTGCCGCATATTCTTTCAAAACCTGCGTGATCGCATCTGCATCTCTCGCCTTGAAGAAAACGGTATACTTAGGCGGATCTACATCCTTATCCTTAACGATCGCAAAATCCACACCATACTTATTGGCGATCTTCTTAAAATCCCTGATGCCTGAATCACCAATCTCCATGCTGGATACACCCTGCCCCTGACCAACAAGTTCTTTTACGGACTGTTTGCCATGAGGAGTATCCTTGGCCATTCGGTTTACATCCTTTTTTCTCTGATGATTTCGATGCCAGGCAGCCAGAGCTCTTAAGAGTAGCCGCAGTGTCACCTTGCCGGTTCTCACCGCTAAGCGTACCGTCTGATCTGAAACCTGCTCATTCACGCTCTCACTTCCTTTCCACTAATTCTTCACTATTGCTTCACTATTCGCCGCACTCCAAAACGCCATCAAGCGTTGTGGGAATTACCTTGGAATGCTTGGCAACAGATATGTCAGCCCGGACATCATCATTGATCTTCTTTCCGCAGACAACGAGAAATCTCGCACGCTTTAAAAGATCCTCCGACATCTCGCGACGCTTCTTTTCGCCATCCGGATCGTCTTCTCCGATGATCCCTGAAAATGCAAGTACCGGACACAAAGGAAGGTATCCTGCCTTTACCAGCTCGCCACAGTATTTCCTTGCCATATCTTCCGCATCGACGCGGTTCTTCGGCCATGCAGCCGTAACATATGCTCTGGGTATCGTTCTGCTCATGGTGCACCTCCTATAAAAGTTCATAGGCAGAAAACTCCTGCCCGTCTGCAACAATAGTGATCAGCCTGCTCTCAAATTCCTTGCTTGCCTCATCGAACTCGTCACCGGATAAAAAGCCTAAGCCTTTTCCGTCATACTTCATGATGAGTGCGGAGCCGATAAAGCATTCACCGGTACCGAATTTAAGGATCTTGTTTCCGTTGATCATCATGAGATAATCGGTCTTACCCATGTACTCTCCATGACCAACCTCGGCAAGTATATCCAGAATACGCTGGGCCTCCGAAGCACCGGCGATCCTCTTTTCACCGTTGGTCCCGATGATCAGGGCTCCTTCCTCTTTCTTCTTAAATCTGTTTTCTGCAAATACTGCTCCGTCATTTACCGGATCCAGTTCTATGGTTACATTCAGTGTTTTCAATTGATCTTTCCTCCTGTTAGATTCTGCCTTCGGCCATATCGTTGTTGACCCAGGCTTGGTAATAGCTCTGCATGGTAAGCGGAGCATTATAGATAGTTGCAAGCAGATATTGCTTGATGTTTCTGACTTTTGTAGGGTTATTCTTAAGGCATCCCATGACATATTCCACGTGCATACCATTCAGCTTCATAAACTGAGATTTCACTACATTAACAGGCTTATCATCTCCTGCAATACGGATGGTCTTTCTCTTGGAACAGATCACATCCAGCATCATGTCCAGGATGGAATCCAGGATCTCCCTGTCATACGGATACCGCTCATACAAAACAGCCATATCAAGCTGCTCTATAAGGTATTCACGATAGTCGGATCTCTCATCCTTATCCACATCCCTTCCGGATAGGATAGGATTGATATCACTTATATCAGTATTATTTATCTCAGTATTATTAGAGTATGAGTCGCATACTTCCGCAGGTATGTCCTGCATACTTCCGTGAGTATGTGTTTCATACTTCTGTAGGTTTGCATCCCATACCCGGCCAAAGTTATGCACATAAAGCTTTGTTGGTTTTCCAAGCCCCTGCTTCTTCTGCTCTACAAGACCGAAATTAACAAGTTCCTTCAGGACCTTGCATGATTTCTGATGACAGCGGCCGAGAGCCTGTTCAATGCTTTCTATAGTCATATAGACATATACATGTCCTTCTTCATCGATCCATCTGTTTTTCTTGGAAAGCTGGATCCGATCCAAAAGGATTCCATACAAAAGCTTTGCATCCGAAGACAGTCCCCGGAATCTTTTATCCGTACAAAGAACCTTGGG
The DNA here is from genome assembly GCF_045999815.1 of Butyrivibrio sp. NATIVEDY162. GTDB lineage: Bacteria > Bacillota > Clostridia > Lachnospirales > Lachnospiraceae > Butyrivibrio. The sequence goes on from NZ_CP172573.1 coordinate 2,003,483, forward strand.
AGTTCTGTAGAATACATAGTTTTCCGACTCCTCCGGATAAAAGTAGTCGAACTGCATGGCATCACACTCCTTCAGTAGCTGCTTTTCTGGCTGCCCTGTGCTCGTTCATGATCTTGGCGTAGCAGGGAAAACAAAATGCTCTGTCCTTCCCGTAAGGGCACTCATGCTTACAGTTGCTGGGATGTGCGTTCGGGATCGGTTTACCGAGAACCGAAGTATAAAAATTCCCATATCCGGCAATGACCGGCGTATAACATTTATCTGACATATCTGTTCCTTTCCGGCATAAAGAAAGCGCCAAGCCGGGGAACTTCCCACAGCCTGACGCCTTAAGCCTCAAACGTTTGATTTTGGTTTCTGCTTAGAGCGCTTCGCCGCCCTTGGCCTTTGCACCCTTATCGATGGTTTCCTTCTTAGGAGCCTTTGCGACTTCCTCTTTCTTGGCTTTCAGTTCACCAAGAACGGACTTCTCGCCTTTCTCCTCAGCGTGTTCCTCCTCCTTTTCAGCCTGGCGTGCTACGAACTTTTCTCCAAGCTCGAAGATTTTTGCCTGACTGTCATAGTGGTAAACGCTGTCGGTAAGCTTATCCGCAGGAGCAACCTGAGTCGCATTGACTTCCTTTACCATCGCCTCAAGATCCTTAAGCCCCATCTCCCCGTTATCAGGAACGATGAGGACCTCGTGGATACTCGAGGGTAAAATGTAGAAGTCTCCGCCTGCCCTTTCAGCTGCCTGATCCATGAAGTTCTGATAAGCAAGAACTCCGGCTCCGTGTACCTTGTCGGGTACCGTTGCAACGAAGATCTTCTCATCTTCAGGAGCCACCGGGTAAAGTCCCATCATCTCAGCCTGCTCAACTCCCATCATCTCAGCCATGACTTCGCTCATGCCCTTGATCTCGACGGGCTTGATCTGAGGCGCATTCTCCATCGCATCAGCGTGAAGCTGTTCGGGAGTAACGCCCATGTTTTCAAGCAGCTGGTTGGTAACCAGGATGGATGCTCTGCCTTCATCATCGGAATTTAAGACGAAGCGATATACAACCGCCATATCTTCCATGTTCTGATGAGGTACGGTTTCAAGCATCTCCTTATTGGCTTCCGCAGAAACAACTTCCATCGCAAGCTTCTCTTTCATCTGAGAGTAATCAGATAAGGAATCGATATCGAAGTCAGGTCTCTGAGTGATGCCGCTGTTCACGACCTCAACGGCCTTATCTACGACTTCATCGTAGGATCTGCCGTTTTCCATCGCATCGTAGAACTTGTCGATCCCGATGTTCACTCCGATGTTGCTGCCCTCCGGCGTGACCGTTACAGCCTCGTAGCTTTCGTTGAGCTTGTTTACGGTGTTGACCGAAACCTTTACATCAGCGCCCTGCTCATCAAGCCTGTCCTTTAAGTCCTCTACGAACTTCTCTTTGAATGATTCATAATCCATAGTGTGTTTTATCCTTTCGCTTTTTGTGTCGGCTCCGGATCGTCATCCTCGGCCTTGGGTTGATGGCATGAAAAAAGCGCCAGGCTCACAACCTCTTTCGAAGTCGTGATCTGACGCTCATCATTACCGGTATTCTTTTGCAAAAGAAAATGGACTCGGCGGCTCGGGTGTTTTTGTTTTCCCCGTTCGCTTTGTCCATTGTAAATATAACACACTTATTTTGAGAATAAAATACTCAAAACCTACCACTTTCCTACCAAAAACCTACCGAAAACCTACTTTTTTAATAATTTTGCAAGATAATGCCCAATATCACCATCAATACATATACTTCTATCTTCTAGTTCTCCGGGGCAAAAGGCTTCACCATAGTTTAAGCAGGCATATACCGCTTTTTCATTTGCCAGCGTCATCTGCCAAAACGGATACTTTATTATTACGGGCGTATTAGCACCTACTCCAAGCTCCAAATACAGCACATGAAGATTTTCATGTCTGCGGATAAAATCTGAATATGACGCAGATGCCCTATGCCATCCTCCATCCTCGACAAAAGAATCATCAGCTCTCAAATTCATAGTCATATCAGAGCCGTCATCAGGACACTTTGGAATCATCTCAGAAGGAATTTCCATCAGTAGCTTACCATCAACCGGTACCTGAAATACTCCCTGATCATCTCTTACAAAACCTTGTGATTCCATAGCTTTCATTACCCACTCTTCATTATCAAAGGTTTTCTGAATAGCAGGATTCACGCTCTGAAACAAACCATAATCACCCTGAGTATAGAACAATCTTTTCTTATCGAATCCGGCTCTTTGAAACTGGTGATCTACATTTGTTGTGATAACAAAATAATCCTTATCGGAAACCATCTTAAGAAGATCCCTATACACTGGCTTTGGAGCATCAATATATCTGTTAAAATAAATATGTCTTGCCCACCAGGCCCAGCGTATTTCTTCGCTCGGAAACAGATAGAAACCACCTGAATACATATCTCTTATTCCAAATCTTTTGGCAAAGTCATAGAAGTATTTTTCAAAACGCTTGCCGCTATATGTTAAGCCAGCAGATGTTGATAGTCCCGCTCCTGCTCCAATGACAATTGCATCTGCTTCCTTGATTTCATGCAAAAGCCTTTTTATTTGCTCTTCTTTGCTTCCCTTACCATAGGACATATTTCTACTAAAGTATCTCACGGCACTCATCCCCTTATTTATTGTTTCCTGATAACCGTTCGGCATATCATCATATAAGTTTTTCATAAATGGCCTTATCTTCATCTTTGAAAACATTGAATATCACCCTTTCTACCTTACCAGGATTATCACTGAGCCATTCTGATACAGTCTCAACGGCAATCTCAGCTGCTTTTTTGTTAGGAAAATGAAATACCCCTGTTGAAATACAGCAAAAAGCAACGCTCTTCAGGCCATTTTCAGCACACATATCCAAAGTGTTTCTATAGCAGTTCTCCAAATCCTTTTCCAATTCAGGAGTAAGTTTGTACTGGACAATTGGTCCTACTATATGAATAACTTTCTTTGCCGGAAGATTATACGCTTCAGTGAGCATTGGAACGGCGGTCGGCTGTTCATAGTCTCTTCCATATCTGATTCGAAGTTCATTCATCTGCTTGTAGCACTCAGCTCTTAATTGCACTCCTGCAAAAGTATGGATACAGTTATCTATGCATGTATGCATCGGGACAAAACAACCGAGCATCTGCGAATTAGCTGCATTAACAATAGCATCCACCGAAAGTCTTGTGATATCTCCTTGCCAGATAGAAAGTCCATCCCTGATAACCGGGATGTCTGATAGATTCACCACACCCTTTTCAGCCGCTCTCTCTAATAAATATTCATCCTGTACTTTCATTACTTCAGAGGACAATTCTTTTGGCATACGGATGTTCATAAGCGACCTTAAGATTCGTCTTTTATCTTCCGTACTATTTGGAGTCTGTAATTCCTTATATTCATCTGAATCTGCCTTGAACTCTTCTACAAGATAATTAAGACGTTCGTCCTGTTTTGTATTCTTTGACATAGCTTTCATCTCCTAATTATCGCCCCGGTGGGACAGGCGCTCATACAATTACCACAGTGCAGACAATGTTCCTGCTCTATGACATACGGAATCCTGGCTGTGACAATACAACTCTGGGGACAGACTGATAAGCAGCTCCCACAACCGATACAATCATCTTTAATAAAATATCCTTCATGCCTTATTTCTACTTTTCCAATGGTAAAGGATGCCCTTTCTATAGGTTTCTTTGACAGATCGAACCACTCACCAGTTCCCTCATATATCTGAAACACTGTTAGTGCCTTCATGGATTCTTCCGTCGGATAAATCTGATGCATGTATGGATTTTTCTTAAATAGCTCCGGTATCTTGTCATGTCCAAGGTCTCTTACTTTACCACGGATGGATACTGCAACACTTGACATGGTATCCTCACCTTTCATCGCCGTAAGCGCAAGAAACTGTCTTTTTATCAGTCTGTCATAGAATCCTTTTCCTTTCGCTGTAAGGAAATATAAACTGTCATTATCATAATCCATCATATCTATAGCAGCTGTAACAGGTAGTCCTTCATCATCTACCGTTGCCACAATAGTTGTATGGATTTCTTCCACTATGTATTTCAGACATTCCTTAGTTTCCATATTCCACATCCTTCTAAAAAAAGACTCTGAAGCAAACACCTCAGAGTCTCATTGTTAAGCTTCTTTTGCCAACAGTTCCTGCATTCCGGATCTTAAATCATTAAGAGTGTATTTTTTCATCTCTGTTTCCATCGCTTCCTGGATGTTTTTCAATTTATCATCCAATAGCGAATGGATATTCCTACCAACAGGGCACTCTGGATTTGGTGATTCATGAAATCTAAATAAATCTCCATCCTCCAAAGGCTCAATTGCCTGATACACATCATAAAAAGTTATATCTTTAAGCTCTCTTGTAAGCTCTATTCCGCCTGTTCCTCTGATAACATTTATTAGCCCTGCGTTCTTAAGCTGAGTAAGTATCTTTCTAATGATGACAGGATTCGTATTTATACTGGCTGCAAGAAAATCGCTCGTTACCTTGTGTTCATCCTTAAATGTATCCACACATGTAAAAATATGAAGTGCAACCGTAAATCTGCTTGATATCTGCATTTTTAATTCCTCCTGCCATCATTTTACTTCGTGACAGATGTAGTTGCAATGGTTACATTAAAACTTTCCGTTTTCATTAGCCCATGTAGACTTATCAGCTACTGTCTCCATTACATCCCAGTGCTCTGCGATAAATCCGTTCTCAACACGGAACAGATCATAGTAGGTTGTAGGTACACCGCCAAAGGTTCCTTCCGAGCAGGCAAGAGCATAATCTCCATCTGCAAGAACCATATGTGTCTTGTTGTAAACCATCGAAATACCTTGCTTAGCCATAGCTTCAAGTGCAGCTCCAAGACCGGAAAGACCATCTGCTATTGCTGTGTTATGCTGAATGTACTTGTCTCCGTCATAATATGAAGTAAGCTTATCCGGATTCTCCCCGCGGAGTACATCGCCTACAAATCCGGCAACAACATTACGTGTCTCTTCCTTGTCTACATCTTTCTTCTCAAGAGTTCCATCAATCTGAGTATGTCCTGAAGGATTAGGAGCTGCCTTGTCTGCCAGATTATCCCAGTGCTCTGCAATCTTACCGTCTGCATCGAATCTGAAAACATCGAATCCGACCTGCTCTCCTGCTCCTGCAAAATTATATACTGTCTGAAGGAAAACCTTATCTCCATCCTCGAATGCACGAATGTTATTAACTGTTGTTTTTACAGGTGCCTGTGCAAGTCCTTCAACTGCTGCTACAAATGCATCTGCCCCTGTTCCAAATGCGAGGTTATGCTGAATATAACCTGGTGCAAGAAGTTCCTTTGCCTTTGCGGTATCTCCTGATACGAATGTTCCGATGAGTGCTAATGCTTTTTCCTTATTTGTCATGATTATTTTCCTTTCTGGGCTCTGCCCTGCGAGGTAATTATCCTCGAATGTTAAAAAGTTCATTGTTGTAACCGTTGCGGTTGCATCTGATGATGTTAATATAGCATTGTTTTATTGTAATGTCAATGGTTACATCAAAATTTTTTCAAAAAAATTTCCAGGTGCAGATAAACACCTGGATTTAAAGCAAAACAACTATTCAATAATAGGTAAATCATTATCTTCCGGTATAACTTGCTATGCACCCTGTATTCCTTTCTCTAACGTATAATAACGGCACATTTCTTCAAAAACGAATCCCATATATAAATGGATCTGCGGTTTGACAACCTTTTTATAGTATCGTAAACTCCATCTCGACATCTGACATTTCTGCAGGAAGATCTCTTTCACCCACCACATTAAGAAGAGGAAAGCCCGATGCAGACAGATGTACCCTGTGGAAAGCGCTGCAGCGGCAGTTGTATTTATCTCTTTCCTGGGCATGATAGGCTATCATCAGCCTGCCGTCCATATCATAGAAAAATGAATTGTGGCCGGGTCCAAGTATACCTTCTACAGACTGAAGATGAAGAACTGCCGTAGGCTCCTTTTTCCAGGAAGAGATATCCAGAAGATCCGCACCGACTTTTACCTTAAGATATCCCACAACATAAGCCGGTCCGCAGGCATCACCACCTGAATATGAAAGATATACCGTATCCCCGGATATCAATGCATAAGGTCCTTCATTATTGATAGTACCCGACTGATTTTCCCAGCCGTATAAAGGCCTTGATAAAAGTACCGGTTCTGATGTGAGTACCCAGGGCTTTTCAGGATCCGTGGTTGCGATATAGAGCATGGATCCCGTATCCTTTGGCGTTCCGATACCATAACGGTACGACCATGCCAGATAAGCCTTTCCTGCCGATTCAAAATACGTCATATCAAGTGTGATACCGTCCTCTGTAAGGAAGTGATCGTTCATCCTCTTTACACGTATGGGATCTTCCCAGTCTTCCGCACACATTATATTCCCGCCTTTCTTAAGACGCATCATGTGGCACTGGGGCCCCCAATTTTTATTGCTTACGGCAAACAGTATATAAAGCCTTCCGCCTATCACATGGAATTCCGGAGCCCAGAATGTCTGACAGAGTCCCCTTTCCTCATCATAATCAAGGATTATCTTTGTCTCGACATCATCTGTAAATAATCCGTCAACGGTATCCGCACATCTGACATATAGACCTATATCGTTTACGTTATCATTCGTTGCTATATAGTACCACTTTCCTTCGTATAAGAAGATCACCGGATCTGCAAGTCCCACTGTTAACGGAAAACCGGTATCTATCGCCTGCATATGTCCCGTTATCCTGTACCTTCTGTTTCCCATATCTCTAAGAGATTCGATGCTCCAGTATACAGGCTTAAGATCCTCCGATCCGTCCGAATAGATAACTCTGACACGGATATCCTTTAATTCTTTAAGGGAATCAACCCTTACATCTTCGGGTACGGAAACACTCTTAACTTCCAAAGGTATCCAGCGTTCACTAACAGCAGGAAAGAGCTCATCCGGGAGCTCTATGCTTTCAGAAGCCTCAGGACCAACAGCATCCGCAGAGCATTCTTCAAAGTTAACGAAATCCTTTGTACTCCAGGCAATGATACTTTCTTCTCCTGACGCAACCGGCTGTCCTTCCTTATCGATCACTTCGGCATAAATAACATACCCGTCGTCTTTTTTAACCACAAGCGGATTACGTATCCCTCTTTCATCCAGAGTGTTGTCTTCCTTTATCTTTGCTTTTGCAAATAAAATACCGTAATCCTGGTTAAGGACTGTTTCCTTCCCGTCACTGCATACCGCAAAATGCACACTGTTTCCAAGCGCTGCGGGGTAATTCTTACCTGTCGGTTTTCTTGTAAATACTCTGAGTGTAAACATATTCCCTCCTAGAATATTTCCGCTACTTCCGCGCCTTCTTTTACGAAAGCGATGAACTTATCTATCGGTGCTTCGCATTCAATCCACTGTCCGCCTTTGACTATCGCCTTGCTGTTCACGTCCTGCCAGCTGCCTTCCGGAAGATATACTTTCCTTGATATGCAGCCCTGCTCAGTGATAGGAGCAAAGAGTATATCTTCACCAAACATATACTGGTCCTCAAGCTCATAGCATACGGGATCCTTATAGTAGTCAAAGAACATGGGACGCATTATGGGCTTACCTTCCTTTGATGCGATATCCATATACCTGCATATATAGGGTTTAAGGCGCTCACGGAGTTTTACCAGTTCAGCCAGTATCTCATAGTTTTCATCACCGAAGCTCCATATCTCATTTTCGCCTCCGGTACGTTCCTTTATCCCGGGGAAGCGCTCTGTCTGCTCCGGTGTACGGATCCTGGCACCATGCAGTCTCATTACAGGGCAGAACACTCCGAACTGTGCCCAGCGCACTATCAGCTCACGGAAGTATTCACTCCTGGTATCCCCGGAATGAAAACCTCCTATATCACTGTTCCACCAGGGTATGCCGCTCATTGCCATTGAAAGGCCTGTCTTCACGCTCATGCGCAGGTTTAAGAATGTGGATGCTATGTCACCGTTCCATACAAGAGATCCGAATTTCTGGCTTCCCGGATATGCTGCTCTGGTAAGTACTATCACTTTATCCTCTCCGGCTTCCTTTAATCCTTCATAAAACAGCTTACTATAGTAATAGGGATAAAGCATGGCCGTCTGTGCACCGTTTCCTACATAGAACTTAAGGTTTGAAAACTGCTGGGGATGGACCTCCGGCTCTGCCTCATCCAGCCAGAAATTATGTATCCCCTTATCATAGTAATTCTTCTTAACCTTATCCCATACAAAAGACCGTGTCTTAGGATTAGTCACATCAATAAAGGTCTGCTGGCCGTAGAAATCAAAAGTTCCGTACTGGCCGCACTCGGTACGCACCAGCATGTTCCTGTCATTCATCTCGCGGTAATTCTCACTTGCAGGATTTATGGTGGGCCAGACTGAGACTATGAGCTGTATTCCCATCTCTTTAAGCTCCCTGCACATTCCTTCCGGATCAGGCCAGTACTTCGGATCAAATTTCCACTCGCCCTGCTCGGTCCAGTGGAAATAATCTATAACTATGGCAGCCAGGGGAACTCCTCTCTTCCTATATTCCCTTGCCACGTTAAGTACATCTTCCTGGCATTCATAACGCAGCCTGCTCTGCCAGAAGCCTGCTGCCCATTCAGGGAACTCAGGTGCATAGCCCGTAAGCTCACAGTATATCTTCATTACATCCGCGGGCGTTTCTCCGGCATATACCAGATAGTCCGCCTGATAGGCACTGTCTGCCACCCACATGATATGATTCTTTGTGGTCTCACATCTTCCCGGCGCGGGATTGTTCCAGAAGAAACCATAACCTAAAGAAGAATATACAACAGGCACTGCAGACTTGGTATTATAATGCAGCAGGTTACAGCTGCTGCCCTGCCTGTCGAAGAAATCCTCCTGCTCCTGGCCCAGTCCGTAGAAATGCTCTCCCGGATTGGATTCAAATATGGCTTTAACCTGATAGTTATCTCCTTCAGTATGGATATTCCTGCAGGTATAATCACCTTCATACTTTGTTTTAAGTATGGGAACATTATCGCGGTAAAAGGTTATTATCCCGCCGTACCAGGGTGTGCCTGCATCGACACTTACAGACATGTGTCCGTTTTTAAGGACTGCTTTCTTTTCATCACCCTCGATGGAGAAACATGCTCCTTCCTTTGCCGGCAGAAGCGTCCAGTTCTCATCCGACAGTCTGCTGTTTTTCGTAGAACGGCAGCGGATACAGTCCGGTCCGTATGGTTCAAATACAGTCAGTTCATCACGTCTTTCAAATATGATACGGTCTTTTTCTATAGTGATGCTCATAAGTTTTCTCCTTCCGGGATACTTTTGGTAACATTATATTGTTGTTGCATCGCAAAAACTTTAATATTTATGTTATCAGCTTGCACTATTTTGCTTTTTTCTGTATCATGATAACTATGAGAAACAGGATTCCATCACATACTGAAAACATCATACATAAAACCGGCTCCAGCCCTTTCTCTCTGCATCATACGATAATAAAGCCAGATCTTAATAATGCCCTGTATCTTCATTGTCATCCGGAGGCTGAATTCTTCATAATGGAAAAAGGGAAAGTTGATTTTTATGTTGAAACCGGTCACTATAGACTCAAAGAAGGTGACGCGGTATTTATCCCGCCCGGTATGCTGCATAACGCGGTTCGATGTGAAGGTGACAGAAAACTCATAAAATACTCTGCGATCGTATTCTCCACAGAGCCCATGGAACGCTGCTTTCCGTCCGCTTCAAGTCCGTATTTTGAAGGCCTCGGTTTACACAGACCGGAATGCATCTATACCGCAATGTCCGAAGAAAACAAAAATAAGAAACTGCTCTCCGTGATCCGGGAGATCTTAAGATACCGTAAGAAAGATGTTACTTCCTGTGAGCTGACCATTCAGGGACTTTTGTTTGTATGCTGGCAGGAACTGTATAATCTGCACCTTTCAAAGATAAACTCTGCAACCGGTGACAATGCCTTATCAAAAGATCTGTTAAGGAGCATGGACTATATGCAGATGCATTACGCTGAACCTTTAAGCCTTAAACAGTTATCGGAAATATCCGGTTACAGCGAAAGCTACTACTGCCACAGTTTTCACGACTATACCGGCGCCACGCCTTTTGAATATTTAAACCGCATACGTATAATCAAAGCCTGCGAACTCTTAAGCACAACAGACAAAAAAATAACCGATATCGCTTCCCTGGTGGGATTCAACAATATCAGTTATTTTAACAGGACATTTACTAAAGTAATGGGCGCCACCCCGTCAGCTTACCGAACTGTAAGATAATCTTTCCACAATATCTGCTTCACTTATAGGTGTGTTCTTTTTCTGACACTTGCTTTGGGTGTGAACGATATATTCAAAACCATATCCATCCCTTCTGCAAGCCTCTGCAATAGTTTAATGGAAGGATTTCTTGTTCCGTTCTCCAGCTTGCTGATCTCTGTCTGGGCGATACCTGTTCTCTCAGCAAGTTCTTTCTGTGTCATATTCTGTGAGATGCGAGCGTCTATAATAGCACGGATCCTTCACTTCAGCCAATGCATTTTCATAATCATCATCACCTGCATCCGCCGGTAAATCCAGGTTCATCAGAAGCATTGCACATATTAAGCTGATATAACCTCCAACAACTTTTCCAAGCTTGTTATCATAATTCTCAAACCTGTAGTACCGCATTTCCTTCCTCCTTTTTGCGAACAAAAAAAGGCGGCTACAAGACTCTTAAAATCTCATAGCCGCCCTTAGGCGCTAAAACAATATATTTTTTAACTTCCGGGATAAAAGGCTATGCCCTCATCCCGACAAATTTGAAGTTATCAGCTTTTATTTTTCAGCCAGAAAAACACTTCTGTAATGCTCACCCTTAGGAATCATACCCATTCAAAGCTGTCTTTTCCCGCTCCCAGCTCAAAGTGGTATTTCACAAGACCTGTATCCACACCGGTAAAGATGCCGTTATCGCAGGAGATAGATACCTTATTTCCTTTACCTTTGATGGTGAATGCCTGTTTTGCCAGTGCGGTAGGTGCCAAGAGTGCTGCTTCAATGCCGTTCTTAAACCACTGTGGTGCTTCTCCGTCGTATGAACTGACCTGTTCTGCTGTCTTTGTCTTATGTGGAACACCTTGTGTCTGGCCATAACCAACAGCGATGATTCCTACGGGCTTTGCACCTTCGATTTTTTCCTGTGCTCCTTTTCGGTTATAGGTTCCGCCGACCCACCATGTATTCAGTCCCAGCGTCTGTGCGTAAAGCATCAGATCAGCTCCACAGTATCCACACAGTTCATCTGCACCATCAGGCCCGGCCATGATAAAGAAATTGTTGACCCCCTTAGCGAGGATCAGTTTGATCACACCGGGAACAGCACTATCATCATTGGTCATCAATTTGATAGATAGTCCATACTGCTCATTATTCTCTCTTACCCGATGATTCAACTTTTCTACGATATCCTCCGGAATAGGTTCATCAGTGTACTTTCGAACCATATGACGTTCTTTCATTGCCTGCTTCATATCCATGTTATTTACCTCCTCGCACCTCGGTGCCTGTTTATAAGAGAAATGAATATTCCTACAAATCCCGAGTTGTCTTGCTCGATAAAACTGGAAGTTAATCGTACTACAGTATCGAGGAAATGATCAGATATCCATCCAACAGAGACAATTTATCAATTTATATTTCTTCAAACAGCACGTTATGTATACTTCTTATTCATAAACTTACCACTTTCCGATACACATGGTCATTTCTTTATCACTGCGATCGCACAGGGCATTCTTCCTTCAACAACATGGTACTCTACTTTATCGTATCCCATATCCGTAAAGAACGACTTGTATGAATCGATGTCAAACTGCTTCTTGAAATCTGCTCCCAAAAGCTCTATGAATTTCACCGCCAAACCGGCCGACTTCTTTGACATATTGATATATGTTGGTATGATTATCCTCCCGCCGGGCTTTACAACCCGTTCAAGCTCTGTAAGCGTCTTTCCCGGATCCGGTAATAAATGGATCACATTGCCGGCAACCACCTTGTCAAACCGATCATCCCCACACTTGATGTTTGTGATATCTGCTTTTTTAAAACGCACATTACCGTATTTCCGGCATTTTCTTGCAGCCTGTTTAAGCATTCCGGGCGCAAAATCCGTTGCTATAAGTTTCCTGCACTTTTCGGCAATGCAGGCAGTGATTGCTCCTGTTCCGCAAGCACATTCTAGGACCACATCCGTAGGATCGATAAATTCAGCAACCTTTTTCCCGGTACCGGAATACACCTTGTGATTATATACATTTTCGAATAAGTCATATAATGGTGAGATTTTATCCCAAAACATATGAATCCCTCTCTTCTGTTTTTCTGCTGAATTTCCTTCTATAACAGAATGAACAATCCCAAATACATAACAGCTCCGGCAATATTTCCTTTAGCGGGAAGTTTTGTAGGTGCTAAAAGCACCATCAGCGGCAAAGTATTTAACACGCATGCCCACTGAGGAAGCGATGTCCTTCCGGTTATGACCATAACAAACAAAGTAACAAGAAATATAAGCAACCCCAGATAACCCACTATCATGGTTGCTATTGTCTTTTTTTGAAATTCCATCACAGTTTCTCTAGCTTCATCTGTTCTTCCAAGTCTTACATAAAGCCACTCAACCAAACCGCATATTATGTGATGAACAACGATCGGTATCAGAAATACAACCGCAGAGATATACATGATCACAGATGCTGTTTGTGAATACTCTGCCATCCATTTGCTTAATTCCAAATAACCAAATCCAAACATGGTAATTGCAAATACGCCTAGCATTATGGAGATAAGAGACCACTTGATAGGATAATCCTTAAATACCTCTCTCATCCTGTCAGAAGACTTAAGTGCCCCTTTCAGATCCAGCCTGCCGCTGGGTGAGTATGATAGCAGACAATCACATATGCCACACAAAATGTGTCCAACAAATGCAATAAACAATACTGTTTTTAACATGTCAATTCTTCCCCTTCAAAAGTTTTATCCACTTTCTCTGTCTATGGCTGTAAAAGAAATTCGCCCATATCCATATGAAGATTGTTTTCCATCCGGCATCTATATCGACCTTATCCGTATATCTGCATTTGTTTCCCGATAATTCTTCGAGGATGATCTCATGATTCCATGTCGGAACATGCTCGTTTCCTTCATGTGTATAGATCCCTTCATCTGATCCAAAACGGATCACGTTGATCGTATGGGTTCCGAATGGGATAAAGCCAAAGAGCCGGAACTTAAAGCGTGAAGTACTTCCAACCTCCCAGGACATATTGTCAGTTCCGTCCAATGGTGTAAACGTAGCATATGGATATGCGATATACTGGAGTGTGCTTAATTTCAACAACTTAGCAAACACTTTCTTTTTGCTTACAGGAAAGATACTTGTCTTTTTAACAGTTTTCAAGATATTCACCTCTCTGCACTTATATCGATCCTTCTTTTATGTATCCATACGACTTACGTATCCAGATACTCGATGATCTTTGCAGCATATTCCGCGCTGTGCTCGTGCAGGTATTGACCATGCCCCATATTCTCAAATTCAACTACTTCCATTTGGGGAAGATATTGCTTTAACAGTCCCGCGCTTTTCCTTGGATACGGTTCATTAGAACCATACCAGAATACGGTCTGACCGGTGTATCGTCTGATCCCTTCCGGGATATCATATCGGTACACATATTCACACACATTAGTGATCGTCTTTTGAGTCACTCTCGTATAAAGCATCTCGACCACGCTGTTATTATCTTTTCCCATGATGCGATCCATCAAAGGCTTAGGGATCTTCTTTCCCCGCTGCAACCGTGATATTGCTTTGCAGAATATATTCTCGTACAGCTTTGTAAGAACTCCCATCTTTGTAAGAAATGCTGCATCCAGCAGCACCTTGGAGATCCTGACGTTGCCCCGTCCGACTATCTCCACCGCCATGGTGCCTCCCATCGAAAAGCCGGATAGACAATACAATTCTCCATTCAGATTCTCCATAATGAAGTTTTCGATCTCGGTGCAGTTATCGGCCAGGCTCTCCAGTTCACCCAGACTGTCACTATGCCCGTCCACCTCGGCAAGAATTACATAGTAGTCTTTTAAATACTCCAGCAGCGGTCCGTAACAAAGCTTAGCTGTGGAAGCCATTCCGTGGATGAACATCACCGATTGATTTTCTTTATCTCCAAAGGTCAGAAAATTCATTTATCGTCTCCGCTCTTTATCTAAGTAATACTCCCACGCCGGCACTTATTGCCCCGACTACAGGACAGAAAACAGCCGGCCACAGGATCAAATGTTCCGGCAGACCCAATTTCAGAAGTTCATTCTTCGGCTCGTAAAAAGGATCTCCTTTAACACCGTCGGCATGAAGCTTCGTACCCGTAACTTTCAGCAGCATATAATCCAGAAAAAACAGATCTCCAAGGCTGATAAACATCATCTCAACATAGGCAGTCCAGAACATATTCCAGAATCCCACGATACCCGCCTGCCATGTGCTGAGAATGATCCAGACAAGCAGTGCAGGATACAGTGTGCATATCATGATCAATGTATGTCGTTTTTCTTCCGCTGTCCTGGCTCTTGCCTTTTTCTGCAGTTCCTTCGGAAACATTCCAATAAACGAATGAGGCTTTAAAAGCCAGAATACTGCTACATAACTGTTGAAGACCGCGCTCATCGCAACTCCGTCAAGTATCGTTCTGAACCAATTCATCTTTTATCCTCCGATCAACCCTTTGGGATCCATGGAATACACCTGTTTACTTTCCTGCAGTACTCTGTATATTCCTGACCATACAGGTCTTTAAGCCATTTTTCTTCCGTATTGATCAATACGATCGTCATCTCCAGCCAGAACAAGACCGGCAGGATGAACAGACAATAATTATGAGCTATGCATATTGCTCCTGTGCAGGAAAGAAGAAACAGGCAATAGCAGGGATTTCTGACAAATTTATAAGATCCGTTCGTCTTCAATTGATTTGCTTTGATATTGTCCTTAAGGTTTCCATGCAGATCTGCTCCAAAGAACAAAGCAACCCCTTCAAGTATCAGCAGAATACCGATAATCAGTAATAATATCCTGGCCGAACCATTTTCGATCGCACCTGGGATAATTCCCCGGACAGACATCCAGATACCAGCGACGGTTAAAACAGCCATGGGCCAGCAAAGCATCGGACCTATTCCATATACCGGCAGGTGCTTTTCCTCTTTCTTTCCCATAAGTAACGCTCCTATGTCCTATGAAATAAGCTCTTCATCATGCAAGATGATCCATATGCGCCACCGTAAGCGCGAATATCTCCGCCACATGTTCATCATCCAGGGCATAATAAACTTCCTTACCGTTTTTTCTTGATCTGACCACGCCGGCTCCTTTCATTTTGGTGAGCTGGTGCGATATTGATGATTTTGTCATAGACAAGACATTCGCAATGTCTCCGACACACATTTCATTCATAGAAAGAGCCGATACGATCTTACATCTGGTAGGATCACCGACTATCTTAAAGAATCCTGCCACCCGCTCATAAGCCCTGTCCGGGAGCATCCTTTTTCTCGTTTCCTGTACCAACTCCGGATTTATTGGATTGCAATCACAGATATACTCATTCTTTGCCATTTCCTCGCCTCTTTTAATTGAGTGATTATTCAACTGTCTGTATTATAGTTGAATGTACGCTCAATTGTCAAGTATTAAATTGCGCGTTTTCAATTCCTTCATGATTTCGATCTAGAATAATATAAAAACCGGCATCAAATCCATTTCTGAATTCTTTGCCGGTCCTCTGCTTTTCCTTCTTTCGATTGTAAGTCTTTCCGCTCGGTACGCTCCTTGTCACGGGATTAAGTTCTCCCCAGGTGCGTCTCTGCTTTGCGTGATACTCGCGCTGCGCTTTTTTACTTCGCTTATCCAGCGAAACATACTTGTTCATGACTGTTACCTCCATAATATATTTGGTTGCCCACCCATTATATCGGATGGGCAGCTGTCTGTCATTACATCTGTAGGTCTTTATGATCCACTCCAATTACAACATGCTTATCTTTTCAAGCATGGAACTGCAAAAATCCTGGACTACAACTACTGCCATCAATATAGCCATAATGCCTGCAAATATAAGTGAATAAAGGAACAGATCCCCCCACCTGTGAATAACGATACTATAAATAATAGCTGCTCCAATGATTAATGTAAGCAGCCCCACTGCCCATTCTGTCAGCTTCATTGAAGTTTCTAGTGCCCAGCTAGTAAAAAACAGAACAAAAGCAACCGGTAACAACAAAAGTTTTAGGATTTTTCTTAATATGAACATATTAACCGATCCTCCCTTCTCGTAGCTCATTCATCACCTTATAGGCGATCAAACGTAAAACATATTCCGGCATGGCTCTCCTGCCAAGTTCCCACTCCTGCATGGTCCGATATGGTACACCCAACCACGCAGAAAAATCAGTCCTGCTCATACCGGACTTTTCCCTGATCATTCTGAAACAATATGCCAAACGACGACGTTCTGCATCCTTGTCGCTCTTATCGTACTTTTCTACTTCAATCTCGATTCCTTCGAGGTTATATTTTTCCTTCTTCATAGGCACCTCCTCTGTAGTCAATGCGTGTGCTTCTATCTTTATTATATGTAGTCATTGACTACATGTCAAGGAATATCCTGCGGAACAGAAAAAGGAGTCGCTCCCGACTCCTTACTTCTGCTTTTCCGCTTGTTTTTTCCGCTTGTCGCTTGTTTTTTCCGCTTGTTTTCGCAAATTCAAGCGGAAAACCCTAATCAACCCCCCGTTTCATCATTCTTTTTCTTCCACTCTTCCAATAATAAGAACAGCACCTTCTCCATCTGAGATCTGGTATAGAACGGTGGGAAGTATTCCTGCAATTTCTTCTTGGTGATCGTGAGCTGCTGAAATCTGTTGCTCTCATCCTTGGGGGCATTCTCATTCAGGATCCGCATGAGTTCCATCTTAGTGATGGTATCATTTTCCTTCAGATAATCTCTCAATGCAAAGATCTGAAACGTCTTGCAGATTTCATTCTCACACATGTACTCGTAAAGCATCTGCTGAACTTCGTGATCCAAGAAGGAAACTTCCACAGCTGTAGCAAGTGCCAAGGCTTTCTTATCTACCAATTCCAAAATCGGAGGAATGAGTTCCACCAGACGAAGATACCGATGCAACTGTCCACGACTTTCACCCACTTTATCCGCAAGTTCATCATCAGCCCGACCTTCCTGCAACTTCGTCCCAATTCGGGACGAAGTTAAATCGCTTCGCTGGCCTTGTCTGCGCATAGCATCATAACGCATCTTGTATGCAAAAGCCTTCTCGCTCGGAAGAATCTCTTCTCTCTGCAGATTCGAGTCCACCATGGCCAGTACAGCTTCATCATCATCGTACTTCTTTATGATCGCAGGGATCCTTTCCAATCCGATTTCCTTAACTGCAAATAACCGTCTGTGACCGGAGATCATTTCATAATCTCCGTCTTCAAGCGGTCTGACTGTTACCGGAACCAACACACCATTTAACATGATGCTTTCCACAAGCTCATGCATCTTTTCATCATCCAGGACCTTAAACGGATGATCCTTGAACGGCCGGATCTTTGCAACTTCGATCTCGTCACAACCGGCTACTGAAGGAACACAGAGCAACTCATCAACGGATGTCATTTTGATCTTCTGTCCAACTCTCTTAGCCACGATCCAACACCTCCTCCGTTAATGTGCGATACGCAATAGCTGCTTTTCCTTTCGGATCATACTGATAAATGCTGGAGCCTTCTGCACTGATCTCTGCCGCACGAACCGAAAGAGGGATGCAGGTATGAAACACGCCGATCTGATTCGAGTAAGTATCTATTACAAGCTGTGAAATATCCCTGGCATAATTCGTCCTGGCATCCACCATCGTAAGCAATATCCCTTCGATTCTGAGATTCTTATTTAGTCTTCTCTGGACACGGCCGATGGTTTTGATAAGCTGTTCCAACCCTTTTACAGGAAGGTATGCCGCCTGAACTGGAATCAAAGCACTGTCCGCACAAGCCAGGGCATTGATCGTAAGCATACCCAAAGACGGCATACAATCGATAATAATATACCTATAGTCATATTCCGCTTTGAGATATTCAACAATACTTCGGAGCATGACTTCCCTGCTCATGACATTTACCAGATTGATCTCAAGTGCTGACAATTCGATATTGGCCGGAATAAGATCCACACCTTCATCATGCTGAATGATGGTCTCATTGAGAGACAGTTTCTTTTCTTCCATCACTTCTGATAACAGTGTAGACAGCGTATATTCAAGACTGTCCGGCTCCCTATATCCCAGACTGATCGTCATGGAGCCCTGTGGATCTCCATCGATCAATAAAACCTTGTTGCCCTCTGCAGCCAGTCCGATCCCAAGATTTACAGCCGTGGTGGTCTTTCCGACACCGCCTTTTTGATTTGCAACTGTGATAACCTTACACATGATCTTTGCCCTCCTTAGTTACTTTCCGGATCGCCGTACATTACTTCAATGTACTCGTCCAGTTTTTCAGTATTCACAAGACAGATACGCTTGATGCGGTATACTGCCTTAGCTTCATTTGCGAGATCCATAAATGAGTGGATCCCCATAGAATAAAGGATCGCGCCCTCATCATATCTAACCCATTTCTTCTTGCCATTTTTGAACTGAGCCTTGTAATTATCCAGTCTCTCCTGTTTACCGGGATCTTTTGATCTTCCTCTTTCCATATCAGCTTTCTCCTTCCACGCCTTCGCAATTGTTTTCCAGATACTTTTCGATCAATTCCAGATCGATGACCACGTTCTTCTTAATACGGATATTCGCCCCTGCTTCTTTTGCCAGTTTCACGAATGAGTAATAGTTCATGGAATACATCCGTGCTCCCTGGGCATAGGAAACAAAGTTCCGTTTCTGCTCATCTATAAACCGGTCAAGATCCGGTCCTCTTCTTAATGTCCGAAGAAGTTCCTTTTTTCTTTCTTCTTCCCGCTCTTCCTTTGATCTTTTCGCCATGATCATGAGCCTCCTTTCGAATGAAAAATGTTTACAAGTTGCCCAAAGCACGAAAAAAGGCACCTACTCTAGATTTCTCTAAAGTAAGTGCCTGTGAAACCATCCAAAAGCTGTCCTCTGGATAATTTACCTGTTCAATTTACAGCCAAATCCGTGCTCTACATCACGTTCCGTGACGATGCACGAAGCATTTTTCCACTCTTACATGAGGCTTCAAGAGACCTCACTTTTCGGCTCAGAAAACGCGACTTTTTGCGTCTACATGCCGTTGTCCATACTTGTCCGTAGTGTGACGAAGCGTGACAAGGAATGACAAGGAGCGACGAAATTATAGGCTTTTTAACGTCGGGAATGACCCGAGGTGTGGGTCATACTCACTCAAAGCCAGTAAATACCGAACAATACATTTTCCCCAAATCCGCTTGGGGAGTGCATTGGCGAACATCTGCAAATAACGATTAATGTTCAAAAATTGGTCAATGCCCATGTTCCTGCTGTTTCAAACCCTGATGCTGACTCACCCTTTGAAGTCGATGCTTTTAAGTTGCGGCCCCTACCCAAGGTCGGTGCCATACTTAACCAAAGCCGCATGTTAGCGGTAAATGTGACTCACTTATGCTCTTTTCTACCGAACAATGGGAGCCAGCAGAGTTAAAGGTTCTGTATTCATTTTTTAGTCATCTGACTTTTTTGTGGTCAGAACTGTTTTTACTCCAGTGCGCTTCTTAGAAGACGCCATTCAGCTTTGTTGCAAGCTTCGTGAACGATTCCTTGTTACGTCTGGGTGAAGCATCTGCGTAAATGTCATATGTTGTCACTACGCTCTTATGCCCCATTACTGATTGAATAACCTTTGGATTATCCTCAACCTCACAGAGCCTTGACGCAAATGTATGTCTCATGTGATGACACGAGAAATGCGGAACAAGCAGAGGAGTTCTTCCTTCCTTTGCCGCGCTGAGAGTCTCGATCTTGTTGTACTCATTTCTGATTCTCTCAATCGCATCATTGATGGTCTGTGGATTAGGTACACCGCCAAAACGGTTCTTAAAGATGAACCCCTTCATTCCGTCAATCACGGTCTTGTTAAGACCTCCGTCTTCAAGCTGCATCTCTTTTTCAAGGATGAATGCTTCTTTTACGACTTCCAACATCGGAACTACACGGGTACCGGCTTCGGTCTTCGGTGTTGAAAGATGAAGCCTTGATGTGCGGTTCTCACCTTCAGGATAATATACAAGACTATGATTAACCTCAATTTCCATCTCATCGAGATCAATATCCTGCCATCTTAACCCGACTGCTTCACCCACACGGAGTCCTGTTCCAAGAAGTACTGTGAAGAGCGGCCACCAGTGATAATACAACGGATGAGCTGAAACAAAATCCATGAATGCGTGGCTTTCTTCAACTGTCAGTGCTTTTCTTCTTCCCGTATTTCCGCCAAGTCTTTTTGATACTTCCATGATGACTTTATCTGACGGATTCTTCCTTATTATATCATCCCTCACCGCAAGCTCAAAAGCCGGATGAAGAAGTCCATGAACTGTACATACAGTGTTAAGGGAAAGATCCCTCTCTTTTAATAGGAAGAAATAATACTGAAGTACATCAGAATACTTAACGTCAATAAGCCTCTTCTTTCCGAAGTCATCTCTTACGAAATGATCGTAGGTATACAGGTAGTTACTTCTCGTGGATTCCTTTAAGTCCACCTTTGTTGACATGTACCTGTCAAAGGTTTCGTTGATGGTTGCACGACCAGCAGCGTAAATATCAATGCCATCAAGCTGGTCTCTTTTTAAAATGTCTTCTTTCCGGCGGAGTTCCTGCAGATCATTGGCATATATCACTTTTCTTCTGCCAAGCGGGTCAGTGTAACCATATGAATATCTGTTGTCACACTTCCTGTAGTTCTCACCTTTATAGAGACATCTGTTCAAATGATCTTTTCTTAAACTTGCCATGTTACCTCCATTAAATGGACCAGGCTATATCAAGAAAGATCCTTGTTCAGCACATATTAATTATGACTCCAAAAATACGTCAAAGCAAGGACCATTTCATGTTGTCCTGGTCTTATTCGTCCTTTATCTGACTCTTCCAGTTCTAAAACTGAGGAGGTAGTTTTCAAGTACCTGTGCATCGATCCTTACTGTGTTCGCATTCTTCTGACAATATGCTCCACATTCCTCTGCGTACTTCCTAATAGTTGTCTTACTCTTTATCCCGAAATACTCCATGCACTCTTTGTATGTGAAAAGCTTCTTCACCATTGTTCTTGTTCTTTCTATTCGTTCTGACTGGTAACTCATAAAACTTCTATGCTCCTTTTTTCAATAAACTGTATTTACTGTTAGTGATTATCCAGGCCTTGGATGCTTCCCTGATTTCCTTTTTAGCCCGGTAAAAACGTGACTTAATAGCTTCCGTTGAAACGCCTTCTGCTTCTGCAGCTCTTGAGATGCTGTTCTTCTTATTTAGATACTTTACGTACTGCTCGTACTCATCCCCCATGGAATCAACCACTGCACTTATGACACCATAATCATCACGCATGTCCTGCAGGGTTATTATCTGCGCCTTGTACTTGAAAAAATTATCTGTTCCTTTTAAGGCTGCCATGTAATTACCCTGTCTGATATACTTCTGAAGGTCTCCGTTTGATGAGCCTTCATTTCCTGTGGGATCTGCATGCCCTGAAGTCTGGACTCTCACACCAAGCTCCTTGTTCTCAGCGCATCTGTTATATCTGCGCTCTCTCTGGATGTTAGTAATAAGTCCAACTTCAAAGGCATTCATCATCCTGTCCAGTCTTGAGAAATGTTCGATAATGAAATCGATTCTCTCATCAATCCCCAGCATCTGATAGATATCTACGAAAGTAACTTCTTCCTTAACCCCTTGCATCTGTCTTCACCTCCCATTGGAAAACCGCATATAATCTGAAGCTTTTTTGTTACCATATCTATCTTATGCCAGGAAAAGCGCTGCCTCCACGGACAATTTAGACGCGACACTCTTAAGCGCCCTTTAGAATCCAGTCCGTAGTCACGCCGAATTTTTTTGAGTATGCAACAACCACATCAAGAGGAAGATCTCTCTTTTCAAGTTCATATTTACATACCACACTGCTCCCGCCGGCAAGATGAAATTCTCTTGCTATGCTGCTTTGGCTTATGCCATGCTTTTCCCTGAGATACTTTATTCTCTCACCGATGGTCTTCAAGCTTTCCTGCATACTATATTCCTCCAATGATTTGTTTTAACAACTATTGATCACCCCTTTCTTCAACGGGATGTATCGTAACATGGAAATGCAGCTTACGAGTCCGCTCTTAATCCGCTCTTAATCCACGGTCAGTCCGCCATGAGTCCGCTATCAGTCCGCCGTCAGTCCGCAATTGTATATACAATTAAAAAAAGCAAAGAAAAAGACTGCCGAAGCAGTCCCTACCTTAGTTTATTCTATTTCCATTCTTGTCAATGATGCCGTTATCCTTATCTTCCCTGTCACGTCTCTTACAGTACTTCCAGATAAGAAGTCCATACAGAACTATAGCATCCTTCTTCACATCAAAATACTTGGTGCGTCCCATGAAGAGTTCCTTCTGCATTGCCTCATCACTATTCTTTGTGTTTTCACCCTTCATATATACTGAATCGATGATACTGGCTAGAGCTTCTCCTTCCTCAACAAAGGCTTTCATCTGCTCAAGGACAAGTACACTCTTTTCGCTGTACCATATTTCACAGGCCACTTTCCAGGCAAAAACCCTTCTTGCCTTTTTACTGTAATTCTCCGGATGTGCCACGATATCGATGAACTGTGTCCTGTATGGAATCTTCTTTGAGACATTGTTGAGCCATTTGATTCCCATCCTCTTTGCGAATGCTTTTCCTGCATTGTACTTTATAAGAAGCTCCCTGATGATATCATACATTTCACCATAATCGATTCCCTGTGAAATGCATTCGTTAAGAATAATCTCATGTGCCGTTATACCTATTACATACATAATCTCTTCCCTCTAAAAATAAAACCGCAAAAACAATTGTTACATTCCCTCTACACCAGTTTTCCCCATAAAAATACGGAGATAACATGTGGTGTTTCTTGTTATCTCCGGTGTATATTATGACTTATTTTCCTAGCTGCTAAATCCGATCACTACAAAAAACTCTTGGTTCATTAAGTCTAATCAACCTCTCGGATCTTAAGACCTTTTCCCCTTTTTCTGAAATGCTCTTTCAGATACTTACCATATCGTTCATATGTGCCTATAATTACATCAGCATGTTCATCCTCATCATCGATTTCCTTAAGTTTTGAAATACACTCCTCAAGCTGTTCAAAATAGGATTTATTCTCGGAGTTCTTCTTTAGAAATAGATCCGCATCTGGATCATCCATTAGAAGCTTTAATGGATTTACTCCAAGTTCTTTGTACAGTCTGTATAATCTGTCATAATCAAGAGGTCCGCCATTCCTCTTGATAGTCTCATAATACTTTGTATCAACTCCGATGATCTCAGCCATCTCAGGATTGGACTTTTCCTTTTCCCTCTGGATGACTTCAAGGTAATTATGGACATTCCGGTTAACCAATGGGAGTTCTTTCTTTTTTGTCTCATGCCGTTTATACTTGGATTTACTACTTTTGTTCTCACTATCAGTCATATTGAAATCTCCTCGTACTATAATCTAACCCAGACATATATTCTTGTGTACCCAACAGTTTCTAGGGTGCAGAAAGAAATTCTAGGGTGGTGTGCAATTTGTCCTGTTCGTTATTCAAAAAATATCTATGCCAGTTTGCGCACAATCATATGTGTCACCACCTCCTTAAGGGCAAAAAAATAACCCAGTTCCGTAGAACCAGGTATTCCCCTTAAAGTATGGCTAACTAGCAGCTGTATAATATTTTTTGTCGGGCAAAAAGTAATCCGGGCTATACGAAGGATTCTAAGGAACAATCAAAGTGATTTCATACCGGATTCTCTGAATCCCTCCTGGATCAGCCCGCCAGACCACATTATAAGCCTAACGCAGAGCATACTTTCCCCTATAACATATTTATATCAGCTGACGAGTCCAATAAGAATGCCAGCAAAAGTTCGGTAACTATAACAAAAAAAGCTGGCCAATAAGCCAGCTAAAAAGTATCGGGTAATCGATTTTAATGAGGGGCTACCTTCGTGAGGGTCTTTCTTGAGGGTTGCTCGTGAGGGGCAAACTTGAGGGTCTGGTTTGAGGGTTATTCGTGAGGGTTTAGCCTTGGAAACGCTACACTGCTGTTCTCGACGGTGGTGATACTTGCTGTTCCCATCATCTTCACCGTCGGCTAAACTGTACCGGCGTTTCCAACAGGTTCGGTCAAGGGTGGCGGCGTAGTATACTTAAAAAGGTGATCACATGAATGAACGTGACCACCTTTTTTCTTGACTTATTTTTGTTTGTTTTAGTTATCTACTTGACAGGCCCCTGTTCACTCAGGACTGACCCTCATAAACTTTGGGAAACCCTCACGAATATCGATTACCCAAAAAAAGAAAGCGCCGGAAATGGCAAAAAGACGAAGCACATATATTCTATGACTCTGATAAGTTCAGGACGACCTGTTAGTATCTGAAGAATAAGTGTATCATTAATCCCTACAAATCCTACCATTACACAGATCATACCTAAAGAAATGAAATCAATACCTGATGATTTCATAACGATCTGGCCCGTTATTCCTGCTATAACAAAAAGAAGCCCGATAACTATAGTTGTCGTACACTGTCCAAATGGAAAGAGATTTCTCTTAAAGACATATGTCATGTACTGCTCTGCAACACTGATAGCTATATCTCTTATACCTGCAGACGTATTTGCGAATACAGGATCGAGGTCCATCCTTAAAGTAGAACTTCCCTCTGGAATTGCGATGGTATGATATTGCATACCATAGGAAAGACCCAAATGCCTTGGAATCGCAGGATTATACTCGTATATCAGCTCATCCGATGCATAAACCCTAAAATTGGTATCAACCGTTTTGAAGCAAATCGCCTTCCCTTCAGTGTCCAGCCCTCTGATATCCAACGTAACAGAATGATCGCCTGGCTCAAGATCATAAAGATCAACAGCCTGTCCATCTTCATCAATCCAGCCTTCATTAATATCACCAGATATGGCAGCATTAGTATTTCTTTCACGATTGCCTGAAGCAACAGAAATAATCACAAAAACCAAAAGTACAATAATGCAGCCAGCCTGCTCTATGCTTGAACGAGCTAATTCATTCCATCTTTTCATGGTTATTCTTTACTCCCTGCACTTATTTTATCATAATAACGTGCAGAAATGACATTATATCTGCCTCACACTTTCTCCCTCCACAAGCTTAACCGGAACGCACACGCTCTGGGAAAAGCTGCTATCCTGCAGCATCTTAAGAAGCAGCTCCATGGCCATTTTTGCCCTGAGTTCATTGTTTTGATAAACGGAGGTAAGCACAGGCGCAACCCTCTGACAGTCAATGCTTCCATCAAATCCTACAACTGAAATGTCCTCCGGAGCCGAAATACCGCAGCTCTTAAGAAATACCATGAGATCAATTGCATAGTAGTCTGAAACCGCAAATATAGCGGTATATTTCTTTATTTTCTTCAGATTTTTCTGGTAAAAGAGATGTCTCTTTTCCCTGCTCATAGGAATCATAAGGAAGTCAGCATCCTTCCCTAGCCCCTGATTAAGTCCGTTATATCTGTCAAGATCCATACATATGTTGTTATCGGAAACGCAAAGGACCTTCTTATGCCCCATCTTCCTAAGGTACTCTCCGACCTGTCTGCCGCCGTCAAAGTCATCTATGGTAACATTGCTGATGCGTCCCTGTTCCTTCATAAAGCCGTCGTAGACAACGAAGGGACGTCTTATATGATCCCGAAGGTTCTTGTATTCATCCTCGCAAAAACCGATGATGATGAGACCATCAAGATTCCACATTGAAGAAAAGCGCACGATATCCAGGATCTCTTTTACCTTTTTCAGCATCATGAAGTACCCTGCATTCTCAATTTCGTCGGACAAATAGTTAATGGCAGAGCTAATAAAGGGATCTTCAAAAACCCTTCCCTCATACTTTTCATGATCATTGACCACAACTCCTATGATCCTTGAATTATTCCTGGCCAGGAGCGTTGCTGCCATATTTGGAATATAGCCGCTTTCCTCAAGTTTTTTCTCGACTCTCTTTACCGTTGCATCAGATATCTTTTTGGTCTTGCCATGCAGCACGTTTGATACAGTAGCCGTGCTGACTCCAAGTTCTTCTGCGATATCTATGATCCTTACCTTGTTCTCATCCCACATACTATGCCCTTACTCTATTGTGTTCATCCACTTTCTGCTTCTAAACATAAACACGGTTATGATAAATCTGACCAGTTCCTCCTGGGACAATATGAAATATACCCAGACGATTGGCAACTTAAGATACAGTCCGGTTAAAAGACCCAGTGGCACTCCCACAAGCCAGGTACCAAGTATATCTATGATCATGATGTACTTGGTCCTGCCGCCGCTTCTGATAATGCCTCCACCGAGGATCATGTTTTGAACCTTGACCGGCGCAAGAATTGCAAAAGTCACCAGCAGCATCCCACCGATCATACCGACATTTGCATCAACCTTAAATAGACCCACATATAGGTTTCTGCCCAATACAAGAATTAACGACATAAGAGCCGAGCCTACAAAACCATATATGCACAGTTTCTTGGACTCCGCATAGGCCTTGTCGTATTCCTGCTCTCCCAGGCGCTTTCCGATAAGAATACCTGCTGCCTGCGCAAGTCCCGAAAGAGCTCCAATAGACAACCCCTGAATCGGTCCTGTAAGAGCCATACCTGCCAGCTCATCTGTCCCCATGTGTCCGTAAATGAAGGTATTTACATTCTGTCCCACAGTCCACATGAATTCATTAAACACTATAGGAAACAGTATCGTAATGTACTGCTTTATTTCCGTTCCATCCATTTTGATACAGACGCGGAACTTGCAGATCTTATTATAGAAATAGATCATGAGAACCAGATTCACAACCTGAGATGCCACGCTGGCAATGGCTGCACCCTTAACTCCAAGCGCTGGTGCGCCGAAATGCCCGAATATCAGGATGAAGTTCAGCGCTGTATTGACGACAGCCGCCACGGCACTTATGTATAATGGATATTCCGAGTGGTCTTTGCACCTTATCTGCACCGCCAGTATGGAAGCTACTCCCGAAAGAGGATAAATGAGTGAAACAATGCGGACATACTCAGTTCCGGTCTCTATTACCGCCGCATCCTTCGTAAATATTCCGGTCAGTATTCCCGGAATAAACAGACATGCCATTGTTGTCAAAAGAGCTATCACCATCATGACCAGCATGTTGATCGACATGCTCACATCTACTTTTTCATCATCCTCTTTTCCAATGTACTGAGAAACCATGATGCCTGTTACTGTTGCTACTGCTCCGCTGACAAAGGCAAAAACAAATCCCGGCTTACCTCCAATTTCTACCGCTGCTATGGCAGTCTTACCAAGCTGCCCCACCATAACCTGATCAATCATAGAAAAAGAAGACTGCAGCATAGCCTGTAATGCAACAGGAACTGCAATCTTCATAGATTTTCTGAAAAATGATTCTTCCGTCATCACTTGCCTCCTCAATAATACCTAACAATATTATTAGTATAGAAAGCCCGTAATAGCAATGGGTTAATCGCGTAACCCTTTTTCTGAATATGTTTAATCAAGGACCTCACCATTCCTGGAGATTATCACAACCTGCCATGGAAGGAACTTACCACTGTTCTTTATTGCATTCTCAGCGGCTCTTTGAAGGCCTCCGCAACAGGGAACCTCCATTCTTACAATAGTCACACTGGCAATGTCGTTGTTTGATATGATCTCTGTAAGCTTCTCAGTGTAATCTCCCTCGTCAAGCTTAGGGAAGATTAACTCCGAATTCATGTCCCGCCTGTTATTTCCTGATCACCTTATAAGTCAGCTCCAGAAATCCAACATTCGTTACTGCAAAAACCAGCAAATACAACGGCATTATTCCTATCCCTATCGCCTGCTGCAAGTGACCGAAGACCATTGGCATAAAGGTGCTTCCAACATACGCAGATGCCATTTGAAGTCCGATAACAGCAGCACTATATCTTTTGCCGAAATTAGTCGGAGCCATGTGCTGGATTGCGGGATAAACGGGTCCCATTCCTGTTCCGATGACTACAAAGCCAACTGCTGCAACAAGACAACCATTTGTTGGAATAAAGACGAACAATATGCCCACCAATTCCACTATTATTCCAATCCTGATAAGAAGCCTGTCACCCAGCTTATTGGATATAAAACCGGATATGAGTCTTCCCAGCATAAGTCCTCCGAAAATCAGGGATCCAAAAGATGCTATAAGTTCATCTGAAAGACCTGCTCTTGTTCCGGCAAAATAACTCGGTGTCCAAAGAAAGCATGTAGCCTCACCTGCACAATAGGCAAAGAACGCAACTAATGTCAGGATCACTCCGGGAACTTTTAAGGTTTCTCTAATGCCTGCGCTGTTTTTGATATCTTCTTCATTACTTTCCGACTCATTCTTTTTCCAAAGAGGAAGGGAAAGAATACATACAAGCAGAATCCCAATCTGAACAAAGGCAGTCCATCTATAGCCTTCATTCCATCTGGCATACTTAAGAGCAAGGGCCATAATTGACGGACTAATTACCGCACCCACACCATAGAAGCAATGCAAAAAGTTCATAACTGATCCGGAGTAGTTATTCGCTACGTAATGATTTACAGATGCATCTATTGCGCCAGCTCCAAGACCATAAGGCACAGCAAACAAGAATAGCATCGCATAGTGTCCTGATATTGAAAAGCCAAGAAGTCCAAGGATTGTCAGGAATATCGAAAAGATAACGATCCATTTCGTGTGAAATCTCTTTATGAATTTAGGGCTTAAGAGCGCTGAAATAATGGTCATGAATGAGATTGTCATTGAAACATAACCAGCGTAGGAGGAAGGAACACCGAATGTCCCTTGCATCACTGGCCATCCAGACCCCAAAAGCGAGTCAGGTAATCCCAGGCTTATAAAAATCAGATATATAACTGCCAATAGTAAAGAACCCATTATTATCTCTCCTTAAATCTGTATAGTCATTTATCTTACTCTTGATATGATGAAATTATATCGTATAGAATTAAGGCAGTGATAGTATTAAATGTGCATCTTTCGAGTATATGATAGTACAATATCGTCATTTGCATTTCTGGAGGATTTATGGCTCTTTCCTATTCAGTTGATAAAGTTGATGAAAATGGGCGTGAGATGCTCACCTTGAAACCAAAACAGGTCACCAGCATGCGCTTGTTTTCAGCCCTAAAATTGTCTCTCCATCAGAAGATCTTATATGGAAATCTTATGTAGAACCAATTCTTGGAGAAAAGAATCTTCCTTTTATCAGGTTATCTCCTTCTGTCCCCTGGCAAAAAGAGATATTAAAACTCTCTGATCACGCATGGGAACAAGGTGCTTACGAAAAGACTGATTATCCCATAAATGTATGTCAAAACATGACTCAGGTGTTCCAGGTTATTACCAGACATCTCGAAATACTCACTCATGAATCCACTTACACCGACCGTTTCCAAAAAGATGAGCTTCGCATAAAGAAGGCACTGATATTCATTGAAAATAACTACCATGGGAATATTACAATAGATGACATTGCCTCAAGCTCAGATATTAGCGTCAGTACATGCCTTCGATTATTCAAAGATGTTCTCGGGACAACACCAATAAGGTACCTTGTTGACTACCGCTTGCAGAAAGCCATGGAAGAACTGACTTCGCCTGACAAAAAGCCCATCGGAGAAATCGCCTTTTCATGCGGCTTTACAGATGCAACATACATTAACAGATGTTTCAAAAAAGAGTATGGCATGACTCCAACGGAATACATCTCATGCCTAAAAAAAGAGTAGGAAAAGGATGTCAGTCCCTACTCCCTTTATATTCCGGTATAATGCTCATTCCAGCAAACTGGAATTGTTAGCACTCTGTCTTATTGCACCGGAGGCATAAAGCATAAAATGCAATCGCCAGAAACTGTGATACCACAGACACAGTGACAAGATACACAGGATTCAAATCATACAGGGCACCGAGAAGCCAACTGCCCAGAAACCACGCAATACCAAATCCTGTCTCAAATATTCCGAAACCGGTGCTTCGCATGGAACGCGGAACGATTCCGCTGACAGCTGCTTTCATAATACTTTCCTGCGCACCCATTCCAATCCCCCACAGAATTATCCCAGCTCCGATCAACCAGGCATTTCCAGTCATAAAAACAAAATATGAGAAGAATGTGCTGCATAGTGTGGAAATGATCAGAGCCTTCAGCCCGACCTTATCATAAAGCCAGCCAAAGAATAGTGCAGCAAAGGCATCCACAGCCATTGCCCCAGCATATAGCAGGCTGAGCATGGATTCATTAAATGCTCCGGTATTAGCCGAATGAAGTGTGATCAGGGTGAAGTCTGCAAAGCCAAAAGCAAAAAAGCAGATGGCCGCCATGAACAGAACAAATGACTTCCTGAATTCAAAGCTTGCCGGGTTATCTTCCTGCTTTTCAAAGATCTCCGGATCAGGGTATCTTATCTTTGCTGTCAAAACAAGAGCTATGGTGATTATTGCAGGAACAAGCAGTATCGCAAAAGAGATCCTATATGTTGTAAAAAGGTCGTCTGTACCTTTTACAAGAGCTGTTACAAAAAGCAGTACCGGTCCGAGAAACGCGCCAAGCTGATCCAGAAACTCCTGATAGGCAAAGCCTTTTCCGCTTCCGATCTCGCTTGCCGCAAAGCTTACCAATGTGTTTTTGGCAGGCTTTTTTATCGCTTTTCCGATACGCTCCAGGATCACAAGACCGCAGGCCCAAATCCAGCCATGTTCAGGTACGAGTGCCAGTGCAGGAATCGCCAGAGCCTGTATTACATAGCCTGTGATAACAAATGTCCAGTATTTCTTCGTTTTATCTGCTATAAATCCGGATATGAGCCTTAGTGAATACCCGCACAATTCTCCTATACCGGACACAAATCCGATGGTTGCAGCGGATGCCCCTGCGAGGTTCAGATATTCGCCCAATATGCTTCTGGCGCCTTCATGAGTCATGTCCGAAAACAGACTTACGATTCCCATCAGGGTTATAAATATTATGGCGCCAGACAAAGCCCTTTTTTTATCCATGTTCTACTCCACTAATCCCGATTTGCTTATTTCATTATCCTGGAATTCAAAGTTTTATTATCGTCGCAAGTTTCTTTCCGCATAGAATTCCAAATATGCAGCAAAAACAACTCAGTGCCACATATAATCCGCCATTCATATATTGTTTCTTCTCAAACAAATTAAAAGCTTCAAGGGAAAATGTAGAGAATGTGGTAAAACCTCCACACACCCCTGTCTTCCAGAAAAGAATGGTATTATCAGATACACTTTCTCGGTTACTGGTAATTCCAACAACGAATCCAATTAGTATGGCACCGAGGATATTTGTAATCAGAGTTAATATCGGAAAATAAGTCTTAACAGGAATCAGACTTATTGCATATCGCGCTACTGCACCCAAGGCACCACCAAGTGCTACAAATAGAAAATTCATATCAACCTCTCTATTGTCATATATACTGGAATATATTCCTCAATCCCTATTATACATAAACCAAAAGTGTAGCGAAAAACATTTGTTTTTTGAGACAGCTGAAAACATAGAAAAACAGCCATTTTCCGTAGGATTATCTTTTATGATATGTTCAAACATGTCAGCATCTGTTATAGTGATCAGAGACAGTCGAGAGCCTGGGATCTATTCTAGATGTGATCCCCTAACCGAGCCAAACGGCTGTCTTTTTAATTTGTTTTATCTATTGTCTTAACATAATGTGTTGCATACAGCTTCTCTATGTATTCATTTCCAGTTTTGCTAAACCTTAGCTGTACTGTAGATTTGTTTTTCCTTCCCCACTGCTTATAAAAAGTAAAGCTTGGTTTCAGGTCATTCTTCCCAGCGTAGCGCTTCATTTCTTCAAGAACACCTGCTAACTTTTTCAGGTTGATCTTACAGACTTTTTCAAGATACGGGATCTGGCCATTACGCCATCTCTCATAATCCTCTTTTGACAGGATATCCAGATCCATAAGAGTCTGTACTGCTGTAGCGTAGCCTGTATTATTTACCTGCTGATACATAGAGCTGTTTACTCTGCTAATAAGTTGTGACTGATTCATTGTTTTTCACCAAGATACTTCATAAGAGTTTCAAGCCCCTCCATTGGAACACAGAATGTTCCATCTCTGTGAATGCATCCCTCATGAACTGCGTTTATGTCAAACCATCTGACCTCATCAACCTCTTCCTTTTGAAGAACGAGGCTGTCAATATCTACCGGCTTTTCATACACATAAACAAAAGCCACTTCATTGTCATTAAAGAGTTTTCCGTGGAACTCCATCTCATATTTGATGTGGAACTTCCCTGCAAAAGAAAGATCTCCTTCATTTGCTCTTATCCCCAGTTCCTCATGAAGCTCTCTCTGAGCTGATTCAAGCGGATTATCACCTGCCAGGATATGTCCTGCAGAAGAAGTATCAAACATCCCGGGAAAAGACTCTTTTTCAGCACTTCGCTTCTGAAGAAGCACTTGATAGGCATCTTCCTCTTTTCTTACTATCCATATATGTGCGGTTCTGTGAGGAATACCCTTTTCATGGGCTTCACTCCTACTTACAGTTTCCCCTGTAGGTATTCCGTTGTCGTCTGTTATATCAAAATATTCCATTAGTTTCTCTTTCTGCTACAAATGTATGTTTCTGAATACCATGAAACTTTCCAGTTCCTCTGGTATGGATAAGTCATATGTACCATCACCTATTATCGTTTCGATATTCCCCCATTTATCCCTGAGGCAGATACCATCCACGGATTCAATCTGATATAACTCCTCCAAAGACGGATAATCATATTCTCCACTTCCATCATTTGCACCACACCTCTGGAAAGATACATGATCACCATACTTTATAATCATGTATGTCTTCGCTTGATTCATAAAGTATATCTCAAACTCAGGCTCCCCCTGAGCTGCATCATATATGCTTGTGAATTCTTCAAAGCTTAACATTATATATCCTCACTGGGAAAATGTCATTGACCGCCAATTGACCTGCAATTGACTTTTTCCTAATTACAGATTCTTGTAAAACGCCACTGCTTCCTGTAATTCCACTTCTGTAGGGTGACCTTTCTGCAGACCTCCCACAAGTTTGAAAGGCCCGTAAGTATCGAAACCTTTTGCCTGGAATCGTCCAAGTTCCTTACAGTGCTTGCCTTCAGTTATGGCTGCCATAGAATTAAAGTTGCTCTTTATGGGATTACCAGCAGTTGCTATAAAAAAGACATCCTTTCCTGTAGGAAGGTTAATCTTTGCAAAGGTCTGAACCTGTTCTGCGAACTTCCCATAATAAATTCCTGATGCCCATCCAATCCTATCATATCCTGTAAGATCTACCTCATGCTTATCTGTTACATCGATAAGTTCAACCTCTGGATCATATTCCTTTATTGCATCCAGCACCTTCTTTGTATTGCCGTGATGCTTACTGTAATATGCAATAGCTGTTTTTCCAATCAAAGCTTCTCTTACTCCATTTCCCCAGTTTTTTTGCTGATTCTTATAGTGCTATCCCCCATGAGCGGCATAACTTTACCATCCTCATTAATTAGTCCAAGCCCGAAGCACCATGCATCCGGGCTCTCAAAAGAATCCACTATAACAAGATTATCCGCCAGTTTCTTTTGCA
Source organism: Butyrivibrio sp. NATIVEDY162 (assembly GCF_045999815.1). Taxonomy (GTDB): domain Bacteria; phylum Bacillota; class Clostridia; order Lachnospirales; family Lachnospiraceae; genus Butyrivibrio. The sequence goes on from NZ_CP172573.1 coordinate 2,037,582, forward strand.
AATATGCCCTGGCTTGTTCCTTATCTATCATATAACTACTGCCCATCTATTTTTCAAAAATCCCCTTACTAATTACCGATGCATTCATCGACGAAATCAAAAAATGCCTCTTCTGTTGTAAAAACTATTCTCGTCTCATCTTTCCACTTTTCTTTCCAGGCTTTTTCATCATACTTATCTATAACATTCCTATACTTGCTATACATTGAGGTATGAATTCCTATATACCAGTATATTTTCTTTTTGGCACACCTGATTTCTGATCTATACTTCATTCCAGGGTCTTTTTCATATCCATAATGTAAATCTGCCACTGGTCGCTGCTTTTTAAGATTCTTCCAAGGTTTTGAATGAGCTGTTTCATCAAATTTTTTTGCTACTTCCAAAATTTTCACAGCAAGTTCATCATTTTGAAAATCCATAAGACGCATCCTTTCCTACTGATGTATTATCAGTACCAATTGTGCATTTATCAATTCACAACTTTAATCAGAACTCATCCATAAAGTCATCTGGATCTAGCCCTGCATCTTCCAATGCCTCTCTTCGCTCGTCTTCATCCATGAATTCAAGTTCATCCCGAGAAAGTCCCACTTCCTCTAATTCGTCTTCAATTTCTTCCTCATCATATAGTTCTGATGTTTCACCATTATCCTCATTGAAGATAGTATCATTTATAAAGGCCCATTCTGCTGCATCTATCTTCCCATCATGGTTGAAGTCAAAAGCGGAGTGCCCAAACATTTTGTCAAAAGGTCCTTGCATTGTGAATGCCTCCTACATCACATATTCTTTCATCCCACTTAGTTTCGCATAGTTCCACATTCGCTCTATAACATCATCTGAATAGTTTTCCATCTCAGTTTCTATTATTATATCGTGAGATGTTTTTATATGTTTATTTCTACTCTCAATCTTAATAATGTAATCCTTTGTAGGTATTCTATTGTTCTTTTTACTATTACATGATGGACAGGCCAATACAAAGTTCCATATCTTGTCGTCCTTTACAAAAGACCATGGAATGAAGTGATCCACATGAATCTTATTATTCAGTTTTCGTCCACAGTAAAAACAGGTATCTTCTTCAAATTCTTTCCGCAAGATTTCCCTGTAAACTGAAAGATCTTCACGCCTTGGAGTAGCAAGTTCTAGCTTTTCAATGACCCTAACTAAAGCATTCTCATCGTTTACCTGTTCTAGGAATCTCGCCCAAGAATAATAATTCAATCTCTCTAATTCAGATTTATACTTAAGCATAAAATCCGAAAAAACCGGGCTCAAAGTTAATCCTTCATCAGATAAAGAAAACTCATATATTAGTCCGTCAAAATCCTCATATAACGCACCTATTACATACCTCTTACATTCCTTTGACACCTGTTTTATAAGAGATTTCTTTTGTAAATCATCAAGCGACTGAAACTCCAAAACAGAAACAATTGCATTATTAGCCACTGCATCTTTAAATATCGTTTCTATTCTTGAATAGACAGATTTTCCATCCGGTCTCATCTGGCGCAAATCATACTTGACCACTAAGTTCCAATAGTTTTCAGCAAACTTAGCAAATATTTCTTCATATGTATAATACACACCTTTATCAGTCTGCCTGCCATTAAAAGCATTATCCAAAAGAGACTTTATAAGTCCAAACTTATAAGTATTCCTTTTTCTGCAGGAATCAGAAAAGACATAGTTAAATAGAGACCATATCTTATCTTCAGAAACCAAATATTCTTTTATGTTTCCGGATGTTTTATCATATCCTGCCATAAGCCTTCCCTTAGAAAGATAAGCTCTTTGCTACTACAATCAATTGCCCAACATTTTCTTTAATAGCTTCAAGATCAGAATCTGCCCCCCAACTTATTCTTATCGCTGAGGAAATAGTCTCCTTATCTATCCCCATAGCTGTAAGAACATAACTTGGACTGTAATCATTCGAGGTGCATGCTGAACCGTTGGATATTCCACAATACTGCTTAGATGAAAGCATAAGCGCCTCAGATTCAACGCCTTGAAAACTAACATTTATCGTATTAGGCATACAGTATTCCTGATTACCATTATACTCATAATTTATTCCAGATTCTTCTATCAATCCTCTTACCGCATTTTTTATCTCTAGGCAATGAGTATAATTCTTTTTGTATTCCGCAGCTGCAATTTCACAAGCTTTCCCCAGTCCTGCAACCAATGCAACAGGAATTGTTCCAGGTCTTATGCCATGCTCCTGTTGGCCGCCAAACGATATTGCTTTCACCGGAGGCAATTTATATCTTTTTTTTCTTAATACTAACGCACCTATTCCTTGCGGTCCGTTAAATTTATGCGCACTGATGGAAAGCATGTTGTATTTTGTATTCCTTAGCTCATCAACAAGCTTTCCACAACTCTGTGTTGCATCAACATGGAAAAACACACCTTTATCTGTCAGAGCCTCTCCTATCTCTTCAATCGGCTGTATTACACCTGTTTCATTATTGGCATGCATGACACTCACGAGCAAAGTATCATCTCTAACTAACTCTATTACTTTTTGTGCCTTAACCCTTCCATCTTTCTCAGGATCAACAATATCAACCGAAAAGCCCTCGTTCTTAAGACTCTTTACAGTTTCAAGAACAGCTTTATGCTCTATGCTCGTAGTAATAACATGTTTTTTTCCTACAGAGTTTGCATAATCTATGAGGCCTCTTATAGCAATATTACTACTTTCAGTTGAACCACTTGTAAAAAAGACCTCTGTGCTATCAACACCTAAAAGCCCCGCAACATCTTTCCGTGCCTGTTCAACAATTTTTCTTGCACCATCGCCAAAATCATGGGTTCTACTGTCAGCATTACCAAACTTATTGGTATACACGTCCACCATATAATCCAGCACTCTCTTATCTATAGGTGTTGTTGCATTATAATCAAGATAAATTCCCATTTTTAGTCCTCTATTGAAAGCTTCAACAAATCATCCAGGTTCTTAATAAAGTTTGTTCCGCAAAGGTAAGCTATTCCTCTTTCCAAGTGTAATTTGAAATACTTAGAAAGAGTCTCCTCATCTGTTGGTAAATCCATCTTTTTGCACCATGCTATGATAAGTGCATCATAAATATCACTATATTCACCACCAAATGTGTACCAAGACATTTCAACATTGCTGTCTGCTACAATAGGTATATCTGTAGGTATGGTGTTTTCTGACAATGAAAAGCATAATGCCCATCTACATAAGATGTTCCAATTCTTTATCCCAGTCTTTCCCTTTAATCGTCCCAGTTTTTCTTTGGCGCCATTTGATAGTTTTATCTGCTTTATTATCATGGTTTTATTCCCATCCAAAATATGTTTTTGTCAACGAAGTTGTTTTATCATCATCGTTGTATTCAAGTGTAAATCTGTCTCCTACGCTTTCCTGCATAAGCTCATAGTACTTCTCATCAATTTCAGAATCCGTTGACAAGATAATTGTTTGTTCACTTGCATTCGGAAAGTATGTAGTAATCAGAGATTCCCTATGTGCTGAATCCAATCTAGATAAAGGAGTGTCAATGATAACAGGTAATTTTTTCTTAGAACAAATTGCTAATGACCAGAGCAACGAGATTACCATTAACTGCTTTTCCCCGGCAGATAAACGCTCCTTTGTAACAATTTCTCCTTCCTTATTCAAATATGTAAGATCCAATGTCTCAGGATCCATCTCAATATTTGATACAAGGTTTTTCTTATTAGCAAGTTTCTTGTAGCAATCTGTCATGGTTGCCGCTAAGATGCTTGTTTTCCTTGCCTGTAATCTTATCTTATATTGCTCGATAATATCCTTTGCCATATGAGCATATTTAACAACTCGCTCGTCAGAATCCACTGCTTCAAGAGAAGACAGTACGCTTTCAGCCATTCTACTAAATTCAGAAGAAAGCATAATATAATTATTATTTAGACTTGAGCGCTTCTTATGGTAATCCTCAATCTCAATCTCACAATTTGTAATCTCTTTCTCAGTTGATTTAATTGCCTTGAATAAGTCACTTAATTCCTTCTCATTTATATCAACAGACAAGTATCCATCAATCTCATCAATCTTCTTTTGATACTTCTTTTCGTCTTTTATAAGTTTACTGACCTGTTCCTTCGCATTCTCCAATCCATGATCATATAGCATACCCACTTTATAAAGTGTAGAATCTGACAGATTATAAATATTTTCGCTCTGATCATCCTCAACCTTTTCTTGCATAAACGATATAAACTTGTCAGTATTAGCATTTTTGCCTTCAAATTCAGAATATAGGTCTTTTATCTTGCTTAATGCTAATGATGATATCATTCTATTGTGCTCTACTTCACCTTCTTCTTTGATATCAGCCAATAGCGGCATTACTAAAGCTAAAGGAAGTTCACCTGCAGCCATCTCATATCTATCTTCTTGATTGCTAGCTAATGCAGTTAACTTATTAGCCCTTTCCTGCATTAAATCATGTTTCTGTTCAACAATGTCTCCACCCTTAACCTGATATTCAGAATTAAGGTTTTCTAATTCAGTTACTAATCTGTTCTTCTTTTTCTCTAAATCATCTATCTCTTCATCAAGCATCCTAAGCTCCTCGCTAGCAGCTTCTTTTTCGTTTCGGAGCTCTTCCAACTTTCCTAAATCTTGATTAGATGATATCTTCTTTCCTATTCTTGTAATTATCTTACTTATATCGCTATCAAGAATATCAAGAACCGATATTCCCAGCATTGCTTTGATGGACTCTTTCATCTGCAGACTAGTTTCTTCCACCGCAAGCTCTGCAATTTTTTCTCCATCAAAGAAAAAGAAATTCGATAATGCACTTGGTAGTATGCTTTCAACAAACATTGGCCAGTTTTCAGTTAAAAATGCACTGTCTTCGCCATTCTTCTTTACCCATATTCTCTCATGAACTCGCTGGGCGTTTGCATCCCATTCACGATGAACCTGATACACTTCCTCGTCAGAGTTATCCATGGAAAATACTATCTCTACAAAAGATTCTAAAGTACCATCTTTCTTATTAACATATGACTTCAGATATTGACCATATGACTGATACTTGCTCTCTGTATAAGCAAAAGAGTTAGAACCATAGAGGCTCAACAAAACCGCTTCCAGAATTGTAGTTTTACCCCTTCCGTTCATCCCTCCTATAAGAACAACTGGCCTTTTGCCAGAAAATTCCATAATATTCGTATCTGCATAAACACCAAAATTATGCAGAATAAGCTTTTTTATGATCATTCTTTAATCTTCCTCATCTTCATCAGTTTCATAGGGTTCATCATATGAGTCATCCAACGCAAGTGCATTATATTTTCCACCAAGGTCTCTCTTTCTTTCAGTTTGACCAAGGTAAAACTGCCTTGCATCTTCCTCATCTTTGTAATAAGTCTTTTTGATAACCCCCTCTAGTGCATCAGCAATGCCTTTTCTCTGATTTAATCCACTAGATTTATTTTCAATATCTACAAGGCTATAAGCCATTTCAAATGCAAGTTCCTCATCTGGGTATAATTCTTCAACTACAGATTTCAGGATCTCCCATTCGTCTGATTTAAATGAGGCAGAACCTATCCATTCTGGATCATCAAATTCTTTCCCAGTTACTTCTTTGTAAATTCTAGGAAGTGAATCATCAAATTCATGCTTCTCATTAACCCATATTCTTCTGATATGCCTAAGCTCTGGAAGAGTTATTAATTGCAAATCAGCAAACTCTTCGGGTCCATTTTCATTTATATCCTTCTGAACTTCTAATAAATCACGAAGCCACTCTTCTCTGACTTCTTTTTTGTAAGGACCATGATATAGCTGTTTATAGCTCCCCTGAAGATATCCTGCCATTTTCCTGAAGCTTCTTCGCTCTCTATCATGTTCTTCATCGCCAAATCTATTTCTAAATTCCAGCAGCGCAGACATCCATTCTTTTTCAGAATCATTTGCTATCATCGCCTCCATGGACTTATCTTTTTCGACCATGGTGCACACCCAGCATCCAAACCTACTTCTTCCGCAGCTAGGAAGCCCTTTTCCAATCATAAGAGGGCACTCTCCATCTGCCGTTGCTCCTCTATATAAGGTAAGCAACTCTTTATTTGAATATCCCCATGGATTCTGATACTGCATCAAGAAAACCCATACATCGTTATCGTTCCAATCCTCAAGTGGTGAAAATACAAGTTCATTTGCCATCGACTGGTTAGGACTTAAAAGCTCTCTCACACGCTTTTTTTCATAATAAGCCATAGTTTTAGCACGTCTGGCGCTCTCGGCCTTACGCGTACCAATAACCATGATTATCTCACCATGTTCTGCTATTTTTTCTTTAACAAAATTATTAACAGGCTGAATCTTTAATCTATCTGTGCACCAGCGAAGCTTCTTTCTTGGAAAAGGATATCCCCTTCCAATAAAATTAACCCAAAAAGTGTTATCTGCAGCTGGCGTAAGCTGATGTGTTACAAAAGGCATTCCTTGCTCATCAGCTGCTTCGTCCATATATTCCAAAGATTTTTTCACCCATTTGGATACTACTGGAGACTCTACCAGAGTATCTGTATTGATTATATGCACCGTTTTCTTTCGTAGTGCTTTAGGAAGTTCCTTAAGCGCAAGCCATACCAGCTGTACTGTTGCTGTGCTGTCCTTTCCTCCCGAGTATCCAATAACCCAGGGAATATCATCACACAAATACAGGTTTCTTACAGTATCCATGAGCCCTTCTATTGACTCCTTAGTTACTGTAACTTCGCTTGTTGTTTGAGTTGGTTTTACTTCTTCATTATTACTCATGAATTATTTGTTATCTCTCTTTCTGCTTCTTTCTCATCTTTACTTAATGGGATTCCCATCTTCTTTTTAATAACATTAGATGCCAGCAAAATAGCCTTCTCGTTGTTTATCATTCGGCCGTTTTCCCTGATTACTCGCCTTTTCCAAATACCAGCGCTCCTCTTCCAATCTATTTTTTCAATGTTAGGAACATATTCTTCATATCTATACTGCCCTGGATTTTCAAAAAATATCGCTCCCGCCCTTCCAAAAGCTTGCAAAACCACTGATTGTGCTGCAATATATTTTTCTCTTAGTTCCGATTTACTTATCGTGCGTTCCTGCATATCTATCCAAGGGATCATATGCTTTGACACTTCCGCCCAATATCCTATGCAGAAGGCTTCAAATGCCTCGTCACAAGCGTTTCTTTTTAGGATACGTTTATTGGCTGTATATAAATTGTTCAAAGTGAACAATGCCGAAGAATACTTCCCTAATATGTCCTTTTCTTTATCCGTATACTCATCAAAAAAAGCAACTGACATAGCCACTTTCCTTGTAACTACCGCTAATGGATCCCTAGAATCATATAATTCTGATATAGAATTTGAAGTCTTTACCGCGTGCTTATTCAAGTCGGTAAACATCTGTTGACTTCTCTCAAGCCCCATATCCTCGTAAAACACTACAGAAATTGTTTCTTCTTCCAAAGTGGGATCTTCTTTTATTGCCTCGATTATGGCAGCTTTTCTATGCTGACCATCATTTATCAGCATCTTAGCCTGCATATCGACTTCCAGAACGCCAACCTCCGGATTGTTCTGATCCGGAATAAATTTAAAATTCCCGTCTATCGATGCAGCAAGCGCAGAAAAAACATATGAGTCTCGGTTTTCAACAATGTACCTGCTAATTGTTGGGATTCTTGACTCATTAAGCTTCCTTTGTGCTCTATATTCAGGCAATACATATTCCTCATCTGGTACAAATAGCTTATCCAACATATTTAATGGGACCATAGCTATGTAATATTCCTTACCCGCTTGAACACCCTTTACCACAGGAAATTTGTATACATATTTCATTGAAATTCAGCTCCACAAACATAAAAAAGGATATACTTAAGTATCTACTTAAGTATATCCCTTTCGTTATTTGATCGTCAAGAAAAGCCTACCTTGTGAATCCTATTTTTATCTTAGATTTAATTCCTTCACGAGTAATCCACTCCATCACTTCTTCATCAAGATCAGCCAACGTAGCTTCTTGGTTCATCATCTTTTTCAAAAACTGTACAATATTTTCTTGCAGATCAAGTTTTGTGATAAGGCTCTTAGCATTTTTTAATCCAAGCGTCATTTTATCAAGGCAAGCATCATTTGTTTTCCAATCCTTAGCACTTCGGATATCCATCAGTAAAGAGCCAACATCAGAACCTGCAATATTCCTAGCCAAACTCAATAATTCCTCAACTGATTTTGTTTCATCAGCATAGTACTCACTCCACTGCGAAGAAGCTTCTTCGTTGATTTCATTCAGTGTTTTCTTTATTCCAAAAACTTGATCTCCACGAACAGCTCCAGAGGTCGTCAAATTTCTACTATTCTGGAGCAATTCCTTTACACTTGCGCTTAATTCTTCTGAGCATCTGAAGGACGTCTTTTTAGTTGCGCTAATAATATGTTCTACTAGAGCAGCTACCATTTTGATTACATCTGAAAAATTCTGGTCTATTTTCTTTTGCTCATCATTTCGTTTTGCCGCAGCTGCATTCAATGCAAATTGCTGAACTTCCTGTGTTCTATTTAGAATTTCACTATTTAAATCCATATTACAACCTCTCTAATGAAATAATGCACTCTTCAATAATATCTTCCTCGTTTTGATATGGTTGTTTTAGCTCTTTACCTGTTTTTTCAAGAACTTCTGATTTCTTAGATTCTATCTGCTTTGAAACATTTTCGAGATCATTTACTAACTTCTTGATGAGCTCTAGAAATGGCACAACATGTAATAATGGATCTTTTGACATAAGAATCATTTGCTTTATCCAGTCATCCTCCTTAATAATCTGTCTCATGTAGGTTAGAGAATCACTAATATTCTTCTTATTCTTTTTGATTGCGTTGAGCTCATCTGCACCGTGCTTTGCATATAATCTTGCATCATTTACGGAATCATAGAAAGAAATGGCATTATCAGCCAATTCCACTATTTCTGTCTGATTAAATTCACTCTTCCCAGCCAAGGTATTTAAAGCCTGAACATATTCCAACACCTTTTGTCTTTCAGCCTTACAAGCTTTATCCATTCTGCTATATATATCTAAATAGTTTTCCCTAAACTTATCTCTTACCGCAACAATATCTTTTGTTTCCACATCTTTAAAGGCAATCTTGTTTTTCTTTATGAGATTGAATGTTTCGTCAAAGCTTATTCTATCAAGATATATCTTCGATCCACCCTTACCTTGTTTAAGGTTATAGTAGTTAAGACAAGTTTCTCTGTTATTCTTATCAGCTTCTGCTCTCTTAAACAAATCCTGCAGTGATATCCATTCTCTAGAATGCTCATTTTTGCTCGGAACAGAAGAAATATCATTTTTCAAAAACTCATCACTGTTATACTTCTTCCAGTCATCAATTTGTCCAAAAAGAATCTGCCTAAGAACTTCCTCCGCCATTGAAAACTCTTGATATCGAGTGTTCATGCCATCAGCCGCGCGCTTAATTGCCTTTACCAACTCTGGCTTAACCGATTCAACCCATGTCTCAACTGCTAACGCAAAGTAATCACCATTCTCAAAATTCCAGCTTTCTTTGCCTTCAACTGACCACCTGATAAAAGCTTCTATAACAGTTTGAGTTGATCTATTTGCCGGGAGCACAAACAAAGCATTGTCCAAACCTTTTGTCTGTCTCTCAAATCCGATTATCTTATTCTTGGATTTACTTATCTTCGAAATATTATCATCAGATACCCCTTCGCATTGCCAATTTATTGCTCCTGAAGTTAAAAACTTATTAATGTTATCTCTAGCATCACTTAATAGAACAACATTTCCTGTTGTAGCACCAACATTAATGTCGCCTCCATTAATCCATTTTTCCAGTGCACCTAATGCATTATCAATCTTCTTTTTCGACTCACTTACAACCTTTGTAACCGGTTTTGAAGGTTTTCCAGAAGAAGTCTCTACCTTTGCAGTCGTAGGTGCTGTCTCAGCCTGAGCAGTAGCTCCACCACTATCTTTCTCAACTGTCAAACTTGTGATAATAGGCAACTTCAATTCATCAAATATTTTTTCAGATATACCTGATATAAATATTGTCCCATCATCACCCTTAGTTGAGGTATCTTTTCCATTTCCCCACATGCAAACAAAAAGATAAAGTCTTTCCTTATCACTATCACTTACATTTTGCATGTTAAAGATTTTATTTCTCATCACCGTTGAAGTATTGTTATTATATTGATTCAATTCTTCAACATTAGGAAAACTTTCTTTTCTATATAATATGTCCTTTGCTATAGGTTCTATGATATATTGCAGAATATATCTAGGTGTCCTTAACTGGTTAGTCGATAATCTGTAACTATATAAATTCCGTATTGCGGCCCGAGTGAATGGATATAGCGATAGTCTACTTCCATTGTTCAGGCTATAGGATTCCCAGTTTGCACCCTCAACGATATTATGAACAGGATAATTATCTGGAAGGGCTCCATCTTTAACCCAATCATTAATCTGTTCATTAGTCAAAGACATAGCATTTAGGTATTTTCCAACAAATTCATACAGATAATCTTCTGTAAAAATATCATTTGGAAGATTAACAAACAATGATACTCTGGCACGATAATTCGTCTTAAACAGATCCTTATAATAACCTGTTGTAATACCAATCACAGAAGAAACCCTGCAAAGATCCTCATTGCCATATCCAGTATGTTCTGTAGTTAATGCATTCAATAACGCAGCATTAAGTCCAGTGAATGAAGTAATATCCTCTATAAGTATTGTGAGATTCTTTCCCTGCTTTTTGAGTTCTCGTCTTATATCCTTGAAAATCTCTTCAAAATCTCCAGGTTCCAATCCGGAACATCTTTGAATAACGGTATCCAAAAAGTTATTGAGATAGTTGGCAATAATCTGAGTTTTTTCAGGGTGAGTCGCCAACTCGTGTGCCATTCTCACAGTATCTTTATCAGCATTATTCTCAACATCTTCTGCTTCTTCATCATCCAGCTCAAAATCAGCTGCTGCAAATGATGCGTCAACATCAGTTTGAATAGTATTTGACTGCGCAACCTTTAGATAGATTCTATCTATAGGACCATCTATTCTTTTCAGTTTATCTTCTATACTTTTATATTTCAAAAAAGCCGCTAGACGTCTGCGATCTGTACGTCTAAGTTGAATTTCTCCGTCTTCATCATCGTTTTCATCATTGGCTACTTCCAGTACAAATTTTGAAAGGATCTCACTTTTTAACTTTTTTTCATCAACTACAGATGTAGCTTCTACAAGTCTTTTATGCCTTTCACTATTCTCCAAATTCGCAACTTCAGGCTTTTCCAACAATTGCTTTATCGTACCCTTCAGAGTGTTGTCACTTCTTCTAATAAAAAGAACAACTTCATCTTCAGGCTTAATATTTTCCAAGCGCTCATTAAACCATCTTATGAGATGTGATTTACCAGCACCGCTTTCACCCATTACAAGCATAAACTGATGCTTATCTCCTGGCTGTGAGACAAACTGCTCAAACACATCCTCCTCACCCTCAGCCTCTCTATATTTAACAGACTTCAAGGGATCATTTGGATCAAATTTTGAATATAGTTCTATTCCACTTACTGTGACATGTGTTGCCAAGAAATCTCCTCTTGACGTAGTCATAGTATCTGGACGTAAAACCTCATTTATTCTACTTTTAGCTATTTCTGAATTCATGCTATTTTATCTCCCTTATACTCAACATCTGTTACTAATGACGAAAAAGCATGTAATGGCATAGGCGTTAAATTCCACTCGTCTTCCCTATCATTTACATATTTCAGCTCTATCACTCCCAAGTCATTAAGTGTCCTCATAGCGTTAGAAACAGCAAAATTCATTTTTCTCTTGCTTATCTCATCATCACTTAAGCAAATATTTGTAAATGGCTGTAATGATTCAAAAAAATCAGTTATTGTATAGATTTTCTTAGTTTTTATTCCCGAATTTTTTATACTATCCCATAAGTATGTTGCTGCATTTGGCATAAAAAACATATCATGCAAGTACCCAAACCCCAAAAATGATGACCAAAATCTCCAAGCTCTCATCGAGTCTTCATCTAACTTTAAATCAGGATCATATTTATTTAGTATACCAACCATCTTTGATACACTTTGCAAATCCTTATCTACATTAAACAATTCACCACTATTATGCATCCATGTCCTAGTTGTCTTATAAAACTGCCCATCAGAAAAAGTCTCTATTTTACTATTTACGTAAGTCCTCATAGATTGCATATTCTCTACAATCTTTTTATCCACACAAAGCCTAATTTCTTTCGAATCTGCATTAGTCTCTATTAATCCTATCTGTTCAGCAGCAGTTCTTACTGCCCCAAAATAAGGAGAATTGCCCGCTAATGTGCCTGGCTCAAACATTTTTTTTGCATCTTCTTCGGATATTGTTCCTCCCTTTAGCACCTGACACAATGCAAAAACTCGCTCTGGTATAGCCATTGTCTTCATTGTTGAATCAAACATACTATTTATCCTTCCATTAATTCATTCGTGACATTACATCCTATATATGCCGACGCTTTCTTGTTATCATTGTCTACAACAAAATCTTCATGCATCACATTTATGACTATTTGCTGCTCTGAGCGGTATCGACTAACTACAGAAAACTCCTTCAAAAAAGTTTTTTGCTCCGAAGAATAAAACACTACGACTCGGCCATTTAGAAACATTTTTTGCCGTTCTTCATTTAGTTTTCTGAACTCATAAAAGTTCAGATATACTATGTCAGTTTTATCGACGCCAATATTATCCAGAAGTGTTTCATCATCGGTCAAAATGATATCTATCCCATGCTCTACCAAGCGTTTTAAAGAATCATTATAATCATTGGTAATGATATATGCACTTTCTTTAAATAACGAATCAGACTCCTTTTTAGCTGGAATATAGTCGACTTTATTTCTTAGTTCAAACCTCTCATCATCATCTGATATTTTATAATCATGGCTATTACATCCAGCACAGTATTCTGATACAAGCGGATAAGTATCTAAAAACATCTCAGACAAACACTGTTTGTCGCATTTATCAATATGTTTTCTCAATATACTGAAATTCCTACTAAACGTATCCTTTTCCTTTTCCCGAACCTCTGCCAATAGTTCTTCCGTCTTGTTCGTGCTTATTGTTAGTCTATCATCAATAATTTTGATTTTGAAAATATACCTATCCTCATCTTTTTCGTATTCCATATCTATAATGTCAATGAGGTCATATCTCCTAAGTAGTAAAAGAAGATTAATATTCCACTGAACGTCATAAGACGAAGCAACGTCATAAACATACGTCAAGTTGTACTGGGGCTTTATTTTAGTATCTATATACACATAATCCTCGACTCTGCGAGACTTAGGACTATGATACATAGTATTCCATCTTCCCAACGCTTTTTCTTCTCCCAATACCTTAGTTCTGTTAGTAATATCCAAATCAACATCAGGATAAATGCACATTATACTAAGGCATGGTAATCCATCTCTTCCTCCTCTGCCCAGTTCCTGATAAAACAAATTGGGATTATCCGGCACAAATTCATGAATAACCGTCCTGACATCTGGTTTATCCACACCCATTCCAAATGCTGATGTTGCAACCATCAGATCAAAATCATTATCTTTCCAAGATTTTAATAGTTCTTCTCTTTCGCTACTTCTTGTTTCTCCAGTATATGTTTCAACACCCATATACCCATCTTCAACAAGCCACGCTTTAATATCTTCCGCTCTTTCCGGTCTAAGAGTATAGATAATCATCGGATGTGGCAGTTTCCTTACCATATCCAATATTCTTTGCTTTTTCTCACGATAAGAAGCAGTCTTAACAACACAGTATCTGGGCTCTTTTCTTAAAGCATCGCATCGATACTCTATCCATTTGTCTCCATCTGAAAACATTTTTCTAAGTAAAGAACCAGTCTTTTTATCCACAGTAGCAGACAGCAGTATCGTTCTTATGTCAGGGTTATCCTGAAGAATATGTCTCCTCCAAGGCTCAAGAGACTGATAATCAGTTCTAAAATAATCTCCCCATTCAACAACAATATGTGCTTCATCGATAACTATATTTTTTAAGTATTTATCTGCATTTGCTTTTTTAACTGCTGCAGCGAAGTCTTCATTCTGAATCAAAGCCTCAGGAGAAATAAATAGCAATCTAGCTGTCTTATTCTTTATAGAACCAATTATTTCATCTCTATTCTTAGAACCACTTGAATAACTATATATTTCTTGACTCGTAATTCGTCTTATCGTTTTTTTAGCAGATATTTCCTGATCTTGTGCCAATGATATTGTAGGAACTATAACAAGAGTTAGCCCATCTTCTTGATACGCTATGGATTGTGTTATTAAGCTCTTTCCGCCACCAGTAGGAAGCACAGCCATCATACTAAAGCCTTTTGCAAGTCTTAATGCTCCCATAACACAAAGCTTTTGTGCTTCGGTTTCAAACTTATCATAGCCAGTTAAATCTTTGATGAAATTATTTGTTTTTAATAAATACTTACTTTCCCTTGTATGTAGGTTAGTACTTTCTATTTGAAAAGCTTCTTTCACAAACTTTTCTTTGATACCCTTTGGCAAATCCAATGTGGCGTATATCCTGCCATCGGTATTCTTCAAAAGGCCATATTTATTAGAATCAGCAAAACTACTATCATCAAGTAACAAAGATGTCTGAAACACTATGAGATATTCCCTTAGGGCGCAAAGATAATCATTGGTTATTCTTGCAATATCTCTAGATTTCTCAAAGGTCTTAACCAATCTCTCAACTACATTTTTATGAAAAACAGTTTCATTCACCAGCTCTTCGTCCAGTTCATACCAAGCGAATTCATCAGTTTTTCCATTAAAATACTCTTCAACTAATTCATTGATTCGGTTAATAGTCATTCCTTTTTACCATCCATACAAAACATGCAGATTCCAATTTGACTTGAGGGTGCTTAAGACAATCAAATATTACATCATACTTGTTCTGCAGTTCCTCAATATCAACTTCTTCTCTTTTATAATACTTATCAGACGATATCTGTGCTGCAATTATTCGCTGTATTTCTTCCTTTGCATTTTTTAGATGCGATTTTTTTGCAATTTCCTTAAGTGCAGTCTTTCTGGCTATGTCATATGTGAGATCTACATCTTCTTCCCATGATTCCTTTGGGTATTTCGACTTAAACCACTCAAGGTTTGAAATGTTATATCTCATCGGTATATGCATGAATCCGCCTTTTTTACTTCTTCTTCCAAAATGATCTATTGATTTATGTGTTTCCTTATACCCCAATTCAAGCGCTTCTTTATATGCATTAAGCACTTTAGATTTAGGTATCTCAGCATATTTATTATTTCCTATCGGTATGTCAACAATGTCTGAAGAAATAAAATTCTTAAAATATGATATTTCAATCGGTGATATACCATTATCGAGCAGTATTTTTTCGTTAGGCTCTGCTGAAAATGAATATATGAATCCCATCCATTCAATATCAGTCTCGACAGCAAACGCCGCAGCTTGTCCTTTAGTCGACTTTGTTGCATTATCAATAATACAGTCAAAAATATCATCACCCGGTGCAAAAAAATGAACATAGTCATTTGAAATTGCTGTTTTTCTGTCAAATGTACCTCTTATTGAATTGCCATCATCTAAAGGTTTAGATTTATAATCTGCATATAGTTCACGTATTCTATTAGCAAAAACATTCTGCTTTTCTTGAACATAAGCTGTCCAATCCGGAGGAATAAGCAATGTATTCTCTGCAGATTTTATTGAAAACGAACTCGCATTGAAAGTCATAAACTTTCCGCTTGCATTCGGTTTAAATCCAGCCAAAGAAGCCCAATTCATCATCGTTTTAAAGAACAATTCATTTTCATTCTCATTATAATAGCGAACAAGTCTCGTAAGTTCTCTATTCATCGGCTTATAGAAATAGCCAATAGTGTCAAATCTTTGTTCCTTCCTGATTTCTGACTTTAGTTTTTTAGTAACCTCGACTATATCTGGCACAACATTGAATAAGCCATATCTGAAGTCCTCAGCTATCGCTTTATATAGTCTACTATTTATATCCTCAAGAATTATTTCCAAGCCACTAAGGGATTCGCAAAAAACATTTAATCCCTCATTCCAAAACTTAAATAGTTGCTGTTCAAATGTATCGCCCGAATATATAACTACGGAATTCACATCCGGTCTTTCCGGATCGCGCTCCAATCGATCTAGTCTTCCTATTCTTTGCTCAATATCATTTGCTTCCCACGGAATGTCCAAATGAACTATATAATCAGCGTTTTGGAAATTTCTTCCTTCTCCTCCTGTCTTATCACAAAGAAGAATCCTACAATTTTTCTCATTTTGAAATCTATATACATTCAATTCAAGATCATCAATATCCATATCTTTAGAGAAGAAGCAAAGTTCGTCTTCATCAAAGCTGTTGATCAATGCTTCCTTAAAAACATTGAATGTATCAATAAAATTGGTAAATAATACCACTTTCTCTTCGTACAATTCTTGATCGAGATAATCAATAACATGCACAATTCTGTTATCAAATGCATCTGGATTCTCTATCTTATCAGTAATATGCTCTGCGCAGTCCTGCTCTTCAAGCATCCATTTTTTTGCACTATCTGCAAGGTCTTTATCTTTTTTAAACAACGGAGCTGCTACTCTTAAAGCCTCATTGAACGCTGCAGCAGAACTAAAAAACGCACTCAAAACAGGCTGATAAAGATTCACCACTGTCTCAGCATCTCTGTCTTCGTTCTCTTCAATAATATCTACTATCCGCTGATATGTTGCGTATTCATTCTCACCCGCTTGATATGAAATCTCTTTATGCAATTTTCTTACAGGCCTAACTTGATCAGTAATGTCATCGCTAAAAAGTATATTTCGCCTATTTCTAATAATATTTCTTTCAAGCTGGTAGTTATCGCAGATGTAAGATATAGCATTCTGCATTCCCTGCAATCCCAAATCGTCATCATCAAATGCTATCTTCTCAACTAATCCCTTATAGGTATCGTCCTCAATAATGTCGTAGATTTCTTCAAGATCGGAAACGATATCCTCGAACAATTCTTTACATTCCTCATCTTCCCTAGGATCAGAATCTTCTCCGATTTCTTCTGCGTTTTCGCTCAAATCCTCAATGTCATCTATTATCGTGACAATAGAATTTATAATATCGCTTTGTAACCCGACCAATTCAGAAAAGTCTTTTTCTTTCTTTGAATCATACTTATCTGGTTCCAATAATCTAAGTAACTGCAAATAATCCTTTGTCTTTTTCTGCAATGGGGTTGCTGAGAGCAAAAGAATATTTTCTGCATTTTTGCTTATACTGTGAAGTTTTTCATAATCAGTTTTAGAAGTTAAAAATCTATGGACCTCGTCACAAATTACAAAATCCCATTCTGCCCCTGTTTCCTCTGAGGTCAATTCTGACACTGAAACTATTTCAATATGATTTCCAAGAGCATCTTCTCCTATATCCATTCCAAATTTCAGAAACAGCTCAACTCTCCACTGCTCCTTTAATGCATCTGGAACAACAATTAAAACATTGCTATTGGCATGATCTAGTAAATAAAGCTTTAATACAGAAGCTGCTTCAATAGTCTTTCCCATACCAACTTCATCTGCAAGCATATACCTGCATGGAACCTTTTGCACACAACGCATTATTGAATTGACCTGATGCGGCAAAAGAAAAATCTTGCATCCCGCCAATTCCTTGAACCCCATTATTGAGTTTTCTAGGGTTTTATTCGCCTTATTTACAACACTTCTTCCCAAGTACCAGCTTGGATTTTGAAACTCATAATTCTTTAACTGCACCTTAGGACTAATCCAACCATTGATAAAACTCGCAGTTATATCTTTTTCAGAGGCTTTTACTATTTCTTTAGTTGCATCAATTTGGATATAGTATTCATATAAGTCATCCGGACGCACCAAGCATTTCACAACATGACTATCAAAGAGTCTTTTGTACATAACCTTAGATCCTTTATATAGTTCACAATGCGTCACCATATATAAAGGATACTTTCCATTTTCGGGCACATGCTCATAAAATTTTCTATGGCCATATGGATCCAGGAATGTAACATCCACCGTCTGTGCAAACTCATCCACTTCTGTCACTTTTCCCATTACAAAATCTCTGGGATCCATTGGATATTCCCTGTCTATCAAAGGACAGCGCACAAACATGTTTTCAACTATCTGCATTACATTGACTCCTTTATTTTATTAATTCATATAGATAGTATTTCGCTCTTGTATAGGCAATGTAATTAATGTTCTCTGATGCATTACTGCTTCTTACATAGATGACCATATCAGCTTCAAGCCCCTTATAGTCAAATGCGCTACTAACTTTTATTTCATTTTCTTTAGTTGGGGTACATTCTGTGAAACACCATTGAGCTAGTCCGTTATTCAAGTAATAATCGCGGTCCTCCTCATTTTCAAACAGAATTACTAAAGAATCATTTCTCAGTTCTTCATCAACAATAAATTCCTTGAGCAAGTTTTCTAATCTCTGATTCAAATGCTTTCTATCTCGTATCTTTTCCCTTGTAGGTATTGGTCCTTCTACAGGATTTCTAATAACATCTGTTCCAAGGTTAGTATTCTCCATCGCATAACTATAGATATTTGAGGTGTTTCTGATATTCTCCCTCAAAAGAAATGGTGGAGAGTCAATCATAAATGCATCACCAAAACTATCTTCTTTAACCTTTTGAACATCATCGTAGAAGACACCCAACTTGGAATGCTTTTCATCCTTTAGTAGACACTTTATCAGGCATGCTGTTTCTTCACTAAGATCCTGTGCCTCGTCAATAAATATCGCATCATACTTTGGCACATCCTTTTTCATAGCTGACAATACACCTTCATAGTTTTCGTTTTCAGCATCATAATTGTCTGTAACCTCAGTAATCAGTGTTTTTAAATCTCTAACATTAACCGCCTCTGAAACATTGCCCTCAATCATCTTCGCCAATTCACGAGAGACACATGTAACCAAAACTGATTTTCCAGCTTCAGCTTCCTGATTAGCCATCTTAATAGCTATCCAAGTTTTTCCTGTTCCTGCACCACCTCTAATGTAAAACTGCTCATAGTTTGACAGAAAATAGATGTAATTATCTTGGACTCTATTAATCACTTCCATCTGCTGTTCTTTATACTTTATTAGCGATCCAGCAGCTGCAGATATAGCAATTCTCTTCTTTATAAGTTCAAGTAATGCAGCATGTTCACTAGCACTATACATATTAAGTCCAAACTTGCTACCGCCCCATGTTTTGAACATAGCCTTAACAGCGGATAAAAGATCATCCATCTTAGCACAATCAATAGTACACTCTGATTGTCTATCGCTTATATCAACCTTAAGATTATTGACATTAAAGAACGGGAATACTACACCAGCAGCAAATATGCCATTGTACCTAATATTGGCACTTTTCGCATACAAATCCTTAAAATAATACATGCTCTCTTCTGCTTGTTTATATGGAGATCTGCTCAGCCTGCGAGAACCATATTTTCCATCCTCAACATACCACTCGTTGTCCTGGATGTAGATTCTGGATCCCCCTTTAACTTCTAGACAAAGAAAACCATAATTTGGATGTGTGACAATAAAATCCGCCTCAGATTTCTCCATTTTACCGTGATTGTCTCTAGACCATTCAACAGAATAAAACACAACAAAGGAATCTGGTAACTGCTTTTGTAATTCGTTATATACGAATCTCTCAGATTCTGTTGGTAAGTATTCTGTTATATTTTTTGGATACATTATAGCCATCGCTTACATCTCCCAAAATCCAATTAAATTATTTTTTTCAGTCTTTAACGTATATAAATACTTTCTTCCCAGCTGCGTATTGAAGTATTTGCAAGAAGTATCTGCAAGCACCAAGCATCCCTGACATGAAGAGCCATCTCTATCTACACAAATAGGATCAAATACACACTCTCGATTATCGGAATATACTCTCTTCAAATATCTACCAAAAAGAGACTCAAACATTCCCGAAAGAGATCCTAATATCTGTCCTTGACCTGACTGCGAATACACAAATATACTGCATGTTTCTACAAAAATAATTTCAGTTAATGAATTAGCTGAAATACCAGACATCTCACCTGCAGTGTTTATAAATGCATGTGACATAGAATGTAACAGCAGAAAGACATTTTTAGTTATTGGATCATTATCATCAATACCTCCAAAGGTACTTATATTTTCACTATGTACATTCTGCGCAAACCATTTCCTTACAGCAGTCTCATCTTCAATATCAGGCATCTGATTCTCTTCAATTATGTTGTTGCATAAAAGCCATTTAAGAATCTTAACTCTATCAATATCAAAAAGGATACCCTCTGTCTCTAGCTTTGTTCCATACACCAAATGTCTATCCGTATCGGCATCTCTATCAAAAGCAACCAATTTCAAATTGCCTTTAGCACTATGCGGATCTGTAACCTTACGCGTAAAACCATATGAGCAACTTACGATTTCTACATTTCCAGACGCCTGAACATTACTTATTCCTAATTTGCTATTTAATTTTTCTATCTCGTTCTTATGATCAATAAAGCCTATATCCAACTGCTGATCAATTGACTCATCCAACGTTATAACGATATTGGCATTCTTTATTGTTTCATACTGCATCAAACTGAAGGCAAAATTGTTAATCCAAGCTCGATAGTTTTCTTCAGATTCATTCTTCTCCTTCATAAAAATGTTGTCGCATGCAGAAACATAAGATTCTATGTTGAGTTCATTGTCATTACTGCTCTGTGCAAGTGAACTAATCGTCTGCTCAAGCTGATCTTCCTTAATCAGCCCCATGCTCAGTAATGCCCTTGCCTGTTTCTCTGCTTCTTCTCGGATTGCACTATTAGTAGTCTTCTCGCTAAACGCTGTATCAGAATTTTTTACAATATTCTCAAAGCCATCTTGCGAAATGCAATTAAACCATTTTGAAACAATAAGCTTTCTAGCTGCTTCTCCTTTTTCATAGAATTTTCCCATATCTGGTCCTATGAGATTAATTACATTTGTATTGAATGCCTTGTAATTAGAGCCAGCCTCTGCACTATCTCTCTGAATATACTGTCCACAGTTGGGACACTTCATGCCAAATTCTTTGAAGTTCCTGTTCTTTCCCTGATAATAGAACATTCCATATCTTTTTTCCGTTGGATGATAGTAAAACTCCTTAATCCCATTTATCTTCGGAATCAGAATAGGACTTGCATACCCACACTCACATGGATAGACAAGCTGTAACTGTTTTATTTTACCCTGCTTACAAATTGGACAATCTCGTGTAACATCGGCCGGTCTTCTAAATTGTGTGGCCCTATGGCACTCAGGGCAATAATACACCAATGGTGATAGTTCAGCAGTAATATCGGGAATTCCTGGGCGACAAGCAGCTTCGACTATTAAAAATGACTCCTTGCTCTCATCAACATTAAATGAACTTATATCTCCACCACGTAAAGCAAAAAGCCTAATTTGCCTTTTTATTTCCGCCTCAATAAAACTAGAATATATGCCATCCATCTTTTTGTAATTCCATGTTTTTACCAAGGCAGTAGCACTTTTACCATAACGATCTTTATCTGCTACCCACATTCCAGGGAGAATTTTATATACAGCTTGGCTCTTACTTCTTCTCATAACTTATCTCTCCATCATTGATACTTCTATTGTTTCTTCTGTATCTCTTAGACTCGTCATAGGCTCAAAATGTTTTCTGTAAACACTCTTAATCGTCTTACGAGTAGTATCATTATCATCAAAGAAACCATTCTTTATCTGAGTTAAGATATCATAAACTTCCTTCTTGATTATCTCTTCATAATTCAATGATAACTTTTCAATCTGTGAGCAACCGTAAATACCTATCATCTTCTCAACAACATCTGCAATTGTAATTGTTTCCTCGACAAGGCATTTTTTTAATGCATTTGTTTTGTTCAAAGAATCCAATCCTAATTTCACTGGATAATACTGCAGTATCAACCCATTCAGGAGTCCTGGCAATGTATTATAAATAGCATTTTTAGCCCATCTATTTATTGGCACACTCTCAACCAGATCATCCCTGTTTTCATGGAAAAGGACAAAATTCTTAAGATATGCCCTATCTCTTACTCTTAGAAGTCTGATAATGTCAACAACTATTCCAGTATACTTTCTACCGGTTCTAGAATATGCTTGAATATATTCCGCATTTGTATTAGGCATTCCATAGAAAAACATGTTATTAAATGATTCCTCATCGACTCCGTGAGAAATGGTACTTGTGGCCAGTATCAGGTTTGTACTCTTTACATTTTTCCTGTTTGACTGAATATCAAATAATGTTTTTCTTACTTCTTGGAAGTTTGTATCACTTGTCATCTGTGAACTAACAAACAAAGGCAATCCCTTTGCTTGCAGCCTATCATTTGCCATATTTGAAAACGCATTATCCAAATTCATGACATCGTCTTTTCGATTGTTATAAACAAGTTCAATCCAATAGTCATACAGCGCATTTTCCAAATCTTCAAGCGAGCCTTTATATCCTACCTTTTTTAAATCATCATAGGTCTTCTGTGGATTCTTCATCAAATCACAGACAATAAGCCTCATATTATAGACAGCTTCCCACATTCCAGCGTGGATTGATCTGCCATATGGGGCAAAACCTAATATTACTCTCGTAATATCATTTTCATCCGTATAAGAGTAGAAATTCTTTCCAGCCTTCCTTGACGGATATTCACAAGGGAATCTTCTGCCTCGCATATGATATAGGTGCTTAATATGCTCTTCATACATTGAAATCGTAGCGGTAGCACCAATAAATCTGATGTGCTTCCTTTGCTCTTCTGGCACAAGTTTTTCAGCGTAGTATTTCAAAAATGATTCATAATGTGCATCAAATGTCCCAAGACTTTCTTTAACCAAATGCATCTCGTCTTGAATCATCAATGTAGGAATTGGGTCTTTAAGAGGCTGTATCTCTTCCAAATTTTCTTTACAAGAAAACTTAGCTGCACATTTATTTGTCCATGAGAAACCATGCTTGGAACATTTACATCTCACTTGTCCCATAAGCATTTTAAACTCATCAGCAAATCCCAATGCTGCCATCTTATCTACTGTACTTACAACTAAGGAAGGTAAATATCTATATATTTCATTATCAATAATCATCAATGGCAAATCATTCACTGAGCATTCAGGATTTTCACATACATGTTTTAATCTCCATGTATCTGCATCAAAATGCACATTGACCATTTTCTTTCTGCAAATTGGACACGTATCAATAAAGCGGTAACTATCATTTAATGTATCTGTATCACCATTAATGATTGCTTCACTTCCACCACCAAACATATCATTTTCATATATCTTATTTGGCGTGTTACCACTTCCAATAAGAAATCCTACAGCAAATGGCGTTGTTTCTTTAAGATTAGCATCACCTTCTCTGACAAGATTCGCTTTCATAGCTATTGAAAGCACTCTATCTAGCTGCTGTACTGCAAGCAGTCTGAGTGGATACTTTAGTATCCCGGTAACACCCTCATTTTTTCCACGCAATCTGTCAAAAAACATATTGAACACAGATATGCCGAGAAATGCTTCTGTTTTTCCACCACCAGTTGGAAAGTACAAAAGATTGGCTGTTTCAACCTGATTGATTTTCTTAACAGATTCATCCTCAGGGTATTCACTCTCAATCACTTCACAGATCAGAGACACAATGAATACTATCTGGAATAATCTCCATCCTTTATATACTCGCGTTTCTCCCTGAACTTTAGTACTAAATGTTTTGTTCATCAAAGAAAAAGCTTTAAATACAAGATCTTTATATTTAATTTGCTCTATTCCATTTCCAAATCGATTAATCTCTTGGTAATACTCTTCGAGCGCTATTTCATACTTATCTCTTGCATGATAGCTAAGGTCATCCTTACAAGAATCAAATTCCTTTTGGCAAGACTCATAATCTTTTAACATCTTTTTATGAATCACTTCCAAATTACCGATAGGATCATCTATCAGTTTTTGAAATTCAATGTACTCGTTTAAGTCATCATTTGTGATTGTTCTAAACTGATAATACACAGGCACATTTACAGTAGAGATCATGTTCTCCGAAGCAACAAACTCGCTGGATGCATTTTCAGCAATCGAATAACATTTTTTTCTATCTTTATAGTTGTTCTTAAAATAATCCAAACTTATCTCTTTAAACTTAGTTTCCGAATTGCCAACTATATCTAAGCCAGCATCATAAATCTGCGGTAAATATCCCCTATTGTTTCCATTCAGTTTCTCTGTTCTGTTTACAAGTTGAACAAATACATTCTGGTCATCATCACTATTAGAAACTGAAGCAACTACATCAATGCTCCATGCAGGCATAACTCTCTCATCTTTTGCTGCGCATACCAAAGGAAACATATCCTCATTTATAAGATCTGCATAGGAAAAAGAAATCTCATTCATGATGGCTATGTCACCCTGTATTGACTTTGCATATTCGCGAAGAGTTTCATCTATTTTATCCTTAAGATGAACTCCCTCCGAATCTATAGAATCCAGCTGTACCTCTATGCCATCTTCAAAAAGACTTTTTATATCAACCTTTTTATAGACAACAGGTAAACTGACCTTTTTATCCGGAAAAGCATCTGCTATTTCAGTAATGCTGTTATATCTTTCATTATTCTTTTCAGACTCAAGATCCAAAAAGAATTTTACAACCTCTGCGTAAGTTGGTTTGACTGAGTAAAACAAGAGCCCTTTGGGATAAATTGTAATCTTAGATCCAGCATTTCTTTCAATAGTAAACTTCAAACTAATTGAAGGTATGCTTTGAAAACGTGTTTCTTCGTTTTCCTTGTAATTTCCTTCAAACGTCTGCTCCACACGATCCTCTGCCAACAATCCAGTCATAACTCTATCAGCAGGGTTTTCTCCTACTATTCTATCCCCAAGATCTTTTCCAGAGATTCTATCTATATACTTATGAGCCAAATAATCCGCAATCAAGTTGTAATCATTCATTTGCTTCTATCCTCCAAAATATCTGAGAAAGGACTACCAGAATCTATGTCACTTAATACATACAGAATTTCTCGCGCTCTAGAACATCCCGTATATATTTTTCTCAGCTGTATTTTCACTTTTTCTTGGTCATCAGATGACATAGTTTTCAGTTGTTCCCAAGACTTAACCTTAACAGGCTTAACTTTTGTTCCTTCAGTATATACATAACTGAACGGGAAAAGCCCCACCATAATCACAGCCTTAAAGTCCAATCCTAAAGAAGAATCAATTGTAGAAATCACAACTCCCCTTGTATTACTATATGTCTTTCTGGTGCCATCATCATTATTGCCATATATAAGCGAATACTCTATACCACGCTTATTCAGCTCACTTGTAATCCACATATAAATATAGTAGTTCAGAAGCCTATGCTGCGATACCGGATATAGTATAGCTATGTCAGAATAGCTGACCTTATATTTCTTCACAATTTCATCAAGGGCTTCCATAGTCTTCTTAGTAATATCCATCCTTGAAATATTGGTCTGCACACTCAACGCTACATTTTTAGATGGTCCTGTTCCAAAAACGTCATAATCAAATTCATCCTTGTTTATAAGGCCACACTTAGCTAATTGATCATTCATGTATAAGAGCATTCCATTTAGATAGGCACTTATTTGCGGACTGTTTCTATAATTCTTTGAAATGTATTTAACTCTTCCACTAAAGTTCAGGCGACCATTATTTATCTTTTTCCATGGAGCATCACCCCTACGGCTTTGGTTTCGAACTGTTTGGTTTAAATCACCTGCAAGTAAAAAGAGAGCATCTTTGTTTTTTGACAAAAGCGAATAACAAATATCCAAATAAACAGGCTGAAATATCTGTACTTCATCAATAAATATTGCTGAAAACTCCAACTTTACCATTCCTCTGTTCAAGTAAAGCAGAAGATCCTGAATCTCCGCTTCAGTCGGATACTCTCCAGATATGCTATGATGCAAACACTCCTCATATATCTTCTTTACTAGTCTATGGAATGTTAGTATATAAACATTTTTGTTATCGCCAAAATTAGCACAGCTATTTTTAAACCTATATGCATCACAAAGATTATTGTTATAACAAGTAATCAGCACCTTCTGATTCTTGTGAGCACTGGCATACCTATATGCCCTAGAAAGAACCAAAACACTTTTACCCGCTCCAGCATTTGCCAGAAGCACTCTATGGCCGGTTCCCATCTCATTAACAAATTTAACTTGTTCTTCATCAAGCAAAAACGTGCTATATTCTATTTCTTTTCCAGTAATATCTGGTAATTCTTCAATATCAACGTCATCAAAATTTACTTCGTCAGTATCAACTTTTACGACTTCTGGTTTTGTAACTGTATATTCAGGGGCAAGCTTACCAATGATTGAAACAGCCATCTGATCATCAATCTCAGTTAAACCTTCATACTCGTATTCATTTAAAAGATCTTCCTCAATAGCCTCCAAAGTCTTTTCGTCTTTAAAAATATTTTCAAAAATAATCTTAGAGTTTTCGCCTGAAACTTTTTTCTCGAGTTTAAGTATATTTATATGTCTGTATGGGAATTTAAGAAATTTCTTGTCGCCTGATCTATTGATGAGCATAGATGACTCACATAATAAACTGTAGATTTTGTCATGCACCATTTTTGTGTATATCTGTGAGTTCTGCAAAAACAGTCCCTCATCTACACAATCCTGTACAGAAAATGTGATAAGTGCTTTATCAGAAATAAATAATCCCATTTTTACTGTTTCATTACTCATTCCAATGGGATCAATATGAACAATAAGCCATCCCTCAGAAATCTTATTCTTGAATGAACTAAAAATCTTTTTTTCCATTGCAAGATAATCATCACTATTAGAAATGTCCTGCGGCCATACCCTTTTTTCCATTTACTCTTCTCCAAGCATTTTTATAATTGGACACCAAAAACACTCAATACTAATTCTTAGTATTGAGATATCCCCCATAGTGTCCCATATTACATTTTCTATTATATGACACTTTATATATTTATGCTTGTCAAATATAGCCAAATAAGCTGAGCAGAAATGATTCTTCATTGCTGATTCATCCTATAGCAATAAAAACAGAGGCAAACACACTAAAAAGTGCTTCTCCCCTATTACTCATGCCGCCAGCTCCAGATCATTTTCCACTTCATTCCCCCAGGTATCCCACCCAAGGGTCTTTTGTCTGGCAAACAGTTCCACTCTTGGAACATCACCCATGAGCTGAACAATCCGGTTTCTTGTCTCTGCCGGCTTCTTGCTATGTTCTTCAATGTGACTGATGATAACCTGATGGACCTTTGAACTGATTCTCTTAGGATGTCCTTTGGTTGCAATGACGCAAACCTCAGCATTCGATCTTGTCCAATAACCCATTCCCATGAAAAGAGAATCCGATTTCTTATTCTGCTTTATCCACACGAATGCAACTGTTTTATAAGTAAAGCCCCAGGCCTCCATGACTTTTATCGCATCATAAAGATTTGGAAATGTGATCCACATAAAAAGAACACAATCCTCCGAAGCGATATCTGCCACAGGAAGATTACAGATCTCTTCCGTTGTCATTGTCGGATAATGTCTCTCTGCATTTCTGCCCTTCCCATTTTCAGAACGTGTCCTGAATCTCCAGGGCGGATCCGCATAGATCACTTCATATTTCTTTTTGTTATTGTCATTTTCTTTTTTCATTATCAAAATCCCCCTTTGAAAAGCATCACCTGCCCCATCCCCGGTAAACCGGCACGCTAACGTGGCAAGTGGTGTCCCGGTATGGACCGGCACTCACTTGTTGGGGCACATCCCCAATCCCCTCGCATCAGATTTTCAATCTGACTACGCTTCTTCGAAGCTTTTACTGGAAATAATCGCCGATGATGGCATAGATATGGGCACCGTTTCGGATGGCGGTGCCCGAATAATTAACGTGTGTGTTCCTGATGTTTTGTTTCTTTCTGCTGACCATCGATGCCAAGTATCTTGTCGATGTCATACTTCGCAACCTGATAAGTCTGCATGTCTTTCTTGACCTGCTTGTATTCAGCATAAGCAGCTCTCTTTTGGGAAAGTACTTCTTCATATTCTGCATTAAGTTCTTTCACTGATGGAAGTCTTCCGGTTATCTTGTTAAAAGAATCCTTGGCTGCCTTATGCGCCATGATCTCGTCCTTATGCTCAGCAAAAAACTTTTTACTGTAACCCGACTGTCTGTACTGGGTGTAAATCTGTTTGGTCTTACTGTAGGTAATGATGTTCCCACGAAGTTCTGAGATTTCCTTTAGTCTTTTCTCATATGCTTTTATATCAGAACTGAGTTTATCAAAACGCTCCGAAGCATCTCCTGCTCTTTTTTCCAGTTCAGCATAACTTCTTAGTCCCTGCTCCTGAAAAAAGAGAATTGCCTTCATAACATTTTTTACATTGAATTTCTTAGCCCAAGTCTCATATCCGGGACCTTTTCCTTTCGCTATGATGTCCTGAAGATTGAGCAAAAGGTCAAAACTGTCATCTCTGTAATCAGGAGTTTTTTTCTTTGCTTCCGCACCTTTAACGACTCCTTCAATCTTTTTTTGCAGATCATCTTCAGTATATCCACGTCCCAATGACCTGAATCTAATAAAGCGCTGCTGTCCTTTGCCCCTGACTGCTATATGTTTTCCACGCTTAATCTCATATCCAAGTGAAGACAGTTCCATGAGAAGATCATCAAAGTTCTTTGGCTTTTTTGAAAGAGCTATATCTATGTTTTCCCGAAGTCCATCACGGAATGTCGGCTTCCTTTCTCCATGGATATAAGTAGTCTTACTGTGAAAAGGCTGCGGTGCAATGACAGATAGTCCATTTTCAAGACATATGAGGTTAGAAAGTCTCCCTAGTGCAATTCCCGAAAGCCAGAAATCCTTGAACTTTTTATCACAAGAAAGGTTTGTGGAGTTGTATATGATGTGGTTATGAACGTGAGCCCTGTCGGTGTGGGTGGAAACAATAAATGCATGGTCTCCCTTAGTAAACCGCATGGCCGTTTCATATCCGATCCTGTTTGCAACCTCCGGTGATACTTCTCCAGGCTTGAAGGACTGCCTTATCTGATACGCTATCACATCGCCCTTGGGTTTCTTTCCCGTCTTCTGCTCATAATCTCTTTTGGATAAAAGAAATTCCTGACTTACTGACTTAGGATCACAGGCATATGCAGTAACGAGTTCACCGTTTTCAGTTTTATCAGGGTTCATTGCATAGTTTGTCCTGTCCTGAAGACACTGAAGAAGCGTCCTTCCTTTATTCATATGTAATGTAATGAGTCTTGTTGCCGCCATATTACCTCCAATTTGGAATCAAAAAAAGGCGGCCACAGGTTGTTATTAAACCCGTGACCGCACATGTCTTTGTTTATTTAATTGCCGCAAGTCTCTCCATGACTTCTCTGACAGCTTCCCATATTTCTTCCTGCTGTGCCTGAATGCTTTTTATATCATCAAGGTAAATGTTTCCGGTCTGGTTAGCCTTCTTGGCAATCTGATTTATGTTATTACTGTTGATGCGAAGAAGTCTCACAACTTCTTTGATGTCAGAAAGATCCAGCAATATGATATAGCCGTCAATTGCCATTTTCCTGATGTAGGCACTTCTGTTTCTGACTCCTGCCTTTTCCATTTTTTCTTTGATGGCTTCCAGATCCTCAGGAGTCAGTTTGATCTGTATCTTTTCTCTGTAACTAACTGCCATATCAAAGTACCAACTCAGGAGCAAGCTGCCTGCAAGGTCTGCCATCATCTTCCAGCTTACAGTCATGAAGCATTTTTAAAAGTGATGTCTTCTCTTCCTTGTCACGAACACTCACCTTTGGCGTTACATCTTTTTCTGTAGCAGTCTTCCTCTCATGAAGCTTTTCATCCTCATCAGGGATTCCGTTGGCATTATCATCGATGACATTGACCACGTTGTTGATGATGCCATCCAAATTGTTATCATTCTGCTCAATCTGGTCTTCAAGTCCTCTTCTGACATTACCAATTGTGTTGGGATCAAGTTCCTGGGGAAGCTTAATGCCAAACTCTGTCCTGACCTTATACTCGATAAGAGAAAAAACATATGCCGGCATTGTCCTGACATCACGTTCCCAATCCTGCATGGTTCTGTAAGGGATATCAAGATATTCCGCAAACTCTTTTCTGTTCATACCGGTAGACTCACGAAGCTGCGTAAAGCGTTCTCCCTGTGAGATGTCACCCGTTACCATGGGCATTACATTTGTATCACGTTCTGCTCCAGCAATCTGAGTCGGAGCCTGTATGTTTCCATTAACTTCATCCCATTTCTCTATGGGTGTTCCTGTTCTTGGTTCCATAATTATATCACTCCCTTCACTGCTTCCTTTTGGGAAATCGGATTTCAAAATGAGGCCTCTTTTCCTCATCAAGTGTCAGGTCAACATAGCAATTGAACTTGTTGCCGGTTCTTTTGGAAACACAGTTCTCCAGCTTGACTGTTCCGCAGTTCAGGAGATCGTCAGCGACTTCTCTAGTCATCTCTTTGCCAATTGCCTGGAAAAATCTGTTGTTCTTCCATAAAGCAAAATGGCACTCCATGTTATCACAGAAGAATCCCTTCTCCCTCTCGATAACATGAGTGCCACATGCAGGACAGTCACCTACAATATCATCACTGTTATAGACCTGCTTTGTTCCGCTACCATCTTCGAAATTCCCAAATGGAAGTTCATCACCGCTGCCCTCAGCGTCCTTTTTCTGCCTCAGGGCTGCAAGCCTTTTTTCATTTTCTTCATCGCTTTCAAATGGAATGTATCCATCGTAATCTTCGGCATTGATCCATCCATCATCTTCAGGTGTTCCCATCAACTCTCCTCCTCATCTGCTTCTACAAACTCACCAAGCACCGTATAAACATTTGCCATAGAGTGTGCTGTGTTTTTCAGGCTTTCTACAAGAGCATCTAAATGATCAATTAATTCTGTGACTTCTCCAAAGCCTTCATATTCCGTTTTAATAATCTGCAACGAATCAGCTATATTTTTGAGAGAATCCTCAAACAGAAAGATCGTATCTTCAGATGTCTTTAGCACCTTTAACATGAAATAATTCTCTTCCAGAAGTTCCAAATACTTTTCATGATTCTTAATCTTTCCCATCAGATTGCTACCCCCTTTTCGTCCTTGCCGCCATTTCCCGCGATCTTGTTTTTTATCTTTTCCTTTTCAAGTTTCAGCGAATCCAAAAGAGACGGCTTCTTGCCACCCACACCATCTGGAAGGATGCGTACTGTTCCAAGAATCCGTCTCTCTGCTATTACTTTTTCTTTTGGCTCTTCCACAAGTGGCCAGCCATCATCTGGTCTGTTGTCTGCAACGGGCTTATCCGATGTGCTTTTATCAGCAGCCACTTCTGTTTTTTCCGTAGGCTTTTTTTCCGGCTCGTTATCCGGAACGATCTCAGGATGCCTTTCCATATAGATATTACTAAGTTCATTCTCAATCTTAGTAATAATCTTGGAAGATGTTTTTCTGATAGTATTAAGAGAATCCTTCAGCTCCTTCATATCTGCATCCGTTGTATAACCTGTAAGATAAGGAAAACTGTAGGCATCTGTATCATAGCCCATATACTTAAGCACAATGCAGGCAGTTCCTTCTGCTTCCAGTTCCTTCCTGTTCTTGCTGATCTCCTTGGGTGCATCTGCATGAAGCATGGCATGTGTGATCTCATGAAGGCATGTCTTTATAGTCTGAAGCTCACTCATGTCATTCTGAATTGCTATTCTCTTCTCAGTAGTGTGGTAATATCCCTTTGCTCCTGACTTAATGTCCTCAAATCCAATTGGAACAGGACTTAAGTCCTTAAGAACTCCCATCATGAGTTCATATCTGTCCACTTCACCCTTAAGCTCATCCACTCCGACCTTAGGAAGTTCTTTTCCATCTGTCTGTGAAACATCGAAAGTAGTCTCTGCCTTAAATCCCATGACCTGATACTCTTTAGTTTCCTTCACATGCTCACCATCAGAATCGATTACAGGCTTTCCATTTGAATCAAGCTTGTCCACTTCCTTCTGCACAGTATATGGAGCCGGGGCAATTATCTTTATTCCCTTCTCTCCCTTTTTCACATAACGCCCCATTCTCTTCCAGCCATCAAACCCCTGGCATAAAGTAGCATCGGGTCTCTGCATGGCAATGAGCATGCAGTTGTTCATAGAATAATGCGGGAATTTTGCCATGACAGCAAGGAGTTTTTTATACTCCCCACTGTCACGGACTGCCTTCACGCCATCAGTTAGCTGGTCTGTCAGCTGCTTTAACCTGTCTTCTCTTTCCATCCTTTGACTCCTTTTTCTCTGATCTTCTCACAGCTTTTACATAAGCAATGTATCTGGACTTCTTTGCCATCACTTCCCCTCCTCTTCAGAAGACTCATTTTCCGTCACTGGAATATCATCTTCTGTTTCATAGTCGTTATCATCATCGCTACCGATACTATCGAGATAATCCTGATCTGTATAATCCTGGTCAGGATCTATTCCGGTATTCTTTTTCTTATTATTCTTTGTTGATGTGTAATACATGAATCCACTGGCAACGCCAAGGCCGATTATTAATATAAGTGCCATAATTGCATTTACATTCACTGGCTCTTTCTCCGGTTCAGGCTCTACCACTGGCTCAGGGTCAGGCTCAACAAGTGCAGGAGTTGGCTCTACTACCTTAGGCTCTTCCTCTTTTTCTTTTCCCTTGCCGGTTACAGCGATATACTCTGCAACCTGGTCATCATCCATCAGCGATAAAAGATCTGATTCGTCAACCATGTTAAGGAAATGAACTTTCTCGTTTCCATCATCATCACGGTCAATGATGATATAAAAATAATTGCCGTTCTTTGTCATGACTGTGATGAACTGCTTCCCACCGGCTTCAAGAGAGCCGTAATCATCAACAAGTTCCATGTTTCCATCAGGTGTAAGTGGTCCCCACTTTTCCTCGATAACAGGATCCTTGCCCTCGCAGTTGCGATAGTCCTCTTTGCAGATGGGACAGTCAGGATTTACATGATCCTCTGTGCACTTGTCCTCGCAGATACAGGTTGGTCCTCCAGCAAAGGCAGTCACAGGACTGAAACAAAAAAGTGACCCCATAAGAGCCACTGACACGCCAAGAGTCTTAACTTTGGCACCGATTAACTTAATAGCTTTCATTTAAGATATCCTCCATCTCATTGTTTTCTTCTTTGTGGTCGTCACTGTCTTTTACAGGATTCCCAGTTGTCTCTTTAGTGGTAGTTTCCTTTTTCTTTTTGGGAGCAGAAGTTTTTTCATCCTTTACTCCAAGGTAGTCTGCCAGCTGCTCAGGTGTCATTTTCACTTTCTCGATAAGTCCGACAAGTGCTGTGGCCTCTTCTTCCTTAAGCTTTGCTGCACTTTCCTCCATCTTTGCCCTGGCTTCTTCAAACCTTAAAGTATTTCTTTCATGTTCTGCTCTTATTCTTATTAGCTTCTCAAACATTTTTTCCTCCAAAAGTAAAGCCCCTGCATTTAGGCAGAGGCTAACAAGTTCCTACTGGATTCTTCCATATCCAAGGAAATGGGATTGCCAGTAAGGTGTATTGATATTTGAATAATGAACAGGGTTTCCTGCATGGATCATCCAGCCACCGCCAACGTAGATGCCAACGTGGCTTGCTCCGGGAGTATCATATGTTCCCTGGAAAAAGATAAGATCTCCAGGCTTAGCATCTGACGAGGGAACATTTGCTGTCCTTGCCCGCAGGCCATTAGCTGTAAGCCTTCCATAATTCCATCCATTCCCACAGTGATTGATAACCCAGCTCACAAATCCCGAACAGTCAAAACCTTCAGGGCTATATCCGCCCCAGACATAAGGAACATCAAGGTACTTCTCCGCTTCAGCAAGCATCCTTGCAAACTGCTCATCAGAAAGGTATTCGCCGGGAACCCTGTGATCACGGCTATCATCTTCACCTTCACCTGGGATGTTGTAGATATCATCCTCACCAAAAAGATACTTTCTGTTGCCGAAAGTATACATAAGAAGTGCCACACGCTGTTTTTCCGCATCAGTCATCCCAAGCTCATCGGGCACGACATCAAGGGTGTGATTTACAAGGTAAACATTCAGGATGTAGTAATCATATGGTTCAGGATCTTCATCCTCATCCTCCGGTTCAGTGTACCTGGTCTCGACTACTTCCTCCACAGTCAGTTCATACTGGATATCAAATATCTCCTGTATCTTCGCCTGTACATCTTCTCTCTTATATGCCTCATAAAGCACTGTAAGAATTGCAGCCAGCTGATAGGGATTATGTCCTATCTCATCAAGGTAGTAGTTATACTCGTCATAATCAGGATAATCAGTCTCGATGTTATCAATATCGTCCTGAAGTCCTTCCTCCAGATCCTTGTAATCATCCTCAGTTCCAAGTATGTCCTCATCAGTCGCAGTATAGGATGTGCCCATAATGACATCTCCGCCACCGCCTCCCATGGCTGAGCATGAACCAAGAAGTCCCATGAGCGCTATGATCAGGATAAGCACCAGAACTATTATCAGCGAAGCAATAGGATTGTCCTCCACAAACTCTTTTACTGTTTCCCATAAAAGAGCTGCCATGTCTTCTGCTTTGTCCGTGATCTTTCGTCCTATCTTTCCTCCGTTCTCTGCAGCCCTGGCCTGTTTCTCCATAGCTTTTCTCTGCATTTCCCTTTGGGCTTTCTGCTTTGCTGCCTCCTTTTCTGCTGACAGTTCCTTTCTTCCATGCATCTTGTTACTGTACTTCTTGTTCTTCACCTTGGAAGTAGCACTGCTGACTGCTCCGCTGGCAATATAGCCTCCGGTATCAAAAACTTCTTCAGCTACGGAAGATTCATCTTTCCCATCATCAGTGGAACCTACAATATCAGAAACAATCCCGATACCGGTCAGTGCATCTGCCGCTGTTCTTGAAAAAGCTCCCGAACTTTTACTCACATTTCGTTCCTGATCAGCTTTCTTCTTAGCTTCAGCACTCTTGCGCTTCTTCTCAATGTCATTCGCTTTCTTCTGGCTCTGCTTATGGACCTTCTCTTTTCGTTTCTGTTCCTCTGCAGAATCCCTGTTGTCAGCTTTTCCATTTCGAAGCTTCTGTTCATAATACCTTCTTGCGGAATCCTTGTTCTTCAGTTTGGTGGCGTGGGTCCTGACTTTGTTTTCATCAGCGGAAGCCTCATCACGAGGCTCCCTTGTATATAATCCTTCATCCATTACTCTTCTCCCATCGTTTATGCGGTGGTCTTAATCTGTTCTTTCTGCGCTGATGTCTCTGAGAACTTGGTGTTGATAACCTCATACAGCTTGGTCTCTTTAGGGAATCTGTCGATGAACGGCAGTATTACATTCCCATAAAAAATAAGTCCTTCACCTTCTCCCGAATGTGTCACATACGAAAGCTGGTGTGGACTTATGTTAAGCTGCTTTGCAAGAATCGCTCTGTCTCCTACGGCCTGATTAAGCATCAGAATGAAGTCTGAGTTCTCAAAAATGTTTTCTACTTCCCTCGATGCAAGCAGGTCTTTGACGTTCTGAGTTATGCCTGTCGGCATACCGCCCCACTTTCTGAATCGCTTCCAGATTTCAACAGTATAAGCGGCTGTCTGCTCTTCTCGAAGGAGCAGATGCATCTCATCCATATAGTAACGGGTGGACTTTCCTGCTTCTCTGTTTTCTGAAACTCTGCACCATACCTGGTCCTCAATGATGAGCATGCCTATCTTCTTAAGCTGCTTACCAAGGTCCTTTATGTCAAAACATACAAGACGATTGCGCAGTTCCACATTTGTCCTGTGGTTAAAGACGTTAAGGGAACCCGTTACATAGATTTCAAGTGCAGTTGCAACATACTTTGCTTCAGGCTCATCCTGCTTAAGAAGCAGATTGTAAAGATCTTCCAAAATTGGAATATTCTCCGGTTTTGGATCCTCAAGATATTTCCTGTAGACCTGACGGACACACCTGTCTATTACAGTCTTCTCCGTTGGCTGCAGTCCGTCCTTTGCTCCCATGATAAGTTCACAGAGCGAAAGGATGAAGTCTACTTTCAGCATTACAGGGTTATCATCCTCGGAATAGTTCATGTTGATGTCCATCGGATTGATGTACTGGTCTGATGTAGGACTGATCTTTACCACCTGACCGCCAAGGTATTCCACCATAGCACGGTACTCTGACTCGGGATCCGATATGATAATATCGTCATCTGTTACAAGGAATGAGTTTACTATCTCCCTCTTTGCTGCAAAAGACTTACCAGCACCGGGTGTACCAAGGATAAGGCCGTTAGGGTTCTTAAGCTTCTTTCTGTCAACCATGATAAGGTTATTGGAAAGTGCATTAAGTCCATAATAAAGTGCTCCCCTGTGATCCTGGAAAAGTTCCTGTGTAGTAAAAGGCACAAAGATCGCTGTGCTTGATGTAGTCATTCCGCGCTGGATATCAACCTCGTTATAGGCAAGAGGTAGTGTGCTCACAAGTCCCTGCTCCTGCTGAAAATCAAGGCGTACCAGATTACATGAATGTTTCTGCGCTATGGAAGATGCCTGAAATATGTTATTATCCAGCTCTTCCTTTGTCCTTCCGGTATTCATGATAAGGAATGTCAGAAGGAACATTCTCTCATTCTGTGACTGCAGTTCCTTAAGGAGCGCCTTAGCGTCTTTTCCGTAAGTAGCAAGATCCGAGGGAATTATCTCCATATCATATCCGGCACGAACCGCTTTTTTCTGCTCCTCAATCTTACTCCTGTCCAGTTCTGTAATGGTGTGCTTTACTGTCTTGATAGCTTCGTTCTGATCAACAGAATGAAGATGCATTGTGACGATCTGGCTCGATTCCATGCCAAGGAAATCTGCAAGCATCCTGTCGCTGACATCTGAAGCATCGATTGATAAGAAACTCATGGAACACCATGTATCTCCCATCTTGAAGTATCTGCCATTAGGGAATTCAAATGAGCTTGGAGCAATGAAGTCTTTTACTGAAAGCCCTGATTTAGCAAGGTATTTCCAGTCAAAGTGGA
Source organism: Butyrivibrio sp. NATIVEDY162 (assembly GCF_045999815.1). Taxonomy (GTDB): domain Bacteria; phylum Bacillota; class Clostridia; order Lachnospirales; family Lachnospiraceae; genus Butyrivibrio. Next base: position 2,074,932 of record NZ_CP172573.1, read on the forward strand.
ACTTCGCATTATCTCCCATGTGAAGCTGCTTATGCATGAGTGCAAGTCTCTGTTCTCCGTTCAGGGTCTCAGCTATAACGCCAAGTCTTTTGAAGTTGTTCAGGATATCCATCTCGATATGGATAAGCCTTGGCTTTGCTGACCTCATTGAATCCGCATGGATACCGAAAGTAATGTATTTTACTTTGGTAAGTCCATTATTACCAGCCTGCATATTTCTAAGGAGTATCCCAGAGTATTCATCCCTAACATCATTAAAGGGATCATTCTGATGGGCTATCGCAATCTTTTTCTCAAAATCCCCTACTTCCGTTGCAAAGTTCATGAATGAAAGCTGGAAGTGTACGGAACTGTCAAAGAAGTTAAGAAAGCTGCACCACTCCTCAAATATCTCAGTCTTATCCTCCTGCTGGGCAAGCTGATAATTGATATCCTGAAACTGTATTGTTTTTGTGTAATAATCCATTCCCACACGGCAGATGCCATCCGGGAATACCCTGTCAAAAGGAAGGGTCTGCTGCGCTGTTCTTGGAGTCCCGTCATCCTTCTGTGCATTCTTTATGATCTCTTTTACCTGTGCCTGCTCTGCTTTCGATAAACCTTCAGGCATCTTAAAATGTCTTTCGTTCTTATTTTTTCTCCATGGAAACACGAACAATTTTTCTCACCTCCCTTTCTGCCCTGGCACATCTCTCCAGAGCTGAATAATAGTTATCCGTCTTATACGGACGTTTCTTTGGCCGCACGAACACGGCCTCAATAAAGTGTCCAAGATAGACTTCCAAAGGTCTTCCGTTCTTTTCATATATGGCAAAAAAGAAGATGGGCATCATTATGACCATCATGCTCATGACTGCCACGTTAATGGGAGCCATGCTCTTTATAAGAAAAAAAGTCGGAACTCCTATGAGCGCTGCCACTGAAAAGCAGCCAATCTGTCTCTTTGTCAGATTAAAGATCACTTTGCTTTTGACCTTTGTAAGGTCTCTTGGCACTGATATATATGAAGCTGCCATATTTCTCCTTCCTCAATTTATGTGCACTGCAGGATTGCCTTGGCTACTGTGTTTGTCTTAAACAGTGAGAATGCCAAAAGGATCGTATATCCTACAACTCCCCAGAGGGAACCTACGATATCGCTTGAAAATGCGAGCGACTGTATAAGTGCAGCATAGATACCAACGCATATCATGATTAGAAATCCCTGTAGTCCAAGAGCAAACAGGCTCTTTCCATAATTGATGCAGACTGAGCTCTGCTCCTTGTTAGCAAAAGTAGCGAGTGGTATCGGAGCAAGGGAAACATACATATAGATCTCAATCATTCTCACATAGATAATGACAAATATGAGTTTTGAAAGGATCTGCGTAACTATCATGATTATTGAGACCTGGAAAAAGAGCGCGAATATGCTCCATATATCCATAGCCTCTATGGTTGACTGCATTGACGCCAGTGCTGATGCGTCTACTGCTGTTGAAGATACAATGACTCCACCGGCATTTAGTATGACATGCTGTGCAACATCAAACACAGCCAGCGTGAAATCAAAGGTATGCGTAATGATCTCTACTGCAATGAATGTCTTAAACACCCATTTAAAAATGAACCATGTCTCAAAGTTTGCCAGATTGTTGTAGCTGATGATAAGCTGTATCAGCTCATAACAAGCGACAAACGTCAGGATTATTCCCGCTATCGGCATTATCACCGACTCTGAGATATTTCTTATCATTCCAAAGATAGTCGGATTAAATGCTGAGGGCGTTGTTCCCACATCTGATGCTATCGTTCCGACCTGGTCATTTACACAGTCGAACATGGTCTGCAGTACACTCATAAGGTAGGGAATTATCATATCTTTGAGATGCTGTTCTATCTCAGCAAATAATTCATCAAACATATCCCTCCTAAGTTAATCCAGCTGATTGCTGGTTAGTTTTATCCAGAGTAAAAGGCGGATATCAACCAAATGGAGATATCCGCTTTCTCTGAATTATTCCATATTCAGTTGTATCTCTCTTCCGGAGCTGGCGATCAGAACAAACCAGCAAGAAGAGGCACAAGTGTTGTTCCAACAAGGGCAACACCACCGCCCGCCATGAGCTGCTTCATTCCCTGGCTCTTAGCTCCGGGGTTGTCATTACCATAACCTTCAAGAAGGTTGATTGCTCCCCATACGCCGAGACCAGCTCCAAGTGCGATAACGATTGTCTGCAGTGAACCTACTGCGCTCTGAAAAAATGCCATAATTCTTTTTGAATCCCAAACCCTACAAATGCCCAATTTAAGCATGTTTCACTCTTTCTTAGGAAACCCAAGACAGCTTTTGTCGCTGTTTTGTCGCTTAAGGCATTTGTAGTGGGACCCTTCTCCTTCCAATAATTTTTGTTTGGTTAGCGACACCACTACTTTTTGTGATGCCGGTTGATAGTTGCTTTCCGAAGCCCGTCGACTGACTTCGGATACATGGCCATGCCTGCCTGTTTCCAGGCAATATATAAAGCCCTGAATGCTATGCCTTTTATTGACACAGCAAAGGGCTCCATATCATTACTCTTCTACTGTTTCCTCGATAACTTCATACTTGTCATCAGGCTTTAGAACCAGATCATGGTTAAGATACTTCTCAACATCGAACCAGTTCTTCTTGTCTGCATCCGCTGTATATCTGTAATTGGGATGCTGCGTAAGATCATATTTATCTGACAGGAAAGGTCTTACGCCCCTAACCTGCACGATACATTTGTTACCATCCATGACTGCAAGTTCATCAACACTCATCAGCTCATGTCCCAGCTTCTGATAGTTCATGTTGTAGCTTTGTGATGTTCCCCTGGACTCGCCAGTGTTATACATGTCGATGGTCTCCTTGCCGAGCATGGTATTAAGGTCCTTAAGCGTTGTCTGTTCTGAGCCTCCAAGGAATATCTGAGAGTCACAGTTGCCTATGATTGTCTCAGAATTATCCTTATAGATTGCCTTAAGCTGCGACTTTGCCTGAAGAACAAGTGCTGCTGAGATCTCACGACTTCGGATAGTTGCCATAAGCTTTTCCAGATTTGGGATCTGACCGATGTTCGCCGCCTCATCTATAAGGCATCGAACATGGACAGGCAACCTTCCGTTATAGACATCATCTGCTTTTTCACACAACAGGTTAAAGAGCTGCGTATAGATGATGCTGATAAGGAAGTTAAAAGTACTGTCCGTATCAGACATGATAAGGAAAAGGATTGTTTTCCTGTCACCTATCTTATCCAGTTCAAGCTCATCATAGCTCATGATTTCACGAAGCTGTTCAATGTCAAAAGGCGCAAGCCTCGCACCACAGCTCACAAGAATCGATTTTGCGGTTTTGCCGGCCGCAAGGCGGTACTTGGCATATTGGCGAACAGCAAAGTGATTCGGATCTCTTTTCTCCAGTCTTTCAAACAGGATATCCACAGCGTTCTTGAACGACTCGTCATCCTCTCTGATCTCCATGGAATTGATGAACTCCACAAGTGTGTTGAAGTTCTTTTCCTCCTCAGGAGCCTCATAATAAATAAGACCGATAAGCGCTGTATAAAGCAGCTTTTCGGCCTTCTCCCAGAAAGGATCTCCCGGAGTTCCTTCGCCCTTTGTATTTGCCATGAGCGTTGTTACCAGCTTCAGGATATCTTTTTCTGAGTGGATGTAGTTGAACGGATTAAAATGCATGCTCTTCTTGAAGTTAATGGTATTGAATACCTTAACGTTGTAGCCTGCCTTCACAAATACGTTACCCACTTCTCCTATGAGGGTTCCCTTGGGATCCGTTAAAACATAACTGCTATGAAGCTGCAGGAGATTGGGCTTAATGAAAAACCTCGTCTTACCTGAACCAGAGCCACCTACTACAAGGACATTTTTGTTCCTTGCATACTTGGGAAGCTTCGGTCTGCTATTCATGGTCAGCCTCTCTGTCTGGGATAAAATGACGTTATTCTTAAACTCCGGATCCACATATGGTTCTATATCCTCCGGGTTTCCCCACCTTGCTGAACCGTATTCTGAATTGTGGCGAAAGTTTTTGGCATTCCTCCCTTTGATATAGACAGCAAGCCTCAGCGCAAGTCCGCAGGCAATACCAACAGTCAGGTCAAAAGGATGTAGGCTTGGAAGGATATTCGCAAATGCCTTGGAAAATCCCCCATATAACACAAGCCCCTGGACCTTTTCTGACATGTTGCTGCCCCAGGCTATTCTCCATGCTTCTCCAAGATTGGTACAAAAAAGCCCCACCAAAAAGTAAGGAATATTAAGGATTATCATCTTCTTAGTCTTTTTGCTCATCTGACATTCTCCTTAAACTTCTCTTTTACTTTGCGTGGAGCCTTGGCAATCTCATCCTTCAGTTTCTTCAGTTCCTTTAGGAGACTCGGCTTTTGCTTGCCCTGCATCTTTACTACTTTAGCAGAGTATTCCTTTACCACCGCGGTAATGGCATCCATATCCTTAGCATTAAAGAAGCATGTATATCGCGGTGGGTCTGTCGTTTTGTCTTTTACAATGGCAAAATCAACTCCGTACTTATTTGCTATACGCTTGAAAGACCTGATGCTCTCTCCGCTCACTTCCATGCTTGAAGCCCCCTGCCCCTGTTTGACCAGTTGCTTTACGGACTGCTCCCCCTTTCCTGCAGTAAGCTTTTTATTCTGCCTGTGTCTCAGGTATGCCTTAAGACAATTCCAGAGGACACGCCCAGTGACCTTGCCGGTATTTATTGCAAACCGGACAGTCTTCTGTGAAACTTCTTCATTCATAGGCAGTTACCTCACGCTGCATCCTCATATTCAAGAGGATATGCATCGAATTTCTCTTTCCCATATGTCAGCGTTACAAGATCTGTCTCGAAAAAAGTTCGCATCATATCAACATCAAACTCAGTGATATCCTTGAATTTGGAATCAGTTCCTGTCTTTAAAACAAGAACACTTCCAACAAGATATCGTGAGAACTCCGCATTGATAATGCTTTCTGCAGAAAAGATCATCACATAATCATCTGACAGGCTCTTTGCAAGTCCGTTGTCACCAAGCTTAGCTATAATCTGATAAGCCTCATCCTCATCAACAGTCCTGTAAGAACTGTCAGTTCCAATGACAATGCCCTTCTGGTTCTTAACATTTTTCCCATCCACAGGATTATTTCTGACAGGAAAGTTCACTATCTTGTCATTTACCGGGTCCAGATTGATTCTTATATCTAAATCCTTCATTTTATGCCGCCTTTCTTAAGTTATTGTGCTCGTCCATAATCTTTCCCATGCAAGGAAAGCAGAATGCTTTGCCAACCCCGTATGGACACGGAGTCTTGCAGTTCTGTGGCTTGATATTTCCTGTAGGAATGGGATTCAAGTCCCTGTCAGTAAACCTTGAACAATTCAAGGCTCGTCTTTCTCCATATTTCTTTCTGTTTGCTCTTTGTTTTTCTCTATCTTTACTCATACTTTTCTCCCATCCTTTGAAAAGATTCTTTTTGAAAACTGGCGCTGGCCCGAGATATACCACAGACCATCGCCAGTTTATAAAGAGGAACGACTTAATATCAGATTGCCACATCACCTTTGGACTTTACGCCCTTATCGATTGCATCCTTATGAGGCTCTTTTGCTGCTTCAACCTTGGCCGCCTTAAGCTCACCAAGAAGAGACTTCTTTGCTACGGCTTCTTTTACCTCACCTCTCTCCTTAGCTGCCTGACGCTCCACAAACTTTTCACCAAGCTCAAAGACTTTGTCCTGTGCATCGTAGTGGTAAACGTTGTCAGTAAGCTTTTCAGAAGGATCCACGGTAGTCGCATTGACCTCCCTTACCATCTGCTCAAGAGAGTGAAGATCCATCATTCCGTTATCAGGGACAATCAAAAGCTCATGGATACTGCTGGGCAAAATGAAAAATGACTGATTACCGACACGCTCAGATGCCTTATCCATGAAATCCTCATAAGCAAGGATTCCGGCACCATGAACATTATCCGGAACGGAAGCCACAAAAATCTGTTCCTGTTCCGGTGGAACGTTAAGACCAAGCATCTCCAGGTCTTCAACTCCCATCTGCTTTGCCAGCACCTCTGCCATGCCCTGGATGACGATAGGTCTGATCTCGGGAGCGTTCTTTACAGCATCCTCATGAAGCTGATCAGGTGTGATGCCGTAGTTATCAAGCATCTTGTTGGTCACGATTACAGTTGCTCCTTCACCAACAATGTCCTTTACATCAAAGCGGTAGATGACTGCCATGTCTTCAATGTCCTTGTGAGGAACAGTCTCAAGAAGCTCTGCGTTTGTCTCAGCAGAAACAACCTCCATGACCAGCTTGTTCTTCATGACATCGTAGTTCTGGATGTCATTTATGCCATTGCTGATATTCGGAGCATTCTCAAGAGCAGCAGCGGTCTTTGCTGTAGCCTCGGCTGCAATTTCCACAATAGATACATCATGATTGACGTATGCGTCATAGGCATCTGTAATGCTTATGTTTACGCCCACATCTGATCCGGAGTGCTTCACCGTCAATGCATCATAGGTCTCATTAACCTTATCAACAAGACGGTTCTCAATCTCAACATCACTCATCCCTTTGTAGTGGAATGCCTTCTCTACAGTATCTGCATATGTAGACTTGAACTCCTGGTATCCCATTTTGTCTGCATCTCTGTCTGCATACTTTTCATCAATCTTCTTAGCGTAGTTTTCCATATCTGTTGTATTAAAGTTATCCATAGTTTCCTCCGATTTTTTCTCCAATTAAAATGGGCACCAGCCACCGTGACGTCCCGGTGGCTGATGCCCTATGCACACAAACCAAGTTTATTAGCTCTGAAAGGGGTATTCTTTTGCAAAAGAAATACGCCTCAAAATGTTTGGTGCTTTTCGCATCTCACATTTCTTGGCGCATTATAATAATATCATGTCTGAAAACACATGAAAATATGCAGTTGGTGGCAAATCGGATGAACTTAGTTGTTTTTGGTGGCAAAAAGTGACGCAGAGGGTGCAAATTAAAATGGTACTAAAGTGACGGAGATTCCCCTATACATTATAGCTAATAATATCGGGGATTTTCCCATCCTCCTGATACCTACGAAAAATATAGAATAAAAGATGCAAGGCCATAACATCTATTTTCAAGTCATCTTCAGTAGCTTTCCAACAATTACTACAGTTTTCTACCTTGATTGCCCCATCTTCAATCATTTTCCCATAGTTGACAGAAACGGGTATTCTCTTGACAATAACCCTCTTACGTCCGGATGGCATTTTCTTTAGCTTCTCATGTATTTCAGGTTCAACAAAGCATTCCTTTTGAATTGTAATTGCCCCGTCATACAGATGGTTTTCATTACGATACTTCTGATCATTAAGATTATATCCACCATATTCATACATTACAGAGTGCTCGTCTTCCGCAATTAAGTTTGCATGTGCTCCGATACCTTTACTCACTTAACCTCCAGAGAATGATAAATGCCTCTGCTATCCTAGATACAGAGCGCATTGCTCTTCAATTCTCTTATATTACGATTTTGCATTTTCCCTTATCTTTCTTAGTTTTTCTAACAGATTATAAAGATTGCCTAAATTCACTGCTCTATTAGAATACTCTTCTGGCCATCCAAGACTAATACTCTTTCCTTGATATTCTATCTTGTTGAAACTTCTTAATCCTTCAACCTTACTTCTCTTCACCGGCACAACACCATCACATGTAATAAATAAGTCATAGTTAGCAAATGAATGGTCATCCAATATAGCTAATGTCTTCGCTTTAAAGGCATCTCCTTTCAGCTTAACATTTTTGAAGTACAACTCATATTCCTGACTACCCCGAATAAGAAGATTCATCTTACTAGCATCATCGACAATTCCACCTGCAGCATCTTTAACCGCTACAAGCATTTTTTCAAACACAACTTTGCTGAAACTCTCATCACGCTCATTTTCGCCTAATATATCCAGAGAAATATAATCGCTTTCTTTGTCATATACTGACTGTGCTATTTTTCCTTTCGGATTTGGATTCCTTTCTTCTAAATCATGCTTTCTGCAAAACTGTACTATATCCAACTCGACATCATCCAAAGCATCAAGCGAATCCATATTACCAATATTCTGAAGTACGTTTTCTTTCAAAGCATCAAAGAACTCCTTCGTCAATCTTTGAAAGGACAGGCTTTTCTGTATTCTTTCATAATCCATTATGGAAAATGCATCATTACGATTTAGTTTTCCCTGAATTTCTTTCAATTCTCCACTTGATTCTGAAAGATTATCCTTTATTAGTTGAATCATACCATCCTTGTCATCGCTATCACGGAAAATTCTTAGTTCATCAAGTGAATTAAGCATTTCATTAATAAGCTCAATGTATCTAAATCTGTATCCTGATTCCTTTATTTGTTGCCTGTACTCATTTCCCCTATCGCTCTCCAACGCATCATAGACATCTTGGCGTCTTCTCTTAATTGCTGTCTCTGTATTAGTAAAATACTCATCATTAGCATTTCTTACTGGAACAGGAATAATCTTATTAAACAAAACAATGTTTTTTTCAATGAACTGATTAATAACATCCCCGTATTCTTTCTGAAGTGCCAATCGCTGCTCCGAAATATACTTGTCCTGTAGTTCCTTATCCTGAAGCATAAGATCATCTGCTCTATTGTCAGGCATAGGGAAAAGCCATGCCGGTGTTACTCTTGATGCCAAAATACCATACTGTGTCTTTGCCAAAGGATTTGTACCTTTCAAATATTCACTAACGTATATTCTGCTTAAAAGCTTCGCGTTCGTGGCTGTATTGTAATTTTCATTTACCAGTATTCTGAGAAGGTTTTCTGCATTATCTGTTTTTCCTACTTTTAGATAGGACACTGCACAGAGTTCAAGTATGTCATTTGCATTCCCAGCCATCTTCACAGCTGTTTCAATAAGTCTTATGATTTTTTCCTGATCAGGATTTTCCTCCAATAAAAGCAAATCCACATATTCGAGTGCAAACGAAGCGGTTAGTTCATCCTCTCTCAGAATATTAAAGGAATTAAGGCTCTCATATTTTTCAAAGTTTTCCTTTGCCTGACTTATATAGTACTCTCTAGCGCTTGAATCCAGCCCATTATCTTTGTCTTCTGCAATAAACTTCGCCGAATGTCCCATAAAATACCAGAACGGAAGATATGCTTCAAAATTATCCTTAACAGCTGATAGACGCTCATATTTCCTTATTTCATCAGAATCCATAAGTATCTCATTATATTGAGTTATCTGACGCTCTGTTAATCTGTATTTATCGGGGAAGTTATATTCATCAGCAAGTCTCCAAGCTGTAGTAAACAGTTCCCTTCTTAATGCATTAAACTGTTCCATTGCAGTAATTCTAAGTTCTACCTCAGAATCTTCTTTATCAGCTAATGCATCAGCCTTTTCTCTTCGGTAATTCATATAACCAATGCCAACCTGTGTCGCAAGTGATAATCCAACTGTCACAGGATCTCCAGCCACAATAACTCCAATATTTGGAACAGCAGACCAAATAGCATTTTTAATTCTGCGCTGATATTTCTTCTCTATCTGTGCTCTCTTGACCTTATCAATTCTGAAAAATGTAATTACATTGAGTAACTTTACGAGAATATTGAGAAGTGCTTCATCTTTTGGCATCTGTTCCAGATTCAGATTATTAAGAATTGCCTCATACTCCTGCTCCAAAATATATTCATCGTTATAATCTACTATCTGAGATACAGATACAGTACACATGTTTAATGCATATGCCGCCTTTAATTGATCCTGAATCTCATATGTGTTATCGCTCATCTTCGCTACCTCCTCATTTCATGCTTATTTCAAGCATTACTGGTATATGATCTGAGACTTTTTCTTTGTATGTCTTAAAGTCTCCCGCCCTCTCCACTGCATTGACTCTGTGTGGTGTTTCATCAACAATACTATTTTTCGTTCGCTCATCAAATGTAAAATGATCATAATTGCTCGCATAATTATCGGCATCTTTATTTACAGTGGATAAATCAGCCTGTGTAGTATGCATAAAGTAGAATCCATTCTTCATCTCTCCTTCTGTACCTAAGATTCTCTTTTTTGAATCAACTACCATAATAGCCGGGACAAGAGGTGAGCCTGCTCCACTTGAAAACAAATTAAGGTTATAATCTCCAAGTATAATCGTGTATGGTACAATGCAATTGATATCGTTGTGGTCCTCACTCACAGATGTATATATGCTCCGCGCCAATACATTAAACTCATTTTGTCTCATAACATAAGATCCAAAATCAATTGTCTTTGACAAATTTTCTTCACTAGGCTTCTTATAAACAATATGCGTTGTAATCAGTCTAATTTCTGCGTTAGGCATATCAACAAGCTGCAATCTAGCATATCCCGGATCTCTTATTAACTTCATTTCACCTCTGGAACTATCAGTTTTATACTGATGTATTATTCTTGGTCTTACCACTTTTCCATGTTCATTCACCGGGCACTTGAATTTATCTTTTCTCCATAGAAAAGCATATCCTTCTCCCCTGGAATCATCGCCTGTATATGGATACCACTTGCTATCAGTTTTTGGATCCAGCCAACACATATCCCAATTACCGCCAAGCCTACTCCTTAGCGAATATTCATAGGCCATTGCTTGACCCGAAACATCACTGACAGTTATTCCTTCAAGAATCTTTCCTTCGCTCAATACTTCCTGGAGGGCAATCACATCAAATTCTTTTATAATGTCAGCCATTAAATCAAGGTCTCTGCTTGTGCCAGCACCGAAAGACAGATTTCGGACATTAAATGATCCTATTTTGTAGGACATATCCGTACCTCCTAGTGTTTTCTTATCATTTCAGCCATTACTTTATCTACCGGATTGGCGTTTAAAGCCACTCCTTTTACATCTTCCAACAATTTTGCAACCTTTTCATAATCCTCGCCTTTTGCAAATACATATCCGAACATTGTGCCTTGTGCAACATGTATCTTTGCGTCAAATCCTGCTTTTTGCAATACGCTTACCGCGTACATAGTAGATTCTGTATCTTCTGTGTTTTCTGTAGCAATGGCATAGCAATTAACCGCTTTTGCAGCTGCCATTTCTTTAGTTTTATCTATGGTATCTTTCATAGATTTTGCGGCAGTCAAAATACCTTTTCCGGCCTTTTTACCTGCTTTTTTCCCAGCCCTAGTCAGATCAGAGCTAGCTTTTGACAGTATTTCTATTGCCTCTTTGCCTATATCGCGTTTATCAAAGGAACTAAAATCCGGTTTCATAACAGATTCATCTACCTGCGCATGAATAATATTTCCATTTTCATCACATTCCGCAGTTATTGATGTTCCTGCCGGTATTACCTTATCTACACAGTCATCAATTACCTCAAACACAGTCCTTGTAGCTTTACCATCAGAATCAAGCGCTTTAGAAGGATACATTTTCTCGTAATAATAAAGGATTTCCATCTGGCGACTATCTAAGTAATCTGTAGTTGCTTCTATTATTCCTTCAGGGATTCCATAGAACGCTTCAGCTATCACTCCGGCAATTGTTGCAATAGTATCACTGTCACCGCCAACCGAAATTGCATTTCTAATAGCATCCTCGAAATCACTCGCTTCAAAAAATGCCTCAAGAGCCACTGGTACAGATCCCTGACATGAAGAATCAAATTTATATGAAGCCCTAATCTGATCAAGTGTAAAGTCTATTTTGTAATAATATTCTTCGATATATCCCCTTATTTCATCCTTGCTCCTACCACTTTTAGCCATAAAAACAGCAATAGCAGTTGCTTCAGCACCTTTCATTCCTTCAGGATGATTATGACTAACCTTTGTAACTGCAGCAGACAATTCTTTTACCTCAGGAATATTGCTAGCAGCAAATCCACATGGGCCTACCCTCATTGCTGCTCCATTACCATAGCTGTCATATGGTTTTGGATTTTCTTCTGATAACCAACCAATGAAAGATTTTCCATATCCTGCATTCTTATATGCTCGGCCCAGTTCCTTCATTGCAGATACTGCTTTTTCTGAAAGTTCTTCCCAATTACCTTCGCATTCCAGAATAGCCTTAGCCACTGCAAGAGACATAATGGTATCATCTGTGGGATGACATCTTTTATCGAGTAATTCAAATTCTTTTGATTTATGATTTAGTCTTTCATAACGGGACCCAGATACATCTCCTATTATTGCGCCTATCATCTGTCTGTTCCTCCTTCTAGCACTGTAATATAATCCCCCTGACTTCTAATCCACATATCTATTCCTTTACCAAAAACCTCTGCTTTCAGTACGTAGCCTTCTTCATCCTCATCAACAATCTCTGCAGTTGGTAATCTATCAAGAACTGCATCCACATCGGGCCCAGTGTACCTAAATCTAACTTTTTGTAATTTGCCACCATACATAAATTGGACTCTTTTCCTAAATTCACCTTCTTCGAATCGGCTTGAGTATGGCATTTCAAAGCGCTCTTCCAAAACCTTTAGTTTCTTAATTCTATCCACTCTGTATATTGTAGGAAAAGCATCATTTAAAACATCAAAGTCCTGTCGCGCCTCGTCTTCATCATCAATAAATGCAATGAGGTAAAAATAATATTCTGAGAACATTATTGACACAGGCTTAAGCTTACGATTTACATTCTTCTTATCTTTCAGACGCTCATATTTTATCTCAACATAATGGCAAGCTCGGATTGCCATTCCTGCGTCCCATAATACATCAATAAAAGCTTTCTTATGTCTGAGTTCAACATAATGGTATTCCTCATTCTTTATAAGATCATACACAAGGTCCTGGTTTACCTTTGGTGCACAGCAATTCACTAATCTATCAAGAATATCTTTCATTTCTTTCTTGGAAAATGCACGACTATCCAAAAGTATCTTGCAAATAGCAAGCACCTCACTATTCGTAAGCCTGATCTTATATATTTGCTCTAGTCTATATCCTTTTTTCTCTCGATCATAGATTACTGAGTTTATATAGCCTCGCTCCGATGCATCATTCTCCAAATAGCAACGGACATCATCAATATCACGTTGGATACTTCTTTCATTAACGCCATGATGAAGTGCCTCTTCAGATTTATAAATAACACGGCCATCCATGAGCTTTGTATAAATATCAAGTATTCGAGAAATCTTATCGCCTTTAATCTCTTCCATATTTACTCCCAGATAAACGGTTAGTTATTCTCAATCACATATTTAACAAATCTTCTCATTTCTGATAAAGGATGATATGGGAAAAGTCCATCAAACTTTTCGTCTTCTTCCCATGTCATAAGCAGCCCCTTCTTATATGCTTCATCGTATGGATCCCTTACCCAATGTTCGGCATTAAGTCTTAACTCACAGCTACCACGTTCCATAATACCAAGAGCACTTCCCCTTATTCCTTCAAGATTCTCTTCCGGTTGGAATGAGCCATTCATAAAATGGATTTTTCCATTCACTCTAATATTAAAGTTTAGTTCATAATCCATCGGGCCTTGCGGATTACCTTCCTCATCAAAGAACATCATTTTTCTAATTGTATATGCATATCGGTTTCCCTTAGGAGTGAGTCCGCACTTAGCTGCAATAAGTCCAAGATTTTCATTTCCTTCCTGATGAAACTGATTTATAATTCCCTCTTCATCACCAAGCGGTAACGATTCTGTCTCTGTTACAGGCCAACTCATAATAAGCGCTCTAGTTGCAAAAGAGTGTTTTCCAAACCCTATGTATTGCCGTTTCCCCCAACCCGGAAGTTCCTTTGGCATTGGTTTATTCAACTTGCATCTGAAATCATCCGGTATCTCAAATGGAGTCTTTACTTTATCGAGTTCTGATGCTGTTTTACTTACTGCTGACTTAATTCCATCTTTTGCCAGGGCTGCTGTCTTGGATAAATCGATAGCTTTTATATCCGGAAGTTTAATTACAAACTTACCCTTATTCTCTTGATTATCTGCTATTTCTATCTTATATGCTCCATTTCGAGAAACATCTTTGCTAAAAAGCATCTTATATACTTCCCTGGGATCTTCTTTATCCTCTTCGCTTTTCTCCGTACTATCAGTCAATTCCTTTTCTGCTTTCTTACCCTTATTGCTTGTATCCTTTTTACTTTCAGCTTCTATCTCATCCCTTGTTTTATAATATGAGTCTTCAGTTAATGCCAAAACAAGTTCTCTAGCCTGCGAAAGAGGATCATCCGGAAATAGTCCATCTAACCCGGGGCGCTCAGGCATAATCATACGGCAACCTCTTGTAAAGCTTGGATCATACGGATCCTCCGCCCATCCTTTGATCTGAGTTAATTCGCCTTTATTATTCTGATCACGTTCGAACCCTGCATTCATGGCAAAATTCCATCCCATTGCACTACGCTCGCCCGTCATGATAATTTCAAAGAAGCTACCTGTTACATCAATAATCTCATCTCCATTTATAATATTCATCCTTAAACAATAATTTACATTCAACCAATCCTGATGGTAGGTCTTTATAATGCTATATACATACTCAAAGCCTCTAGGGTTCTTCCCTGTTTCAACCTCAATGAGTCCCTGATTGTCACTAAGATTTGCATGTATCTGACTGATCAATGCCTCTTTATCAAACGGCATTGCCTCTTCACGTGAAATATGTGAAATCACAGTATTCCCATATGATCTTGCCGCTATATTCTGAAACATCTGTATATCATTGGCTTTTCTTACATGATACATATCTCCATATAAGGCTTCACCATTATCAACCTGTCCATATCCCCTTGGAAGCAATAAAACTATATTTGAATTATTCAGTTTAATCTGCATGATGTATACCTCCATAATCTGTCATTCACTATATCAATAATATCATTCCACAATGACAGAATCTGTCTATCACAAAAATTTAATATTCTGGCATAGACAGCTATGATACGTAACAATTCCACAGCTCACTTTCTATACTCATATAGTTAAAACAAGTGCCGAATTTCTTCAGCACTTGTCTTACTAATTCAAGAAATGTTGGGTCACTTTGTCTTGGTAATATCTTCGCATCCTTTGCCTTTAAAGGTGTTCACAACTATAACTATTGGCGCATTATAATAGTATTGATTTGTTGCCTCAAAAGTCTCATTTCCATTTATTGAAATAGATTCTATGGAGCCTTCTTTCGTAATCCACCCATTAAACAGATCATCATTTCTATATACTGTTATGTTTGTAAAACCCATTTCTTTCAGCGAATCAACTACTGACTTATACTTACCTTCCTTATTTTCTTTAAAGTCTGATGCGCTCTGACCAATAGTAATCCTTAATACATAGTATTCGACAACAATCGGTGCATTCTTCTGTACAAAGCAATCGCCCTGATCAAACTGCTGGTTATTAATGGAAATGCTTGCAACAAGTTTATTTAACGACTTATTGTCGGTTAACTTTTCTTTGTATGTTACGTTAGTGAATGCTTTTAATGTTATTCCTGTCTTAAGCGACTCATACTGTTTAGTATTCCAGCCTTTTACCAGCTCAGTAATGTCTATCCTATCATTACTACTATATTTAACGATAATCCTTACATCAGGAGCAAAGGAATCACTACTGCTATACGAATCAGAATTATTAACATTAACACCGATTACTGTATTTCCTTTGACCCAACCCGTGTTAATTACTTCTGTCTGAACATTAGTAAATCCGCTCTCCTTAAGGCTATCTACAACAGATTTATAATCCTGACCAATAAACTGGGCACTATCGTTTCCAATACCGATTTTTAATGCATAATAAGATATTGAAATTGGTGCATTTTTCGGCAAGTAGCAATGCTCATTTTTGTAAGGCAGGCCATTCAATTCAACAGCCTCTACCAACTGATCATAATCTTTTTCAGCAGTATCTACTTCATTTGTTACTATGTTTGTAAATCCTGCCTCTTTTAAACTCTCAACAATATCTGTATATTTCGAACTCTTCCAGTCTTTCAAAAGATCCGTAGCATACACTCTATCTGAACTGCTATAGGTAATAACCACGCTCACGTCAGGTTTTTTATATGTATCTTTCTTATAGGTATCCTGATTATCAATAGAAACCGATATTACCTGATCACTTTGTAACCAACCAGAATAATCGGCTACTTTCTGTACATTTTCAAATCCTGCCTCATCAAGCTCATCAACTATTGTCGATAAGCTTGCACCTTCAACATAATCAGGGTCAAATGGAATCTGAACCTTCCCCTCTCTATACTTAAGGATGCAGAACACAACCAGCATGATAATCGCAAATACTCCGGCAACAGCTAATGTAATAGTCTGCTTTATTTTCTTCACATGGTCTTTCTGCTTCTTTTCTTCTCTTACTTCCGCTTCAATTTTCTGCGGATTCGTAGTAGCCAGTTCTGGAAGCATCCACTTATTTTTCTTGCAAGTATCTATACAATTGGAAAGCTGTGAGCAGTTACTAAAGAAGACCTTATATTGTTTTCCACTCTCTAAAAGGGAGCGACTTGATACAATTGCCTTATCAAGATCATTCATGTGTATATAATGTTGATATTTTGTAATCAGACCGTTTGTATCTGAATGTGACAAAGACGGCTGTGGCCAATGTTTCTTATTGCATTCTGATATTAATGGCATCTGCCTCTGACAAAGCGCAATAACCTCTTCCCAATGCTTTGGCGATGTCTTTGGCATAGAAACTATGCTATCGATCTGTGAATCAATACCATACATTTCCTGGTGTAAGCTTTCCTTTTTTTCTGCAATTTTCCTGATATCTGACACTTTTTTTGCTATTTTCTTAGTGTCTTTATTATTTACAGAGGGAACCGTCAGCTTTTTTTGTTTACATATAGCCAAATCATTTGCTAATTCTTCAAGTAATTCCAAAGCCTTATCACATGCACTAACACTCAATTCTGTCTGTGCTGTGTTTACAAGCTCATCAATCTTATGATCTTCTTCCGAAATCTTACTGCTTATTGAAGTCGACTCCTGCCTTGTTCTTATGGTTGACTCACACTTATCCAAGTCATTATTGCTTATAACAGGAACACTCCACTTTTTTACCTGAAAAATCTGCAGAATTTCTTTTTCCCTAACGCAATACTTAATAGCTTTTTCATAATCGCTATATGAAGCCTCGGTATTAGATAACAATTTTGACAGGCAATCATCTATATATTTCACTGAAACACTGTATATTAAGTGCTCATAGTCCTGAAGTTTACTTGTGTCTCCGATATTACTAACCAGTTCATCGGAAAAGGCCGATACAACTGCCTCTTTTTCTCCTTCAGAAATATCAGACGAAGAAAAGATTTCTAAAAGCTTTTCTGTACCTTTCTCAAGATACTCATCGTACTTGATATCCATAAAAACTCCGTCTCCTTACATCATTTATAATTTCAAAGAATTATATCTTGTGGACCAACAGCTTTGTATTGTTCATTTTCATATACAACAGCCATACCATGTTCCATATCAAACTTATAATTACACATAAGAGCAGCAACCCTTTTATCGTTTTCTCTAGGTATCAGTACACTCTTTGGGATAACATACTTGAAGATATTAGTAATCTCTGTTCCGCCTAAATCTTCCGAGTTATATTTCACAATATAATCCTTGACCGAATCCAGCGATGCACTAAAATCAATGGAAGTCAACGAATCTACAACACTATTTTGTTGCGCTGTAACTTCTTCACCAGGAAAATTCTGAAATACAATATTCAATTCAAAATCTCTTCCCCATATGTTGAGATTAACTTTGTTACTCATCGAATCCTCCTTCATCAGCAGACGAATCCCTTAGTCTGCACTCAGAACAACCACCAACATGCTTGAAATAAGCATTTATCTCAGATCTGACCATAACCATTGTCTCTGTATCGCATTTTTCATGCCATGTCAGACCATTTGCTTTTCTATAATTAAGTACATCTCGAGGTTCCCAGTTTGAACGGCCATCCTTCTCTTCGAAATTCCACGCCTTGGCACACTCTATATCAGCCTGGGTAAAGTTACCGAGTACTCCTTTAGGCGCCTCATAGTCATATCTAAATTCTGTCATATGTTCTATTTTTACTACACTTTCAGCGCATACTTCAAAATCCGGCTCTCCGTTCCGATACTCTATTCCATCAACGCCATATTTTTTCAGAATGCCAATCACCACTATTCCTTCAGCGTTTCTATTGGATGGAATATACTTTGATTCTCCTCTCTCTCCATCATATCTTCCAAGAATCGGGCTCTCTTTCGATGTACCATCTATTCTTTCTTTGTATGAGTTATACTTTCCTCCAAACTTCTTTCCTTCAAATTCATTAATATGATTTTCGGAATCAAGTTTTATCTGATGCTCTTTAATATATTCATCGTTTAGCTCAAGACGTTGAATTCGATCCTCATTAATAACTGTGGTTTTATTGATATTAATATTTATATTTACAGCACCATTCCCAGCTAAACCACTACTACCTTTACCCATATCATATGACATCTTAGTCCTCATATAGGCTGCTACTTGCTGTTCTATTTTTTTCAGATTATCAACAGCAACAGTGCTCTTCCTAGAATTAGAATTCTTAATATCGTCCAATTCTGTCATAAGCTGCTTACATTGATTCTGCTTTTCAGAAAGTGCATATGCTATGCTATTTGCCGCGTCAATATGAGATGATAGTTTGCTATTTATAAAATGCGCTCTATCCAGTCGTTGCTCATGTGGAAACAACTCTTCCTGCACCGATGCGATTTCGCTGTAAACTGCTGATATTTCTGCCTCTAGAGCAACATATGCTGGATTTGGAACTTCATGCTCTTCCCCATTCTCATCTGTTGTCGTATATGAAGGACTCATTGAGGCCAATTCGTTTTCCATTCCTGATGCTTTATCCTGCAACTCATTTATTTGAGCTGTGAGCCTGGCAATAATCTCTTCTATGCTACGCATTGTTATAGCCAGCTTATCCTTTGAGCCCTGCATAGTTTTTATTTTTTCCATAACGCCTTGCTCTAATTCAGAAAAGCTTTTCATCAGCTGCTCAATGCATAATATTCCCCTATCAAATTTGAATGAAAAGTCCCTGCTATCGATTGCCGCCTGGCTAAAAGCTTTAACTGATGCCAGACTTACTTTTGCTTTCGTGATCATACTGCGTCTGCCTCTCTACATAATGCATCTGCTTTACCCACTAGCTCTTCAATTCTCAATTCTTCTGCTTCTTTCTGTAACGTCTCTACCCTACATCTGATTGTTTTGACATCTTTGGCCATTTCTCGAAGCTGAGTTACAAACCTGCCGTATGACTCATGTACAGAGTCATCCCAATCGCACTTATATTTTGTATCAAGCGTTTCAGTGATCTTCTCATACTGAACATCAATATCTTTTAATGGAGTTAAATTTATCTCCTTCATCATGCCTCTCCTGGGTAACCACACCTACCATACTCTTCCATTATCATTCTTAGGTCGCCAATATATTTTCTTGCATTGCCGATATTATCATGAGTTCTTTTTGTCAATTCAATACTTCTTGTCGTTATAGATTTGGCTTTTTCGTACTGATTTCCTGCCAAAAAATCCTGGCTTCTTTGAATTGCATCCGCCATCTTCTGTGTTGAGTTATCCAAATCGAATTGTATTTTTTCTAGTTTTTCTTCCACCGAGCATAAGGTGTCATAATTGACATCCATATCATATCCTGCCATTTCATCATCCCCTCAGTTCTTTTACGCGTTGCTGGAAAGTCTTCATGTAGTCCTTTTCAAGTGATAAGGCCGTCTTCAAATCATTATTCAATTCCTTCACATTATTCTTGAATGCTTTAGACTGATTATCATTCCACCCGTCAGTATTGTTCATGATTTCCGAGAGGCCACGAGTTTCCTGCAAAATTCCAGCACAATACATATTCATTTGGCTAATTAATTCATTTGCTGCATTTGCGTCAAATCTAATATCCATGATCAGCTCAGCTCCTTAATTTTTCCATCCAAATACCTTGCATATTCCTGATACTCTTTCAACGCATCCTTAACCCTATTTGTAACCAAGTCAATAAAATTTGCGAAATCTCTGTACTGTGAATCACGCCATATCATCCCAATATCATTCTTCTTTTGGATAATGGTCCTCATTTGAAACACAACTGTCTGATAGTAATTATTCAACAATGCCACAACATGGCGCATTTCTGCTTTTTCAAACTGAACAACTTTTGTTTCAACATTAATATTTTGGTTAATATTTACAAGATATGGGTGATGCTTAGCTGCATACTCATTTCTTTCATCATATCTAGACACTTTATTTTGATAATCTACTACCTGGTTTTGTATATCGTTTAGTTCCAAAGAAGCTTCATACAATGCATCTCTCAGTTCTATTGTATGGTCAGCGACCTTTTCGTACTGAGTTCCTTTGTTTGAAGCACTGTATCTAACCAGGTTTATAGTTAGCTGATCTGTTTGTTCTGCCACGTGCTGTAACGCAATATCAATGGCAGTCACCATTTCAGTTAACTGAGATGGTTCACCTTTTATGTCTATATCATCAATTCTTTCATACAATTTTTTCATGCATCATTCCCCTTTGATTATCGAATCGAGCATAGTAGCTTCATCTGGATCAGACATGTTATAGATGATTGGTCTGACTTTACTTACCGCTTTTCTATTTGACCATATTGCCATGGTCTCTTCTTTGCCGTCATTAGAAATATTTTTAAGCATTTCTTTAAGGAAGTATGTATTTTCCATTTGATCTACATACTCTGTTCTATTAAACATAATGATATTATTTGTGTCAGATACAACTCGTGTATTTCGCCACGTATATGGATCTCCCTTCAACCCCAAAATCAAATGCATATTATGTCGCCAACCATTTTTAAGTATAGTACCTATGATTGTCTGAACATTTTCCCTGATTTTCCCACTGCTTGTTGGCTTAAAGGATTCCATATCTTCAAATAAAGCATCCACGTCCACATTCATTATGTCAAACTCTTCTGGCTCAGTATGACTATCTGCCTCTAGAAGATCACCTTCAATCATTTCATTATTGCTAAACGCTTCAATAGCAAACAAATCATTTATTACAAGGAATAATGGATCAAATTCCGGATCCTCATCCTCTGCTTTCTGATACAGAGCTTGTCGTCTTAGGTACTCACTATATATACTTCTGATAACCTCGGAAAAGTCTGTCAATCTATGGTTTGTAACGCACCCACCAAATGATGCAGCGTTCTGACATATATACATAAATGAGTGCGCCACCGCATCATATTCATCCTGTACCTTAGTTCTATCTCCATTAAACAGATGCACAGCCACATTTTGTTTTGCTAATGACAGAACAAATGAACTACACAAAGAAGAAGCAATCTGCTTGTCACCCCCAAGTAATAGAACTGAAGAATTCTCATGTTGCGAGAACTCGATTTTTAACGGAGACATTCTATATGTGTCTTCCGCAACAATTGCAGAATAAGTGCCTCTTTTTGCTTTTAGCTCTTTCATTTCCGCTGCAAATGACTTTTCTGTTCCTTGAATCGGAGTGCAAACCGACAATCGCTTCTTTGATCCGATTACTAACGGTCTCATTCCCGCAAACCGAGGATACTTATTCTTAATATCATCAAAATACTTATCCTTCATCTCTTCTGGAGAAGTATATGCCATTTTTACTTTCTTAATAGTATCTTTTCCGTATGATACATATGCTTCGCCTGTCTTTAGTTCTGTAATCTCCTGTTTCCTTTGAACAAACTCCTCTTCAAAGCCTGAATCTCGTGGAATATCAGGCGCCACACGGAAACATATTCTTCCAGTTGCACTTGGTAAAAACGCATCCTTTAACATGTATGACTTTCCATCGCTAAGGTTCTGCGCAACCATAACAAAATGCATGCCTGCTGATCTCATCCTGGTAGCTATAGATGAGATAAGTTTCTGCAAAACAGACGCATTGTCATCCCTAAAAATTTCTTGTACTTCATCAATTGCAATAATTATCCTCGGGAAATACTCCAGCCCCTTCTCGACTGCGATTTTATTGTAATCAATGATGTTATCTGAAAAATTCCTGTTAAATGCTTTGTTTCTTCGCTCCATCTCCTCTAATACCATCTGGAACAAACACAATGCATCATCGATCTTGTTATTTTCAGCAATCATTTTTATATGAGGGAGCCCCGATTTACTGTATTTTGATGACGCACCTCCATTCTTGAAATCAAGTAGCCAAAACTGCAAATCTTTTGGTGAGTACCTAATACAGCCACTCAGCACCAAGCTGTGGAAAAATGAAGATTTACCAGAGCCACTTTGTCCAATAGCCATATATCCAATGCATTGTCCAGCGACAGTACCATTCTCATCCTTACAACTAAATGGCAGTTCAACAACACTGCTTCCTGACTGCCCAACTGGAATATACATTATGCTGCCTAGTTCAGTGCTACCTCCATCTGATATTTCATCAATTGATATCAAATTACGTTCTTTAGTATTCAGTAATTCTACTGTAGCCTGAGCTCTTGCTTGTACAAATTCATCCATATTGCCATTTACATGAAGAACCTCTGTATGCTTTCCATCAGCAACGAACTTGCCTTCCTTATATTCAATTTCCAACTCACAATTCTGTACTATCTGACCAATTACATGCTTTGCATTTGGATTAAGTGTTTTATCAAAAGAAACACTATTATCTACTACAAGAAATCTTAAGCCACACTTGTGCCCGGTATCTCCAGGCCTCGACAAAGAATAGATGATATCTAGAATATCCGAAGGAGCATATGCATTACCATCTACCAATCCATCACGTAGCACAATAAGATTAAATGCATCTGTCCTATCATGATCATATATAGAAAACAAATCCGGATACTCAAGTGATGTTTTCTTAAATATATCCTCGCAATTTACATCCCTAAATGCCGTTAAATCACTGATATCGCTATGTATTTGTACCGCTTTCTTTGTATTTTCACCAGCATTTTCTGCCTGAAAGCAGTTAGACAATCTCTTATAAAGATAGTTCGCATTTTGATCAAAAATATGCACATTAACAGTTCCAACAGGAAAAGAATCTAAATATCTGAAAATGTAAGAAATGATGAAATTATCAACATCCTCCTTTTCCATATCTTCATATGCTGTATGCAAAACGCAGTTTCCCTGCTTCTTTAAGTCGATCATCAAATCCTGATACGACTCCTTAACTCCTACATCATTAAGAATTTGCATCGATACTTTGCTCAAAGGATATCTTGCTACAAGCATAGTCTCAGGTAACTTATCAGTATTATTTGCTCCATCTGTTCTCTTAAGTTCTACCGATAACTCTTTTCCTAATATTTCCCTGGCTTCTTCCTTAAGACTATCTGCCTTTTTCTGTATTGTGCTAACAACGTTCCCTATGCATGCAGGCATTGCAGCCTGTATAACTTCTTCTGAGTTCATCAAATAATTATATTTTTGATAAAACTCCTCTTTTCTTCTATCGAACTCCGCCTGCTTTTCCGCGATATTATTAGCCAATCCCTTGATTGATGAAGCATCCAATCGCAATGCGCCTAATAATGCCTTTTTGTATCCACCAATTGCATCCACGCATAAAAGATATGCTTCCACAACTGCAATGGTATCCATGATCTGATCATAAGACTTACAATCAATTTCACTTACCATATTCTTCATTTGATTCAGGGCACTTTGTATGCCCCTTGACGACTTTTCTATGCTTACAGAATTAATTTTTCTAAAATAAGCCTGTAATGCGTCAATTTTATTTATTATCTCCACATAGTCTTTATTAATTGCTTCAAGTGTATGCATATATTAACCATACCTTTCTCTAGACATAATTATTCTTTGAGTAATTTTAGACTATCATCTATACTGTCCAAAAAAAATAACAGCATCTTTCTAAATAAACACCTATGTTTGTTTTTTTATGTACTTTCCTGTCTTTACCCTATTATCAGAAGGTTTTTTTGTGTTTTCCGGAATTGCCCATGCTTTACCAAAGCGTGTCACACCCTCAATACGTCCTTCTGCACATAGAGTCCTTATCCTTCTTTCGGAGATTCCCCACTTTTGAGAAGCCTCTGATAATGTAATGTAGTTTTCCATAAGTATTCCTCATAAAACAAAAGGCACCATAGAGCATAGGAACTCCATGATGCCTCGATTGCCTTATTCACAGATGTCATGCGATGTTCCAGCAATTTTTTGTTATGCTGTAAATACCACTTACCAGTAAATTATAATCCTCAAACGGAACAATATCAACGATTACATCATCAATCAGTATATCTATTAGCCTCTATTTATGCTGGATCAGGAGCTTATTTATATTTTGTTCAGAAACGTTTTATATTCTTTTGGGAATCCTTATCCGTAACATATATGGGATTTGCTATAACATAAACGCTTATTCCCCACGCTTGATTTCTTCCATGATTTGCCTTACTCTACGTTCAGAAAGTCCTAAAAGCTTTGCCATTTCAGCCGGCTTGGCAACTTGCATGTTCTCCCTTATATATTCCTTTCTATATTCCTTAGAATAGAGTTTTTGAGGAAATGTGATGTTAAGTCCAGAAAATCGCTTCCACACTTTCAAGGTCGCAGCATCCCCTATAAGTTCCGCCAGCTCCTTATATACACCACTATAACGCTTTGGATTGCTGTTTATATCTATCACCTCCTCTTCATTATTCAATTGTAAAGAATCATTTTTGAAAATATCACTTGTCTTATACCCTGCATTCTTCATATGAAATTTTCACTGCAAAATTTCCTCACTTATTTACAGTGCATTCCTCCTTTCATTACAGGGCGTGTTTTTTTTGCGAAATAAAAGAGCCTATAACTTCAATGATATAGACTCTTTTTATGTATAATCCTTTAGTTTTGCATATTCTGATGGAGCATACGGGACTTGACCCCGTGACCCCCACACTGCCAGTGTGATGCGCTCCCAACTGCGCCAATGCCCCAAGACTCCAGTAATAGTCGCCTTCAGGCACTATTATAGCATCATTCCAACTTTAATCTGTATAATATCTCCATTTCAACATTTCCAACTTTTAAGCATGTTCTTTTTACTTCGTTATCAGTCCTGGAGCTTCCAAATACGAGCCAGTCAAGAGACACATCATATCTCTCGGCATACATTATAAGAACCTCTAATGGAATATTTCTGTGACCATTTTCATACCATGATATCATTTGTCTGTTTGCGTAAAATAATTGATCAGCAAGTTCACGCTGACTAATTCCTTCTGCTGTCCGTAAATATTTTATTCTTTTACCAATCTCTACCGAATTTCTCATCTATTTTCCTCGTATGAATGCTTCTCCAATTTGCTTGACACTGTCGAGCAAATACTTTTAAATCTCTTCAGAATGGCTTTTAGACCTTGCCACAAGCTTTTTAAGGTCTTTCGCAATAAAATCTCCCAGCAACAATAGCTTGCATTTTGTCGTATAATCAACTTCAAACTCATTCATATCAAGTTTCAAAAAAGCTATCATTTTTTCAATATCCACTTTATTTCTAACTCTTGCCTGATCCCAGGCAAGCTCCCTTCGCTCATCATTGGATATATGCTTTTTTCCCATGCTTCCCCCCATTATTCATGATGCAAGTATGTCAGAAATCTTATCGCCTATACCTTCAAGCGCCATTCCTACTGCCACAGCTGCAAATGTCACAAGAAATGCGGCAAAAGACATAGCTGCAGAGATAGCTACAGCTCCCCACATCTGCTTGCTGACATACATGATGATTATTGCAAGCATAACTAGGTAAAAGAGCCCCAGGATTACACAGCCAATTCTGGAAAGCACCTCAACCCATGTCCTGATGAAGCAAACCATCAGGAATACCGGTAACAATATGATTTTTACTAAAAGCTTTAATATAAACATAATCAACCCTCCATTAACTCGTCATAGTCTGTATTGTTATTGTTGACTGCTACATGCTGATAGTTGCTCTGTGCCCCTTCATTGCATTCAGCCTCAAATTGCATATCCGCTGTCCCGGACACATTAAACAGCATTGCCAGCAGATAAGCTCTTGAATTTTGCGGTGCTTTTTTCAGCTTGGACCAATTTTCTATAACCGTTTCAAGCTGAAATCTGTTAAGCTTCATAAATCGCCCTTTAACGACATTCAGTTCCCTTTCTTCCCCAGAAATGGTGATTTTCCTACGTTTGGAAGTAAGCACATCAACAATCAGATCTTCAAGTCCACGAACTTTGCTTTCCCATTGTGGATAAGCATTGCAGATTGCATCAGTCCCTATATCTTCCCTGACATAGAGTCTTGTTGCTGTTTCATCATCCAATCTCATCCCATCCATCTGCGAAACCATAGTATTACTGGGATAGATATGGATAAGATTTTTATTATAAATATTTTTATTATTATTATTTTTATTAATGCGTCCCAAATCGTAAACTTCTTGCGTGTTAGAATTTGGTACTCTAGAATCCTTATTTTTAACATTCTTGAAGTTTACTTTTTGGGATTCTGAAACTTCTATTTTTTCCTCAGAATCCCTATTTTTAAACTTCTGAACATTATCCTCTGCCTCATACTCATCAGGCACATATTCCTGCTCTGCCTCAACTATTCTCATAACATAGATTCTTGACTGTCTGCCCTGCCCCATTATTACACGCTCTATTAGACCAACCCCAGTTGCCACATCAAGCTCTTCCAGAAGTTTAAAAACTGTATTTCTGCCCTTTCCTATGTCCTCGCTGATATCCTGCCATTTATAGTAAATATAAGTCCTCCCCTCTTTATCTACTTGCCCTTTCTTTGCTGCATACTTCATTTTGTCAAGCATGATAGCATACAGATATCTAGCTTCACATGATATCTTTCTAAGTTCCGGATCCAAATGCAGGCACTTAGGCACAGGCATATAGAAATTTGATGCTGGCTCTCTACCATCGAAATACTCAAATCTCATGTTATCCTCTCTCCCCTTCCTTATTTCAGAGATGCGATTTTCGCATCTCTGGAACCATTTTCTTCATCCTTATAAATAAAGTTCTTAACGTAAATAATGTTGGGTTTCCCCTGTCCCCTGACTACTATGTCGATAATTCCAATTTCTTCTAACTGTTTAAGTCCAGCGCTTATGACCTTTGTTGAAAGCCCAATATCCTTACGCATCTGTTCTAGTGGATAAATGACGTATAGCTTTCCCTCTTCATCTCTCCAACCATTTCTACCTGCAAGTTTTATTCTCTGGAGTAAAATCCCATATACTACTTTTGCTTCTATGGATAATGATTCAAAGGCATCATCCAAGAACATAAGAAGCGGTATCTCGACCATTGCATACTGCATGGCCTGTCTCCCATAGTGATAATCAAGCTTCATCGTTAGAGTCCTCCTGTTCCTGTTTCCATTTTGTAAGAAGATCAATTATTATGTCTGTTCGCTCCTTAGAACTCATATGACTGGGAAAGAACTTGTTTAATCTCTTTGCTGGGAGAACAACCTTTCCATTTGTCTTAGGCTCTGGTAGAGCATCATTCATGATTCTGATAACGGTGTATTGGGTGAGATTTTCTAAATTCTTCTGCTCCTTAAGTGCCTCAATCTGCTCCATCTTCAGAAATCCGTTATCGCTCCTGTACTCAAATATCCACCTTTGCACGTCTTTGTCGAACGCTGACACCTCATAACCTATATTGACCGATATTGACTTATCATCGACCATTTGGAGCAATTCTGGGATGAGTTCTGTTAATCTAACATACTTTTGAACCTGCCTTGCCCTTAATCCAAATGATTGCCCAGCAATATCCGCTGATAGCCTGTCGCACTCAGTGCGAGATGAGGCTTCTGTCTTTTCGCACTCAGTACGAGAAGTAGACCTGTCGCACTCGGTGCTAGAAGCTAAATCTGTTCTGGCACCTTGCCTTCTCATCGATTTCATTTTCATCTTTAAGGAGAAAGCTCTTTCACTAGGGAGTATCTCTTCTCTTTGAACATTGCTGTCAACCATGATTATGGTAGCTTCGTCAATATCCATTTCCTTAACTATTGCCGGAAGTGTCTCTAATCCAGCCAACTTTGCTGCATGCATTCTTCTATGCCCTGAAATCATTTCATACCCACCATCATGATCAGGCCTTACCAGAACGGGAGAGAGAACTCCATTATTTCTGATACTCTCAACAAGCTCCTCCATCTTTTCATCATCTATGACTTTGAAAGGATGATCCTTAAATGCATGAATCTTATCCATTCTTATTTCTTCCGTACCATCTTTAATTGTCGGAGCTCCAAGGAGCTGATCTACTGACTCGAAATGTATCTTTTCTCTTTTAGCCATATCCGAAATCCCCCTTATGCATTCTGTGAAACGATGTTTGTGAGTTCTGTGTATGCACTGGCAACCTTACCTCTTGGATCATAGTCGTAAATACTCTTACTCATGGCAGAGGTCTCAGTTGCCCTGATTGAAAGCGGTATCTCTGTAGGAAGGACTCTCAAGGTCTTTCCGTAGACTTCGTTTACTTCCTCAATGATTTCTTTTGCATAATTAGTTCTCTTATCCACCATAGTTAAGAGGATTCCTTCAATTTCTAGCTTTGCATTAAGCCTTCTCTTTACTGTGTAGATAGTCTTAAGAAGTGCCTGCAGACCTTTTACAGGAAGAAATGCAGCCTGCACCGGAATAAGCACTGAATCTGCACAAGCCAGGGCGTTTACTGTCATAACACCAAGCGATGGCATACAATCTATGATCACGTAGTCATACTTGTGCTTTATCTTCTCCACATAATCCCTGAGCACAAGTTCTCTGCTCATTACATTTACAAGAGAAACTTCTGCGGCTGAAAGAGCGATATTTGATGGAAGCACATCCACATTTTCACTGTGATGAAGAATTGCGTAGTCCTCAGGAATATCCTCTTCATTAACAATCTTCTCGATAATATCCACGATTGTGAGTTCCAGATTGTCCGGTTCTCTGTAACCAAGGCAGATTGTCATGCTCCCCTGTGGGTCATCGTCCACCAGTAAAACCTTCTTCCCCATCTTTGCAAGTCCAATTCCTAAATTCACTGCTGTTGTGGTCTTTGCGACCCCACCTTTCTGATTAGCGATAGCAATTACTCGGCACATAATTTCTTCTCCCATCCTTTCCATGTTTTCTTAGATAGTCTTCAAATATTTCTCTACTTATCAGTACTTTTTTATTGAGCTTATATATGGCACCTGCACAATCAGCTGCATGATTGACAGCTTTATAGCTCATTCCGTAATACTCGATCGCCATTGTGATAGTGATGAATGACTTCTGAGCAAATAGAAGATCCTCATCATCTATCTGATCTGAGAACATCCATATTGTTCCAAACATAATCATCCCTGCCTTTCTTCCAGCTTCTTTTTCTCTCTGTTACCATTTGTCTGGTACATTCCGGCAGGCTGATGGAAATTCTCTAGATAAGCATCAAAGATATCTCGATTGATCCTTACCGTATTTCCGTCCCGATAAAGTGCTCCGCAAGCATCACCAAGTTCAAGAAGCTTCTTGTGCTGAAGGCTGTAAATTATTTCTGCCTCCTTGTATGAAAGAAACTGCTTTCGGATTCTTTTGATTACGACTTTTTCCTCAATGATCTTCTGCTTATCAAATAAAGGTTTCGGATCCTCATCCAGGTAATTCTTGTTTTCATCAAAATACGGTCTGTCTTCTCTTTCTTTTTTCATGTTCTTGATTCCTTTCTTTTTTTGTGCTGATCAAGAACCTTCCATGAAAAAGCCAACAAAAAAGAGCTGCTTTTTAGAATCTTGTTTTCTAAAAAGCAACTCTCAATTCTTAGAGTTTTCTGTATGTAAAAACAGTTTTTGTGTGGTCAACCACCGGACAACAGTAAACAATCAAAATCAACTGTGGTCATCACGTTGTGGTCAAAATGTGGTCAGAACCTTATTCCCATCTCTCGAAACCCGCATAAATACTGGCTTTCATCACTTCATGCTTTTAAGTGTCGGGAAGAGCAAAACTTCTCTTATATTAGCACTATTAGTAAGCAACATACAAAGTCTGTCGATACCGTAACCGATACCACCCGTCGGAGGCATGCCAATCTCAAGTGCGTTGAGGAAGTCCTCATCTGTATGCTCTGCTTCTTCGTCGCCTGCTGCCGCATTGGCATCCTGAGCTGCGAAGCGCTCTCTCTGGTCGATAGGATCGTTGAGCTCTGAGTAAGCATTGCACATCTCCCATGTGTTGATGAAGAGCTCGAAACGCTCTACCTTGTCGGGATCAGAAGGCTTCTTCTTGGTAAGAGGTGATATAGCAAGAGGATGATCCATGATGAATGTAGGCTGGATCAGCTTCTCTTCGCAGAACTCCTCGAAGAAGAGGTTGATGATATCGCCCTTGGTGTGACGATCCTCGAACTCTACGCCCTTTTCCTTAGCGATAGCCTTAGCTTCCTCATCTGTCTTAACAGCATCGAAGTCAATGCCTGCGTACTTCTTGATAGCATCGTTCATTGTAAGGCGCTCGAAGGGCTTACCAAGGTCAATGATGTGATCGCCGTAAGGAACCTGTGTTGTACCGCATACCTTTTCAGCAAGGTATCTGAACATGCTCTCTGTGAGTTCCATCATTCCTTCATAATCTGTATATGCCTGATACAGCTCCATAAGTGTGAACTCAGGGTTGTGTCTTGTATCTGTACCTTCATTTCTGAATACGCGGCCGATCTCGTATACTCTCTCAAGACCACCAACGATAAGCCTCTTAAGGTAGAGCTCAAGTGAGATACGAAGCTTTCTCTCCTCATCAAGTGCATTGTAATGAGTAAGGAAAGGTCTTGCTGCAGCACCACCTGCATTCTCAACCAGCATAGGTGTCTCAACTTCCATGAAGTCTCTTGCTGACAGGAAGTTACGGATCTCCTGGATTATCTGAGATCTCTTGATGAATGTATCCTTAACCTCTTCGTTCATGATAAGGTCTACGTATCTCTGTCTGAAACGGATCTCTGTATCTGTAAGTCCGTGGAACTTCTCCGGAAGAGGCTGAAGTGACTTTGATAAAAGTGTCAGCTCCTTAACATGAACAGAAATCTCGCCTGTCTTGGTTCTGAATGCGAATCCCTTAACACCTATGATATCGCCGATGTCCATCTTCTTGAAGGCTGCATAAGACTCATCGCCCAGGTCATTTCTTGATACATAGAGCTGCATTCTGCCTGACTTATCCTGAAGATTTGCAAAAGAAGCCTTACCCATTACACGCTTGCTCATCATTCTTCCTGCAAGGGATACAATCTTCTCTGCGGGGATAGCTGAAAGCTCAGGTGTGATCTGCTTACCCTCTGCATCTGTCTCGGGAACAACTTCCAAAGCTTCGAAGTTATCTCTGATCTCCTGTGCATGATGTGTCTGATCATATTTTACGATCTGAAAAGGATCCTTACCATTAGCCTGAAGGTCTGCAAGCTTCTCGCGGCGAACCTTCTTAAGCTGGTTTATATCTTCTGTCTTTTGCTGATTCTGATTCTTCTGCTGATTCTCTGCCACTTTTTACTCCTCTTTCCTAAAAACGGTAACAATGATATTTATTAATCAAAAAGGGAGCAAATTTTCATTACTCCCCGCTCCTAAGTATTCGATATTATTACTTACGAACAATCTCAAGAACCTTGTACTTGAACTCGCCCATCTGAGTCTCTACAATAACTTCCTCGCCTACCTTAGCGCCGATCAGAGCCTTACCTACAGGTGATTCGTTACTGATCTTGCCCTTAAGGCTGTTAGCCTCTGATGAACCAACGATGCTGTACTGAATCTCCTCATTAGCTTCAACGTCAAGAAGCTTTACCTTAGCACCTACGCTAACCTTATCAAGGTCAACATCCTCATCTACAACAACTTCAGCGTTCTTAAGGATTTTCTCAAGCTCTTCGATACGAGCCTCAATATCTCTCTGCTCGTCCTTAGCTGCATCGTACTCAGCGTTCTCTGACAGGTCACCCTGCTCACGAGCTTCCTTAATTCTCTCAGCAACCTCTGCTCTCTTTACAACCTTGAGGTCATGGAGCTCATCCTCGTAAGCCTTGAGTCCTTCGTAGGTCAAAATGTTCTTTTTTTCTTCCATTTTATATACCCTTTCTATGAAAAAATCGGACACTACGTCCCTTATATACTTATCTACAATCCATAGCATTATATATGAATAATTATATAAAGTCAAAATAACTTTTAACCGTTTGTATGATACCCAAATATCGTCATTACATATCCACGGTCACATTTTATAAAAATATCCTGTTATTTTCCTATGACCACTAGTGTTTTGTCTGGATGACTTTTGATTTAATTACGAAGTATCATTCTCAATAGGCTAGGAATCCGAACGAGTCGTAGCGGTGGCTACGGCGATTGAAGATGACGATGCATATTGAGAATTAGACAAGTAATTAAACAAATTGTCATCCAGACAAGACACTAATTTCTGTCCACTCCAAATACCTGCGCACAGGCCTCCTTAAGTGAGTCCATATCATTCATGGTATTAATGACTGCCCTGAACTTTGCAGAACCCGGAAGCCCCGTTGTATACCATGATACGTGCTTTCTCATCTCTCTTATTCCGATATACTCACCCTTGTACTTTAGCTGCAGGTCAGCATGGCGTATTACCATATCGTAGATCTCGCGCATTGTAGGCCGCTCCGGAACCTCACATCCTGACAGATATGCTATCACCTCTCTGAAAATCCAGGGATTGCCTTCTGCTGCCCTTGCTATCATAACTCCATCGCACCCGGTCGCATCTATTAGTGCTTTTGCGCTTTCGCCATCAGTCACGTCACCGTTTCCGATCACCGGAACTCTCACAGCTTCCTTCACTTTTTTTATTATCGACCAGTCTGCCTCTCCGCTGTAGTACTGTTCCCTTGTTCTTCCATGAACCGCTATTGCAGATGCTCCGCCTTCTTCTGCCGCAAGAGCACATTCTACAGCATTTACGCTTGCCTCATTAAAGCCCTTTCTTATCTTAACAGTCACAGGTCTGTCAGTCTCTGAGACCATCGCTCTTACTATCTGTTCTATGAGCTCAGGTTTTTTCATAAGTGCAGAGCCTTCTCCGTTCCCTACCACTTTAGGAACAGGGCATCCCATATTTACATCAAGTATGTCGTATGGCTTATCAGCTATCATTCTGGTCGCTTTCGCCATAACCTCAGGCTCACTCCCAAAAAGCTGTAGCGAAACAGGTCTCTCTGACGGATGAATCTCCATCATATTGTCGGTATTTCTGTTGTGATAGGTGATAGCCTTGGCGCTCACCATCTCCATGCAGACTAGTCCCGCACCCATCTCACTGCATAACAGACGAAATGGCAGGTCTGATACGCCTGCCATAGGTCCTAATATTATATTATTTTTCAGCTCCACATCTCCTATCGTAAGAGGATGCAGATAATCGTTATATTTTATTACTTCCATAGCACTTTTACTACCTAAATTGCCAACTCATATGGATGATAAGGCATGTATTTATCCCCTTACCAACATATCAGTTCACTCATCATCCTCACTCAAGAGATGACTCATATCCTCGTGAAGTATCATCGCTCTGTAATACATCTGCAGCGCTTCGAAAAGGTCCTGTCTCTGTCTTCTCACCTCTCCTATAAGGAGCCCCGCGCTTACTTCATCATAAGTGATGTCCTCTTCGCTCCTTGTAGTTTCCATGGTGATAGAGCCGTCATCCTCGAATTCTATTGTGAAAATCCCACCGGCCTCCTGTGTAAACAGAACGCTTATAATATGGAGCTCCTTCTGGATACTCTCAGGGATCTTTTTGAAAAGTGGATTAAAATAGTATTTCATCTCGTATGCATTTGCGCCGCAAAGTATGATCCTTCCACCCGCAGACACACTTCCAAGTGATCCGTCTTCTGTCACAACCTGTATATCGGACACTTCCTCTCCTGTCTCTGCATTTGTGATCTTTCCAGTCTCTTTATTGATAATAAGTCTTCTTCCCTTAGATTTGTCAGCATTCAACGTATCTGAATGCAGCTTCTCTTCATCCCCGGGACGTGACTCCTCGTTATATACTTTTCGTATTTCCTTATCTTCGTTCTTACTCATATTTTTCCCTATAAATTAATCTCTGTCCTCGAATTCCTCATTCTTCGGCTTAGTTTTCTTGTTCTTTTCATAGATTATGCGAAGACCCTGTAACAGAAGGTTGGGGTCATATATATCTATCTCTTCGCATTCCTCTGAGATAAGTCTGCCAAGACCGCCCGTTGCGATGACCTTGATGCCCTCATATCCTGACTCTCGCTTCATCTCATTGATAATATACTTGGTCTGGCCGATCTGCCCATACACAAGTCCAGCCTGCATTGAACTTATTGTCTCCTGTGCAAGTATGCTTGAAGGCTTCTTGATCTCGATTTCAGGGAGCTTGGCAGTATCCTCCCACAAAGCCTTGGCAGATATCCTTACTCCGGGGCTCACAACACCTGCCTCGAAGTCTCCGTTTTCATTTATCAGAACATAGGTAGTCGCCGTACCAAAATCAATTATGATTGCAGGTCCGCCGTGCATTTCATGCGCTGCTACTGCTCCAACCACAAGGTCAGGGCCTACCTCATTGGGATTTTTAGTCACTATCTTTATTCCGGTCTTAATGCCCGGGCCAACGATATAAGGCTGTTTTCCCAGATATTTCACCATTGAATTGACAAGCGCATGCATAATGTTTGGTACTACGCTTGAGATGATGATGCCCTCTATCTCGTTTCTGTCTATGCCGTTATTGCGCAGCATGGCAATCAGGTTGTTACCGTACTCATCTGAAGTATGCGCTGTCTGTGACATCATACGAAAAGAAGCTACTATCTTCTCTCCTTTCATAACACCAAACGCAATATTTGTATTTCCCACATCAACTGCTAATAGCATGTCTACCTCCGGTTATAATTATTAGATTTCTGTTTATCTTGAATCTTTGATTCAAGATGTCATACATACCCATACAGGCCTCTGACGCTGACTTCTCCCGCATTTATATTTTCACGTATTCCGTCCTTGCGGCTTATTACGAGGGCGCCGTCATCTGTAATTCCAAGAGCGGTAGCCTCATATTCACCCTTTGGATCAAGGATCCTTACTTCTTTTCCTATGTTGATAAGTCTGCTCTCGTAGTCCTTGCGAAGCCCGCTTAAGTCACAGGAAGCAATATACTTTTCATAATTTTCTTCAAAGTGCTTCATGCATGCTGCAAGTAGCTTTACCCTGTCAGTTTCATGTCCTGTCTCTGAGAAAACAGACCCTGCTGTCTCCTGTATCTCTTCCGGGAAAAACTCAAGGGGCTGGTTTACATTTATGCCGACTCCTATTACCACAAAATAGTC
This sequence comes from Butyrivibrio sp. NATIVEDY162, assembly GCF_045999815.1. Classification (GTDB taxonomy): domain Bacteria; phylum Bacillota; class Clostridia; order Lachnospirales; family Lachnospiraceae; genus Butyrivibrio. The sequence goes on from NZ_CP172573.1 coordinate 2,110,432, forward strand.
CTTTTGGTCCGGCATCATGTGAAGCTCTGTAAGAATACCACATACCTTGCGTTTATTCAAAACAACGTCATTTGGCCACTTGATACAGGTACTCTTGTCTTCTTTTATTGATAGCCCTGCTTCATCTATTCCCTGTGATATCGAAAGTGCCATGACAAGTGTAAGCCCCGATGCCTTATCCATAGGGATCCCCGGTCTTACCATAAGACTCATGAATATATTGTAGCCGGAAGGACTGACCCAGCTTCTGCCACGGCTCCCTCTTCCTGCGTCCTGTCTGTCTGCAACTGCCAGAAAGCCTGAAGGTCTGCCTTCAAGTCCTGCTGCCTTCGCAACATTATTGGTAGAGTCTGTAACCTTGTAATATTCAAGGTCCCTTGCAACCCATTTGGTTTCCAGTTCACCTTGTATCTCTTCTAAATCCATAAACTGTCTCTTTTTAATCGTATTTATATTCAAAAAGCTGCTCTATTATACAAGCAGTAATTATATTGTCGCATACATCACAGCCTTAATGGTGTGCATACGGTTTTCAGCCTCCTGGAATACGATGGACTGCTCTGATTCAAACACCTCATCGGTAACTTCCATCTCATTAAGGCCGAATTTTTCCTTTATCCTTTTGCCGATGCCTGTTCCAAGGTCATGAAAAGCCGGAAGACAATGCATAAATACTGCCTGATCTCCTGCATTTTTCATAATATCCCCAGTTACTGCATAGCTCCTAAGGTCATTAATTCTCTCTTCCCAGACTTCATCCGGCTCTCCCATGGAAACCCATACATCCGTTGAGATGACATCTGCTCCCTTAGTAGCCTCAATAGGATCTTCGCAAAAATCGATAACTGCGCCTGTCTTCTCAGCGATCTCTTTGCAGGTTTTTACAAGCTCATCATTTTGCCAGTATTTCTTGGGAGCACATGTTGTAAAGTGCATTCCCATCTTAGCAGATGCGACCATGAGCGAATTACCTGTGTTGTATCTGGCATCTCCCATATAAACCATGTGAATGCCCTTAAGCTTACCAAAATGCTCACGAATCGTAAGAAGGTCTGCAAGCATCTGTGTAGGATGAAACTCATTGGTAAGTCCGTTCCATACAGGCACCTTGGAGTACTTTGCAAGCTCCTCAACAATTGTCTGCTCAAATCCTCTATACTCAATTCCATCATACATACTTGAGAGAACACGGGCAGTATCTGCGATACTCTCCTTTTTGCCTATCTGTGAACCGGCAGGATCGAGGTAGGTTGAACCCATACCCAGGTCATGTGCAGCAACTTCGAATGAGCATCTGGTACGTGTGCTTGTCTTTTCAAAAATAAGAGCCACGTTTTTACCTCTATACTCATCGTGCAGAGTTCCATTTTTCTTTTTTGCCTTGAGCTCTGCCGCAAGGTCAAGAAGATACTCTATCTCTTCAGGTTCAAAATCAAGTAACTTAAGAAAATCTCTTCCATGCAAATTAACTGCCATGATCACCCTCCTGTAATAACTTTTCTCATTCATCAGTAAACTAAAACAGCCTGACTATGGAAAGTCCATAATCAGGCTATATTTTACCACAAAACTAATTTATATAATACCATTACCAGAATACATGTGCTCCGATAACCTGTCCATCATGTCCGCCGGCACGTCTGAAGTGAAGCGCTGTTCCACAGGTTGTCTCACCTGCTAGTGCTGCATTTGCAGCCTGTATACAGCTGTCAGGAATATTACCTGCATAAACTCTGTCAACAGAACCGTTAAGTGCAGGTGTGAACTGACCTGATGCATAGATAACACCAGAGATTGTTCCTGCATAAGCACTGCTCTTAACACGGTTCATAACTACGGCACCAACTGCTACCTTACCTTCGTAGGACTGGTTACCTGCTTCACAGTAGATAAGTGCTGCAAGAAGTCTTGCTTCATCAGTAGTAGCTGCAACTGCGCCTGTATTCTGTGTGAGCTTAGCCTTGGCAGCCTTAGCTTCTTCCTCAGCCTTGCGCTTAGCTTCTTCAGCCTCTCTGGCTTCGATAGCTGCTACAGTCTCACCTTCATCAATTCTGAAATCAGTATCAACGTAATCAGCCTGTACATATCCGGTCTCATCGTTATAATCAACCTGAATCCAACCGTTTCCAAGATCCTCGACCATATCTACAAAGCCGTCTTTTGTAATAACACCAAGTACATCTGCATCTTCACTTGCCTCTGCGCGGATACGCAGCGCCTCGCTCTTGGATGATACGAGCTGCACGCCAACTTCAGATGCAAGGTCTATAGCTTCATCATCAAAAAGGAGGTAATCGTCCTTAGCCCAGCCCACTACATCACCTGACTGAAGCTTAGTCCATCCGTCCTTCTGCTCAATAATCTTACCGCCACAATCTTTGTAAAGAACTCCGACCTTCTCTGAATTATCATCAGGTGAGATACGAATATTCATAACCTGAGACACATTAGCCATTACAAGGTTTGAGGATTCATCTTCATCAATATCATCCTCATCTATGTCTTCGTCATCCTCATCCCTTGCCTTATCATTTATATCCTGGGCAAAGTCATGAGCCTTTGCAACCTCTTCATCAGAGATCTCTGCAACTTCAGTAGGATTAAGAAGGTTACCTATTCCTACATCACTGCTGTTCAGTACATTTGTTGTTCTTGCCTGTACGGTTGTGCCATTGGAAGTTCCAAGTAAAATAGTCGCCATTGCGAATGCGAGAACTCCCTGCATTAACGTGCCTGCTTTCTTCATGCTTTTTTGCTTCCTTTTTAAGATTGTTACAATATGTTAAAACAAAAACCTTCGTTATTGTAACAAATGTATGTTATATTGTCAAATAATAAGCAAAATTATCGCAAAAAAGACTCCCAATAAACATGGGAGTCCTTGAAATATCTGACGTTAAAATATGTTGCGTTTTTTCGTTTGTTTATAATTACCCAAATATCGTTTCTTTTTATAAGCCGGTTTTACAATTCCTTGCTGCGCTCAGTAGCTGCCTGCACTGCGTCCATCACAATGCCTCTAAAGCCCATTTCTTCCATGACTTTCACAGCCTCGATAGTTGTACCTGCAGGTGAGCACACCATATCCTTGAGTTCACCCGGATGTTTTCCTGTCTCCAGGACCATCTTCGCACTGCCAAGTACTGCCTGAGCAGCAAATTCATAGGCTTGCTTCCTTGGCATTCCTCCAAGTACAGCAGCATCGGCCATTGCCTCTATGAAAAGGAACACATATGCAGGAGATGAGCCGCTTACGCCCGTTACAACGTCCATAAGGTTCTCTGTTACTACATTTGCAGTTCCGCAGCTTCTTAGTATCTCGAGAGCCATATTCAGATCGTCTTCTCCGCACAGATTGTTGGGGCATACCGCAGAGCAGCCTTCGCCCACAAGTGCAGGAGTGTTGGGCATTACTCTGATGATCTTAACAGGCTTTTCAAATTCATTTGAGATCCACTCAAGTGTTTTGCCTGCTGCAATGCTTATTACGAGCTTGCTGTCATTTACATCATCCATAATATCAGCTATTGCAACCTTAAGAAACTGGGGTTTTACTGCCAGAAGTATGATGTCAGCTTCCTTTGCTACATCTGAATTGTTATCCCTTGTCTGTATTCCGAATTTCTTTGCAGCACTCTCCCTTGCAGCCTCCATGGGGTCGGAACCTATAATGTCCTGCGGGTCAAATATTCCCTTGGATATTATCCCGCCCATCAGAGCCTTCGCCATATTACCAAGTCCGATAAATCCTATTGTCATACCTTACCTCCTTATTATTGCTTCACTCTTCTCTGTCTTGCAGCTTCAAATGTAAGTATTGCAGCAGAAGTTGCAGCATTCATAGACTCAACCTTCCCAAGCATAGGGATTAGGACATAGCCTGTGGCCGCATCTGCCGCTTCGTCTGTCAGTCCGTTACCTTCATTTCCTATAAGAAAAGCCGTTCCGTCACTATAATCTATCTCATCATAGTTCTTCTGTCCCTTAAGGTGAGCTGCATAGCTTATAATACCATGCTTTTCATGAAGTTCCTTTACAGTCTGCGGAATTGAGTCCGCATAAATAAACGGAACCCTGAAAATCGCACCCATTGTGGATCTGACTACCTTAGGGTTATATACGTCAGCCATATCACTGCTCATGATTATCCCGGTTACTCCTGCGCCTTCACCGGTTCTGAACATATTTCCAAGGTTGCCGGGATCCTGGATATTTTCCAGTATAAGGATAAGGGGTTTAGAGGCCTTATCATCGCCCGCCGGTGATCCTGTTATCACATCCTGCAGAGTCCATCTCTTTTGCTTAACAACAGCAATAACGCCCTGGGGAGTCTGTGTATCTGCCATTTTGCGCATAACATCATCAGATACTTCCTCGAAGCTTACTCCGTCATTTGAACGCATTCCTTCTATAATATTGTTATCCTCTGCGGAGATGTTTTTCAGAAAATGTGACGTAGCATAAACCTCTCTTATGAGGTCAGATGGAACTTCCCTTAGCATGCGGATTCCTTCGACGATGAAAACTCCGTCCTCACGTCTTGCCTTCGCCTTTTTCCCGTATTCAGCTATTTTCTTAACTCTGGAATTGTTAGTACTTGATATCATATATCCTCATTATTTATCAAAAAGCCTTCCCGCAATTGGGAAGGCTTCTATTCTCTTTATGCCCGTAGGGCTTTGGTTCTATTACAGTATCTTACTGATCTCGTACTGATACTCAGGGATGGACTTCTTCATTGCAAGAGCCTCATCAATATCATAGTCAACAAACTGACCGTTTCTGTATGCAACTACGCGGTTTGTCTTACCTGCTGTAAGGATATCTGCTGCATAGCATCCCATAAGAGAAGCATATACACGGTCCTTACATGTCGGGCTACCACCACGCTGCATGTAACCAAGGATAGATGCTCTGGTCTCAATACCTGTAGCAGCCTCGATACGGCGAGCCATTGAAGCTGAGTGTCCGATACCCTCTGCGTTAAGGATGATGTGGTGTGTCTTACCCTTCTTACGATTATCAATGATGTTATCGATAATTCTCTGCTCGTTGTAGTCGTATTTCTCAGGAAGAAGGATATCATCAGCACCGTTAGCGATTGCACACCAAAGTGCTATATATCCGGCACGACGTCCCATAACCTCAACAATACTTACACGCTCATGAGATGAAGATGTATCTCTGATCTTATCGATAGCATCCATAGCTGTGTTAATAGCTGTATCAAAACCGATTGTATAGTCGGTACATGCAATATCAAGGTCGATTGTTCCGGGAAGACCGATTGTATTGATACCCTGAGCTGAAAGCTTCTGAGCTCCTCTGTAGGATCCGTCACCACCGATAACTACCATGCCATCGATACCATGCTTTCTGCAGATCTCAGCGCCTCTCTTCTGACCTTCCTCAGTTGTGAACTCCATACATCTTGCAGTTCCAAGAATGGTACCGCCTCGCTGAATGATATCAGCAACGCTTCTGCGATCCATGTCGAAAATTTCTTCGTTAAGAAGTCCCATATAACCCTTCTTAACACCTTTAACCTTAAGTCCGTTTGCAAGAGCCTTACGAACAACCGCACGGATTGCGGCATTCATTCCGGGTGCATCGCCACCGCTTGTAAGGACTCCGATAGTTTTAATCTCTTTTGCCATAGCAGGTAATACCTCGTTATTGATAAATCTTTGTCACTTTTACGACTTATATATTAGCGCAAAATTCTGCAATCTGCAATTATGTAGTTCAGAAATTTAGTATCTTTTTATTCTTTAAACCACCCTTATATTTTCGGCCCCGAATTTCTCGGATAAAACTGTAAGAGTCTCATCACCGGCATTCACCTTAAGTGAAGCTGAGAGCTTTTTGATCTGCTTGGAATCCTTTAGGAAAACAGCTACAGTATCCTTCGCTCCCGGGCCCTTTACAGTGGACAAAAGTGTCTCTTCAAGGAGCTTTGCCTTTTTCTCATAGTCTTCTCTGTTTTCAAACTGAACCCAGAGTGTCCTTGGGATTTCATCAAAAAGCTGTATCTTTGAAGCTATGAGCTTGGCATCCTTGTCCTCTTCCGCGCTTACTCTGCCCTGTATGAACACCTTCGCATCATCGTTTAGGCGCCCGGTATTTCCCTCGTAGGTCTTGGGGAATACAATTACCTCAATACTTCCCACAAGGTCCTCCAATGTGATAAATGCCATCAGCTGATCTGTCTTGGTGTACTTGGTTTTCTTGTCTGCGATTATTCCGCCCACGGTTACTGTGGCATTGTCCTGCACGGCGGTTTCACCGGTCTCCTCATCAAGATAAAAATCTGTGGTCTTTGCGGTAATGTGCTTTTTCCAGAGTCCTTCGTACTCTTCAAGAGGGTGTCCCGATATGTAAACATCCAGAACCTCCTTCTCGAATTCAAGACGCATATCCTTTGGATATTCACCCACATCAGGAAGCTTTATCTCGAACTGCTCCTTAACTTCCTGGGGAGCAAAGTCAAACAGTGACATCTGTCCTGCGAAGCTGTTTTTATTTTTATCATGAAGCTGATCCAGCATTCTGCCATACACGCACATCATCTGTTTTCTGGTCCCGCCGAGGCTGTCCAGAGCGCCTGCTTTAATGAAGTTCTCAACTGCTCGCTTATTTATTTCGCCGTAGGGCTCCATCCTTGTAAGGAAGTCATTTATATTCCTGAACTTCCCTCCGATTTCTCTCTCCTTGACGATTGCCTCGATAACAGGTCTTCCGACTCCCTTTATTGAAGTAAGGGCGTATCGTATGGCCTTTCCTGCGGTCCTGTCATAAGATGCTCCCTGCTCATCAGTACCTGCTGTAGCCGTCTTCTCACTATCTGTCATTCTGGCAACTGAAAAACCGGAAAAGCCTTCATTAATGTCAGGCGGCATAATATCTATTCCCATATTTCTGCAGGTCATGATATATGAAGAAACTTTTCCCTGATTATCTATGACAGAAGTCATAAGCGCTGCCATGAACTCAACAGGATAGTAATATTTAAGCCATGCGGTCTGCATTGAGACAACCGCATAGCACGCTGCATGGGATTTGTTAAATGCATACTTTGCAAAGTCCATCATGGAATCATAGATTCTGTTTGCAACATCAGCTGATACGCCTATTGCTTTACAGCCGGGTACTCCTTCTTCCTCGTTGCCGTTTACGAAGTTTTCCCTCTCTACCTCCATGACATGCTGTTTCTTCTTACTCATGGCGCGGCGCACTTCATCAGCGCGGCCAAGTGTATAGCCGCCCATCTGCTGAACTATCTGCATAACCTGCTCCTGATAAACTATACATCCGTAGGTAGGAGCAAGGATTGATTCAAGCTGTGGTGCCTCGTAGGTGATGTTCTGGGCATCCTTTTTTCCCGCAATATATTTAGGTATAAAGTCCATTGGTCCGGGACGATACAGTGAGATTCCCGCTATGATATCCTCAAGAGACTGCGGCTTTAGTTCCTTCATGAAGGACTGCATTCCCGCACTTTCCAGCTGGAACACACCCTCCGCATGTCCGCTTCCTATGGCAACAAGGACCTTAGGATCGTCATAGTCGATCTTATCCATATCAATATAGCGAGGATCTCCCGGTTTTGCTCCTATGGACTCATTGGCAAATGCTGCTGCGTCCTTTATGACAGTAAGTGTTCGAAGCCCCAGGAAATCCATTTTGAGAAGTCCCAGCTCCTCAATTGTCGTCATGGTAAACTGCGTAGTGATGTTACCTTCCGCTGACCTTGACAGAGGAACCAGATCCTCAGCCGGCTTTTGGCAGATAACAACTCCCGCCGCATGTATCGAAGTGTGTCTGGGAAGTCCCTCCAGTTTTTTACACATATCTATCAAGTGCTTAACCTGAGGATCCGACTCATACATCCCTCGGAGCTCTGCATTCATATCCAGAGCTTTGGACAATGTAATATTGAGTTCATTCGGTATCATCTTTGCAAGGTTATCGCCGTAGCTGTAAGGAAGATCCAGCACTCTTGCCACATCCCTTATAACTCCCTTAGCCTGCAATGTACCAAAGGTAATTATCTGAACAACCTTATCAGCACCGTATTTTCGTGTAACATAGTCGATAACTTCCTGTCTTCTCTCATACTCGAAGTCCACGTCTATATCGGGCATGGACACACGTTCCGGATTAAGGAATCGTTCAAAGAGAAGGTCATACTTCACAGGGTCTATATTGGTGATATGTGTGCAGTACGACACGACAGAGCCTGCTGCCGAACCACGCCCGGGACCTACAGCAATGCCATTCTCCCTGCAGAAATTTATATAATCCCATACTATAAGGAAGTAGTCTACATACCCCATCCTCTTGATGACAGAAAGCTCATAATCAAGCTGCTTTTTGATAGTGCCATCATCTTCAGGATATCTCTCTTTTAATCCATCATCGCAGAGTTTGTTAAGATAGGTCCATGAATCATATCCCGGCGGAACATCGAAGTGAGGCAGTTTTGTCACGCCAAACTCTATCTCCACATTACACCTGTCAGCTATCTTCTGTGTATTATCGATAGCCTCCTGAGCATACGGGAAAAGAAGTCGCATCTCATCTTCGCTCTTTACATAGTACTGTCCGCCCTCGTATCTCATGCGGTCTTCATCAGACACCTTCTTGCCTGTCTGAATACAGAGAAGAAGGTCATGGGGCTCAGCATCCTCCGCGTAGGTATAGTGGCAGTCATTTGTGGCAACAAGCGGAATATCCAGCTCTTTGGACAAAGTAAGAAGGGCAGAATTCACCCTTGCCTGCTCCGGAATACCATGGTCCTGCATCTCCAGGAAAAAGTTGCCATGCCCAAAAATATCATCATATCTCCTGGCTGCTGCCCTGGCTTCATCCAGATCGCCCCTGGTTATAGCCTTAGGCACTTCACCCGCAAGGCAGGCAGAGAGGCATATTATTCCTTCATGAAACTCCTTTAGAAGTTCAAGGTCCACCCTGGGTTTATAGTAATATCCTTCAGTAAATCCGCGGCTTACTATATGCGAGAGATTCTCGTAGCCCTTGTTATTCTCTGCCAGAAGGACCAGGTGGTAGTACCTGTTTTCGTTTACTCCCGCTTCCTTCTCAAAGCGCGACCCGGGTGCAACATACACCTCGCACCCGATAATAGGCTTTATTCCTTCCTTTTTGGCAAGCTTGTAAAACTCAATAACTCCGTACATGACGCCGTGATCTGTTATAGCTCCGGCTGTCTGCCCAAGTTCCTTTATTCTCTTTACATAGTCCGCAACCTTATTGGACCCGTCCAGCAGGGAATATCCCGTATGGACATGTAAATGTGCAAATGACATGTTAACTCCTTATTTCAGCGCCTATTCCCCTACCTGCATTCTGTAATACTTGGCATATATTCCGTCATTTTCCAGAAGCTCCTTATGATTGCCCTTTTCCTGAATGCCATCAGAATCAAGGACAATTATCTCATCAGCATTCCTGATAGTGGAAAGTCTGTGCGCGATCGTGATCGTAGTTCTTCCAACGGCAAGTCTGTCAAGACTCTCCTGTATATATCTCTCTGATTCATTATCCAGTGCGCTTGTGGCCTCATCAAGTATCAGTATCGGCGGATTTTTGAGGAATACCCTTGCAATGGCAATTCTCTGCTTCTGTCCGCCGGACAGCCTCGCTCCGCGCTCACCTACAAGGGTATCGTACCCGTTGGGAAGTGATGAAATGAACTCATCAAGGTCAGCCTTTTTGGCAGCGTCTCTAATTTCTTCAAGACTCGCTCCCTGTTTGCCGTAGGCGATGTTCTCTCTTATGGTTCCATTAAAAAGATACACCTCTTGCTGTACGATACCAATGACACCTCTCAAAGATTTTTGAGTAAGTTCTCTGACATCTATTCCATCTATTTTCACAGAGCCCTTTGTAACATCATAAAATCTTGGAAGAAGCGAGCAAAGCGTTGACTTTCCTCCGCCTGAGGGGCCGACTATAGCAACCTTTTTTCCTGCATCAACATGGAGACTTATGTGATCAAGGACTCTCTCCTCATCGTCATCATATGCAAAGGACACGTTATCATAGTCAACATCACCCTTGCATTCTGACAGCTCCAACGCATCCGGTGCATCCACTATCTCAGGCACCACATCCATGACCTCGCGGAATCTCTGGAATCCCGCAGCGCCCTTTTGCAGCTGTTCCGTGAATTCAATGAGCACATTTACCGGCGCAATAAATACATTGATATAAAGTGCATATACCGCAAGGTCCTCCACGGACAGGCTTCCCTTGGCGATGAAATATCCTCCGGACACGATGACCGCTATATACATAAGGCCCTCGAAGAAATTGTTACCCGACTGAAACAGTGCCATGGTCAGGTAGTTTGCTTTCTTTGATTCAAGAAAGGCTTCGTTACTCTTATCAAACTTGGCTTTCTCAATGTCTTCACCCGTAAATGACTTAACGACTCTGATTCCGCCAAGGGTATCCTGAAGAGACGAATTGATTCCTGCTATCTTTTTCCTGTTGTCAAAAAATGTGCGTCTCATGATTCCGTTCTGATTATAGGAAAAGAAAGCCATACACACTACAACTGCTGCCAGGATAAGCGTCATCTGCACGTTCATGGTCATGAGTATTGTAAAAGATCCGATAAGCTTAACCACTGAAATGAATATGTTCTCCGGTCCGTGATGCGCAAGCTCTGATATATCAAACAGATCTGACACCAGCTTACTCATCATTTCGCCTGTATTATTCCTGTCATAATATGAAAATGAAAATCTCTCAAACTGCTCAAAGAGATCACTTCTCATCCCCGACTCCATGCGGGCTCCCATCATATGTCCCTGGTAAGTTACATAATGCTTACACAGAGCTCTCACCGTATACATTATTAAAAGCAGAACCGCAAGCTTTACAATGCCCGCGATTATCCTGTCCGGGCTCTCTAAAAACAGAGTCTGCCTAAGTATTCTTAAAAGCTGAGGAAAGATAAGATCAATAAGAGAAAGTATCGATGCTGCTACAAGATCAAGCAGAAATACTCCGATATAAGGTTTGTAATAAGGTATAAATTTTTTCAGTAAATCCATAGCCGGTCCATGCTCCCCTGATTAAAAGTCTGATCAGAATACAGCTTCGCTGCTCTGACCCCTATGTTGTATCATACCTTATTTTGGGCTACAATGAGAAGTGTAATGTTTCTTTTTTCTTATCATGAGGAGGAAGGTCATGTATATTGCAATGCACTGTATAACAGCTAACAATGATTTACAGGATGAGATATGCAAGTTCTACGGAATTCATTACGACAGCAGATATAAATCCTGCGTTATCTCAACAGATCACCAACACCACGATTTCGTTATGTCAATGACAGAAGCCGATTATCAGGACTTTTACAAGAAGATGCTTACTGCTCTTGCGGCAGATGGCGGTCATGTAGTCTCTATTGAAAACGCTCAGGTTTTCAGATGCAGGAAAAACGAGATACGCCACGGTGAAAACCAGAAATGTGACGTCAAAAGATTATAACCGGATTCCAAAAGTATCAAAGCCTTCTCCGCACAGTCGGGAGAAGGCATTTTTATTATTCCAGATTTTCAACAAAGTTTCCGAATATTCTAATGTCCGTAACTGTACACTGAAGAGCCTCTATGACGCGGTTCATTCCTTCGACCATCAAATCCCCGGTAAATTCCGCAAAGAACATGTACTGCCACTTCTCCTCGGGAATAGGTCTTGACTCGAGGCGCACCAGATTAAGTCCATAGATTCTGAAAACTGTAAGAGCTTCATGAAGCGCACCTGCCTTGTGCTCTGTTCTAAAGCTTATGCAGATCTTATCCCTTCCGCTTCTAAGCTCCATCATGGGAGATACCACAACAAACCTTGTGGTGTTACTTCTATTTGTATTTATGCCCTCTTTTATTATCTTAAGTCCGTATATCTCAGCTGCTCTTGATGAACATATGGCAGCCTTACTCCTATCTCCAAGCTCAGCCACCATTCGGGCGCTTCCTGCAGTATCTGCCTGAGGTACTCTCACCCAGTCTCTGTGCTCATTTAAAAACTGCTCGCACTGGAAAATTCCCTGCTCGTGCGAAAATACGGTTTTGATATCAGATATATCCGCATCAGGCAGAACCATCAGATTGTGCTTTACTCTGACAGTTGTTTCACCAACCATGTAGCACTCGTACTGAGCAAGAAGGTCATACACCTGTCTGATGGCTCCCGTCGAGGAATTCTCTATAGGAAGAACCGCATAGTCCGCTTCCCCTCTCTTAATTGCCTCGAAGGTATCCTCAAAATGCATCAGGCCTTCGCTGTTTACGCCTTTTCCGAAAAAGTCTATCGCTGCCATCTCGCTGTAGGCTCCGGGCTCTCCCTGATAAACCACCCTGGGGTTCTGAACAGGGTTTCTTACATTTTTAAGTGCGCTGTCCAGAAGCTCACAGGCACCATGGCTCTCTCCAAGTTTTCGCTCTACGCGCTCGCGAAGCTGTGTTATGTATTTTTCGTTGACAATCTGTATTTCTTCCATGTCGTCCTTTTTCCTTGTCACTGTTTCTCAGAGAGAACTTCCATCTTACTGACAATCTCTTCCACGTCCTTAAGGAGCTGTCTCTCTGCTTCCATAGTATTGTTGTTCTTTACATATTTATACAGAAAAAGAGAATATGATGCCGGCCTGAACTCTATCTTTCCGTCGCAGGCTGCTATGAAAACAGGAATATTCTCCGCCTTAAGTCTTGCATTGTTGTTCATCTTGATGGCAACTTCCCCGTTTCCGCCCTTTATCTCAAGTATGTATAAGCTGTGCGCTTTCTCTCTTACAAGTGAAATTCTTATGAGGTTATCAACCGACTCCGGTATATCTCCGAATCGGTCCTTCAGCTCATCTCTCATATCATCGCGATCACCCTCATTCTCGATTCCCGCGATGCGCTTATAGATTTCAAGCTTCTGTTCCTCATTAACAATATAATCATTTGGAATAAATGCGTCCACATCAAGATCTACGCTGGTTGAAAAATCTTCCAAAAGGGCATCCTTTTCTTCGCCCTTCTTTCTTCTGACAGCTTCTCCCAGCATCTTACAATACAAGTCGTACCCGACAGATGCCATATGTCCTGACTGACTCTTTCCAAGAAGGTTTCCTGCGCCTCTGATTTCAAGATCACGCATCGCTATCTTAAAGCCTGAACCCAGATCGGTGAATTCTCTTATAGCCGATAATCGTTTTTCCGCAACCTCACGCAGCATCTTGTTTCTCTTGTACATAAGAAAAGCGTAGGCAGTTCTGTTAGATCTTCCGACACGTCCTCTTAGCTGATAGAGCTGCGAAAGTCCCATTTTATCGGAATCATGGATTATCATCGTGTTGGCATTGGCGATATCAAGTCCTGTCTCGATAATAGTGGTTGATACCAGCACATTGATCTCACCATCTATAAAGTCATACATGATTCTCTCAAGCTCGGATTCCTTCATCTGTCCATGTGCAAAGGATACATTCACCTCAGGCACAAGCTTCTGGATCCTTGCTGCCACATCCGCGATGTCATTTACTCTGTTGTACACATAGTAAACCTGGCCGCCTCTTGCAACCTCTCTCGATATGGCTTCGCGCACCATCTCGTCGTTGTACTCACATACAAAGGTCTGAATAGGCTGTCTGTCCATTGGAGCTTCCTCAAGGACGCTCATATCTCTTATTCCCACAAGTGACATATGAAGTGTTCTTGGAATAGGCGTTGCGGACAAGGTCAGAACGTCCACATTTTCCTTGAGCTTTTTGATCTTTTCCTTGTGAGTTACTCCAAATCTCTGCTCCTCATCCACGATGAGAAGCCCCAGATCCTTGTAGACCACATCCTTTGATAAAAGTCTGTGAGTTCCTATTACTACGTCAACAAGACCTTTCTTTAGATCCTCCACCGTTTTCTTCTGTTCAGAAGCTGTGCGGAATCTTGACATCATATCAACCCTTACGGGGAAGTCTTTCATTCTCTCGGTAAAGGTATTGTAATGCTGCTGTGCAAGGATAGTTGTAGGCACTAAAATAGCAACCTGTTTTCCGTCCTGAACTGCCTTAAATGCCGCACGTATAGCAATCTCTGTCTTTCCAAAGCCCACGTCACCGCAGATAAGTCTGTCCATTATTCTGGCTGATTCCATGTCAGCTTTGGTGTCCGATATAGCGGTCAGCTGATCTTCTGTCTCATCAAAAGGAAATGCATCCTCAAACTCCTGCTGCCACACAGTATCCTTGCCAAACCGGTATCCGCTGCTGTTTTGTCTCTTGGCATAGAGCTCCACAAGGTCATCCGCTATCTCTTCAACAGCAGTCCTTACCTTGTTCTTCGTTCTCTTCCAGTCACCGGTTCCAAGCTTGTTAAGCTTAGGCTTTCTGGCCTTGCCGTCAGCGCCCGCATCACCGCTTGCATACTTCTGAATGACATTAAGTCCTGTTGCAAGGACATAGAGGTTACCGCCATCAGCATAGCTTATCTTTATGTAATCCCTGACAACATGATCAGTCTCAATCTTCTCTATTCCTTTATAAATTCCAAGTCCGTGATCCTCGTGGACAACGTAATCGCCAACAGTGAGGTCCGAAAATCCCGATATTTTCTCACCGCTGTATTTCGACTTTGAGCTCTTTCTCTTTTTCTTTTTGTGCTCTGTGAAAATATCGCTCTCTGAAATGACCGCAAATTTAAGGTCAGTGTACTCAAAACCTTTTAAGATTCTGCCGTAATAGGTCATTATCTCACCGGGCTGCAGCTCCCTCATGGGATTTTCACTATAAAAAGCTGTTACGCTCTGGTCCCTAAGATCCTCTACTATTCGCTTTGCCCTTGTTCTTGAGCCTGATAAAATAAGCACCTTGTAGCCGTTTTTAACAAAGCCCTTAAGGTCATGCACAAGAGACTCGAAGCTGTTGTTGTAAGGAGCGATACTTCTCGCATGTACCTCGAAGTGTACTTCAGGTTTAAACCTGTTTAGTCCCTCCGGAGCCTGGAGCGCTGATACCATTACACGCCTCGTGCTCTGCATCCTTGCAATGCACTCCTCTGCTGAATACAGAAGGTCCATCTGTGACGGAAGTGCATAACCATTCTCCGATCTGTGGATCATGCTCTCCCTGAACTCTGTCTCAACAGCAGAAGCGTGCTCCAGCACATGAAGGGGCTCATCTATGAAAATGCAGGATTTACCTGCAGGGAAAAGTTCCAAAAATGTCACGGTCTTTTCATAAAAATATCTGATATAGCTCTCCAGGTTGACCTCAAGTTCCAGCTCAGTCAGCTCTTCCTTTAGTTCCTCGAACGATGTCTTAATCCTGTGAGCTGCCTCTGTCTTAAATTCATCCCTGAGCTTTTGATAGACGAGCTTCATCTCGCTCTCCATCTTTTTTAGTCCCTGCTTTTTCTCATCATCTGTGAGAATTATCTCCGCTGCAGGGTATATCTCTATGGATTCAAGCTTATCAATAGAGCGCTGAGTCATGATGTCGAAGCTTCTGATGTTTTCAACTTCGTCACCCCAGAGCTCGATACGGTACGGGTTCTCCTCTGTGAGGTCAAACACATCTATAATGTCACCTCTCACGGAAAACTCACCAGGTGCTCCAACCTGATAAACTCTTGAATATCCTATCTGTGTCAGAGTCTTGGCGATCTGCCTCTCATCCACAGGTTTTCTCTTATCGATTTTTAAAATGTTGTTCTTTATGACATCAACCGGAATCTGTGGTGTCATAAGGCTTGAAAAGGTGGTGACAACAGTAACGGGTCTTCCTTCAATAAGGCGCCTTAAGCATTTTATTCTCTCTCTTACGATTTCATTGGAGTGAATATCCGCCTGATAAAAGATCAGATCCTTGGCAGGATAAACAGTGACATTGCGGTCGTAGAACCTGTAGTCCTCCACAATCTCCTTTACTCTGATATCGCTGTAGGTAACGATGATGCGATATTTATAATCCTGTGCAAGCGCACCTATCATATGGAGCTTTTGAGAATCCATACATCCTGATACCTCAGCGCATGCAAAAGGTTTTTCCAGATATTTATTCAGTTTTTGAAAAGCCTCCAACTCGAAAAGAGGCGCCTCTATAGCTCTCATACAGACCTATTCCTTATCCGGTTTAACTCCGTTCCACTTGTTCATAGCCGCATTTACGTCTTCTTCCATTATAAGTCTCACAGCATCTGCTGCATGCTCCATGGCTTCCTTGACGTATTCGGTATCTTCTTTGTCAAAATGTCCCAAAACCCAATCCGCAAGATCAATCCTTGGGGGCTTTTTACCTACTCCCACTCTTACACGTGAGAACTCATCATGGCCTAGCTGGGCGATAATGTTCTTAAGCCCATTGTGTCCGCCTGCACTTCCGCCGGGACGAACCCTGATCCTACCGGGGTCAAGATCTATATCGTCGGATATCACTATAAGCTCTGTTTTTGTATCTATTTTAAAATAGTCAGCCACAGGTCTTATGGACTCACCACTTAAATTCATGTATGTCAGAGGCTTAAGAAGGATGACCTTTTCATTGCCGATCCTTCCTTTTCCGTACATACCTTTGAACTTCATCTCAGTAAGATCTATATCATATTTTTCAGATAAAACATCTATTACCCCAAAGCCAACATTGTGCCTTGTGGCATTATATTTTTTCTCGGGATTACCGAGTCCTGCAATTAAAAACATAACTTCCTCTCAAAAAAATATTAAGAACAAAGAGTCGCTCGCGACTCTTTGCGCGCTGGTGCGCGCAAGCTTTAGCTTGCAAAATTCATCTGCGCACCAGTCGCATCCTTAGCGGAGCGCTTTTTATTCAATAGGAAATCCGAAGGAATTTCCTATTGAATAAAAAAGGGAATGACGCCTAAACGCCACTCCCCATATAATCTCATAAAATCATTCTGAATACAATTTTTATCAGAACAAACTTCCAACACCTGCAGGTGCAGCTTCATCAGCTACCGGTCTTGAATCAATTACCTCGTCAGAAGCTTCATCATAAGCCTTCAGTATAGTATCCTGAAGCAGTCTTCTGGTATCGGAGTTAATCGGATGTGCGATATCACGATACTCTCCATCAACTGATTTTTTGCTGGGCATTGCAATGAAAAGACCCTTGTCACCCTCAATGACCTTGATATCATGAACAACAAATTCATTATCAAGTGTGATTGAAACAATGGCACGCATTTTCCCCTGCTTAGCTACTTTTCTGACACGAACATCTGTAATATTCATCCTGTTTATCCCCCTTCTAGAAATGTATAATGAATACTTAGATTACATACCTCTCATTATTCTCAACTACTATTTTGATATCATTCTCACCCTTGTAATAAGAGTTAGCCTGAATGGTACCGTGACTCTCTACGATGCAGTTCTCAATGTGTGTATTATCACCGATATAAACATCATTCAGAATTATTGAATTCTTGATGTAGCAGTTATTACCAATGAATGCACCCTTGAAGATAACTGAATCCTCAACCATACCGTTTATGATACATCCGCTTGAGATAAGGCTGTTTGAAACCTTAACTCCCACATTGTACTTTGCAGGCGGAAGGTCGATAACCTTGGTATATACACCCGGATACTCGTTGAAGAAATAGTTTCTTACTTCCGGTTTAAGGAAGTCCATATTGGTGCGGAAATAATCTTCAACAGAAGCGATGTTATTCCAGTAGGTCTTGAGCTTGTATCCGTAGATTCTCTTCATATCCTTGTATCTTACGAGGATATCCCTAACGAAGTCGAATCTCTCTTCTGTCTGTGCTTTCTCTATGAGTTCGATAAGCTGACGGCGTCTTATTACATACACACCGCAGGAAACCGTGTTGGATCTTGCAACTACAGGCTTCTCCTCGAACTCCTCGATCCGGCTCTCCTCGTTCATGCGGATCGTTCCGAATCTCTCTGTATCGATATCAGCTGCGACATCCTTGCATACAACAGTGATATCTGCCTGCTTCTCAATGTGATACTCAAGAAGCTTGTTATAATCCATCTTATATACGCAGTCACCTGAAGTGATAACCACATAGGGCTCATGACAGCTCTTCAAAAAGCTGAGGTTCTGCGCAATGGCATCAGCTGTACCTCTGTACCACAGATTGCCGTTAGCCTTAGCTGCAGGAGTGAATACATAAAGACCACCCTGCTTACGTCCGAAGTCCCACCATTTGGATGATGAAAGATGTGTATTCAGGCTTCCTGCATTATACTGCGTGAAGACTGCCACCGTCTGAATATGGGAGTTCGTCATGTTACTCAATGCAAAATCAATACTTCTGTAAAAACCGGCTATGGGCATAGCACAAACGGCTCTGTTCTTAGAAAGCTCGTGCATGCGGTTGCTGCCACCTCCGGCAAGAATAATTCCAATCGCTCTCACTACCTATCACCTGCCTTATCTAATGTTCTTCCGCTAGCCAGCACATTGTCCGGATAGTCTGCTTCGGTAGTTACACCGGAGATCATTGTGTTCTTGCCAACGACCACGCCGTTTGGCACAACTGATTTTTCTCCGATAGTTACGATTCCGTCTCTGTAAATACCGGGCTTGGTCTCGTTCTGAACTTCTTCGCCCTCGCCAAGTTTTACATTGTTTCCGATTTTTACCTGCTCGGCTATAACCGCTTTTTCTATGTTGCAGTTCTCACCGATCTCGGTTCCATTCATGATGATGGAGTGGCTTACGACTGTGCCTTTGCCAATCTTAACGCCGCATCCGATTACCGAGTTATGAACCTCGCCGTAAATCTCAGAACCCTCACCAATAATACTTCTGGATGTAGAACTCTCAGGTCCTAAGTACTGCGGAGGCTGAACCTCGTTCCTTGTGTAGATCTTCCAATACTCCTCATAGAGGTTGAACTCAGGAACGATATCAATAAGCTCCATATTGGCTTCCCAGTATGATGTAAGTGTTCCTACATCCTTCCAGTAGCCGTCAAATTCATATGCATATAAGGACTGACCCTTATCCTTGCAGTAAGGAATAATATGCTTACCAAAATCGAGACCCGGCTGATCCTGATTGGTGATGAGTGCTTCCTTAAGAGCTTCCCATGAGAAAATATAAATACCCATGGACGCAAGATTGGAACGTGGCTTCTCAGGCTTCTCCTCAAAGTCCACAATTTTCCTGTCCTCATCAGTGATCATAATACCAAATCTGCTTGCTTCCTCAATCGGTACGGGCATAACTGCAATTGTTACATCTGCTCCGTTAGCCTTGTGGAAATCAAGCATGGTCTCATAATCCATCTTGTAAATGTGGTCACCTGAAAGAATGAGCACATAATCAGGATGGTAATTCTCCATGTACTCTAAATTCTGGAAAATTGCATTGGCTGTTCCGGTATACCACTCACTATTCGCACTCTTTTCATAAGGAGGCAAAATGGATACACCACCGATATTACGGTCAAGATCCCACGGAATACCAATTCCGATATGCGAATTAAGACGCAGCGGTCTGTACTGTGTAAGCACACCCACTGTATCTACTCCTGAGTTGATACAATTACTTAGTGGAAAGTCAATGATACGGTATTTACCGCCAAATGAAACTGCTGGTTTCGCCATCTTTGCGGTCAGAACGCCCAGTCTGCTACCTTGCCCACCGGCCAGCAACATGGCAATCATCTCTTTTTTTATCATGTTAAGACCTCGTTGTCATAATAATGAATTTTTGCTCGCGGTGTTTATTAATGATGGTTGATTTTTAATTCCCCCACATAAACCACCACTTAGAGTATATCACATTAAAATTTTAAAGGGAACGAATTTACGAAAATAATCCGCTATTTTTCTCACTTTTTGGATATTCTGCAAATTTTGACATGATTAATAGGAAGTAGTATGGTTAACATACGGAGTTTGACAGACGATTAATCTGTTCTCTCTCCATATACAAGAGATAACTTTTTGATAATTATAGTAGGAGGAACATAGTGTACCAGATTAGCTTTGATAATCCCATAAATGTATATTTTATCGGCATTGGCGGCATTTCCATGAGTGGTCTTGCGTTGGTGCTTGCAAACAGAGGCTTTAAAGTAAGCGGATCAGACCGCTCAGAATCAGAAGCTACAGCCGAGCTCACCAATGCCGGCATTAAGGTATTCATTGGTCAGCGCGCAGAGAATATCGATAACATCATTAAGCCGGATGTCGTAGTTTATACTGCTGCCATCCATCCCGATAATCCCGAATTTGCTGCTGCCAAAAAGCTTGGCATCCCCATGCTTACAAGAGCAGAGCTCCTTGGTCAGATAATGCAGCATTACCACCTTCCCGTTAACGTTGCGGGAACTCATGGCAAGACAACCACAACAGCCATGGTTGCCAAGATCATGCTTGAGGGAAACCTTGATCCCACTGTTTCAATAGGTGGCTTTTTGAAGGATATAGGCGGAAACATCAGAATAGGAGCTTCAAAATATTTTGTGACTGAGGCCTGTGAATACACAAACAGCTTCCTCAGCTTTTTCCCCGGAGTAGGAATAATCCTGAACATTGATGCCGATCACCTTGATTTCTTCAAGGACCTTGATGACATCAGGCATTCCTTCAGAAAGTTTGCACAGCTTATTCCGGAAAACGGGACCCTGGTAATAAATGGAGAAATTCCGAATCTTTCAGAAATTACAGATGGTCTTACCTGCAACATCAAGACTTATGGTTTCTCAGATAATTATGATTATTATCCTACAAACATAAGCTATGATTCCTTTGGTAACGCTTCGTTCCATATTAATATAAAGAACGGAAATGGTTTTGATATAGCACTTAAGGTTCCCGGCAAGCACAACATCAGCAATGCCATGGCAGCTGCAGCTGCAAGTGATGTCTTTGGAATCAGTGAAGCTGAGATCAAATCAGGTCTGTGCTCATTTACAGGAACAGACAGGCGTTTCGAATATAAAGGGACAGTGGACGGTGTGACGATCATTGATGATTACGCTCACCATCCCACGGAAATCGCTGCTACCCTTAGCGCAGCCAAGAACTATCCTCACAAAAATATATGGGTTGTATTCCAGCCCCACACTTTTACCAGGACCAAAGCTCTTATGGATGAATTTGCTCATGCACTCCTTGGCGCAGATAAGCTTATAATTGCTGACATCTATGCTGCTAGAGAAACAGATAACCTGGGCATAAGCTCCAGGACCTTAAAAGAGAAAATCGAGTCACTCGGCCATGAATGTTATTATTTTCCTTCCTTTGACGAGATTGAAAAATTTCTTTTGCAAAATTGCACTAAGGATGATTTGTTGATAACCATGGGGGCAGGCGATGTTGTAAATATCGCGAATGACCTCCTGGGAATGTAATTTTCCACCCTATCCACTTTCACCTTATACAATTTAATTAAAAATCTGTGTGGATAACTACCGCTGACTGTTACCTCGAAACTCTCTGAGCAGTCAGCGGTTTTCTTTATATTTTTCATTAAAATAATCCACGTTATCCACATTGTCCACAAATTATCAAATTCCTTCAAACCCAGTGTCCGCCTGCATTTTTATCGTCATTTTTCCCATTTGCACAGGTTCATCTTTTGTGTATAATTCAAATCGTGTTAGAGAGATTTAAAGGATTTAAAATGAAAAATATGAAAAAAGTGGGTGAAGAAAGCAAATGATGGGGCGAGTAACTATTAACAATTCTATGATGTCAACGACATCACTTTCCAATATTTTTATTGATGAATATCTTGCAGATGCAAATGATGCTCAGATAAAGGTTTACCTTTATCTGCTTCGAATGATGTGCGCAGGCACGGCTACCAGCGTCGCTGACCTTGCAGACAAGTTCAATTATACGGAGAAGGACGTTCAGCGCGCCCTCTCCTACTGGGAGGAGCAAGGACTTATCGGGCTTGAGCTCGATGCTGCAGGTCAGCTGATTGGTATCCATATGCAGGACATTCTGCCCAAGAGAGCTGCTAAGGTCACAAGCCTTCATTCTGTACGTATGACAGAAGAAGTGGCACAGCCTAAGTATTCCGTTGTAAAGAAGCCGAAGAAGAAGGTTGAGCACAAAGACAATCCGCAGATGCTTTTTGTTGCTGAGCAGTATTTTGGTCGCACATTGAATCCCGGCGAAATCAAGACTATCTACTACATTCAGGATGATCTTGAATTCTCTGAGGACCTTCTTGATTACCTTCTCCAGCACTGCGCAAGTGCCGGCAAAAAGGATTTCGATTATGTCCGCAAGGTAGCAATGGCATGGCATGAAAAAGGTATAACCACAACAGAGCAGGCAAGTCTTGAGAGCTCAGCTTCCAAAGCAGCTTATCAGATTATGAAAGAGCTTGGAATGCAGAACGCTCCTACTCCTGCAGAGCTTCAGTTCTTTGACCGCTGGCAGAACGAATACGGCTTTTCTCTTGTTATTATCACAGAGGCATGCCGCAGAACAGTTCTCCAGACTCAGGTAAAACGTCTTCAGTATTGCGACGGTATCCTCAGAAGCTGGTTCAAGGGCGGAGTAAAGACTCTTGCAGATGTTAATAAGCTTGATTGCAATTTTGGTAAAGAGACAGCCAAAAAAGAAAGCATAAAGAAAATAGATAATATCAGAACAAATAATCGTTTCCACCAGTTCAAACAAAACGAATACGATCTTTCTAGTCTGGAACAGCAGTTACTGGACAATTAAGATACGCACTTTCCGTGTGGCGGCCAAATCCATGCGGGAAGTGCAGGGAGGTGAATCGCTATGGCATTATCAAACACGCAGTACGACGAAATCATGCACGATTATGAGAGAATTCGTACTCTCAGAAGAAGTGAACTGACCAAGCGAATCAGGTATGTTGAAGAACATGTTCCCGGCTACCTAGTACTTGAGCAGGAGACCGGGAAAAGAAGCGCCGCCTTCGGGCGACGCCTCTTAAACGGGGAAAAGTTGGACAGATCCGAGCTTCACAGACAGCTGGCTGAAGTATCCGCAAGGAAGCGCAGTCTTTTGCGTGAGGCCGGACTATCCGATGACTATCTTGAAATGCACTATAATTGCCCCTTTTGCAAGGATACCGGATACGTAAACAACGAAAAGTGCTCATGCTTCAAACAAAAAATCATCGAGCGTCTTTATGCCCAGTCCAACATTAATAAGCTGGCTAAAGATGCTAATTTTGATGTTCTTTCAGAAGAATATTATACAGGTGAGGATCTTGAGAGATTCCGCGGAGCAGTAAGAACTTCGAAAGATTTTATTAAGAATTTTGAAAGTTTATACCCAAATCTGCTCTTTTATGGTACAGTTGGTACTGGTAAATCATTCCTTTCCATCTGTATTGCGAAGGAGATACTGGAGATGGGGCACTCAGTACTGTATTTCAGTGCCGCTTCTCTCTTTTCACTGATCCAGACCAATACTTATGATTTTAAAAAGACTGAGGAACTGCGATCACTATATGAAGATCTTTACAATACAGAACTTCTCATAATTGATGACCTGGGGACAGAACATGTTTCAAACACTTCTATTCCTCAGCTTTTTACGTGCATTAATGAGAGATTGAACAGGAATAAATCTACCATTATCACAACTAATTTTTCATTGGACGACATCAAGTCCATGTACTCAGAGCGAGTATCCTCCAGAATTGCCAGCTCGTATCATCTTTGCAAGCTGACCGGTAAGGATATCCGCATCATGAAAAAGGTCCAAAATAGAAAGTGAGGAATTTTGGCAATGCCAAGAAGAGAAGAAAAACGCAACCTTGAAACTATCCCTGTTGGTTCACTCGGTATTATTCCTTTAAAGGGATGCGAGTCACTTGGAGAGAAGGTAGATTATTACCTTGTTAAATGGCGTGAGGAGCGCGAGAACGAGCACAAAGGAAGTCTTGCATTTACCGGTTATGAACGTCCCTCCTATCTTTTAAAAGCAGAGGTTCCGAGATTCGGAAGCGGCGAAGCCAAGGGTGTTATCAAACAGTCTGTCAGAGGTGATGATCTCTACATCATGGTTGATGTTTGTAACCACTCTCTTACTTATTCACTTTTCGGAAAAGAAAATCACATGTCTCCTGATGATCACTATCAGGATCTTAAGAGAATAATAGCTGCTGTAGGTGGTAAGGCCAGAAGAATTACAGTAATCATGCCTTTCCTTTATGAGAGCCGCCAGCACAAGCGCACATCCAGAGAATCTCTCGACTGTGCTATTGCACTGCAGGAGCTTGTAAGCATGGGTGTTGATAACATTATTACTTTCGATGCACATGACCCCAGAGTTCAGAATGCTATTCCGTTAAACGGCTTTGAGACTGTTCGTACCACATATCAGTTTATCAAGGCACTTCTTAGAAATATAAACGATCTCCAGATTGATTCAGACCATATGATGATCATCTCTCCTGATGAAGGCGGTATGGGACGTGCTATCTACCTCGCCAGCGTTATGGGTCTCGACGTAGGAATGTTCTACAAGCGCCGTGACTATACTCAGGTTGTTGATGGCAGAAATCCTATCGTATCACACGAGTTCCTCGGAACTTCCGTTGAGGGTAAGGATGTTATCATCGTAGATGATATGATTTCTTCAGGTGAGAGTATCTTCGACGTTGCTAAGGCTCTCAAGCAGAGAAAAGCAGCCAGAATTTTCGCATTCTCAACCTTTGGTCTTTTCACAAACGGTCTTGAGAAATTCGATAAGGCTCACGAGGAAGGTCTGATAGACAAAGTCCTCACCACAAACCTTATCTATCAGACACCTGAGCTTCTCTCCCGTGACTGGTATATAAGCTGCGATATGAGTAAGTACATCGCTTACCTCATCGACACACTTAACCACGATGCCTCAATTAGTGATCTCCTTAATCCTGTAGAACGTATCAACAGCATCATCGCCCGCTACAAGAACGGAGAGCTTGATACTCAGAAATAATTATTTCCTCTTTTGAGGAAGTTAAATAAATTAAGTTAAATTAAAAGAGCTTTGAAGAAATGATCATCATTTTTTCAAAGCTCCTTTTTAATACTATTTCTTCGTTTCAAAATAATTGATTTGTATAGTTCGCAAAGTCAATATATTTTTTCACAGTTTCATACTTTTGTCTTAATTTGAATAGTTCTCAATTCCCGGCAGATAAGTTATAAAGTGATTGCCGTTATTCTCAAACAACGTAGTAGTATCCCCCTTACCAAGCTTATAAACCTGCCCTGTCGAAGGCTCAAGAAGTACCGTGTTAAGATCATTGAAGCCTATTATAAGCAGGCTGTTTCCATCATTAAGAGTTGCCATAACAGGAATATCCTGATTTACATAGTAGAGCATTGCCTCCATGGGGCAGCCATCAAGTTCCAAAACTCTGGAATTAACGAGGCTGTTGGACAAAATATCCACTACAGAACTACCCTGCTCAAGCATTGAATTCACATTTACGTTTATTCCCTTGTGCTGAAGTATCAGGTCAAGGCATACGCTTGTAGAATTCTCTGAAGACATATTCTCCCAGTTCTCAGCAAGGTTGGTGATATACATTATCTGATTTGAAGCAAGTAGATTACCTCTCACCCATACATACTGATTCACATCATTCATGACAACGCCCGGAGCATTATAGGCACCGGTTACAGCATCTGCGGGATTGTCACACACGCTCTCAAGTCCGTAGAGTCCATATACATAGTAATATGGCTCAGTCTCCGTATCCCTGTCAGATTTTATTTCAACTTCACGGCTTCCTTCATACAAAGTCATGTTAGGAGTCTGCACTATAAGTGATTTCTTCTTAGCGCTGCTCTTTACATTAATCTGAGTCACATTCTTATAATTTTCAGTCGCCGCAACCGTCACGAAATTACTTCCAACTTCTTTTTTCAAAGTACTCATGATCTGATCATCTATCAGTTCGTCATATAGTCCGCTTCCATCATTCCATGCGGCACGTGACAGTCTTATAAGATTATCCTCTATTGAGATATCGGTAACAACACCCTGTGACGGGCTGTAGTTTTCAAGAGTATTGCCCTCACTATCCACAATATGAACACTGTACATTCCATAGACCTTTGTCCCCATTCGGTCTGTGTGCACATCAGACTCATGAACCATTCCGTACACAAAGTCCTCTCCCATAAACCCAAGAACTCTTATCAGGTCTCCGGATTCTGCCTGAATATCTGACTGTGCCTGAGTGCTGAGATTCATGATCTGAACAGTCTTCTTATCTTCATCCTGCCATGCGATGATACTTCCTGAATCCGAAATACAGTATCTGTCCTCGGATATATTCTCGATAAGCTTCTTCTGGTTTCTCTGATCAAGCTCAACCATATATATATCGCCATCAAGCATTATGAAAAGCTCTCCGCTTTTACTTACATAAAGAACCTTCTCAGAGTACTCACGGACAATATCCTGATGAAGCGTGGAGGGAATAAATACCATCTCCTCTATAGTGTTTAGCTGCGAGTCATATTTATAAATGGCATTTCCAACACAGCCCTCGTGATCTCCGCGATTCATGTATCCCGAAACCGCAAATACCACATTTCCTGCCTCATCTACACTTAATATGTGAATCGTATTTCCTTTATAGGTAGCTCTGTCGTCGGAATAATCATCATTATAAAATCCAAAAACGAGAGCAACCTTATTTTCCGTACCGTTATAAACATAGAGCCTGTCTTCACTGATAAATGCGAAAACGCTGCCGCCATCGCTCTCTTTTATCTTCACATCCGGATTGGTTATCCACAGACCGATCGCATTATCTGTAAAATCAGATGCATCAGCGTTAAATACATAATTCATCTTCCTGTCAAAATTCAGAAGATAAATCCTGTCCGATGTATATCTGATTCTATACGATTCCTCTATATTGTAGAGCTTCTCGCTTCCATCCACCGTCTTCTGCGTAACCTGGTACTCAAGCCCTATAATAGAGGTCTGTGAATGTATATCACGGAGCATTATCCTTGGCGCTGTGTGTTCAATTATGTTAAGATCCCCCCAAGTCACCTGATCAAAACTGCTGTTAATTGAAACGTGGCTGTAAGAAGTGTTGTCCTCTTCAGAATTTGTCTCCAGATACTTTGATATCTCCTCTGCCTGACCTGCCTTATCAAAGGTCATATTTGAAAAATTAACCGCAAAGTCCATTGCCTCGGCAACGTGGAATGATTCCTCGCTCTCAGGCCAGATAACCCTTGTGTAATAGCGTGCCGTCTGACCGTTGACATTAGCCAGAATTACCAGCATATACTCCTGACCTGCATCGATCAGGTCCTTCATCTGAAAAGATCCCCGTATAATATCGCCATCTCTTGACAGATCAGTTATTTCCGAGTTTTCAACAAGACTGTTACCTGAAACCTGTCTTACCTCAAACTTTAAGTCGGAAACCTCCTCGCCATAGGTATTCATCTGAAAAGAAATACCTCTGGAGCCGGTTGCCGGAAGAATTTCTCCCCTCATGTGCGCAACATCCATCTCAGTGGCGTATCCATGAAGCATATTCACCTGTTTGCCGTTTAACTCAAAGCTTACTGTGGGGAAAGTAGGAGCACCCATTTTTGCAGTCATGTCAACTGTCTCAACATTAGTGAAGTGCCCTATCAGAAACAGAGAAAGTACAAATACAACTATAGTATATATAATCTTAAAGATTGCGTTTTTCATTACAAATCCTATACCTTAATTCCATTGACTTATTACACACATCGCGGTAATATTTTTCTAACTTCTAAACGCTTATTGACAGCGCTGTATTGCGCAGATAGGGGGAATCATGAGTTACCCTGTTCTTTACCGCAAACGTATCATTCCGGATGAATGTATTCTTTTAAAAGACGATCAGATCCTTCAATGTGATGATAACACCATTGTTACTGCATGGAAAGCGATTCATCCCCGCTCTGACCTGTCTCACGGATATTCCTGCTATTATTTAAAAAGAGGCTACAAGATCAGCAAATTTTACCGCGCAGATTCCAGTCTTATGTATTGGTACTGCGATATCATAGATTATCAGAAAGGCCCTAAGGAGAACTCCATCGTGGCTCTCGACCTTCTGGCTGATGTAGTGATCTATCCCAATGGCAGAATGCGTATTCTCGATCTTGACGAATTATGTGAAGCTTTTGAGCGAAAGCTGATCGATGAACAACAATTAAAAACAGCTCTTAATTCTCTAAGTAACCTCATGGATGCGCTTTATGAAAATAGCATATCCACTCTGGAGGCTCCCATTATCAAAGCATTAGACTCTCTGCATACTTAGTGAATAAAGATTTAGCGGCCACTTTTTAATAGAACACATGCCCGCCAATGTTAATACCTGACAATCCCGGGATAGGCGTACGGAAGTATACGCAGTTTCCTACATTGGTAGCACCGCTCATTGCAGCATCTGCTGCCTGATAGCAGGACTCTGTAGCACTTCCGTTTGCAAGCGCAAGTGCAAATCTTCCACTTCCAACCGGTGAAAACTGTCCTGACTGATATATTACTCCGGTAACCGTATCAGGGTATACCGAACTCAAAACTCTGTTTATTACTACTGCTCCAACAGCCACTTTTCCTTCATAGGGTTCGGCTCCCGCCTCGCAGTAGATCAGATTTGCAAGAAGATATCTGTCACCTTCCGCAAAAGAAACCTCTGAAATGTTTCTCCACTTTGACTTTGCAGCCAATTTTGATAGCCTTATTTCTTCGGCAAGCTTGGCCTCAAGCTCTTTTACGTCTTTGTTCTGTTCCTCGACCTGAGACTCATATTCTCTTGCTTTATCCTCAATATTTCTGGCTTCTTCCTCAGCTGTGGATATATTCTGCTTATACTCATTGATGCTTCCGCTGGTCTTACTAACAAGACCTGACACCCTGCTCTGTTCGGCCTCAACCTCTACCTTGCACTGATCAAGCTCGGATTTTTCATTTTGAAGAGCCTTTTCCTTAGCATCAATATTCACACATGTCTCTTTATACTGCTCCAGCATTTTTCTGTCATATGCTGAAAGAGCAGCAACATAATCGCTGTGATTTAAAAAATCAGCAAAGCCTCCGACATCCAGAAGCATATCCATAAGCATAAAGCCCTGCTTTTCATAGATAAACTGCACTCGCTTTTTCATAGCGGCATACTGCTCATCTCTGATTGTAATAGCCGCAGCAAGCTCCTCCTGAGTCGTAGCAATCTCATCCTCTTTGGTATCTATTTGCCCTTCCAGGTCGGAGAGATTGTTACTCACCTGTGTCAGCTGGTCATTCAGATCACTGAGCTTATTCTCAAGGACACTCTTCTCCTGATGCAAATTGGTGATATCTTCCTTTTTATCATCAAGCTGCTCATTAGTCTCATCAAGCTGATTCTTGGTCTTATTAAGTTTGTCCTTTGCTTCCTCCAGCTTCTTTTTCGTCTCTTCCGTAGCGTGAACGCTCACCGCCGGTTTCCCCAGATTAAGGCATAAAACCGGCAACAGGATAAGAGATGCCAAACGAAAGGTTTTTCCCCAATAACTTTTCACACTAATCCTCTTAACATACAGAGCTTAAATCTCTATATGTATGTTTTTTCCTGATCTGCTATATTGATGATACTTCACTCCTGCAGCATCAAACATCCTCTTGGATGCCCTTGTAGCTGCAGAGGAGCTGTATTTATCACTGTCGTAAACTACTTCCTTAATCCCTGCCTGAATGATCGCTTTAGCACATTCATTACAAGGAAAAAGAGAAACATAGAGCTTTGCGCCGTCAAGGCTTCCGCCTCTGTAATTTAAAATAGCATTAAGCTCACTGTGTGTAACAAAGGGATATTTTGTGGAAAGCTCATCCTCCCCATCTCTCTCCCAAGGGAAGCTGTCATCATCACAGCCAATAGGGAACCCGTTATATCCCATGGACAATATCTTATTATCCTGACTTACAATGCAGGTACCAACCTGAGTATTCGGATCCTTTGAACGCATTGCAGCAAGCTTGGCAACGCCCATAAAATATTCATCCCAGGATATGTAGTCTTCTCTTTTCATACGTAACCTTCCTTTCCCCCGAGCCTATGCTCCGTAATTCTTAACGCCAAGAAGATAATCATATCTACCCCCGTATTATCTCCTTATACAAAGAACAACGTTCTATGTCTCCTCAAAAACAGTAAGCTTACATTTATTTCTCTATATCAGAGATTTCTCCGATTCTTCTTACATGCTTCTCAAGACCTGAGAACTCAGTATCCAAAAATGTATCAACAATATCAATAGCCATATCAGGTCCGATGAGAGCTCCGCCCATAGCAAGGACATTGGCGTCGTTATGCTCTCTTGTAAGTCTTGCAGAATGAGGTTCGCTGCAAAGTGCACATCTGATGCCCTTAACCTTATTGGCAACGATTGAGATACCTATACCTGTTGTGCAGATAACAATACCCTTCTCGCATTCTCCGTTGGCTACAGCCTCCGCTGCTGCTTTACCAAAAATCGGATAATCGCAGGAATTCTTGTCATAAGTTCCAAAGTCCTTATACTCGATTCCTCTCTCCTTCAGGTGCTCAATAACCACCTGCTTAATGTCAAATCCGCCGTGATCACTACCAAGTGCTATCATTTTTCATACTCCTCTTTTTTATATTATTCGCAGATACTCGTGCTGTACTTAAATACAACACTGTTCTGCGTGATTATCATTATATTTATACCCTGACCACCTTATGTCCTGCTGCCTTAAGGAGCCTGTTCATTATAGCCTGTCCGATTCCATTTTCATTAAAAGCTTCAGAATACATACAGCCTACATTTTCATCATCAAACTGTCTGAGAATACTGAAAAGGTTTCTTGCAATCTCCTCTTCATCATCTCTGCTTCCTGCGCTCTTAACAACATCAGCCTTATAATAATCCCTTGTCTGTGATGTTGCTATTACTCCGGTTTTTGTACCGGAAGCGCGAAGCTTCTCAATTTCATTATTAATATATTCTATAACTCTTTGGGAGTCTCCCTCAACTATTGTAAGGTCTCCCTTGGGAGCATAATGTCTGTATTTCATTCCGGGAGCCTTGGGCTTTACTCCGCTGTCTGCACTGAGTATAGTCCTGTCTATGCTCACATCACCCAGAATATCATCAAGCATCTCTCTTGTAACATATCCGGGCCTTAATATCATTGGTGTATCCACAGTCAGATCAACTATTGTTGATTCCAGTCCGATACCAACCTGACCTCCGTCTATTATCATCTCTACTCTGCCATCAAGGTCTTCAACGCAGTATTTTGCTTCAGTTGGACTTGGTCTTCCTGACAGATTAGCGCTGGGCGCCGCTATATAACCTCCGGACTGCCTTATAAGCTCTGCTGCTATCTTGTTGCTAGGCATTCTTATGGCTACCGTATCCAGTCCCCCTGTAGTTTCATAAGGAACTGCATCAGATTTGTTCATTATCATTGTAAGAGGTCCCGGCCATACTGCTTTTGCAAGCTTATAAGCTGCCTCCGGCACTTCCTCTACAATCCTCTCTATTGACTCCATATCAGCCACATGAACTATCAGCGGATTATCCGAAGGTCTGCCCTTCGCTGCGTAAATTTTCTTTGAAGACTCCGGATTAAGCGCATCACCGCCAAGTCCGTAAACCGTCTCAGTGGGAAAAGCTACAAGCCCACCATTTTTAATTATATCTCCTGCTCTTTTCAAATCCGCAAGAGCGTTTTCATCAATATTTCCTTCTTCTATTTTTACAACTTCTGTATTCATTTTTACTATTATATTCCAATCTTACTTTGCCATATAATCAGCGATCACATCCCATACATCTGCGGTCTCAAATCCAAGAGCCCACTCTGCTACACCTGCAATTCCTGAGTTCTGCATTACCGAGAGCTTAGCCTCAAGGGACTTTGCATCCTCATTCCATATCTGATAAAAATCGCCATTATCTGCTGTTTTCTCACCATAATACTGACAAGTATCTTCATCCCATTTCATCTCTATTCCATTTTCAGAGATAAAGCTCTGTGCACCATCCATGTGAAGTGCTTTACTGGAAAGCTCTCCTCCGCTTGTTGTCCAAAGTCTGGTATAAAAAGGAACAGAATTAATGAGCTTTGATGCCGGCACCTGTTCAAGTGCCTTATTGATACCTGCTGATACGTAGCCGATGGAAGCAACAGATCCTGCTTCCTCCGATCCTGCGTAGTGCTCATCATATCCCATTATAACCACGTAATCAGCAATTATCCCCTGTTCGATCAGATCATAGTGATCATTAAAATCCATAGGTACATAATCATCTACTGACAAAATAATACTGTTTTGTCGGCACACCACAGCTAACTCTCTTATAAACTCAAGGTATGAATCGGCATATTCCTCACCAATTAACTCAAAGTCAACATTTATGCCCTCAAATCCATACTCAGCCTGCTGCTGCATCAGATTTGATATGAGATTAGCCCTGGCTGCTGCACTTGAAAGTACTGCCTCTGTGCTTGGCTTATTTTCATTATTAAAATTATCTACAACTGCCCAAACCTGAGCTCCATTTGCGTGAGCTGTTGTAATATAATCGTTTGTCGCATAGCTTGATATGTTACCCTCTGTATCAGAGAGTGAAAACCATGTGGGAGCAAGAACATTAAGGCTCTTAGTCTGCGCAATTATGCCATTGATCGATTCATTCCCGGCAACGCCTCCAATAGGATGGAATCCCATGTTCACCTTGCCTTCCATTGATATGGAAGTATACTCTCCCAGATCAACCTTATCAGCACCACCACCTGCAAGAACCTGAGGCTGAATATCCTTTATGTGCTTATTCTCTATATATCCGATATGTCCGTCGCTTGTGATAACTCTTGACCATTCCTCCATCTGCTCAACAACAGTCACTGGTCCAGCAGTGTGATCACTTACAACCTCGCTCTTTCTTCCGCCGAGCTTTCTGATAGCAATATCCTTACCAAGGTTACCAACCTGCATCTCTTTACCCTGACCGGTATAAACTCTGATCCTTGCAGGTCCTTCATCAGCAAAGCCATCATAAGTATTGTACGTAAACATTGTAATATAGTCCACAGAGACATAGAGATTGTCGCCTTCAAGAATAGCTGCCGCTGTATCAAGATTTATCACCTCTCCGCTTGAAGAACTGATCGTACTTTCTCCAATTGCAGCTGTATAAATCGCATTTGGCCCTGTATAAACGATGATGCCATCATTTTTGCCATAATAAAATCTGCTGCTTATATATTCCTTAACTAAATTGTAATCAAGATAAAACTTATTATTTAAGTATGTAGCCTTTTCCTCCATGAGCTGATCGTCTATTATAAGAACCGCCTGCTTTGCATCCGTAAGCCCATAATACTCATTTAAATCAGCTCTGTCCTTCGTATATGAAAAATGCTCCCATGCAAGCTGTCCTGCATATATTAATCCTATAATTATAATAAGGGCAATTATAAAAATCACCGGTTTAATCTTTTTCTTCATTAAAAATCCCGACTCCTTTCAATCGCCTCATTATACCAAATATTTATAACTATTACCATTTTCTCGGCGATTACTCTGATATTCCTCTCTTTATTTTGGACTTTCTTAATTATGTCTTTTGTCTTATTCCGACATATCTTTCTGCTGGTGGGGCCAACATTTTCCTTTAAATTTTTAATTGTAATCACAGGAGGTTTTAAAGTACTGCCAGACACTAAAAAGAGATACTCTATATAATCTTAGAGTTTTTAACTTAGTGATAATTTCCCAAGTACTGCTTATAAGTCTGATAGTATTATTATTCTCCCAGTAAAGAAAGAAATTCAGAGATCGCCGGCAAATGGCACTGGTGCCACTGCTGTATCACAATCTTTTACTACTAAAAACAATTCCTGCAAGTTTTGTTGTTTTGATTTGTCATTAAAAAGTTTACAGGTATATTTTTGTGATTTCTTCCGAGATTATCGGTTGAACTTGTAAGACATTCCACGCAGAATACGTGAAACATTTATATTAAACTGTTGTGTACCATGCCTCCTCCCTGATACGCTTTGCAGAGGCACCACGGTTATGTAATATACATTACAAAAATCATATTGTCAACACCAAATTTCATTATTATTTTTTATTATTATTTTATGCATTATTTTCAAAAACAAACCGATATATCTATTGACACGTGGATTTGTATCATTTAACATATAAAAACTAATAGTAGATTATTATAAACTTTTTTATATAGGGAGGGCATCGCATGAAAATCGAACGCGTTAATGATTGTCAGATTCGATGCACACTCACAAAGGAAGATCTCGCAAGCAGAGAGCTGAAGATCAGCGAACTTGCATACGGGACAGACAAGGCTAAGGACCTGTTTCGCGATATGATGCAGCAGGCCAGTTACCAATTCGGATTCGATGCAGAGGACATTCCGCTGATGATCGAAGCTGTTCCGATTAATTCCGAGTGCATCGTTCTCATTATAACCAAAGTAGAAGATCCTGAGGAGCTTGATACCCGTTTTGCCAATTTCTCCCCCTCACTTCAGAGTGAGATCACAGGAGATGACAACGAGGACGAGACCGAGGAAGATATTATGGATCTTTTCCAAAAATTGAAAAATGAATCCCCTGCAGAGGCTAAGAAGGTTTCAAAGAATGTGGATCCGTTTTTCCTCTTCTCTTTTGGTTCCATGCACGATGTAATGCAGTTTACATCACTTAATCAGGTGAATGTTTCTGTGAGAAACACATTGTACAAAAATGAATCAAACGGCAGATTGTATCTTCTGATTCACCCTGATAACGAATCTGCCACTGTACTTCAGAAGCTCTGCACACTTTTGTCAGAATATGGCAGATCTGAGTCTTCTAATTCTATCAGTGAGCAGTATCTGAATGAGCACTATACAGTGATCATCAAGGATCAGGCGATTCAGAAATTGTCTCAGGTTTAAGTTTTAATTTTAAAAATAGCGGCATGAAATTGTTAGTTTTAAATTAACATTTTCATGCCGTTTTTTAGTACACAAATGGCAAGAAAAGAATGTCGCTTGCGACATTCTCGCGCCGAGCGCGGTTGCAGCATGCAACATATTCCTTTCGCGCGAGTGCGCATCCTCACGGAGTGTTTTTTATATCATAGGAAAGCAATTTCCTATGATATAAAAAAGGCTTCGGAGATTTCTCTCCGAAGCCTTAATTGGTTCATAATAAGTTTTTGCTCTTATTACAAATTATTTTGAATAAAGAGTAACGAGCTTGTTCAGGTAGTCAAGACGCTCCTGAGCGTTCTCCTTAGACTTAGCATAGAGCTTCTGTGCTCTCTCAGGATTCTTGAGCTTAAGTGAAAGGTATCTAACCTCACCATCAAGGAAGTCCTGATACTCTTCTGTAGGAGCCTTGCTGTCAAGTGAGAACTTCTGCTCTGCAGCAGGATTGAATCTGAACATATGCCAGTATCCTGTAGCAACTGCCTTCTTCTCTTCGTCCATAACCTTGTTCATGCCGGCCTTAAGACCCTGGTTGATACAAGGAGCATAAGCGATGATAAGTGAAGGTCCCGGATATGCCTCAGCCTCTGCGATTGCCTTAAGTGTCTGGTTCATATCAGCACCCATAGCGATCTGAGCAACGTATACATAACCATAGCTCATTGCGATAGAAGCAAGATCCTTCTGCTTGATTTCCTTACCACCTGCAGCGAACTGTGCAACAGCACCTGTAGGAGTAGCCTTTGAAGACTGTCCACCTGTATTTGAGTAAACCTCAGTGTTAACAACGAGAACGTTTACATCCTTACCGGAAGCAAGTACGTGATCGAGACCACCGAATCCGATATCGAATGCCCATCCGTCACCACCGAAGATCCACTGTGACTTCTTAGCAGCAAAGTCTTTGTTCTTAACTACATACTTAGCAGCATCTGAGCTGTCACCTGCAAGTGCGGCTACGAGCTCTTCTGTAGCAGCTGTGTTTGTAGCACCGTTTGTGAATGTATCGAGATACTTCTGAGCTGCATCCTTTGCAGAACCGCCAGCTGCAACGATCTCTTCTACCTTCTCCTTGATAGCATCACGGAGTGCGTTCTGTGCAAGAACCATACCGAAACCAAACTCAGCATTATCTTCGAACAGTGAGTTATCCCATGCAGGACCCTGTCCCTTAGCATTTACTGTGTAAGGTGTTGAAGGTGAGGAGTTACCCCAGATTGATGTACATCCTGTAGCATTAGCAACGTACATTCTGTCACCAAAGAGCTGAGTAACAAGCTTAACATAAGGTGTCTCACCACAACCTGCGCAAGCGCCTGAGAACTCAAGGAGAGGCTGCTTGAACTGTGAACCTCTGATTGTTGTCTCTTTAAGCTTCTCAACAACTTCTGTCTTAACAGGAGTCTTAACAGCATAGTCGAAGTACTTCTGCTCATCCTTGTTGTCAGCGATAGCGCCCATCTTAAGTGTCTCGCCTGCCTTGTTACCTACGCAGACATTAGCACATGAGCCGCATCCTGTACAATCAAGTGCAGAGATAACAACTGAGAACTTGTATCCGGGAACTCCGTTGAGATCCTTTGTCTGAAGTCCTTCAGGAGCCTTAGCAACTTCGTCATCTGTAAGAGCAACTGTTCTGATTGCAGCGTGAGGACAAACGAGTGAGCAGAATCCACACTCTACGCACTTTGTAGCATCCCACTTCGGAACGTTAACTGCAATACCTCTCTTCTCGAATGCAGCTGATCCACTAGGTGTAGAACCATCAACATAAGGAAGAAGATCTGAAACCTTAAGAGTGTTACCTTCCTGAGAATTAACCTTGCTCTGGATGTTGTTAACGAAATCAACAACGTCCTTACGATCGCCCTTAGCTTCTGTGAACTCAAGGCCTTCGTCCTTAGCATCTTTCCAGCTCTCCGGAATCTCAACCTTGATGAGGTTCTTCGGATCAGCACCGGCATCGATAGCAGCCCAGTTCTTCTTAACGACATCTTCACCCTTACGGCCATATGTCTTCTGAGCAGCATCCTTCATGAACTTGATAGCATCATCTTCAGGGATGATCTTTGTGATGTTGAAGAATGCAGACTGAAGGATTGTGTTAATTCTTGTAGGACCCATACCTACTTCAACACCGATCTTAGAACCGTTCATGATGTAGAAGTTGATCTTGTGGTCATACATGAACTTCTTAACCTGCCCGGGGATCTCAGCCTCGAGCTGATCTACTGTCCAAGGGCAGTTAAGAAGGAATGATCCTCCATCAACAAGTTCCTGAACCATGTTGAACTTGCGGATGTATGAAGGATTGTGGCAAGCTACAAAGTTAGCCTTCTTGATGAGGTAAGTAGACTTGATAGGAGTCTTACCAAATCTAAGGTGAGACATTGTAACACCACCTGACTTCTTAGAGTCATAATCGAAGTATGCCTGAGCATACATGTCTGTGTTATCACCAATGATCTTGATGGAGTTCTTGTTAGCACCAACAGTACCGTCAGCACCAAGACCCCAGAACTTGCAGTTTGTTGTTCCCTCAGGAGTTGTAACAAGGGGAGCACCAGCATCAAGTGAAAGATGTGTAACATCATCATTGATACCGATTGTGAACTGCTCTTTATCTGTATTGTTGTAAACAGCAACGATCTGCTCAGGAGTTGTATCCTTGGAACCAAGACCGTAACGTCCGCACATTACAGGAACTGACTCAAACTTTGTGCCCTTAAGAGCTGCGATAACGTCAAGAGCAAGAGGCTCACGGTATGAACCGGGCTCCTTAGTTCTGTCAAGAACTGCGATTCTCTTAACACTTGCAGGAATAACATCAACAAGAGCCTTAGCATCGAAAGGACGATAAAGTCTAACCTTAACAACGCCGACCTTCTGACCCTTCTTAGCAAGGTAATCAATTGTCTCTTCAATTGTATCGTTTACGGAACCCATAGCAATGATGATTGTCTCAGCATTTGCATCTCCGTAGTAGTTAAAGAGCTTGTAATCTGTTCCAAGCTTAGCATTAACCTTGTCCATGTACTTCTGAACAATTGCAGGAAGCTCATCATAACCTGTGTTGCAAGCTTCTCTTGCCTGGAAGAAGATATCAGGGTTCTGAGCTGAACCCATCTGACGAGGATGATTCGGGTTAAGAGCGTTAGCCTTGAACTCGTCAATTGCCTCGTGATTTACCATCTCATCGAGATCCTTGTAATCCCAAACTTCGATCTTCTGGATTTCGTGTGATGTACGGAAACCATCAAAGAAGTTAATGAAGGGGAGCTTGCCCTCGATAGCAGCCATGTATGATACAGGTGTAAGATCCATAACTTCCTGTACACTTGAGCTGCAGAGCATTGCTGCACCTGTCTGGCGACATGCATAGACGTCAGAATGATCACCGAAAATGTTCAGCGCATGTGAAGCCACGCAACGAGCTGATACATTGAACACACCGGGAAGGCGCTCACCAGCTACCTTATAGATATCAGGGATCATAAGAAGAAGTCCCTGTGATGCAGTGTAAGTAGATGTAAGTGCACCTGCTACGAGAGATCCGTGTACAGCACCTGCTGCACCTGCCTCTGACTGCATTTCTGTAATCTGTACTGTACGACCGAAGATGTTCTTCTTGCCGGCAGTAGCCCACTCATCAACATGCTCAGGCATAACTGATGAAGGTGTGATCGGGTACATGGCTGCAACTTCGGTAAATGCATATGAAGCATAAGCCGCAGCCTCGTTGCCGTCCATGGTTTTCATGTTTCTTGCCATTTGTATTCCTCCTACCTTTTAATAAAATTGTAACCACAGGGGCAAAGAAAAAACCGGAATTCCTGTGACTACTTGGACTTGGATTTCCAGGATAGGCATGTTAAGCTTTTACACACCTATACCGTTAAATCGCTAATCTACGCACTACGCGCAATTTAAATTCTAACATTGTGATTTATCAAAGTCAACGTAATTACTGTATTTCCACGCATTTCCTTTGATAATTTTTCTAAACAAAATTACGAAAATATAAAAAGAATAAAGCTTTTCTAAAGTATCACTTTACAGATAAAAGTTATCGTTAAATTGCTTGCGAAAAACAAACAATTATATTATCATATCTTTTGTAGTAGGTAATATAGATTGGTAACGGCTAATACCAATTGTTTCACGTATTACTAACTTTTATTTCAGGAAGGAGATTTTTGATATGGCATACGTTATTAGTGATTCTTGCATCAGCTGCGGATCATGTGCAGGTCAGTGCCCTGTTTCAGCTATTTCTCAGGGAGATTCTCAGTTCAACATCGATCCCGATACATGCATCGACTGCGGTTCATGCGCAGCTCAGTGCCCTGTTTCAGCTATTTCTCAGGGCTAATTGCATATTTGCAAATGAAAAAGAAACTCCGTAGCATTTACGCTTCGGAGTTTTTTATTTTGCTTTTTTAAAATTTTATTCTTGCGCACTTCTCCTGGAAGGCTCTAAGTTTGCAAACTTTGTAAATTCAGGAAGCCATGCCAGCTCAACAGTTCCGATAGGGCCGTTTCTCTGCTTAGCGATGATTATCTCCGAAACACCCTTTCTGTCAGTATCCTTGTTATAGTAGTCATCACGGTATATAAACATAACCATATCCGCATCCTGCTCGATAGCTCCTGACTCACGAAGGTCTGACATCATAGGTCTGTGATCAGGTCTTGACTCAACCGCACGGGATAGCTGTGACAGCGCAACAACCGGCACATTAAGCTCACGGGCAAGCGCCTTTAAAGATCTTGAAATCTCTGATACTTCCTGCTGTCTTGACTCGGCAGACCTTTTTCCGCTACCACTCATAAGCTGCAAGTAGTCGATCATTATGATGTGGAGATTGTGCTCCATCTTATATTTTCTGCACTTTGACTGAAGCTCCTGAATTGATATACCTGGTGTGTCGTCAATTATCAGGTTTGACCTTCCGATCAGGTCCGCACTCTCTATCAGGTTTTCCCAGTCCATATCTGTCATATTACCTGTTCTTATGTGCTGCGAATCAACATGCGATTCCATAGACATAAGACGGTTTACCAGCTGCTCCTTTGACATTTCCAGCGAGA
Organism: Butyrivibrio sp. NATIVEDY162; assembly: GCF_045999815.1. Classification (GTDB taxonomy): domain Bacteria; phylum Bacillota; class Clostridia; order Lachnospirales; family Lachnospiraceae; genus Butyrivibrio. The sequence goes on from NZ_CP172573.1 coordinate 2,150,499, forward strand.
AAACCGCAACCGTTTTTCCCTGATGAAAGGCCATATACTGAGCAATATTAAGAACAAATGCCGTCTTACCCATTGAGGGACGAGCCGCTATAAGAATAAGGTCCGATGGCTGAAAACCGGCTGTTCTGTAATCAAGGTCCGTAAATCCTGTAGCAAGTCCTGTTACAGTTCCCTGCATCTTGCTGGCCTGTTCAATCTTATTCAGTGCATTCATGACAATCTCACTGATCGGAACAAACTCACCACTATTCCTTAACTGAGTGATCCTGAAAATTTCTTTTTCAGTGTCCGTCATAAGATCAGCCAGATCCATATTATCGTTATAGCAGTTGTTTATTATGTCACCACAGGAATGAATAAGCTCTCTAAGCTTACTCTTTTCATGAACGATCTCTGCATAGAACTTTACGTTTGCAGAAGTGGGAACCGCCTCGGCCATTCCCAGAATATAGTTCATATCGTAAACCTGCGGCGGTGCATTCTTTTCCTTAAGGCGGTTCTGAAGCGTTATCCCGTCAACCGGTGTTCCCTCCTTATGGAGCTCAACCATGGCTTCAAACAGCATACCCAGCTGTCTGTTATAAAAATCGTCTCCGGAGATAATCTCAGATGCCACCTGAATCGCATCCTTATCTATGATCATGGCACCAACCACCGACTGCTCAGCCTCAAGGCTGTTCGGCATGGTGCGCTGGATTACATTTTCTTCAGGCATATCAAGCCTCCGTTACAGAAACCTTAAGAGTGGCAGTAACCTGAGGATGAAGCTTTACCGGAACCTCAGTAGTACCAAATGTACGGATAGGCTCAGGGAGCTGAATCTTCTTTTTATCGATGTCAAAACCAAACTGTTTCTTAGCTTCCGTAGCTATCTCCTTTGAAGAAACAGAACCGAAAACTCGTCCGCCCTCACCGGCTTTCATTGTAAGACGAACTGTCGCCTTCTCAATTTCCTTGGCATATTCCTGCATCTTCTCAAGAAGAGCCTGCGCATCACGGGCATCCTTTGCCTGATGATTTTTAAGATTAGTCAGATTAGCCTTAGTAGCTTCAACTCCAAGCTTTTTAGGCAAAATGAAATTTGAAGCATATCCATCGCTAACCTTTACGATATCACCCTTTTTTCCAAGAGACTTAACGTCTTCTAACAAAATTATTTCCATATTGCACTCCTCCGTTTTGTTTCTGATTTATAACTGTATTTTTGTCAGTATTTTGACTATTTTTTTACTATTCTTTTGAATATATTATTTACTGCACTCTTGACTATGTTGTTTACTGCACTTTGACTATGTCGTTTACTGCACTTTTATTGTATTATTTACTCTATTCTATGTCTGATTTTTTTGCCTGTATCATGAGAGTTCTCCGGCTTCAATCATACTGTCCAGAGTGCTCTTTATCATGTTGATAGCTACCTCTGTGCTTATACCTTCAAACTGGCATCCGGCTGAACTTATATGGCCACCGCCTCCAAGCTTCTCCATAATAATCTGAACATTAACTTCATCAATTGATCTGGCACTGACATAGATCTGATTCTGGTACTCCGTAAGAGTAAAGCTCGCCTTTACACCTTTGATATTCAGTAGCTCATTTGCGGCCTGCGCAGCCACAATTGTAGGACTCTGAACCGCCTCTGTTGCACACACGGAAATGGCATATGCCCCTCTGTAGATTTCAGCCTGTCCGACAGCGTCTGCCTTTACCTTGTATTCTGTCGCATCTTCTCTGAAAAGTTTTCTTACTCTTGTAACATCAGCACCGTTTCGTCTAAGGAACGCTGCCGCTTCAAAAGTTCTGACACCTGCCTTATTCATGAAGTTGTTGGTATCCACAACAATTCCCGAATACATACTGTCAGCCTCTTCAGGCCTTATCTTAACTGCCTCATCAATATACTGAAGGATCTCGGAAACCATCTCACAGGCACTTGAAGCATAAGGCTCAACATATGACAGAGTCGCATTTTCTATGACTTCTGCACCCTGTCTGTGATGATCCAGTACCACAATGGTCTTACAGAACTTCAAAAGTTCAGGGCACTCTGTAATACTTGGTTTATTGACATCGACAACAACAAGCACCACGTTATTGCCTGCAATATCTATCGCTTGCTGGTTACTTATTATCATATCCGACTCATATTCCGGATTATCTTTGAAAAGATCAACCAGAGGCTTCATCGAATTAGTCACATCATTTAAGACTATATGACATCTTCTGTCCAGAGTCTTGGCAATCCTGTAAATACCCACAGAAGATCCAAAACTGTCCACATCACCAAGCCTGTGCCCCATTACTATGACGGTATCTTTTCCGTTAATGATTTCCTTAAGAGCATGTGCCTTAACTCTCGCCTTAACTCTTGTACTCTTTTCAACCTTCTGGCTTTTTCCTCCAAAGTACATTATCTCATCAGGAGTCTTAACAACAGCCTGGTCACCGCCTCGTCCAAGAGCAACATCAATTGCGTTCCTTGCAAACTCATAATTTTGCGCATAGGACAATCCATCAAGACCGATTCCTATACTAAGAGTAACTGCCATCTCATTACCGATATTAACTGTCTTAACATCCTCGAGAATGTCAAAGCGCACTTCCTTCAGATATTGCGCGGATTTTTTAGGCATAACAATGAAGTACTTATCCTTTTCAATCTTCTTTGCAATACCATCACAGGTCGCAATATACTTATTTATCTTTCTGTCAATAAGAGCTGTCAAAAGTGATCTTCTGACTTCCTCAACGCTCTCAAGCGCCTCATCATAGTTATCTATATAAATAAGACCTGCTGCAAGACTCTGAGAATCCACCTCGTTTATTGCAAGCTTAAGCGCCGTCTCATCAAACAGATAAACAGCTATCAGATAGCCCTCATATCCATCGGACTCGATTATGTCACTGTTTATTGCCATCTCCTCAAGAGATATCTTCTTCATCTTGAGTGTGTAAAAATACCCCTCAAACTCCACATCCTGATGAGTCTCTTCTTCTCCTGAAGGAAACTTCTCCGGTGTTACATTGGGAAAAAGCACGGATATGGATTTATGAAAACCTTTCTCCTGATGTGTTGCCTTCTCAAAGGCAGCATTTGTCCAAATTATCTTACCGGTATCATCAAGCAGCGCATGAGGCAGATCAAGCTCTCTAAGCAGTCTCTTTTGAATCTGGCCATATTCTGTAGCAAAGCTTACAAGCTCATTCATAATGATCGGCTTATTATAAAAGTCCAGATATAAGACTGCCATAAAATACAGAGCTGCAAAAGCAGCTACAATAAGCCCTGCCGTGAAGTCCACTGTAAATACAGCAATCATCACAAGTGCAAGAAGTACTCCAAGATAAATAAATATTCGAAGAAATGTCTTAAGTTTTCCCTTTAGCCTGATTCTACTCTTTGGCATAACTATTTTCTCCATCTTACAATGGTTATGTGCATATATCTTATCATAACATAAATAAAAAGCTCTTTAAATCTGATTCAAAATATACGATGTTTTTATCTCTTATTTTAGAAAAAAAGACACTTCCTAGAATCTCTTCTAGAAAGTGTCTATAATATACCTATTCTGATTATATCAGTAGCTGCTATTACTCTGCTTCGTAGGGCATGAGTGCAAGGTGTCTAGCACGCTTGATTGCTGATGTAAGCTCTCTCTGGTGCTTAGCGCAGTTACCTGTGATACGTCTGGGAAGGATCTTTCCGCTTTCGGAAACAAACTTCTTCAGCTTAGCTGTATCTTTATAATCAATAACATTGTCTTTTCCACAGAAAACACAAACTTTCTTTCTTCTGTGCATACCACCTTTTCTTCTTACAGGAGAATCGGTTCTATCAGACTTATTGAAAGCCATTGTGGTACCTCCTTATCGAATTTCAGTTGACATCACCCTTACGATTATCAAATGATATCCTATCATGGGTGAAATTAAATCAATTAATTAAACGGAAGCTCTTCATCAATTCCATCAGGAAGATTGATGAAACCATCACCACTATTGTTGCTACTGGGAGCATCAAAAGTCGGTGCCGGTGAGCCACCTGAGAATCCTGCATTAGCGCCTCCTGCATTCTTGCTCTCAGCGAATTCATGATCCTCGACTACAACTTCTGTAGTGTATACTTTCTGACCATCCTTATTGGTATAACTACCTGTCTGGATACGGCCTGTGACGGCAATCTTAGTTCCCTTTTTCAAGTATTTCTCAGCAAATTCACCATTCTTGCCAAACGCTACGCAGTTAATAAAATCTGCTGTCTGACCATCCTGGTTATTTCTGTTAAATCTTCTGTCTACTGCAAGTGAATATCTTGCAATTGCAAGAGAACTCTCCCCTTGAGAATATCTCACCTCAGGATCTCTTGTTAAACGTCCCATAAGTATAACTTTATTCATATCTTTTCTCGTCCTTTACTATTTAGGCCTCGTCCTGCTTAACAAGCAAATAACGAATGACGCCATCGACGATGCGGACACGCTTCTCGATATCAGCGGGTGCTGTAGGCTCAGCGTCGAACTGTATGAAATAGTAGAAGCCTTCGTTCATCTTCTCGATTTCATAAGCGAGCTTTTTCTTGCCCCACTCATCAACATTTGTGATCTGTCCGCCGAATCTCTCGATCAAAGCTTTGCACTTGTCAACAGCTGCTGTTCTGGCGTCGTCTTCGATCTTTGCGTTAACGATAACGGCTAACTCATATTTTGTCATGCTTTCTTACCTCCTTTTGGTCTCTGGCTACCATTTTCAGTATGGTAACAAGGAAATTATCACAGAGATAGACTTTACCACAAAATATGAAATCTTGCAAGCAAAAATATGCCTTTTTATGATAGTCAGAATTCACTTTGAATATACTGACAATTCCCAATCCTTACATTTCTAATCACAAAAAATTAGCGGTTCAATTCTTTATAGCTGTCCAAATACTTCCCCTATAGGCCCCTGGATCACAAGATCCGCCTGAGAATCTCTTGTAGTTGCCTGCTTGTTTATCAGTACAAGCTTATGCCCCCGATAATAGTCAATAAGACCTGCGGCAGGATAAACAACAAGTGAAGTACCACCTATTATAAGCACGTCTGCATTTGCAATATAATTCACAGCCTTACTCATGACGTCCATATCAAGGCCTTCTTCATATAGTACAACATCAGGCTTTATTCTTCCGCCACATTCACAGTAAGGAACGCCTTCACATTCAGCCATATAATCAAAATCGTAGAATTTACCACATTTTTCACAGTAATTCCTATGAACGCTACCATGAAGCTCGAGAACTTCCTTGCTGCCTGCAGCCTGATGCAGTCCATCTATATTCTGTGTAATTACAGCCTTAAGCTTACCTTGCTTTTCCCATTCAGCAAGCTTAAGATGTGCTTTATTTGGTTTTATCCCCTTTACCAAAAGCTTATCCTTATAGAATCTGAAAAATTCCTCCGGCATTCGTACATAAAAACTATGGCTTAACATCTGTTCAGGTGGATATTTATAGTGCTGATGATAGAGACCGTCCTCGCTTCTAAAATCAGGAACTCCGCTCTCAGTAGATACACCGGCTCCGCCAAAGAAAACAATATTGTTACTCCCATCTATCAATTCCTTCAGTTCTCTGATCTTATCATCCATAGTCTGTCACCTCACTTATCAATAAAGCGCATCGTACTTTTAAATCCTGAGCAAATTGGAAAATCTTAAATCCTTCCTTATCGGAAAATCTTAAAAACCTGTCTTCTTTATCCGAAAACCTTAAAAACCTGCCTTCTTTAAAAGATCTGCAAGAGATGTAGTAGCCTCGCCTTCACTCTCAAATTCAATCTTCTCTTCAGTAATCTCAGTAGCTGCTATATCCTGGAGAGCCTTCATGCTAAGACTTAACTTACCGTCCTTAATAGCTGTTACCTTTACCTTCACCTTATCGCCAACCTTAAGTACTGCGCTGGGATGAGCAATTCTCTGATTGGAAATCTGAGAAATATGTACAAGACCTGAAAGTCCGTTACCAAGGTTAATGAATGCACCATAATCCTGAAGGCTTTCAACTGTACCCTCTGTCACAAGACCAACTTGAACATTTGATACCTTCTGTGCTCTCTCTTCATCAGCCTTTTCTCTGAGAATCTCCCTAGCTGAAAGAACAAGTTTCTTATCTTTTTCGTCGGCTGTAATGACTCTTACTTCCAGTTTTTTACCTACAAAATCCTTAAGAGCATCCTCTTCTACATAGTTGAGGGAAAGCTTTGATGCCGGTATGAATGCCCTAATACCTTCGAGGAAGCATACAACACCACTTTTTACAGCTTCACTTATAGTGACAGTTACATTTTCCTTACTGTCCATAAGAGCCTTAAGCTTATCCCATGCAAGAATCTGCGTAGCTTCTTTCTTTGATAAAAGAATATTACCATTACCATCATCTGTAGCTACTACAGTTGCTTCTATCTCATCTCCAACCTTTATATCAGTTCTGATATTGAACTTGGGATCATCGCTTAAATCTTCCGCCTTAATCACACCCTGTGTATAGTACTTGATGTCTAAAAGCACATACGTATCTTCCACACCAATTACTGTACCTGTGAGTATATCCCCCTCTTTAATCTGTCTAAAAGATCTGTCAATCTCGTCCTTAAAGTCTTCCATTGATTCCATTTTTGTTACTCCTCCCCTTTTCTACAAATATCTTTTTTAATTTTACACCCTGAAACGCCATATTTAAATGCTAATAAACGAATAAAGCCTTAAATGCCTTATGACATTTAAGACTTGATATTAAAGGTGACTGACGGATTTGAACCGACGATCAGGGAGTTGCAGTCCCACGCCTTACCACTTGGCTAAGTCACCATAATGACTCCGACGAGGCTCGAACTCGTGTTACCGCCGTGAAAGGGCGATGTCTTAACCACTTGACCACGGAGCCGTATATTTCCTGCCTCGCAGGCTTCTTTTATTGTTTAACTCCGTTAAACGAGCTCCCCAAGTAGGACTCGAACCTACGACACTTCGGTTAACAGCCGAATGCTCTACCGACTGAGCTATTGAGGAAAGCAAAGCCTCACGTTTTAAAGGCTTAACAATGATCTGCATGCTTGCATGCAAGGCATTGTTAAGTATTTAAAACACGTGACGCAGCCACACACTTGGGATTGCGCAGCAATCGCAAGGGAGGATTTGCAAAATTCCGTACCTTCAAAACCGAACACTGAACACATCTTGATCCGCTTTTTTGTTCTATATCCTTATTGGACAAGCCCTCGACCTATTAGTACACATCAGCTGAACACGTTACCGTGCTTACACCTTGTGCCTATCTACCTCATAGTCTCTAAGGGGTCTTACTGCTAAAAGCAGGGATATCTCATCTTGAGGGGGGCTTCACGCTTAGATGCCTTCAGCGTTTATCCCTTCCGGACTTGGCTACCCAGCCTTATGCATCTGGCGATGCAGCTGATACACCAGCGGTCCGTCCATCCCGGTCCTCTCGTACTAAGGACAGCTCCTCTCAGATATCCTACGCCCGCGCCGGATAGGGACCGAACTGTCTCACGACGTTCTGAACCCAGCTCGCGTACCGCTTTAATGGGCGAACAGCCCAACCCTTGGGACCTGCTACAGCCCCAGGATGCGATGAGCCGACATCGAGGTGCCAAACCACTCCGTCGATGTGAACTCTTGGGAGTGATAAGCCTGTTATCCCCAGGGTAGCTTTTATCCGTTGAGCGATGGCAATCCCACTTTCATGCCACCGGATCACTAAGTCCTACTTTCGTATCTGTTCCACCCGTCGGTGTCACAGTCAGGCTCCCTTCTGCCTTTGCACTCTTCGAATGGTTTCCGTCCATTCTGAAGGAACCTTTGAGCGCCTCCGATACCCTTTCGGAGGCGACCGCCCCAGTCAAACTCCCCGGCAGACATTGTCCCCGGACCGGTTTCACGGTCCTTGGTTAGAAACCCAGTACTATAAGGGTGGTATCCCAACAGCGACTCCGCTGCAACTGACGTCACAGCCTCTCAGTCTCCCACCTATCCTGTACATACAGTACCGAATCCCAGTATCAACCTGGAGTAAAGCTCCATGGGGTCTTTCCGTCCTGGCGCGGGTAACCAGCATCTTCACTGGTACTTCAATTTCACCGGGTGCATTGCCGAGACAGTGCTCAAATCATTACGCCTTTCGTGCGGGTCGGAACTTACCCGACAAGGAATTTCGCTACCTTAGGACCGTTATAGTTACGGCCGCCGTTTACTGGGGCTTAAATTCAAAGCTTCGCTTGCGCTAACCTCTCCTCTTAACCTTCCAGCACCGGGCAGGCGTCAGCCCATATACCTCACCTTTCGGTTTCGCATAGACCTGTGTTTTTGCTAAACAGTTGCTTGAGCCTCTTCTCTGCGGCCTGCTCTCGCAGGCTCCCCTTATCCCGAAGTTACGGGGACATTTTGCCGAGTTCCTTAACAATGCTTCTCCCGCCGGCCTTAGGATCCTCTCCTCATCCACCTGTGTCGGTTTACGGTACGGGCTGATGATACGCAATAGTGGCTTTTCTTGGCAGTACGTCCATGTGCTTCACTACTCTCAGTTCGCTCCCCCTTGCGGGACCGGGTTTTCCTTTCCCGGCTCACACTTTCGTCCTGCGTCCCCACAGTTTCTGATATCATCAGGTGCAGGAATATCAACCTGCTGTCCATCGACTACGCCTTCAGGCCTCGCCTTAGGTCCCGACTTCCCCAGGGCAGATCAGCTTTACCCTGGAATCCTTGGATATTCGGCCTGGAGGATTCTCACCTCCATCTCGCTACTCATTCCGGCATTCTCTCTTCACAGCGCTCCATCGCTCCTTTCGGTACGACTTCGACGCCCCTGTGAATGCTCCCCTACCGATCTTAAGTACCCGTAGATACTCAAGATCCCCAGGCTTCGGTGTCGTGTTTCAGCCCCGGTAATTTTCGGCGCAGGACCTCTCGGCTAGTGAGCTATTACGCACTCTTTGAATGTGTGGCTGCTTCTGAGCCAACATCCTAGCTGTCTGTGAAATCCCACATCCTTTTCCACTTAACACGCACTTTGGGACCTTAGCCGTGGATCTGGGCTCTTTCCCTTTTGACTGTCCAACTTATCTCGTACAGTCTGACTCCTGTTCTTATCCTTACTGGCATTCGGAGTTTGATAATCTTTGGTAAGCGGTGAAGCCCCCGCGGATATTCAGTGCTCTACCTCCAAAAGGAATGATACAGGGCTAGCCCTAAAGCTATTTCGGGGAGAACCAGCTATCTCCGAGTTCGATTGGAATTTCTCCCCTATCCACACGTCATCTCCACCCTTTTCAACGGATGTGAGTTCGGACCTCCACAGCCTTTTACGGCCGCTTCATCCTGCACATGGATAGATCACCCGGTTTCGGGTCTATGTTATGTGACTTTCGCACTGTTCACACTTGGTTTCCCTTCGGCTCCGGACCTTAGGCCCTTAACCTCGCCGCATAACATAACTCGCCGGACC